>JBBSDP010000055.1:0-31450 GCA_038240605.1 Tepidisphaerales bacterium | reverse complement strand
TGACCGAGCCGGCGGGTCCGCCCACGCGCGTCGCGATCCGAAGGTTTCGCTCGTCGTAATCGTACTCGACCGTGTTCCCCAGCGGCTTGGTGACCTGGGTCAGGTTCTGGTTGAAGTCGAAGGCGGAGGTCGTGACGAGGCGGCGACCAGCTTCGCGTTCTGCACGTAGTTGAAGTTCAGCCCCACCGTCCCGTCGCTGGAGGTGACACCGGCGGCGCCGGCCAGGTACTCCAGCACGAACGTGAAGCTCCCCGTCCCCAGCGCCTTGCTCGACAGAAGCGGGAGCTTGAAGTTCAAAAGACCGTTGGCGAGCAAGACGGGACTGCCGTGCGTCCCCGCGGGGCAGGAGCCGGTCACGGGAAACGGGCTCACGTCGCAGGCGGAACAAATGGTGGTCGGAACCAGAGGAACAAAAGGCGCAATCGACGAAGCCATGGCAGGTCCCCCAAGGACAGGACATAAAAGCACCGAGCCCCCGAGGATGCCAACGCCGCGGGGATTTTCTCCCCCGCGCGCTCGACCGGCTCTCCGCAAAAAGATGGGATGGAAGCCGACGCCGAGCGGCAAATCAGTTAAGCGAACTCACGGCTAGGTTGCAAGAAAAAAATCAGATCGCCCCCATGTCGATGAATGGACCGTGAAGCCCATTCGCCTCGCGCGAAAACTCATCGCGCGATCGGACGACCGCCACAGCCGCCACAGCGACGGCCGGACGGCGATCTGCGACTGCGGGCAAACAGAATGTGCGGTCAGAGCTTGTCGATCAGGCGTCGATCTTCACGTCCGACACCTTGACCTCGAAGTAATCCTTCCCCTTCGCATCCTGCTTCTTGACCGGTTCGCCGGCGAGCGTCGCGGTCATGGTCTTTTCGTCATCGCGAACCTTGTGGGCCGCCTTGTAACTTTCGCTGTCGCCCACCAGCACCCAGCGTGTGCCGTCCTTGGTAACGAGCATGATCTGGTGACCCGCATCGGTGACGCCCGAACAGGTCGCGCAGGCGGACTTACCCGTAACGGACTTGGCGGCAGTCGATTCCGCCTTCACGAAATGGGCCGACACGGCCAGCAACAACATCGCGGACAGTACGGGGAGGAATAGACGAGGCATCGTGATTCTCCTGGTATGGCCCGACAAGCGTGGCGTTCGGCGGTGGGCACGCGACCATCCGCTCCAATTCGATTGCGCACGCAACGCCTGAAGGGCCGGCTTCCTGAACAACTGGAACGCAGCAGACATTATTCCTTATCATGCTGGGCGCAAATGGTTGAAACCGTCTGGCCCCGGCAATTTAATGCTCGTTGAAACAAGTCGAAGCCAGCTGCGTCCAACGCAAATGCCATCAAGGCGCCTTCTTATGAATTATCAATTGCGATCCCTCCTGTTCGTCATCGTCGTCCTACTTTCGCCGCTCGCGGCTATGGCTGCGTCCGACGCGCCGTCGCCTCCATCGGCGACTCAACCCACTTCAGCAACGGCCAAACGCCTGGAACAACTGAAAGCCGGCGTTGACACGTTTACCTTGAACCTCTGGTACGCCGGGCCCGTCGATAAGCCGTTCTACACGCTGGTCCTGCATGTGGCCCCGATGTCGCTGAAGAAGAACGATCCATTCAACCATTTCGTTCGTCTGACAGCGCCTGAAGCACTCAAGATCATCGGACACCTCGACGCCGACGGATTTCTCACTCGTGCGACTGACATATCCAACGGCGTCAATGCCCAGCGCGAGATCCCTGGCCCGACGTACCTGCTCACAATCTCTGAGCAAACTGGAAAGGCGCGATTCATCCTCTCGGAAGAGCTTGGCTGGAACCTTCCGATGTTGAAGCGCCTCGACGCCTTGCGCGCGGCCATGGAGGGCGACGCCGCCAGCGCGATGGATACGCTCCTCAGACGGCTTAGCGGATTTCGCAAACAGTGGAAAGACGAGGCGCGTGCCAAGACCCCTGCTACCCAACCTGGCTGATAAAAAAAGTGCTGAGTGCTGAGGAGGAGGTCTTACTCAACACTCAGCGCTGTTTGGTATGCTGCCGCCATGGCGGGTCGGCGTCGTGACTACGGGGGGCTAAGCAGGGACGAGGAGCGCGCGGCGCAGTTCGCGCTCAATTCCTTCCTTCGGTTAAATCGCCAGGCCCAGATCGGAGTCGTCGTCCTGCTCCTGATCGTCGGGGCGTTCTTCGCAATTACCTACTACCGTGCCCACCACCCCTCGGCTGGCGATCCAGTCGCCTCCGTTTCACCCCACATGCTGCTGGGGAACCCGAGCAGTGCGACGACCAGCCCGTTCAACCAAGACAATTACCTGATGCCCAGGCCGTACTTTGCTCTGAGCTACAACGACTCGATGGGCCGTCCGAACTGGGTGAGTTGGCGCATGCTCATCACAGACCTGGGCGATGCGCCGCGGAAGGACGACTTCGATCCGGATGACTCGCTCCCGCCCGGCTACTACCGCGTCACGCAGCGCGACTACACGGGCAGCGGCTTTGACCGAGGGCATATGTGCCCCCACGGCGATCGCTCGGCTAACACCGACTTGAGCTTTGCCACCTTCGTCATGACCAACATCGTGCCCCAGGCCCCCAACCAAAATCGAAAAGCATGGGCCCAGCTCGAGATGTATTGCCGGGAACTGGTATCGCGGCAGCACGAGCGGCTCTACATCACCTCCGGCCCCGCCGGGCGAGGCGGACGCGGGAACCTGGGGTATCGGGACACGATCGCCGGCGGGCGTGTGACCGTGCCGGCAGACTGCTGGAAGGTGGTGGTCGTCATTCCCGAAGAAGGGGGCGAGGACGACCTGGCGAAGATAACCGCCGACACGCGCGTGATCGCCGTCGACATGCCCAACGACCAGGAGGCAATCGATGAGCAGTGGGCCGGCTTCCGCACCAGCGTCGCGGAGATCGAGCGACACACCGGCTACCACTTCTTCGATCGACTCTCCTCCGCCATCGCTCAAAGCCTGAAGGTGAAGGTAGACCGGACCTACGTCCCGCCGCCGCGGCCGCTAACGCACGGCCGGGATTGACGCCGGAGCAATGTCCCATGGCTGAACCGACGGACATCCCGGAAGCCGATGCGCTCAAGACGGCCGTCGCCGGCCTGACCTACCCGAGCGAGTCCGACAGCCCCTTCGACGTCTTCACGTGGGTCGATGCACTGCGGCTCGCGCAATCCGCCAAAGAGGTCCTCGCACACCACATTCCTGCAGACAGAAAGGTCGAAGACGTACCGCTCGACCGATTTTTCACCCGGCTGGAGACGACCAACGATCTCACACGCGTCCGTGCCCTGCGTCAAACGGTGGAAACGAACCTGCGTGACATCGCAATCTTCCGCGGGGGTGTCGGCGAAGTAGAGGTCGACGTCTACCTGCTCGGCCGCACGCAGGACGGGAAGTGGGTCGGACTGCACAGCGTTTCCGTCGAGACGTAGGACATCGTGACTCGAAAAAATGACATTGCCTGGCGCCGTCAGCTTCATGGCGATTCAAATCGTTCAGACGCGATGGGGATTGATGCAACGTTGGACGTGACGTATTCTTTCGTGCGAAGCTTGCTGCACGCCTTAAATGGCCTCTTGGCGGAATTGGCAGACGCGATGGACTCAAAATCCATTGCCCGCAAGGGCGTATCGGTTCGACTCCGATAGAGGCCATTTCGGCTGAAAACTGTGATCTCCATGAAGCGGATCACACGACGCGACGGGGCGCCAGGCATCCCCAGTAATTGGAATCCATCCGCCAACTCGCAACGCATTCTTTCCCGCGCATGGCGGCCCGCCCGTCGTAACCCCATGCGATGAGGCCGTTTGGCAACCGCAAACCTCAATCGCTTTTACTTGTCTGAACTATACGGGCCGTGGTTCAAGTTCTCGGCCCGGTTTTTCGATGAATTGAGGTCGTATGTTTACACGAAAACTCCTAATCGGAATGGCGCTGGGTACCATGACAGTCGCAGGGGCTGGCTGCTCGACCAACGCAGGCAATGGTGCGCTCATCGGTGGCGCGTCGGGCGCGGGGATCGGCGCGATTATCGGACATAACTCCCACGGCAATACCGCCGGCGGCGCCGCGATCGGCGGCGCGGTGGGCGCGCTCAGCGGCGCGTTGATCGGCAACGAGGTGGATAAGCAGCAGGCCGAACGCCGCTACAGCGAACGGGAGTATCGGGATTATCCGCCGCCTCCACCGCCAGACGAAGTTTACGCCGATCGCTATTACGACGGCCCGCCGCCCCCGCCCCGGTATGAGGTGGTCGAGGTTCGACCGTACCCGTCAGCCGCTTACGTGCGCGGGTACTGGGTCCGTCGTCCGCACGCCTGGGTGTGGGTGCACGGGTATTGGCGATAAGAGATGGGCGCGTCGCCCGCTATCATTTCACGATCAGCTCTGAGCAGGAAGCGTTGACGTGCAAATTATTTTCCCGCGGGTGAATCCGCCGACTGCTTTTTCGATGCCGCTTCCCATTCCGATTGGGCCGTCCGCTGCGCGTCCAGTGCGGTGCGGCATCGACGGGCCGTCGATTCCGCGCGCTCGGCCAAGGCGGCGTACGACTCCTCGACTGACGACAGCTCCATCCGCAATTGCTTCCAGTACCCTTCAAGCACCACCACCTGCCGCATCGCCGCGGCGATCGCGGCGTACTGCGCCGCCCCATCATTCAACGCGGAAGTAACGGCCTTGCTGGAATCGGCGTACTTCCGCAACACCTGCGAGAGCGCCGCCGTCCGCGCGCCCAGTTCATCGATGCGCGCCTTCACCTGCTCCGCCGCGGGCTTCTGCTGCTCGGCATCGAGCGCCTTCTGGCTCTGGATCAGCGCCGTGGGCCGGGGCAGCGCGGGAGTCTCGACGTCACCACCGGCGGCATGGTTAGCCTGGAGCAGCTTGCGCAGGTCGCGCAGCGCCAACTCGGTTCGCGTCCGCGCGGCCGCGACCGCATTGAATTGCTGCTCGTCGGTCCGCGCCTCACCCGCGGGCACGGTGGTTGGCGCGGCAAGTTCCGCGGCTGCGCGGATGGGTTTCGCACCCAGCCCCGCCAGCCCGATTGCGATGGAGATACAAGCCAGGGTGTCCGTCCACGTTGTCCGCCGCACTTGGATAGCACCCATGCAGACATTACCCGGCCGCGGCCGCGGCCGTTGCGTGTCGTCCGCGCGTCGCGACGCGGCGCACGCGGGCGCGTTAAGATCGTCGCGATGAAGCACTTCACGCGTACGCCGGCAGGCTATTTCCTGTCCCACAACTGCACGCTCACCGGAGACGTGCGGATCGGCGAGCTGGCGAGCTTCTGGTTCAACGCGGTCGTTCGCGGCGACGTCGCCCCCGTCACGATCGGCCGGCGCGTCAACGTGCAGGATGGGGCGGTCGTCCATTGCGACACCGGCGTCGCCAACGTGATCGAGGACGACGTGACGATCGGCCACCGTGCGGTCGTTCACGGCGAGTTCGTCGGGCGCGGGTCTCTGGTTGGCATGGGAGCGCTGTTGCTCGGTGGAAGCCGGATCGGCAGCGAGTGCCTGGTGGCCGCCGGCGCGGTCGTGCCGCCGCGGATGGTGGTCCCCGACCGCATGCTCGTCATCGGCGTGCCGGGAAGGATCGCCCGGCCGATCAAAGATGAAGAGCTTCGCTACATGCGCTGGCTGAGCGGGCACTACGTCGAGCTGGCGGAGCGATACGTGAATGGGGTCCTGGGGACGGCCAGCGGCGGGAAATTACCCGAGCCGTGAGGGCCACGAGGAACCGGTCAGGCGGGCGCGACACCCAGCCGAAGGCGTTCGATCAACTGCGAGGAGTTGACCGGCTTGCTGAAGAAGTCGGTTGCCCCGACGTGCGGCAGCGAATTCAGCGTCTCCATCGACCTATCGCCGCTGAGAAGGATGATCGGCGCCTTGGGACCCATCCGCTCGCGCAGCTTTTGCGTCACGATCAAACCGCTGATGTCCGGGAAATTGCTGGATTTATTCCGGGCCGAGGTATAAGTTGATCGCGTCGGGCCGCGGCCCACGTCGTCAGCAGCCTGGGAACATTTCTTGCTGGTGCGTGGCCGCGACCAGGGTTTCAAGTCGCAAGGGCAGATTCTTTCCGGAGGACGCATGCCTACCGGTCCAGTCAAGTGGTTCGACTCGAAGAAGGGCTTCGGGTTCATCGTCAGTTCGCAGGGAGAAGACGTCTTCGTCCATTTCAGCAGCATTGAGGGGGATGGATTCCGCTCGCTGCGAGACGGCGAGTCAGTGGAGTACGAGATCATGCGCGGCGCCAAAGGACTTTCCGCCCAGCATGTGAAACGACTCGCGATGCCCGTCGCCAACGGCAACGGCAACGTCGCGGTTTGAGTTGCGCGGTGACGCGGTACGCAAACCCCGCCGTCCCTCGACGCTTCGACTTCGATCAGTGCAGGCAAGTCGCTGGGCTCTCTTTGCGCGCGTAAAGCATGGGAACCATGTACATTTTTCCCGGCAACTCGTACGTTGCCTGCCCATGGTCCGGTTTTTCTGGGGGCTTCTGGCGGGTTGGTCGAGCGCGCTCCTGATCGCAGGCGCCGCGGCCGCGGTCGTTTACCGCCGGTACGAACGTCTCCAGCAGCGCACCCGCCAGGCGGAGCGTCTCGCGGAACTGGGCACGCTCACTGGTGGCCTCGCGCACGAGATCAAGAACCCTCTCTCCACCGTCCAGCTCAACCTCCAGCTGCTGCGCGAAGACCTGGAACCACAGGTTCCCGCTTACACGCGACTCGTCAACCGGCTGGGGACGGTGCAGAAGGAAACCGCACGTCTCCGCGACATCCTCGATGAGTTCCTCCGCTACGCCGGCAAGATCGAGCTGGATCGAAAACCGTGCGACGTGAACCGGCTCCTCGAAGAGCTGGCTGATTTCTTCAACCCCCAGGCCCAACTCCAGCGGGTGCAACTTCGCATCCGCAAAACGCCGATGCCGCTCGTCGTCCCCCTGGACGAACGGCTCATTAAGCAGGCCTTGCTCAACCTCCTGATCAACGCCCTTCAGGCGATGCCCGAGGCGGGTGGCGAGATTATCCTTTCGGCCGAGCAACGCGACGGCAAGGCGGTCATTGACGTCATCGATACCGCGCGCGGGATCCCGCCGCGGATGATCGAGCAGATCTTCCAGGCCTACTACTCCACCAAGAGCGGCGGGACCGGGCTGGGACTTGCCATCTCACGACGCATCGTCGAAGAGCACGGCGGGCGCATCAGCGTGCAGAGCGAAGTCGGGAAAGGAACCGATTTCTCCATCGCCCTTCCGATGAACTAACCTGCCATCACCCCGACCGGTCGTCCATCCACCCCTGCGACGAACCCCCACTTTGAGCACTTTGACCGAACCTTAACGACCGCTACGATTGCCGGCCGCTCGCTATGGCTGAAGCACAGACCCCCAAGTCCAACATCCTCGTCATTGATGACGAGCGCGACCACGCACAGGTGATGTGTGAGGCCCTGATGCGCCAGGGCCATCGCTGCGAGCTGGCGTATGACCTGGCCGAAGCGCGCAACAAGTTGGAGCACAAGCGGTTCGATGTGGTCGTCACCGACCTGGTCATGGAAGGCCGCCGGGACGGCCTGGAAGTCCTGCATGCCGCGGAGCAGCAGAACCCGCCGCCCCCCGTCATCCTCGTGACCGCACACGGCGCGGTGAAAACCTACAAGGAGGCCATGCATCTCGGGGCCTTCGATTTCATCGAAAAACCCCTCGACCTGGAGGATTTTCGCGCCCAGGTGAACCGCGCCGCCGACCACGCCGCCCTACGGCGGCAAAACCAGCAACTCGAACACCAGTTGCAGGAACAGCTCGACACGCATGGGTTTGAAGGGATCATCGGGACCAGCGAGGGCATGCGCCAAGTGATCCAAACGGCCCGCCAGGTCGCCCCGACCGACCTGCCCGTCCTGATCCTCGGCGACAACGGCACCGGTAAGGAACTCGTCGCCCGCGCCATCCACAATCACAGCAAACGGCGCAAGGGCCGGCTCGTCGCCCTCAACTGCGCCGGCCTCAGCGAGAACATTCTCGAGGATGAGCTCTTCGGCCATGTCCGCGGAGCATTCACCGGCGCGACCAACGAGCGGGAAGGACGCTTCGAACACGCCGACGGCGGCACGCTCTTCATGGACGAAATCGGCGACATGCCCGCCGCCATGCAAGCCAAGCTCCTGCGCGTGCTGGAGAACGGGGAGGTCGTCCGCCTCGGCTCCAACGACCCGATCACGGTGGACGTTCGGCTGATCAGCGCGACCAACAAAGGGCTCGACGAGTTGGTCGCGGAGAAGCAGTTCCGCGAAGACCTGTTCTTCCGCATCCGCGGCATCACGATCCGCATCCCCCCGCTCCGCGAGCGCCGCGAGGACGTTCCCCTGCTCATCCATTACTTCATGCAGCAGGCCGCACGCCGGTATGAGAAGCAGGTGGACGGCATCACCCCCGACGCCCGGCAGATCCTGATGAGTTACGGATGGCCCGGGAACGTGCGGGAGCTGAAGAACGTCATCGACCGGATGGTCGTCTTCTCAGCCGGCTCGAACCTCACCGTCGATTCGATCCCTCCCGAGATTCGCCCGGCGTCCGGCGAGGCCGTCGGCGGAATGAACAACCTGGTCGGGATCAGTATCGAGCAGGCGGAAAAGGAATTGATCCGCAACACGCTCAAGCTTGTCCACGGCAATCGCGAACAAGCCGCGAAGATTCTGGGGATCGGGGAGCGGACGCTGTATCGCAAGATCAAGGAATATGATTTGTAGGCTCGCTGTAGCACGGGCGCCTCGCCCGTGTCTGATCCCAAATCACACGGGCGGCTCGCCGCCCGTGCCACGAAATTATGGCTGAGACTTCCCCCATTCCATTCCGAATCGGTCACGGCTACGACCTCCACCGTCTTCAGGATGGCGGCGTCCTTGTGCTGGCGGGCGTGAACGTGGCTGAGGGAATCAGCCCGGTCGCCCATAGCGACGGCGACGTCGTTGCCCACGCGGTGGTCGATGCGCTGCTGGGCGCGATCGGCCAGGGGGATATCGGCGAGCATTTCCCGAACACCGATCCGCGGTGGAAAAATGCGGCCAGTCGCGTCTTCGTTGAGTCGGCGCTACGGCAGGTGATCAAGATGGGGTACCGGCCGTCAAACGTGGACGTCACGATCCTGGCCGAGCGCCCGAAGCTCAAGGCGTTCAAGCAACGGATGGCGGAGTCGCTCGCCGGCATGCTGGAAATTCCAACGACCGCGGTGAACATCAAGGCCGGGACCAACGAAGGGTGCGACGCGATCGGCCATGGCGAGGCGATCGCCGCCCACGCGGTCATCCTGCTGACCGCTGTCCGATAATGCCCGAGCGCCAATAACTGACGGCACGGCGGGCCCTACAATCGCCTCTCGATCCAACTTCCCGGCCAAAAGCGGCCGACATACCATGGGAATTGCGGTTTAGAGCAGGCCATACCGGCGTTGCCGCCGGCGCGGTCTGTCGTTATTCGAGATGTGAGGTTGTCATCGTGCGTTTGCCGTTCCTCGAACTCGTCAAGCAACGTGTGGTGATCCTCGACGGCGCCATGGGCGCCAACATCCAGACGCGCCCGCTGGATTTGCAGCGGGACTGGCTGGGCCACGAAAACATTTCCGAGGTCCTGAATTTCAGCCGGCCGGACATCATCCAGGAGATCCACGAAGCGTTCCTGGAGGTCGGCTGCGACGCGGTGGAGACCAATACCTTCGGCGCCAACAAGATCGTGATGGCCGAGGCCGGCATGGCCGATCGGGTGTTCGAAAACAATCAGGTCGCCGCCCAGATCGCCCGACGCGCCTGCGATCGATTCGAACGCCCCGATCGTCCCAAATACGTCGTCGGCTCGATTGGACCCGGCACCAAGAACCTCACGCTCGGCCACGCCACCTGGGACGTGATGGAGGACAGTTACGCCGAGCAGGTCCGCGGCCTGATCGCCGGCGGCACGGATGTGCTGCTGGTCGAAACGCAGCAGGACCCGCTCGTCATCAAGTGCATCCTGTCGGCGATCGAACGCGTCGTGAAAGAGACCGGCGTGCGCCTGCCGCTCATGGTGCAGGCCTCCTTCGATTTCAATAACGGCCAGACGATGATCGCCGGCACCGACCCCTCCGGGTTCGTCTCGACGTTCATCCCGTTCGATCAGATCGACGTCCTGGGTTTGAACTGCGCCTTCGGCCCCTTCGAGCTGGCCGAGACGATGCGCTACATCGCCGAGAACTGGCCCCGCGCGGTCAGCGTGTTGCCCAACGCCGGCCAGCCGATCATCGACGAGCATGGCAAGGGCCACTTCCCGATGACGCCGCCCGACTTCACCAAGGGCATGATGCGCTTCGTCAAGGATTTCGGGGTGAACATCGTCGGCGGCTGCTGCGGCACGATGCCGGCGCACCTCGAGATGCTGGTGGAGGCGGTCGGCGAACGCGCGCCCAAAGCGCGCACGGTGGTCGTCAAGCCGCAAGTTTCCAGCCTGATCAGCGCCCAGGACATCCGCCAGGACAACAGCTACCTGATCGTCGCCGAGCGGACCAACACCAACGGCTCGCGCCAGTTCAAGCGCCACCTCCAGGAGGACAACTGGGACGGGCTGGTCTCCATGGCCCGCGATGAGATGCGCGACGGGTCGCACGTCCTGGACGTCTGCGTCGATTTCGTCGGCCGGGACGGCGTCCGCGACATGCACGAGGTCGTCTTCCGATACGTCAACTCCCTCGACGCGCCCCTTATGCTCGACAGCACCAACCCCGCCGTCATGGAGGCGGGCCTGAAGCTGGCCGGCGGGCGCTGCATCCTCAACTCGATGAACCTCGAGGATGGCGAGGAGCGCATCGCCCACATCTGCGCCATGGCCAGAAAGTACGGCGCGGCCGTCGTCGCGGGCACGATCGACGAGGACAAGCTCAACGCGATGGCCCGCACCGCCGAGCGCAAGATTTCAATCGCCCGCCGCATCCGCGATCTGGCCGTGGACAAGTACGGGCTGCGCGACGAAGACCTGCTCTTCGACCCGCTCGTGCTGCCGATCTCCACCGGCATCGAGGAAGACCGACGCAACGCCCTGGAAACGATCGAGGGAACCCGGCGGATCAGCCAGGAGCTGCCGCGCTGTCACACGGTCGTGGGCCTTTCCAACGTCAGCTTTGGACTGAAGCCATCGGCCCGCGTCGTGCTAAACAGCGCGTTTCTTCACGAGCTGCGCGAAGCCGGCCTAACCGGCGCGATCGTGCATGCTTCCAAGATCCTCCCGAGCAACCGCATCCCCACCGAGCAGTGGGACGCGGCGATGGAACTCATTTATGACCGGCGTCGTGAAGGTTTCGACCCGCTCACCCACTTCATCTCTCTCTTTCCCGATGACGCCACGGGCGCCGCCAGGCAGCAGACGGCCCAGCCGTACGCCGACCTGTCGATTGAGGAGAAGCTCAAGCGCCACATCATCGATGGCGAAAAACGCGATCTGATCGTGCACCTGGAACTAGCCCGCCAGACATATCCGCCGTTGAAGATCATCAACGACATCCTGCTGGACGGGATGAAGGTGGTCGGCGAGTTGTTCGGCAACGGGACGATGCAGCTTCCCTTCGTGCTCCAGAGCGCCGAGACGATGAAGGCCGCGGTCGCGCACCTCGAGCCGTTCATGGAGAAGGTGGAGGGTCAGTCGAAGGGCCGGATCGTCCTCGCCACGGTGAAGGGAGACGTGCACGACATCGGCAAGAACCTGGTCGATATCATCCTCACCAACAATGGCTACACCGTTTACAACCTCGGCATCAAGCAGCCGGTGCAGGACATCCTCAAGGCCTGGCGTGAGAAGAAGGCGGATGCGATCGGCATGTCGGGCCTGCTGGTGAAGAGCGTGGCCGTCATGCGAGAGAACCTCGAAGAGCTTAACGCCCAGGGCGTGAGCGCGCCGGTGCTGCTTGGCGGCGCCGCCCTCACCCGCGACTACGCCGAAGATGACCTGGCCAGCCTCTACCGCGGCCCGCTCCTGTACTGCCGGGACGCCTTCGAAGGCCTGCATATGATGGACAAGATCGCGGTCGGTCAGGTGGAAGCCGTGCGCACCGAGCAGCGGGAGCGCTCCGCGCACCGCAAGAAGCTTCGGGCCGGCGCCGTGAAGCCCAAGGCGGCCGATGCGGCCGAAGCTAAACCTCCCGCGCGCGACAACCCCGTTCCGCTGCCCCCCTTCTGGGGCCGTCGCGTCGTCGCGGATCTCTCGCCGCGCCTGATCTTTCCGTACATCAATGAACTGGCGCTCTTCCGCGGGCAGTGGGGCTTCACCCAGGGCAAACTGACGCCCGACGAGTTTGCGAAGCTCACCGAGGAAAAGGCGCGGCCGGTCTTCGAAGCTTTGCAGAAGCAGGCGATCGAAGAGGGATTCCTCGAGCCCAAGGTCGTGTACGGCTACTTCCCCGTGCAGTCCGATGGCAACGACCTGATCGTCTATCACGTCGAGGAATTCACCGGCTGCACCTGCCAGACGGGCAGCGGAGGACTCCAGCCGCACGGCACGCCGCGCGAATGGCTGCGGTTTAACTTCCCCCGGCAGGAGGGGCGCCGTCGCCTCTGCCTCGCCGACTTCTACCGTTCGCGCGACGGGCGGCAGTTCGACGTGCTGGGCGTTCAGCTGGTGACGGTCGGTGACAAGGCTTCGGCCCTCGCCGAAAAGCGCCGCGCCGACAACCGCTACCAGGATTATCTCTACCTCCACGGCTTCGGCGTCGAATCCGCCGAAGCGCTGGCAGAGTTCTGGCATCGCCGCATGCGGCAGGAACTGGGTTTCGCCAGCGAAGACAACGCCGATATCCGCAAACTTTTCCAGCAACAGTACCGGGGCAGCCGTTATAGTTTTGGCTACCCCGCCTGCCCGGACCTGGCTGAGCGAAGCAAAATTATCGAACTGCTCAAGCCCGATTCGATCGGCGTCACGCTGACCGAGAACTACATGCTCGTCCCCGAGCAATCGACCGACGCGATCGTCGCCCACCACCCCCAGGCGAAATACTTCGACGTATAAAGGTTCAAAATTGCACAGGTTCGGCGTGGGCCGCGACGAAGCATTATACTTTAGCCGTGCCCGCGAGCTCTCCTCATCTCGACCAGTTCCTGCGGCGGCTGCACCGCCGGTTGCGCGCGCTGCGGTGGGCTGAGCATGCGGGCCTGGGGCTGCTGATCGGGGCGGGTTTCGCGCTGGCGCCAGTGGGCTTGTTGACCTGGCGCGGCGCGCCGTCGGCCGTTCCCTCGGCGGCTTGCCTGGCGCTGGGGCTCATCGGTGGCGTGGCGTGTGGGATCGCCCGACGGCCGACGGCGCTCGATGCGGCCATGGAAGCCGACTGTCAGCTCCGACTCGCCGATCTGCTCGGCAGCGCGCTCCTCGTCCGCCGCACGGCGGACAACGACCCCTGGTCGGCTTCCGTCCTCGCTGCTGCCGAGGCACAGTGCGCCGGGCTTTCCCCATCGCTCGTGCTGCTTCATCGATTGGGCCTGCGCGCGTGGGGTGGGATCGGCCTGGCTGCTTCACTGGTCCTGACGGTCGCGCTGCTCGGCGGAAATCCGGATGACCTTCGCGCGGCTCGTTCGGCCGATAGCGCCGCGGTCGGGTCCGCCGCGGACAATCCCGCGGTCCCGCCACATCCACTGCTTGACCTTCAGACTTCCGGCGCCGGTCCACTTGCCCCACGGCAGGACGTCCAGGATGAGCTATCGAACCGAACGGGCGACGCCACGCTATCTCCCGCGAGCCGTCCCGTCACCGATTCGCAAAACATCGCTGAGGCAGATCCTTCCCACGGCGCCGCCCAGGCGACGCCCGATGGCCACGGCGGCGGCGCGGGACGGACTGACACGCCGCACCATCACGCCACGGAAGCGCCAAGCGTCGAATCGTCGAACCCCGCGGTGAAACCAATCGGAAGCGGACGAACCGCAAGCGGAACGGGCGCGCCGAGCGAGATCGCCAACGGATCGCACGGCGGCGAAGCATCGACCGCCGTTGCCGGATCAGCCAGCAGTTCGAAATCGCACGTCGCCCCGTGGTCGAGCAATCGATGGAACGACGACGTTCGGCGTGCCCACGAAGCGGTGGACAGCGGCCGTGTCCCCCCCGCCTATCAGGACCTCGTCCGCGACTACTTCGACCGCGACCGGTAAGTCGACCCTTCGCCGGAATGTCCGCCCTACTGGGAAATCACTCTCCCTGCGATTTTCCCCTCGCCTCATGCTTTCCCTACAATGGCGCGGATGCGGCACAACCGGCGGTGGGTGATTGGAGCGATCTGCACGGCGCTCCTGGCGGTCTTGCTGATCGTGGCGATCGTGGTTCACGTTCGCCGTACACGCACGGCCAGCGCCGCCGATCAGTTCATTACGCTACTCAACCTCGGAAAAAGCCAATACGAACAGCGGCAGTTCGACGCCGCCGGCAAGACTTTCACGCAGGCGATTGCCCTTCGGCCCGATTCGCTGGACGCGCAGCTCGACTTGTCCAATGCGCTGCTGGGCGACAATAAACCTGAAGCGGCGATCCAGTCGGGCCAGGCCGCACTCCAGATCGATCCGACATCCGCCGCGGCCCATTACCTGCTGGGCAGCGCGTACCTCCGGCTGGCGCGATACGAGGAGGCGCTCAAGTCGCTTCAGCCGGCGGCCCAGATCGACCCGCGCGTCGCGGCGGTGCATTTTCAGATCGGCCTGTCCCATCGTGGGCTCGACCATCTGGAGGAGGCGGCCAGCGCATTCCAGGAGACGATCGACCTGGAACCCGAGCACCCCGCCGCCCACTACGCGCTGGGGCAGGCGCTCATGCAGCTTGGCCGCCGCAAGCGAGCCAACCAGGAGCTGGAGCGTCATCGTGAGATTGCGGCGAAGATTTCCGGCAGCGCCGCCGGTAATGTCGCCGTCGATGCCTCGACCTTCGAGCGGAGCGTTTACACCCAGGCGCGCGTGCCGTTCGAGCTGGCGGAGGAGCCGGACGCGAACGGCGTGCACGTCACGTTCACCGACGCCACCACCACCGCCGGCCTCGCGAGCCCCTACCATGCGCCGGTCGGGATCCTCGATGTCGCGCACAACAGACGACCCGGGTTGCTGGTCGCCGAAGGCGACCGCGGCTTTCGGTTCATGCGTAACGACAACGGCGTCTTCGCCGCCACCGGATCGGTCTTGCCATCCACGCCGGGTCCGTGGCGCCAGGTGTTGACCGGCGACCTCCAGGCGAGCACCGACGTGCAGAAGCCGGGCGTGCCGGGGGCGATCGTCCTGGGTGACAACGGCACGGCGGTTTTCGCGTTCGATCTTGCCGGCACCGGCACCGATATCACGCGATCCAGCGGGTTGGCGGAGTCGCGCGGCCGGGCGGGCGTGCTGGCGGATTTTGATTTCACCGGGCACCTGGGTCTCTGGGCGGCCAACCTCGACGGCTCCGGCCTCCGCACCTGGCGGAACCAGGGGAACCTCACGTTCAAGCCGCTGACGGAAAACACCGGCATCCCCGCCAACTTCAAGGGAATCCAATCACTGCTGGTGAACGACTGGAACGGCGATGACCTCCCTGACCTGTTCGTGGCTCGCGCCAGCCAGCCGCCACTGCTCCTGAGAAACCAGCGCGGCGGACCATTCACCGCCGCCGGCTCGCCCGTGGATTGGCCTGCCGCGGGTCCGGCCGGTGCGATTGCGGTCGCGGACGTCGACAACGATCTGCACGCGGACCTGCTGGTCGCGAGCCCAGGGCAAATCGAGATCGTGTACGGTGGCGGCAGCAGCGCCTCAAGACGAATAAATCTTCCTACCGGTGACTTCAAGGTCGCCGCCCTGCTTGCGATCGACTACGACAACGACGGCTGGGTCGACCTCATCGCCGCCGGCGACAAAGGAGTGCGGGCATGGCGAAACCTGGGCCGCGCGGGGTTCCGGGAAACGACGTCCGACCTCGGCCTCGACCGGGTCGTCACCGCGCCCGTCGTCGCGCTACAGACGCTGGACTTCAACGCCGACGGAGCACCCGATCTCCTGCTCACCCTTGCCGACGGCTCCCTTCGCCTGCTTCAGAACCAGGGCGCGAGCGCCAACCATTCGATCACGATCGCGCTCAAGGGACGTCGCTCCAATCCCGCGGGACTCGGCAGCCGTATCGAGTTGACCGCCGGCGGATGGCGGACGATCCGCGAGTATGACGCCAACCCATTGCTGATCGGCGTCGGCAAGCACGACCGCCTCGACCGCCTGACCGTGCACTGGTTCGACCTGGCCGTCAGCACCGCGGATGTCCCCGTCCCCGCCGCCGGCAAACCAATCGTCATCGAAGAGCTTCAGCTTCCCACTGGCTCCTGCCCCAACCTCTACGCCTGGGACGGCTCGCGCTATCTCTTCATCTGCGATGTCCTGGGCAGCGCGCCGGTCGGCCTGCCCGTCATCGATGGACACTACATCGACGCTGACACCGACGAGCTGGTCGGGATAGGCGATGACGCCCACGTCAAACCACATGACGGCGCCTACGAGCTTCAGGTCACCGATGAACTGCGCGAGGTGACCTATCTCGACGAAGCGAAGCTCGTCGTGGTGGACCATCCGCCCGGCACTGAGGTCGTCCCGACCAGCAAGCTTCTCCCGGGCAAGCCTTTTCCACCCGCGACGCTTGTCACGCTTGGCAACCGCCGGCCCTTGCTCAAGGCCACGCGCAGCGACGGCGTGGACATGACCAGCGCCCTTCGGGAAAGCGATCGCATTTACGCGTCGCCGGTCCGATTGCGTCCCCCGCAGTATCGCGGGCTGGCGGAACCATGGTCGGTGACGCTCGACTTTGGTCCATTACCAGACGAGCGTCCGCTGGCGCTCTCGCTGTCTGGCTGGCTGCGGTTCGGCGGCGGCATGGCCAACATCGCCGCTTCGCATAACCCGGACCTGCCATTTCCGTTCCCCACACTTGAAGCGCAGGCCGCCGACGGTAGCTGGCACGCCGTTGACGTGGTCGTCGGAGCGCCATCCGGCAAGAACAAGACGATCCTTGTTGACCTCACCGGCCATCTGCCGCGCGGGACGCGACATCTACGGTTATCCACCGCGTTCGAGATCCATTGGGATCGTGCCGCACTGTTCGAGCCGCTTGCTAGTACGCGGGAGAGAGGTGTGGCGGGATCACACGGCGGAGCGATATCGATCGAGACGAGGCTTCAACCGGACATGGCCGATCTTCACTGGCACGGATTCGGCGCGTACGAAGATCAGCCATGGTTCGTGCCGCTAACGCCGGACCATGAGCACATTGCGCAGACCCCGCTCTGGCGCATCACGCCGTCAGGCTGGTGCACGCGGTACGGCGACGTCGCGACATTGCTGGAGAGCACCGACGATGCGCTGGTGCTCCTGGCCAGTGGCGACGAGGTGACGCTGCGCTTCGCGGCCGATCGCCTGCCACTGAAACCAGCCGGTTGGGCGCGTGACTTTTTCTTCTTCTCCAGCGGCTGGGATAAGGATGCGGACTATCACGTGGCCCGCGGCGAAACGATCGGCCCGTTGCCGTTTCACGGAATGGATGACCAGGCGTACGGCGGGTTTTCCCCCACCGATCGCCCCGAACCCCCATGGGCGCGGACCTACAACACGCGATGGATAGCCCCGCTCGTCCTGCCGCGCCAAGCGCCGCCCCCCGCCCGCGCGCTTACGCCTTCTCGCTGAAGACGGGCAGGACCGCCGCCGCTTCAGGTCGAGTCGGCCAGACCGATTCCCACGTCCATCCCTCGTTCAGCACCAGTGCGTAGAGCATTTGCCGGCGTTCGGCCAGCCCGGCGACGGCTTCGGCAAACAGCTTGTCATCAACCGCCGGTACCCCCGCCTCGCGAAGCGCGTTCAGCGACGGGCTGGGCGGCACCACTTCGCTCGTGGCGATCAATGCCGGCTTGAGCGTCTGAAGGAACTCGAAGATCGATTCCCGAGCCGCCCCGAGCGACGGCACGTCGAGCACGCAACCCTGCTGAAGCCCGCATTCGAGGATCGTGAGCGCTTCATCCAATGCCGCGATGCCCGGCGCGACCGCGGAGCTTCGCTTGCTGCTGTGGAAGAAGTGAAGGACGGGATAGGTCAGGTGGCTCTCGCCGAGCAGCGCCAGCATCGGGATCAGCGAGATCAGGTGGGGCACGAGTGCGCCGGTATCCACGCCGTTGTAGGCGCGGATAATGATGTCGTCGGGGCTGCGGCCCAGCGCCCAGATGCAGACGGCGAGTTGTCGTTTCTGCGTTGCCGCGGTGACGATCGGCACGATGTACGAGATGACCAACCCGATCAGCACGTATCCCGACGCGCCGGCAACAACCACCAGGAATCGCCAGAAACTGCTCGCCGGTCGGTAATCACCCAGCCCCAGGGTCGAGAGGGTCGTACCCGCGAAGTAGAATCGTTCCCACCATCCTGCCGGCTCGCGCGTCTCGGAGAAAACGATTGCGTCCGCCGAAGCGCAGAAGATCAATCCCCACCCCAGCCAGATGAGTGATCCCCACGTGACCAGCGTCCCCAGCACCGTGAACAATCCCGCCTTGGTAATGATCCGGCGGTCGCGCGCGCCACGGCTATGGCAATGTAGCATCGACCGGCCGATCCAGCTTGCCACGCGCACGGAGAGCGGGCCGGCTCCCTCGAGAAACGTCGTCCACAGCAGGTCCGCGACCGTGAACAGCAGGATGACCAGCCCCAGGATGCCCAACCCAATTCGCATGAATGCCCGATCCCGTTAACTCCGCCCAGTGTAATGCGTCGCGCGTGTACGTCGACACCACGCAGCTTTTGAAATGTGGTAGAAGCATCAGCGGGATTTGAACGGAGGCGAATATGCTGCAATTTCGGTGTGGCGGGTGCGGGAACCGGATCGCCGTTGCCAAGCGTCATCTCGGCCGCCTGTGCCAATGCCCGGAGTGCGGCGGCACGACCCACCCGCTGGCCGCTCAGCTCGATACCGGCCGAAACACGTGTGAAAACTGCGGGGAGCGGCTGGGCAAGCTTGAACAGCCGCGCCATTGGCGCGGTTACTCGGTCTGCAATCGGTGTCACGGCTCGTTGGCCAACGCGGCTCTCGCAAGCCCGCTCGCCCCGACGATCCTGGAGACCCCCGTGGTTGCGACCGGGGAAACGATCGCGGTGAGCGCCGTCGCGGTCGAGCCGCATCGTCGGCGATTTAACGGCGACCCAGCCGGCGCGGATCTGAACGCGGGCGCGCTGGGTGTGGTAGCGGGGTTCCTGATCATGGCCGCCGCGTTCATGGTGGCGATGACGCTGCTCAGCTACATCGGTTTGTTTGCCGCGCTCCTTCTATTTATTGGCATGGGCGTGCTCGGCGCGCAGCGGTTATGGCGCGGGACGGCCCTGCTGCGCGAGCGGGCCAGCGACCTTCGACGGCTCCGCCTCGAACACGGCCGCCGCACGATGATGCGCGCGCTCGCCGCCGGCTCGGTCCGCTCGCGCCGTCCACTGGCCGCGGCACTGAGTATCGTCGCGCTAATCGCCTGCGGGCTGATCTGGGTCATCGGCGGCCTGTTGATCCGGATCGCAGGTCGAGGCACGGGCGCCCTCGCCCGTGGGCTGCGGTACGCCGCAGCGATCGGCGGTACTCCGCCGATTCAGCAGGAGCGCAGCGACCTCCGCCTACAGTAAAAGCAGCCTGCGCTTTTGCAGAGATTTACTTGCGGTAGAGGGCATCCTGCGCTATATTTCGCGCCGACCGCTCGGGCATGGGCCGGCAGGGACGCCGGGCTCCTTATTCCAAGGATGGTGGTATGAGCGCACGTCGAACCGTTTGCGGGGGCTGCGTAACGTTCCTTCTGCTGCTTGCCGTGGGCTGCCGCAACAACCCGCCGGCAACGCCGACCCCTGCGGCCGCGGGTGCACCCGGCTACTCCGATGCCACCCATCCCGGCCCGCGCGGGCCGGCAACGCGGCCGGCGGATGATGACGTTCACGGCACCGCGGAAGTGTTGGCGCAAAAGGCCACCAACTACGCCAGGAACGTCGAGCCGCTGCTCAACCATCGGGCCGGTCCCGCGACCGAGCCTTCCGTCGCGCAGGCGATCGATCCCGATTCGCTGATCCTCACCTCTACGACCAGCGACCACCATGCCGAACCGCCCGCGGTCGCGAACCAGGGCGCCGCCGTCGCCCCGCGGACCCGGCCGGCTGCGCGGCCAAACCGCACCGGCAACGGGCCGGACGGCCGCGCCCAGGTCGCGTCGATCGAGGGGGGTGGGCCGGGCGACGTCGCCGGCGCGACCCCCCCCGCGCGCGAAGAACTCGGCCGCAAGCTCGCCCTGCACGTCAAGGAATATCCGCAGGACTTGGCCGGCCAACTCGATTTTCAGCTCTACGGCCTCGTGAACGGCGACCCCGCCCCTCAGCTCCCCGTCATCGCCGGCCTGGGCAACGAAGACCGCGAGCTGCTCGCGGCCGTGATCGACGGCGTGACGAACTTCCGCAACGCCGTCCATGCCGACGGCAACCTCCTGCTCTCGCGAAAGGTCCGGCCCATCCTCGAACTGGCCGAACGGCTGCGCAGCCAGGCGGAGTTGACGATCCCGACCGTCGCCCTGTGCCGAAAGGTGGACGCGTTCGGTGTCTACGACCCGATCGAGCCGGCCCGGTTCGTCGCCGGGCGCGAGCAGCCGGTGATCGTGTATTGCGAGGTGGAGAATTTCGCGTCGCAGCTCGATGACCAGAAACGCTGGGCAACGATGCTGGCCGAAGAGGTCGTCCTGTACGATGAACAGAACGGGCTTGAAGTGTGGCGTGAAAAGCAGGCCCGCTCGATCGTCGACCACTCGCGGAACCGGCGGCACGACTTCTTCATCGTGAAGATGATCAAGCTCCCGGCCAACCTGACGATCGGCCGTTACCTGCTGAAGGTGAGCGTGGTCGACCAGCAGGTGCAGCGCGTCGCCGAGAACACGGTGGCGGTGGAGATGGTGGCTCAATAATTCGTCCTCGTCATTCTTCGCATTCTATTCTCCGCCCGTTTCCGGTAGGACTGCGCGCAAGGAGTCTCGCCCATGCGCTCGATGTTGCCGTTGCTTCTGCTGGGGCTGGTCGTCGGTTGTGCCATGTCGCACGAAGTACAGATCGTCACCCGCCCGGCCGACGCCGTCATCAGCGTCGACGGAGTACGCCGCGGCGCATCGCCCTTGAAGGAGAGCTTTTCCTTCGCCAACGACGCCCAAACTCACACCGTCACCGCCTCGCGCCTCGGCTTCAAGGATCAGTCCATCCAGATTGGCCGCGATTTCGATCGCGATTCGGTGCTGCTGGAGCTCCGGCCGCGCACCAAGCGCCTGTCCTTCAACGTCACGCCGGTGCCGGGCATGGTGAGCGTGGACGGTAAGCCGGTCAGCCCGGACCCGGTTTCGCAGATTTCCGCGGCGCTGGAGTTCAGCGTCGATGCCCACGATGAGTGGAGCACCCACGTCGTCACCGCCGAACGGCCCGGCTACAAGAAGGCGGAAGCAAAGGTGAAGTGGGCGGATCCGGATCCAGGCTATACGCTCACGCTCGATGCGCTCCGCAAGGATCTCTCGATCTCGACCACGCCCCCGGGGGCACAGGTCTACCTGAACGGCGAACTGCTCGGCGCCAGTCCGATCAACTACAGCCAGTATCCATTTCCGGTGAACCCGGACACCAACGAATCGCTTCCGCGGAAGCTGAAGGTGATCAAGGCCGGGTTCGATCCGGTGGAATCGACCATCAACTGGGACGGCGGCCGTAACGAATACCACATCGACCTCGTCCCCCATTCGAAGCTCGTGCGGATCCTGAGCACCCCGCCGGGCGCGGAGATCAAGATCGACGGCACGCAGGCCACGCGCGACGCCGCCGGCATCTCAACGGCCCGGCTCGTCTTCCCGCCCGTGGACGACAAGGGAAACCTGCGGACGTACGCCGCTTCCGCGACGAAGACCGCGTCAGACGCGCAGTGGTTGCCGCTTCAGTTTACGATCCGCTGGGACGAGGGGAAGACCGATTACCCGATCGCGCTCAAGGAGATCAAGACGCGCCCGCTGCCGCTGCTCCGCGTACGGCCAGTGCACGACGAGCAGGGATGGCAGTTGACCGTCGAACTGATCAACACGATCGCGATGAAGGACGTTGGAGAGGCTCCCGACCAGCCCAAGCCGGTGAAGATTTCCGAGCTGCCCAAGGGGACGTTCATCGACACGCTGACCGTCTCCCCGGACGGCACGCTCGTCCTGTTCACCACCCTCACGGGCAAGACGAGAGCCGACCTGCGGTCGTCCATGGCCGCGGTCCATGCCGACGGGTCGGGCGGGGTGACGAGTTTCGGCGACGGCAAGTTCGTCGACCTGACGCCTTCCTTCACCCCCGACGGCAGCCAGATCGTCTTCGTCTCCAACCGGGGCGGCAAACGCCTGAGCGTCTGGCAGATGTCGGCGATGGGTGAGCCGGCGATGAACCAGCTCACCAACAACGACGAGCACGAGCTGTGGCCCTCGGTCGATTCCGACCCCAGGCCGCGACTGTTCTACGAAGCCCTGATCGACACGCGCCCCGATCCGCGACTGTTCATGGCCCAGCTCGGCGCCAACTCGCGCACCGACCTCACGCGCGCCGGCGGCGTCCAGCCGCGCGTCAGCCCTAAGGCCGACAGCATCCTCTACACTTCCGTCAACGAAAAGACCGCCAAGCGCCGCATCTACCGGGTGCCCGACCGGGGCGGCGTGCCCACGCCGCTGACGGGGGATACCGATGCCGATGAGTTCGACGCCGTCTGGTCGCGCGACGGCAACCGCATCGCGTACGTCTCCGACCGCGGTGTCGACGAAGAGGGGCGCAACAACTATGACCTGTGGGTCATCGACGTGGATCATCCCGACCGCCCCGAACGCGTGACGACGAACGGAAGCTGGGATGACTCCCCCGCCTGGGACCCCGATGGCCACACCCTTTACTTCCGCTCCAATCGCGGCGCGGAATGGGGAATCTGGAAAATCGCGGTGAAGTGATGCTCACGCGCGACGCCCGCGACGTTCAATCGGGCAGCATCGGCTTGAGGTGATCGAACGCGCGTCGGGCGACGCCGGCGGCGGTCGTTTCATAGGGATACAGCTCTACGGTGACCCACCCCGGATAGCGCACGTCCTCCAACGCCGCAAACACCCCGGGAAAGTCGATCACGCCCTTGCCCGGCGTGAGGTGCTGGTGGACTCGGTTGGCGCCGATGTCTTCGACGTGGACGTGCGCCAGCTGCTCGCTCATCGTGCGGATCACCGTCGCCGGGTCATCCCCCACGCAAAAGAGGTGGCCGATGTCGCAGTTCATCTGGACGAGCGCTTCGTGAGCGAAGTACCGGAGCTTGAACTCCAGGTATTCCCCCGCACTCTGGATGAACAGGCCCGGCTCCGGCTCCACCGCCAGGGTCACGCCGTACCGCTTCGCTTCCGGCAGCACCTGCGCCAGCCCCGCGGCAAAGCGTTCGCCCGCGAGATCGCGCGTGATGGAGGTGCCGATCATCGGCCCGCCCGGCTGAAGGCTGACCGTCTTCGCCCCCACCGCCGCCGCCAGCTCGATCGCCGCCAACGTGTGGCCGATGCGCCGTTTCCGTTCCGATGCATCATCTTCGATCCACGTCGGGTGATAAGTATCGCCACAGGCGAAGAGCGTGAACGCGTTGATGTTGCTGACGCGGAGCCCCGCGGCGGCGATGTGCGACTTCAGCGCCGCGAGCCGGTCCGGCGGCAGCCGCGGCGGATACGCGTGCGGCACGTCCGCCATGATTTCCACGCCGCGGTACCCAATCCCTCCGATCATATCGATCGCCTCGTCGAGCGAGTTCTTTTTGAAGGCGTTGCTTGAGAATGCGAGCCTGGTCATGTTGGGGTACTCATTTCACCACAGACGCACCAAAGGGCACGGAGAAGACGAAGACGCTACGCTTCGCCCTGAGCGAGTGAACACCGCGACCGCGCCCTTAACGTAGCGAGCCGCGACCGTGAGGGAGCGATCATCGCTCCCTTGCGCACATCGCTCCCTGACGGTCGCGGCTCGCTACAGTTTGCAGCGCCTCCTGACTTTTCACTGAACCCTGAACTCTCGCGACCGCTTCCTCGCAGTCGTCCCCGCGTCTTCCCGCCCTCTCATCTCCGCGCGCACTCCGTGTCTGCTCTGAAAATAGCCGCTCAGGCCCAATTTTCATCCTCTCAGGGCGAGACGAAGCGTCATGTTAACTCCGTGGTGAACATCTTCTCCTACCGGCGAACCGGCGCCGGCGGTGGGATGATCTCGTCGTGGGTGCCGAAGGTCGCGAAGAGCGGGAGCATGTACAACAGCGTGGGTGAGTCCTTCGCTTCCGCGGTGGCAGTGACGGTCTTGCCGTCGGCGTCGCAGTGAACGGTCGCGAACGTCTCGCCCGCCGCCTTCATCGCCGGCACGATCGGCTCGAGCAGTTTCATTTCCGCAACGGCTCCCAATGCCAGCCCCGTCGCATCGCGGGCTGCCCCCTTGGCGGCGTCGGCGTCCTTGGCTTCACCGTGAGCCGTCAGGCGCAGGCCATCCGCCGTCGGTTTTCCCACCATCGTGACCGAATCGAGCCACCTCAACAGCGGGGCTGAACGGTAGGAGTCGGTGACCTGGGTGACGGCCCAGACCGGTTGGCTGGTATCAATGGATTCGATCAGCTTCGACATCTCTGGCACCGCCCTGAGGCCCCCTTCCTTCTTCCGCACCGCGGCGATCATCTCCTCCAGCGGGTACTGCTCGCCGCCGGGCGACGCCAGGAGCACGAGTTGATGATCGTCGGTCAGGAAGAATGCCGTCTCACCGTCCGGCTGGAACACGTCCATGCCATTCACCGTACGGCTGGGAATTTTCGCCGCCCGTGCGACCGCGATCACGGCCTGCGCATCGTAATCCCCGGAGGCGATCGCAACCGCGAAGCCGGTCTTGTCGCTGATATGTCCGGAAATGCCGACGGTCAGCGTGGCCAGGCGAACGTTTCCGATCTGCTCGGCCACCGAGAGCGCCATCGTGGCCATGTCGTGGATGACGACCTGGGGATCCTGATTGGAGCGGACAAGCAATCGCGGGGCGTCGCGGCGCAAGGCAACCGGCCGGCGGCCCCGCGGCGATATCTGTCCGACGGCGCGACACGCCGCAGGCAGCAGCCAGACGTCGCGGCTCGTCGCGGCGGCGACAGCGGGCGCAGTGGCGGGCAAGATGGCGGGCGCGCTCGTGGGCGCGGTGGTGGGAGAACCGTTGATGGCGGCGATCGCCCGTGTCGCGTAATCGGATTCGAAACGGACCTTCGATTCCAGAAATGGCTGAAGCGCCACCACGGCCTGCGGGTTCTTCAGTTCGCCCAGGGCGCGGATCGCCATGAGCCGTCGAACGCCGAACCGGGTCCGCATCGCGGTCAGTTGCGGCATGAGGGAGTGGGCCCGCGGAGCGATCTCGGCCGAGGGGCTCGTCTCTGCCTCGTGCACCTGCGCAATCGCCCCCGGACCCAACTTGAGGATTTTATCGGCGGCTGCCTGGCGAACCTTCGGATCGGCGGCCTCGAGATCCGCGATCGCCGCCGACGCATCGGCCGGCGGCGGCGTCTTCAGCTCGGCCACGAGGCTCTCTACTGTGAACGCGACGTTCTGATCGCGCCAGTAGGTTTCCGTCGGCACATAGTCGAGCAGGTCGCCGCCCCCGCCCCCGAGCACGAACATTAACAAACCGATAATGCTGGTATTCATGATGCGCGTGTCCTGTGCTGGCGAAAGCCTACGGGCGAGACGCGATTGAATCCACCGTTCTTCTGATGCGGGAGCATTCCGTGTGGACGGATGAAATTCCAACTCTGAGAAGCCGTCCAAGGTGGAATTTCGCCCTGGAAATGATCTCGGTCGCTACAGCGATTGCGATCGCGATCCTGCGGGCGTTGAATACCGCACCATCGACCGAAGGCTTCCGAGCAAAAAGTTCCCGCCGCCGGGCTAGGTTTAGCGCAGCTTGATTCGCTCATGTGCATCCGCTTGCGCCCATTAGGCGTACCGGTGCACCAACTTATCCTGGATTTTCATCCAGAGCGGACTGACTGCCCAAGTCACAGCGCAACAGACCCTTCGCTACCAGGATCGATGCCAATCGGTAGAGAGTGCAAAGCCTGACGTGGAGAGATCGCGCGCGCCCTCCGGCAGGGCGCGATGGATCACCCAACCGCGTAACGGCTGCCGCGGATGCCCGCACCCAGTGGGGTGCGCTTGAGGTGGCCATCTTTCACGAGCTTGGTGAGGGTGTTGTCAGCGGTTGCCCCGCGACCTTCACCCTTCCAGTGGCCGTTGATATCCTGCGTCGTCGGGTTCTTGTTCGCCTTGACGAAGGAAAGAACGAAATCCTCGGCGGTCGTCTCGAATCGACGACGACGGCGACGACGGCGCTTGGGCCCGCCGTCAGCATCAGCGGCGACGACCTTTGACTTGGAACCCGGCGGACGGCCCGGCCCCCGACCGCGTCGACGCCCGTTGGTCGGCGCGAGATGCAGTGCCGCACCCACCCCCTCGAGCGTCTGCTCGATCATCATGAGTGCATCAGTATGGAGCTGACGCTGCTCGAGTAATTCCTGGATTCGCGATGCGAAGTCCAACGACTGTTTCTTCTTTGCCACTGTTCTTGCTCCTTGACCCCCTGACTCGCGGAACGATAGCGGCAAACTACTTTGACCACAATAGCGATTCCATAATACATAACGGCAACTCCCCACTACTCACCGCGGGCTTCGACCTCAGGTTGCGAATAGGAAACCTTACGGCGGTAAATGGTTTGCCTGCCGACCTGTGCTTCGGGGAGATAGTGAGATGCGACGTAGCCGCGCAGGTCCGACCAGGCCCGCGCGTAATTCTCACTTCGCCGAGGACAGAGGCGCAATTCCTTGAGCTGCGATCGCACCATCGCCACGTGTTCATCTAGGCGTGTGGGGAGGAGGATGTATCGTGGGCGGTTGCGTTCAAAATCCGAAAGCATCGCGCTGCAATATTCCTGGGCAGCTTCATCGTCGTTCGCCCACAGGAACGTCGCCGTATAGCGAGAGCCGGGTGAGAGTCCGGTCTCAACCAGCAGGCGGGGCATCGAGTCGGCCCACACGAGATCCCCGACCATAGCGTGGCTGGCCAGGTAGTCGCTGGCCGCCAGACGTTCCGATGGCGGACGTGCGTTGGAGACGACCAGCGCCGATCCGTAGACAGACAGAAGCAGCGGGAAGACCAGGGCCGCCGCCAGGGGAACCAGTCGCTCGCCGCGGGGGATTAACACAAAGAGAAGCGCCGCCGGCGCCGCCAGGACCATGAAGTGGTAGGGATACATCCGAGCCTGCCCCACGACCGCGGCGATCTCCGCGGCCATCCAGAGCAGTGCAAAGGGAAGCACGTGTCGTCCCGCTGGCATGGTGACGCGATCGCCCGGCCGGTGGAAGATCGCGCCGCGAACGAGCATCGGAAACCCAATGACCGCCAGGACGACCACCCACTTACCAATGTCCCACGGCTCCCATACCGAGTGCGCCGCGTACCGGCCCACCTGCCGCCAGATGTCCGGCGTATGCGCCAGCAGATCCGCGCCCTTGAGATAAGCCAGGGTCACCAGTGCAGGCACCGCCAGCCCCGCCGCCGCGCAAAGCCCGTGAACGATCAGCCGTTTGAATCCACGGCGGCGCAGCAGTGTCGCGACGGCGAACGCCGCGAGCACTGCCAATCCCGACGGCTTTAGCATCGCCGCTGTCCCCGCCGCAAGTCCGACCAGGAACGAATCGCGGGCATCATCCTGCACGAGCGCCGTCAGCGCCGCCGCGGCTGCGATGAGTTCGAAGATCGCCTGACTCCCCTCCAGTTGAAATCCGCCTTCGACGGCAAAGCGGAAGTTGAGCAGCACCAGGGCGCATGCGGCGAACGGCAATGCCGTATGCCGCCCGAGATTTCGGCAGGCCGATCGCGCCAGCAGCGCGATCGCCCCCGCGATCAGGACCGTCTGGAGGAGGACATAGCCGGTCCAGCTTCCGCCGAACAGTCGCCACGCCGCGCTGGTCATCAGCCCAACGGTGGGAAATTTGTTGTCGATCAACTCCCGGCCGATGCGCCCCCCCTGCGACACCAGCTTCCCCATGTAAACGTACATCGCCCCGTCCGTGTCAAACGGACGAAACACTTCGCACACCCGTCCGCTGAGCGCGATGGCACCAAGGATCAAGAGGAAGATGATTTGGCCAAGCCATGGAACGCAGCCGCCACGACTGCCGCAGAGATCCAAATACGGTGAACGATGAGGTTCCTTGGAGGCGCAACGGGACACAACGTCGATATCGGCTCGTGGCGATGGCGGCCCGACGAAATCGTCAAAATTCGGACGTAAATCCACTGTTTTCACTTGTTTTTTGCGCAAAGGCACGTCTTTCCCGATGGCTCCTGGTTTTATGCCTTCGACGCCAAGGACAGCACGAACCCCACCCTTGGCGCCAAAGGGCTGGGGCTATTGGTTTCCAATGGCTTCGTCGCGCCACAAATCGCACCGCGCATCTTTCACGATATCTCGATGAACACGTTCCCCTGTCCCTTCAGCCGCCGCTGCCTGGCCGCGGCCCCCGGCACGAAGATGTGGGGATCAGGTTTCAGTTGGTTTGTAAGTACCACCAACCAACGGATTATTTATGCGTATAACTATCGCTCCCCGTCTTACTTTCGGACGACGGGGCGGCAGATGAAGCTGGGCAGCGTCAAGCCGGATTTGCTGCTGGCCGTTACATGCGCGCCCAGCCTGAGGGACGCCCGATGCCACAACCCGCTGCGCCCGGACGGCTCCTCGCCGTATCGGCTTTTGTACTGGCGGTGGGAATTGCGGCATGGCCGATTGCGACCGTCGCCGCCGTCGCCGCCACATCGATGGCGGAGCGCACGAATTTCTGGTCCCTAAAACCCCTCGTTCGGCCGGCCGCGCCCACGGTTCACAATGCAGCCGGCGTGCGCAACCCGATCGACGCGTTCATCCTCGCCCGGCTGGAAAAGGAAGGGCTCGCGCTCTCACCCGCGGCCGGCCGCGCGACCCTCCTGCGGCGTGTCAGCTTCGACTTGATCGGCCTTCCCCCGACGCCTGAGGAGATCGACGCCTTCGTCGCCGACCCGGATCCCAGCGCCTACGAGAAGCGCGTCGATCAACTGCTGGCATCGCCGCGCTACGGAGAACGATGGGGCCGGCACTGGCTGGATATCGTCCGCTTCGCCGAGACCCACGGATTTGAGGAAAACCAGCCCCGTCCCACCGCCTGGCCGTATCGCGATTACGTCATCCGCGCCCTCAACAACGACCTCCCCTACGACCGCTTCGTCACCGAACAACTGGCCGGCGATGCGCTCGGCGTGGACGAGGCGACCGGGTACCTCGTCGCCGGCGCGTTCGACCAGGTGAAGAGCCCCGATCCCGTGCTGACCGCGCAGCAACGGGCCGACGAGCTGCACGACATGGTCTCCACGACCGGCAGCACCTTCCTGGGCATGACCGTCGGCTGCGCCCGCTGTCACGATCACAAGTTCGACGCGATCGCGCAGCTCGATTACTACCGCATGACCGCCGTCCTCGCGGGCGTGCAGCACGGCGAGCGCAAGCGGCATGCCGAGCTGGACGAAGCACGCCAGCACCAGATCGCCGAATGGGTGGGGCGGATCAGCGCGATCGATGGCCGCCTGGATTCGCTGGCGCCGCTCGCGCAGCCCGGCCGCCCTGGCGGCTCGCAGTTACGTCCGGCGGTGCGCGTCGCCCGCAACATCGATCGCTTCGCGCCGCTCGAAGCCCGCTTCGTCCGCTTTACGATCGCCGCGACCAACAACGGCGCCGCGCCGTGCCTCGATGAGATGGAAGTCTGGGCGACGGGCCAGCAACCGCGCAACCTGGCGCTGGCCTCGGCCGGCGGCCGAGTCACCGCTTCGGGCACGATCGGCGGTTTTCCGATCCACAAGCTCGAACACCTCAACGATGGCCAGTACGGCAACAGCCGTAGCTGGATCTCCGACCAGGCCGGGCACGGCTGGGCGCAGGTGGAGCTTCCGCAGTCGGCGCAGATCGACCGCATCGTCTGGGGCCGGGATCGCGAGCAGCGTTTCTTCGACCGCCTCGCGACCGCGTACACGATCGAGGTCGCGAAGGAGCCGGGCGCGTGGCACGTGGTGGCCAGTTCCGAAGACCGCGCAGCGCCGCCAGCGGGCGCGTCGATGGGCCCCGAATTACCCGCGACGCCGTCGGACCCGGCGGCAGTTCAGCTCCTGAAAGAGCGCGCGGCCCTGGAAGGCCAGGTGCAATCGCTGATGGCCCAGGCCGAACCGTTGGTCTACGCCGGCACGTTCAGCAATCCTCCGCCGCAAACCCACCGGCTTCAGCGCGGCGACCCGATACAACCGAAGGAAGCGGTCAGCCCGGGCGGCGTGGCCGCGGTCGTGCCGACGCTCGACCTGCCGATGGAGACGCCGGAGCGCGACCGCCCTGTCGCCCTGGCGCGCTGGATCACGGGCCTCCAAAACCCGCTGCCGGCAAGGGTGTTGGTCAACCGGCTATGGCATTACCACTTTGGGCGCGGCATCGTCGCCACGCCGGGCGACTTCGGTCACATGGGCGCACGGCCCACGCACCCGGAGCTGCTGGACTGGATGGCCAGCAAGTTCGTGGCCGGCGGGTGGCACATTAAGGCGATGCAGCGCCTGATCGTCTGCTCGGCCACCTATCGCCAGTCGAGCGCACCCAATCCTGCGGGCATCGCCGCCGACTCCGGCTCCGAGCTGCTTTGGCGTTTCCCGCCGCAACGACTCGAGGCCGAGCCGATCCGCGACACGATCCTCTTCGTCACCGGCAAGCTCGACCTGACGATGCGCGGTCCGGGCTACGACGTCTTTCAGCCCAACAGCAACTACGTCCGCGTCTGGCTCCCCAAGCAGGAATTCGGCCCGACGGAATGGCGGCGCATGGTCTACCAGTTCAAGCCGCGCCTTCAGCAGGAGCCGACGTTCGGCGTCTTCGACTGCCCCGACGGGGGCCAGATCGCGCCCAAACGTTCGACTTCCACGACGCCGCTCCAGGCCCTCAACCTGATGAACAGCCGGTTCGCGATGCAGCAAGCCGGCTTCTTCGCCGATCGCCTCCGTAAGGAAGCAGGCGCCGATGCGGCAGCGCAGGCGACCCGCGCCTTCCGCCTCAGCTTCGGCCGCGCTCCCGACGCCGCCGAGGTCACGACCTCAACAAAGTTCATCCATGAGCAAGGATTGGTTCTGTTTTGCCGTGCGATCCTCAACGCCAACGAATTCGTGCACGTTTTCTAGAATGCAAGATTCACCACGGAGTTGGGGGGGGGGGCGGGGGCGGCCCCCCCGGGGGGGGGCCCCCCGTGGGGGGGGTTGTGGGGGGGGGGGTGGTGGGCGGGGGGCTGGTGTTTGT
>JBBSDP010000054.1:0-32773 GCA_038240605.1 Tepidisphaerales bacterium | reverse complement strand
TCATCCAGGTCCAGCAGTGACGAGAGCATCGCCAGTTCAATATCCGCGTCCATGCGTGATCCTCCTTGATCAACGCCTTCCACTCATACCCCAACAGGTAGTAGATTCCAATGAACCATCAGCGACTTTCGCGGAGAGCCAAGTTTCCAAAAGGGAAAGGGCCGGCCGCAACGGGTTGGTCCCGATGCGGTCGGCCTGGCACGGACAAGATTGGCCGATTGAACGTTATTGACGAGGCGCTGGATCCGGGTCCTTGGCGCGCTTCTGCCGATCAGCGGCCTGCTGCTGCCGCTGCGACTCGCGTTGCGCTTGCCGCGGCGGTTCTTGCTGGGGCTGTTGCGGTTGACGCTCCTGTTTCTGCTGTTGTTGACGCTCGCGCTGTTGCTGCTGACTTTCCTTCTGTTGTTGTTGCTGTTGTCGGGTCTGTTTGCGCTCCTGTTGTTGCTGTTGGTGCTCTTGTTGTTGCGCCTGCTGCTTCTGTTGATGTTCGGCGGCGGCGCGATCGCGCCCGGCGGCAGCCCGCTCGGCCGCCGCTTGCCGCTGTTCGCGCTGTTGCGCCTCGCGGTCCCGTTCCGCCTGGGTCGACTGATTTCGTTCCGCCTCGCGCGCCGATTTCTGGGCCTCGGCCGCCCGTTCTCGATCGGCTTGTCGGGCGGCTTGCTCGCGCTCGTTTGCTGCCCGTTCCGCGGCGGCTTCGGATGCGGAATTGGTTCGCTGCTGCTCGCGGGCTTGGCGTTCAGCGGCATCGCGCGCGGCGGTGTCCGCCTTCCTCTGATCCGCCGCCTGAACCGCCTGATCGTGTTCGGCGGCACGCTCGTGCTTCGCCGCGTCTTGACGCTCAGTGGCCTGCTCGCGGGTAGCGGTACGCTGCTCCCGCTGCTGTTGCTGGCGATCCTGTTCCTGCTGTCTTTGCTCCTGTTGCCGCGCCTGTTCGGCGGTTCGGGCTTCGCCTTGTTGTTGCGGGGCAGCTTGCGGCTGCCGCACTGACGCCGCTGGACGCCGTTCGGGTGTCGTCGGGCGAGCCATCGCCCGCTGGAGCCGTTGTTCGTCGGAACGCTGTGCGGAGCGGACCACGGACGGGGCGTAAACGACGGGCTTCCCTTCCTGGTGCAGACGACGGGCATCGTTCACACTCGTCGCCTCCGCCAGTTGCGCCCGTTCGATCCGCCGGCCACTGCGCTGCTCGACCTCGCGCACCGGCACGCCGCGATTGATGATGCGGTTGTTCACATACGTGATGTTCGTGATGTTCGTCGTGCGATTGATGATCGTCACATTATGGCGTTCAACGTGGCGGTAAACCGACGGCTCGGCGATGTACCGTTCGTCGCAATAGACGAAACGGTCGGCGGGGCAGTACTGGTCCACCAGGATCGGGCTGACGTTGACGCCAATGCCGCACTGGGGCGGCAACGCGGTCCAGCCGCAATACCCGTCTCCTCCACGCCAGGCAACCCATGCGGGCGCCCAGACCGCGCCCGGCACCCAGAGCCACCCGTGACGCGGCTCGTTATACCAGCGGCCATAGTGGTAAGTGACGACGCCCCAGCTGGTCTCGTCGCCTTCGGAAACCCAGCACCAGCCGTCATTGGTGTCGGCCCAATGGCCGAGCGTATAGGGCTGCCAGTCGCGATCGCGGTTGGCGGGGACCCAGCACCGGCCATACTCCGGCGTATCGATCCATTGGCCGTAGGGGCTCAGATCACGCTGATATGCTTCGATCACCGGCGCGGGCGGCGGCTGATACGCCTCGACCTGTTCATCCGGCGCATCGATGGCGCTCGGTGGCGGCGGTGCGGGTTGGTCGTACCTGCGATCAACCGGCCTGGGATCGCGCGCATCGTATGCCGCTTGGCGGGGCGCATCGTCGTAGTAGTAATATCGCGCCTGGGGCGGCGGGGCATCATAGGCGTACGCAGCCCGTGGCGACGGCCCATCGTAAACGCAGCCGCTCAGTAACAGCCCCAAAGGGGTCGCGATAGCTGCCGAAATGCGCGAGGAAATCGAATTTTGCCGTGTAAAACGAATCATAAGTGCCTCACTTCCAAAGCGCCCGCCCGCACCCCGGATCCGCAAAACCTGTGTCGTTAGTGGATAGACCATCTCAGCGATCGCAGGTTAGCTATCCCGTGGTCGCGCGGCGCAAGAATTCCTGAATAGATTTGAGCAGCCGCCATGCCAAGGGGCCTCAACCTTTAGAAATTTTTCGCTGGTTGATAACCGGTGCGATGAAGCGGAGGGTCACACGTCTGGTTTTATCAGGGCGAGAAGGGCATGAGGTGAGAATGTCGCATGCCGACGCACCGCGCAGGGCTGTCAGACACTCCGGGTACTTGATCCCCGGCCGTTAACCCGGCATCCTGTAGCCGGAAACGACGACGATGGTCACCCCTTCGGAAAGGAAATGCCTCGATGAAATATGGAATTAACTTGCTGCTCTGGGGCGCGAATATCGGCGAAGAACATTACCCGCTGCTGGAACAGATCAAGGCGTGGGGTTTCGACGGCGTCGAGATCCCGACGTTCGGTCCCGACGAACCGCGCTACAAGAAGCTCGGCGCCAAACTCAAGCAGATCGGCCTCCAGTCCACCACCTGCGTGATCGTCTCAAAGGAAACCAACCCGCTCGATCCCAGCCCCGCCGTCCGAAATGTCTCGGTCGATTTCCTCCAGCAGATGATCGATCACAACCACATCGTGGGTTCCACGATGATGATGGGCCCCTACAGCTCTCCGGTCGGCGGCCTGATCGGCCGCGGCCGGACGGATGACGAGTGGAAGCGCGCCGTCGAGGTCTTCCAGAAGGTCGCGCCCTACGCGCAGCAGGCGAAGGTGCCGATGGCACTGGAATACCTCAATCGTTTCGAGCACTACTTCATCAACGACACCGCCTCCGCCGCCCGGTTCATCGATGAGGTGAACCACCCCAGCTTCCGCCTGCACTACGACACGTTCCACTCCAACATCGAGGAAAAGGACGTCGCCGATTCGATCCGGGCCGGCGGGAAACGCATCGTCCACGTCCACATCTCCGAGAACGACCGCTCCACGCCGGGCGAAGGGCACGTCCGCTGGGATGAGAGCTTCAAGACGCTGGCCGAGGTCGGCTATGACGGCTGGCTGATGATCGAAGCGTTCGGCACATCCCTCCCCGAGATCGCCGGGGCCACCTGCATCTGGCGCAAGATGTTCCCCAACGAGGAATACCTTGCGAAGAACGGCCTGGCGTTCATGAAGAAGAACGTCGCTAAGTATTGGACGGCATAGGGTTTTTGGGGAAAAGTCCCGGATCGACCGATACTGCCAACATAAGTTGCCTGTCCTCGCGCTCGCGACGCGTGAGTTTCGGCATTTGCCAATTTTGGAGTTGTTGAGTTTGCATTGTTTCTGTTAGGGTCTCGAAACCAACCAGGGTGTTTCGGCGCGCGGGTCACCGGCTGTAATTTGCGGTTCGTTATTGTTAGCGGTCAACGGAAAGCACGCTACGCGCGTCATCGCCCGACGGCATGCCGCTGGAAGCCTTCGCGCCGGACAGTGATTCTTGGTTCTTTGTCGCCGCCCGAACTGGAAGTCGAACTTCCTCCCTTGAGATGGGATCGAGCGGTTTCAACGGCGCTGAGGCGGACCGATTGGATTCCGCTGGTTCATCGGAGAGCGAGCGGCCCATGCAAGCCGGTGTTCAGTCCCACTATCGGTTCACCCGACCCATGCCGCGGCTGATCCCGCTGCTGCGCCGATTGCGTGGCCCGGCGGCGCGCAAGGCGTACTGGTCGCTGACCGATCAGGGGATCGTCTCAGCCGGCAATTTCGCGACCGGATTGCTGGTCGCACGTAACCTTCCGCCCTCCAGCTACGGGAATTTCGCCCTGCTGCTGGAGACGATGCTTTTCCTGAACAGCCTCCAGGCCGCCATCGTGAACTACCCGACCACGTTGCGGGTGGCCTGCGAGGATCGGTCGGGCGATCGGTATGCGCTACGTTCTGCTCGGGACGGTGATGCTACTCCCGTACTACGCCTTGCTCTGCCTGATCCCCGGCTGGTGCCTGCGGCTGATGTATGGTGAATCGTCGACGTACCTGGAGTACGCATCGTTGCTGGTCGTCTTCGTGATGCTCTATTACGTCAAGTTTCTGGAGACCGCTCTGGGGCCGGCGCTGTCAGGATTGGGGAAGAGCCGGGCGAACTTCGCAGCTCAGGTGGTGCAGATGGTCGTGGTGTTGGCGGTCGCCTGGCCGCTCACCATCTACGACGGCGTGCGGGGCGTGGCGCTGGGGAGCGTGTTGGCGATCGGCGTTAGCGACCTCGTGACGATTGGGTTCCTCTGCCCGCATGTGCTATCAATGGGGAAAACCTTCCGCGGAGTCCGTCCCGTCGAGCTCTTCCTCGCTCGAATCACGCGCGGGCCGATGGCCAATCCAGCCAAGACTAGCTAGGCGGTAAACGAACTGACGATCGCCGGGGACGAATTTCCCCGGGCGCTTCGACGCGCGCGGGCCGAGTCTCTGCGTTTATGTATGCGCATGAGCTGCCGCTGCGGCGGCTTTCTTCGCAGCCTGTGCAGCCTTGCGTGCGGCCACGGCAGCAGCGTGCCTGGCCGCGGCCTGCGCTTTTCGCGTGGACGTCACCAATGTGTTCACCGTCTTCAACGGCATCGGCGGGGGGAGGCTGGACGACAGATCGATCGTCAGCTTGTCGGTCTGGTTCGCCGTCACCGTCGTGTTCAGCCGGGCGAAGCCGACGGCTCTCTTGGCGGAGAAGACCAGGTAATCGCCCGCCGGGACGTTGTCGAGTTCGAACGCGCCGCTGGCATCGGTGATCGTGTGCAGCGAGCGGATCGTCGGGAGCACGAGCGTCCCCGACGAGGCCAGCGGGCCGGCAAGCGGCACCACGACCACCAGCGCTCCATCGACGGAGGCGCCGCTGGAATCGGTCACCGTTCCCTTCACGGTTCCATTGCCGGCCGGCTGCGGCTGGGCGGGGAGCGTTACGTCAGCTACGGTCGCCTGTCCCTGCGTGACCGTCAACGTCTGGTAGTAAGCGGCGAAGCCGTCCTGATGGACCAGCAACGTATACGTGCCGACGGGAACGCTCGCGAAGTTGTACGCGCCCTGCGCGTCGGTCGTCGTGTGAAGTGGCAAGTTGATCGGCGGAATGGGGAACCCGAAGATCGCGATGCCGCTCGTCGAGCTCGCGATGGAACTCGCCGAGCCAGAGGCGCCCGTGCCGCCGGCGCCGGCGACCGGCGTGATGGCCGGCAACAGCGCCACATCGGCGCCGCTGACCGGGTTGCCCGATCCGTCCTTGACCGTTCCGCCCAGCGACCCGGTCTGCACGACCGGGAATGCCGTCAGCGTGATGTCGGCCGTAACGGTCTGCCCGTCGGCGACGGTGACGTTTGTCCGGCCGGTGCCAAGCGTCGAGCTGTAGGCGAGCACGATATAGGAGCCGGCGGGCACGTTGCTGAGCGTGTAGTTGCCGCTCGCATCGGTCGTCGCCTTCACGCCCGGGAAGGCGATGTTTGTCCCGCCGATCCCGCCACTGCTCCCAGAACCGCCCGCGAGCCCGTTGAGGATGCCAACGACGGACGGCACCAGCGTGACCGTCACATCGGCCGCAGGGGCCCCGGTCGAATCCTTCACGTTGCCGCTCACGACGGCCGTCCCGGTGACCGGCGGCGGTACGATGATCTTCTGCACCATGATGTCAGCGGTCGCGGTTTGATTCTCGGTAATCGTGACGCTTGTGCGCCCAAAGCCGCTATCCGCGCTCGAGGCGAGGGCCTGATACTGGCCGACGGTAACTTTATCGATCGTGTACTTACCGCTGGCATCGGTCGTCGCGTGCAGGCCGATCGGCCAGAACGAGGCGATCGTGCTCGCCACCGATGACGACGACGATGACGGGTTGGTCGTCGCTCCGCCGGTCAATCCATCGACAGGGACCGGGAACGGGGGCACGAGCTGTACGTTCGCGCCGGCCACCGGCTGGCCGTTCGCGTCCGTCACCGTCCCCTGGACTGAGCCGACGGCCGTTGCCGGCTGCGACTGGAGCGTGATCTTCACATTGCTGGTCTGATTCAGTGTGATCGTGGTGTTGAACGTCGCTTTGCCCACGCCCGGCGCACCGGCGATGCCCGCGTAATTGCCGACCGGAACCGTATCGAGGCTGAAGTTCCCGTTGCTGTCGGTCTGAGTCGTCAGTGGCAGGCCGATGCCGAACCCGGCAGCCGTATTGGTAAGCGGCTGCGGAACCGGGCCGGCGAAGAGGGTGACGGTGGCGTTGGGGACGCCCGCGCCGCTGCTGTCAACGACCGTGCCCTTGAGCGATCCGTTTCCCGCTACCGGAGAGGATGAAGGCGCACCACTCGTCCCACCACCGCCGCCGGGCAGCAACCCGACGGTCGTGCCGATCGCCGACGAAGCGCCCGCGAAACCCGCTAGCGACGGCGGGGCCGCGGTCGAGAGCATCACGCGGGACTCGAGTGTTTCGGTGAAACGCCGCGGATATTGGGAACGCGATTGGCGTCGTGAATCGTTTGGCACGTAGTAACCTCCAGAGGGCCGCACGCGCCAGTGCGTGCCGGCACAAACCCATGAATCACTCGCCCCAATGGGCGTAGGCTACCGGCTCAAACGATTTTCATCCACAGATAATTCCGAAGGATCAAGCTGGCCGTGCTGTGGTCGTTCAGCAGTCGGCGTCCCAGCGGGTTCAGCTCCTGGAACGGCGTGAACCGTTGCGCCCAGAGCGTGAACCCCAGATCGACGAAACTGAGAAAGCAAAGAACGACTAAGAGATGAACGAAGCGCCGGCTCCGCCGTTCTTCTGCCGCTTGGATTTGCACCCGATCCGTCATGGCGCAGGCCCCCGTGATAATCGCGCGTCCATTCGCCCCATGCACGAATGACAGGTGATTGCCCGCACTGCCACCCGATGATATGAAGGGCCTGTGAAGACTGAACGGAAGGCGGCAACTTCGACAGGCGAAGTCGTTCACCGGGTGCCGCGCAAGGCCAGGATCAGCTCGACTTCCCCATCAGGACGACCGAGCTGCTGCGCGATCTGACGCGAAGAACGCCCCTCATCCGCCAGTCTATAGACCTCCGCGTGCCGCGGATCCAACGCCGGCGTGCACCGCTCTCTCGTAGCGTCATCGCCGCTTGATTCTATGCCGACCTCCCCCGCGCGGGGCATGGCCGGCCGGGCGGCGGTGGCCGATTTCAATTCGGCCAGCCGTTCATCTGCCTGTTTGATCAGCAATTCCAGCTTGGTTGCCCGCGTATCAAGTTGGGCGGTGATTTGCCGGGACATCTCCGAGAGCTCGACCAGCAGCGCGGTCATCTCCCGCTCAACGGACCGTTGCGCCGACAAGCTGGAGAGCGGCGGCCGGGCCAGCGGATCCTTCTTTCGGCGAAGCGGCCGCATCACCGCATACAGGATCGTCAGCGACGCAGCGCCGATCAGCATCCACCGCGTCGTGGCGTCCAGGCTCTGGAATTGCGCGAGCACTCCGATCATCGCAAGATCGACCTCGAACAGCGAATCGACGGCTCGCTCCATGGTGCCGGGCTGAGGCGAGCGACGCAAGCCGGTCAATCGCGGCTGCCCGATCGGCAGGAAGAAATGGAACCGCCAAGACGCCGGGGACGCGGAGAAGGAGAAGATGGAAGATTGAGAATAGCGGATGGCGCGCACCGGCGATGCAATCCTCCATCTTCCATCCTCCATCTTCGATCCTCGCTGACCGTCGCGCTAACCACCGCGTTGACACTCCGCGGCTCGGCTCGTAAAAATGACTTGCGCTCGGGTCTGGCGGCCCGGGCGACTCCGGGCGTGTACCCAAGTGGCCAACGGGGTCAGACTGTAAATCTGATGGCTTATGCCTTCGAAGGTTCGAATCCTTCCGCGCCCACTGGTTGATTTCGCATCGCATCGCACGAGATCACTGGCATATCAACGGCTTTCCCCTCCGCCCTTTCGTCGACGTGCGAGGCGTTGCCAGGGGTTGAAGCCGCTTGCTGCGCTAATTGGCGCGCCAACTTTGTGGGGCCGACTTCCATCCCGGCCGCTCGGAGGAAGTCTTCGGCGCGGGAAGATGTGGGCGAAGCTCCGGGAAGATCGGCGTGTAGCGGCTCTCGCCCTCTGGATTTTCCGAGATGTAGCGCCACCGCGCGCCGAACTTGAAGAACTGCCGAGCAGCAATGATGCGGCGAGAGATCGTCGCCGCCGAGAGATTTTCATTCGTCTTCAACCAACCGGGGAATTTTTCTGCGGTCCCCTCGTCAATTGTCCTCATCAATTTCTTATCGCCCAAAAAAACGAGGAGGTTCCGCCGACTGTGGCCGTAAGCCACCGGCACAGATCCGGCTCATGAGACCGGCCGCAGAGCTGATCCGCGATGATCGCCTCCACCCTCGCCTTGAACGAATCGACGAATTTCCTCGATTGCTTGCCCAGCCAAAGCAACTTCCGCCCATCGCGGCCAGCGAAGAGGATTCGAGTTTCGCCCTTGGTATTTCTGCTAACGCTCGCCATCTGAACCGATTCGCCGCACCCTCAAGCGCAATGGTTTTCGCGCCATCACGGTGACGATCGCCACGACGCTGCTCGACGCCGAACAATGTCCGGCGGATGAATTGATCGAGCTCAGGCTCGCGCGCTGGATGATCGAAACCGATCTCCGCCACCTGAAGATCACCTTGGGAATGGATGTGCTCAAGTGCAAAACCGTCGAAGGAATCCGCAAGGAGCGGCTGATGTTTCTGCTGGTCTACAACCTGATTCGGCGCTGCATGGGGCGCGCCGCCAGATCGCAGCGGGTAAACGTCGATCGCCTGAGCTTCGCCGACACCCTCGCGTGGCTGCGCTACGGCGAGCTTGCGGTGATCGCTCGAATCAAGATCAACCCGTGGCGCCCAGGGCGACTGGAGCCGCGGTCCTAAAGCGCGCGAAAAAAGCAGTTCCCCTACATGACGGTCCCGCGTGCGCAGCTCAAAGTGCAACTCCGCGCCAAGCATTGCGATACGGCTTAACTTTGTGCCATTAGCCCCGGGAGGACTTAAACCTCCAAGTCATCGGGCCCATGCCCGGCACACCACAGAAAAGGCCTCCACAATGGTTTGTGGAGGCCTTTTCTTAGGGTAATTCGAGGCTGGTACCATTGTGCTCGCCCTTCATAGGCAAGTCAAGGCAAATGCGGGTTGAAATCTAAAATTTTAGCACTTTGTCTGCGACCTGCTTCACCGATAGGGACCCGAAAAAGCGGGATGCAAAAGCGGGACAGGTGCAATCAGAATCCCGCGGCGTATGTGCGACTTTGGTCGGTCGTCCAATCATCGGTTGGGCTGCCGGAATAACCAGGGCCGCCGATGAGGGCGAAATCGCTTGCATGCAGGGATTTGTGAAGCCGCCATTCGGCGTGCCCATCCACGAACAGAAGGTTGCCGCCTTCCCAATGGAGGGCGCTGTACTCTTCGTATCCGATGGCGATGCTGTGCCACCATGTGTAGGCGGGTGGTGAGGAGCCGGTGATCAGAGTCGGCCGGCACCATGCTGAGTTGGACCGCCATCCCCACTCCTGCATCGCAATCACCTCTGAGGAATGGCCTATACGTCCGATCTTCTGCCCCATGATCACGGCATTGCCCATGTAGCTGCCGTCGCTGGTATCAGAAGGATTGATGCCAAAATAAATGCGGTCTGTGTCGAGGCTCGGACAGGCAAAGAGATGCCAATCGTGATTGAGGTACGGGAGAAATGATCCGAGGCAGTTGGGGGAGGGGCCGTCCCAGACACCAGTGTCCGCGAAGTTAAAGACTCCAAAGGCGAAACCGTTGGGGACGTGCGGAGGGAGAAATCCCTTCTGCTCTCCGGCATACATCTGCATTGCAAAACCGATCTGGCGGAGATTGCTGAGACAGGCAGTTTGTTTGGCCGCTTCACGGGCCCGATTAAGCGCCGGGAGAAGCAGCGCGATCAGCGCGGCGACGATCCCAATCACCACCAGGAGCTCGACGAGGGTGAACGCCCGCAGATCGTAGATTTGTCGGTGCACGGACTGAGGCGCCGAGTTTTCCATGAAGACTTAGCTCGCTCGTCGCTTCCTGATATTCCCAAATTCGGTCATCTGCGAGAAATCAACCAAGCGGCAGATTCCGGCGTAAGTGCCCCAACAAGAATACAACTCCATCAATCATACAGGCATTTATCGCAATTACGAGCGAATAGTCCATCCTGCGATCACTAAATCGTCCGCGCCTCTCGATGGTTTCCTTCACGTTCTTTCTCGAACCAGTTGAACCAATCATTTACACTTCCCCGAAATCCCACGGCATCTAAACGCTCCCGCACTGTGCGGGTGCGTTCGTACAAGTCCGCGTGCGGATCTTGGACCCATTCGAGCAGTCGTGTGCTCACCGCCCCCGGCACGAAAATGGTCGCGGATCGCGCTCGGCCTCGGAGGTGCGACATCCGAAATTTCATTCCCGGCAGTCCGACGCGAGCACGACCCGCAGGCACGGGGGCTTGGGCCTTGGATTGGCCATCGTGAAGCAACTCGTGGAAATGCACGGGGGAACGATCCGCGCGAAAAGTCCGGGCCTGCGTCAGGGTGCTACCTTTACGGTGTCCCTTCCCCTGACTGTAGTTCACGCGGACGTCGTGCCCTCGCTGATTCGCCGCCACCGCGCCTCGGCGACCGTGCCAGTAACGCCGATCACACGTGATCAGATCGAGGGCTTGAAGGTGTTAGTCGTGGATGACGAGCCGGACGCGCGGATGCTCGTGAAGCGAGTGCTGGAAGACTGTAAGGCAATCGTGATCGTCGCCGCATCGGTCGCGGAGGCCATGGAACGCCTGGTGACCGACCGCCCCGATGTATTGGTGTCCGACATCGGCATGCCCGAGGAGGACGGCTATGCGCTGATGCGAAGGGTACGGGCGTTATCGCCCGAACAGGGCGGCCAGACGCCTGCCGTCGCGTTGACGGCGTACGCTCGGGCGGAGGACCGGATGAACGCCGTGGCGGCCGGGTTTCAGCACCACGTCGCCAAGCCGGTCGAGGCCGCCGAACTGATCGCGATGGTCGCGAGCCTTGGTCGGCAAAAGGTTACGCGGCGATGATGCGGGTGAAGGATAATCCGACGTTCTGGTCTCACCCCGCGTGCGGCGGCACCGTCGTCGGGGCGCCGAACTGTTGACGGATCCGCGAGGCCTCGCGTTCCGCGGTGGCGGCGTCGGCGCCCCGGTCGAACTCGAACAGGTTCGCCAGCGCGACGGCGGCCTCGGCTTCCTCGAAGACCGCCGCATCGGCGCCGGCCTGGGTCAGCTCTTCCCGCTCGGAGATGTAGCGGGCGCGGACGAAGATTTTCATCGCCGGGTTGATCAGCTTGGCGGCGACGATCAGGGGATTGCGGTTGGTCGAGTGGGGGAGGGTGATGATCAGGTGCGTCGCCCGCGCCAGCGCCTGGTGCATCACCTCGATGTTGAAGGCGTCGCCGTAAAACGCGCGACGGCCCGCGCGCTGGAGCGACTGCACGGTGTCCATGTTCAGGTCGACGACCACAGTCTGCAGGCCGTTCTTGCGGACGATCTCGTCCACCGTCCGGCCCACCGGGCCGTAGCCGACGACGACCGCTAACGGTCCGTCCGCCTGTTCGAGCGCCGCGCCCGCCCGCTCGTTCATCTCCCGCTCGCGGCGCCCGGCGTTGCGGTTCATGAAGGCCCATAGCGTCGGAATGCGCATGAGCGTCTGCTCGAAACGGTCGAGAAATCGGAACAGGATCGGGTTGAGCGTGATCGAGACCAGCGCGCACGCGACGAGCACGTTGTGCCCGGCTTCGCTCATCAGGCCATGACGCCGGCCGAGTTCCGAGAGGATGAACGAGAATTCGCCGATCTGCGCCAGCCCGAGCGCGACGATCAATCCCGTGCGCGCCGGATATCCGATGATCGCGACGAGGCTCAGGGCGGCGAGCGGCTTGACGATGATCACCACCCCCAGCCCCGCCAGGACCAGCCACGGCTGATGCACGACGAACGCCGGGTCGAAGAGCATGCCCACCGAGGCGAAGAAGAGGACCGCGAACGCATCGCGGAGCGGCAGCGCGTCGGCCGCCGCCTGTTGCGAGACCGCCGACTGGCCGACGACCATCCCGGCCAGGAACGCTCCCAGCGCCATCGACGCGCCGAAGAAGTGAGCCGACCCGGCGGCGATCGCGACCGCCATCACGAGCACGGTGAGCGTGAACAGCTCGCGCGAGCGCAGCCGGGCCACCTTCACCATCACCCACGGGATGACCTTTGCCCCGGCGACCAGCAGCAGCACGACGAGCGCCGCCAGCTTCAGCATCGCGACCAGCAGCGTCCACGCGAGGCCGCCGTGCGCGGCCGTATGAGCGCCGCCCGCCGCGTCGACGTGCTCCGTTGAGCCCAGCGCCGGGATCAGGACGAGCACGACGACGGTCAGCAGGTCTTCGACGATCAGCCAGCCCACCGCAACGTGTCCCGCCGTGGTGTCCAGCAGGTGATCAGACGTCTTCAGGTACGCCGTCCCACGCGGGGGCCGGGCCGTCGCCGGGGCGAGGGTGAACGCGCCAAATCCCGAAGCATGCCAACAAGCAGCCGTCGGGATACACTTCGCCATTCGGTGGAAACCAAACGCGGGGCGACGCGTGGTTACACAAGCGCCTCAGGTCACTTCCTGGAAACACGATGAACACGATGAATCTGCATCATCTTCGTTTGACGTTGGTTTTGATTTGCCTAGGCGGATGGGTGCAACTGGCGTTTGCCGATCCGACGCCTCCAGCAAACCAGGGCACCGGCCCATCGCTCGCGACGATCGCCGCCGACGATGTGAAGATCGCCTTCGCACCGTACGTGTGGAAATCCACCGGCGCAGGCGCAGCGGCCCGCGCCGAAGCCACAATGCCTGGCGCCTATCTCAAGGTTAAATTCCAGGGATCCCAATCGATCCGTTTGCTGATTGATGGCGCTGCCAACAAGGGATGTCCGCCGGCCTCGATGCCGGTCGTCGAATACTCGATCGACGAAGGTCCGTTCAAGACCACTCAACTGACGAAAACCGACGACGTCTACCCGCTGCCTCTGGCCGATGGCCTTGATGCCGGCAAGCCGCATCAGCTCGAGTTCCATTTTCGCTCCGCCAATCTTGGACCCGATCGCTGGGCCGCGTCCACCGTTCACCTGCGCGTGGCCGGCGTGCAGTTAGACGCCGGCGGGTCGCTACTCCCCGTATCGCTCCACCCGCGCAAAGCGATCGGCTTTGGCGACTCAATCACGGAAGGGGTCTGCGCCGAAGGTCCCTGTCCCTATTACTCGAACCTGCTCATGAACAATGCCCGCGTCACCTGGTTCCCGCTGGTCTGCGCCGCACTCGATTGCGAGTACGGCCAGCTTGGCACCGGCGGACAGGGAATGGTGAAGGTGGGCATGGCCTTGCCGCCGTTGCCGCAGACGTGGGACCACTACGATGCCGCCACTTCGCGCCTTAGCAACGGCTTGCTCCTGCCCGAGCCGGACTACATCTTCTGCGCCATGGGCACCAACGATTTTCTCGAGGACTCGTCCAAGCCCTCGAACATCACCGCCGCCTACACCGGCTGGCTCGCCGCGGTGCGAAAGGCCGCTCCCCACGCCGCCATTTTCTGCGTGACCCCACCGCTCGGCTGGCACGCCGGTGAAGTGGCGGCGGCCGTCGCGGCACGCAATCAGGAAGGGGACAAGAACGTCCACCTGATCGACACGGCCCCGTTCAAGGAAAAGTTCGCCAGCAAACGCGCCACCCAACTAGCCCCCGACGGCGTCCATCCCTCCCTGTATGGCAATGCGATCCTCGGCGCCCTGATCGCCAGCGAGGCGCAGAAGGTCTTATGTAAAGGGAAGTGAGAGCGAACGGGTGTCTCGTTGAGGCGCAGTCTCAATCCAGCGCCGATCAAAGCGGATTCGTGTTCGGAATAAGCGTGGGAAAATCTTCGACAGCCGCCGCCGTGATGCTCCGATTCGTACTGGTTCAACCGAGGATCGATCATGACGCGTTCCCTTGACACGGCAACGACGAGCGAGAATCGGAGCTGGGTCTATGCGACGCTCACCGTATTGGACGGCGACCGCCGTCTCAAGCCGGCCCAGGTTGGCCCCAACGAGCTGTGCTTCACCGAGCCACCTCGGCTGACTGGAGGGGAACTCGAAGTTATCCTACGAAATGGCGATTTGGAGCAGCGCCATGTCGCGATCGTGCTGCCCCATGACTCCGATGCGACGCGCATTCCAATCGAGCTACTGGCGCCGCGCTAGCAGTACAGTCGATCGATTCTGTACCAATGTAATACGGGAATGCCGGCCCGGAGACAGGGTTGGCCGTCCAAGGGCCGGTTTTCAGCCGCTCGTTTGAAGGAGTTGGTTACTCGTACACTTCACGGCGGTTGGCTATTGAAAGAACCAGCACTTGAGATGCCTTGTCGTCAATCTGGTACACGACGCGCCAATCACCGACACGGTAACGAAGAAGCCCTGCCAGTCTTCCCGATAGCCGTTTAGTGTTGTTGTGGCGACGTGGTTCATGCTCCAGTTGTCTGAAACAACGCGCCAGTTTTCGTGCCAGTGGATTGTCAGCCATCGCAAAAAAGGCCCGCGCCTCCGGGGATAGATCACGTCAAACATCGGAGCGGACCTTACGCCAATCGACGCCCTTGCCCGAGGCGATTTCGGTTCGCGCTGTATTCACGCGCTGCTCCAGCGGTGGACGAGTCAGAAAGTCGACGTAGTCGGCCAGTGAGGTCAGCCGCTCCTTTGAAAGTCGGTCGATGGCCTTCTTGATCTCGCGACGAAGTTCGACGGTGCTCATGCGATGATCGTAGCTGAACCTTCCGCCGAAGGGCAACCAGGGAGCCTACATTTCAGCGCAGGGAACTCGTATGGAATGTACGATGGATGTGCATGTCCGCCCAGACCAATACCGATCAAGTCCGCGCCAATCCGTCCGCGGCGTCGCGGACGTACGCCGAGCTCCGCGTCGTCGATGGGGAGCGTGTCCTTCGCCCGACCCACGTGGCATTCGACCGCCTGATCTTCAGCGAGCCCCCGCATCTCGTTTCGAGCCGCGTTCGCGTTATTGTGACAAATGGGGACCAGCAAGGCGCGAACGTGGCGATCGTGCTACCCCATGACGCCGACGCAACACGCATTCCGATCGAGCTACTGGCGCCGCGCTAGTCGAGCTGCCGCTTCATTCCTTCGCAATGCAATATAAGTAGCGCTCCCCCCGGAGGTAGAGCCGGTCTCCGTAAGCCACGATCGGGCCGTAGCTGATCGCCTCCTGGGCGGGGATGGTGCTCGTGCGCGGCAGTTCGGTGGCGATGCGGTTGCACGCGACCTGTTTGAAGGTGCGGCCCGGCTCGATCACCAGCGTCGTACCCTGGTTGTCGAGGATGTAGACGTGCCCGCCGGCCAGGGTTGGGCTGGCGGCGATCGGGATCGAGTTGTAATGGAACAAGCCGTGCAGCGCGACGTCCTGGCGATACGCGAGCTTGCGCGCGACCAGGTCGACCGCGTAAAAAGTGCTCCAGATATCGACGTCGTATGCCAATCCCTCGTAGACCAGCGACGAGCCGGCGGTGGGGCGGTCGACCCATGACCCGTCGGGCCTGCGGTCGACGGCGTAGTCGCTGATCTTGATCGGCGTCAGCTTCCAGGGATCTCCCGTCGCGCCGGCGCAGTCCACCACCGCGATCATCTTCACACCATAGCAGGGGAGGTAGATCGTCTGCCCGATGATGACCGGCGGCGACCACGCCGAATCGCTCGCCACCTTGTCGGGGTTGTCCCAGAGCACGTGGCCATCGGCCGCGCGCACGATCTCCCCGCGCTGGCTGACGATCACATCCACCCCCGCCAGGCGCGCCGGCAGGATAGCGCCGATGTTCTTTTCGACCGAAGGCTGCTCCCACGCGATTGCGCCGGTGGCGGCGTCAAACGCGATCAGCTTGTCCATGAAGACCACGAGCTTGCCGCCGATCAGTGCCGGCGAACAGGCGTAGTTCAAGATCTCGGCATCGACGCGCGTGATCCAGCGGCGATGGCCCTCCAGGTCGTAGCAGGCCGCGACGCCGTTGCCGAACCAGACGTACACGTTCTTCCCATCCGCGCAGGGAGTCGGGGTGGCGAAGCCGACGATCCCGAAGTGACTGGCGAGATGCCCGCTGAGGCGAAGGTTGAACTTTTTCTTGTCGATCGCCAGCAGCGCTTCCTGCAATTGGCGGCGGGCATCGAGCCGTTGCGCCGGGTCCGTCGCTTCGCTCAGCTTCGCCGCGAGGGGCGCGATGACTTTGGCAAACCGCGGATCCGCATCGCGCGTCGCCTGCGGCATCGCGTCATAATAGTTGTTGGAGGCGATCCACAGTCGTTTGCCGGTCGCCGCATCGAGGCAGACCAGGTCATCCGGCTCCGACGCCACGAAGATGCGCCCGCCGGAGATGACCGGCGTTGCATTGCCTCGATTGGGCAACTCCGCCATCCAGGCGATGTTCTTCGAGTCGTACGGCACCGAGGGCACGTCCGCCAGCCGCAGGCAGAAGCGCATCTCGTTGTATCCCTCTCGATTGGCGCTGCTGGTCTTGCAGAGCAGCCGGTTCCAGCCGCGCTCTACGTCGAATTCAAAGTCGCGGCAGACCGGCGTCGTCAGCGCCCGCGCGTGGTTGCTCAACTGCGCATACGAACCCAGGCCCACCTGCCGCTGCGCGTCGCAATAGACCTGCTTGCCGTTCACCCAGACGCAGAGTCCGAAGCTGTGGTCCACCACCGCCCGCAGCCGTCCGGCGCGCGTGCAGTAGATCGAGCTGTACGCGTAACCGATCTGGTTGATCGCATTCCCCACCTCCCGCCCCACATCCGTGAAGGGAAGTTCCGTCGTCCCGAACGACCACGGATCCATCGTGATCGTGAGCGGCTTCCACACCTTCTCCCCGGCCTTGTCACCCACCTTTGGATGCAGTGCGGTCTCGTCGCCGATCGGGGAGATCCCAGATTCCGCGACCGAATTCTTTACAGGAAACGGCCCCGTCACCAACCATTGCGAAATGATCCCATCCACCACCTCCGGCGACTCACTTACCGCGACCGGATCTGATGGCGTAGTTGAGCAACGCATCCCTTCCATCGCCCCCTTGGGCAAGCGGTGCCATTCCGTCGGCGGATGGGAATCCGGATAATGCCCCGTCCAGTTCCCCCGCCAACCCACCACCTGCCCACTGGCCGGCAGCGCGCACGGTCGCATTAGCGCCATCACGAGAAGCACAGCGCCGCGGTTGATGTTCAATCGAGTTCTCACATCAGCGGATACTGATGGCCGGCCCGATGCGTTGGCCGTTCACTGCCCGGCGGTCAGTCGCTGGAGCGCTTCGCGCGCCGGGACATCGGCGGAATTGAGTGACACCGCCCGCTTGAGATGGCTGATCGCCTCCGGCAGCTCAGATCTGTCGCCCTCGGCGAGGAGACGGCCGAGTTCCGAATGGGCGCGCGATGAACTCGGATCGTATCGGATCGCTTCGCGCAGCGCTGACGCCGCCTCCTTGCGCTCGCCCAAATGTGCCAGACATTTTCCCAGGTCGAACTGCGCGGCGGCGTAGTCCGGCTGGCGCGCCACCGCCTTGCGAAAACAGGCAGCCGCCCGCGGCAAGTCGCCCGCCGCCCGGTACATCACGCCTAGATGAAATTGAACTGAGACGGAATCCGGGTCGAGCTGTTCGGCGTGTCGCAGCGCGCGCTCCGCGCCCGGACGATCTGATAAGAAGATGTATGCGCGTCCCAGCAGCAGCCACGCCACGGCGTCGTCAGGATAGTCCTTGATCAGCGACTGAAGCTGATCGATCGCCTCGGAGTGGTGGTTTGCATCGAGCTGCGCGCCAGCCAGCGTCTCGCGAGCCGTACGGCCGACCGCCAGCTTCGCGGCCTCCCGAAGGAACGGATCAGGCCAGGATTGGTCACGCGCGCTGTCGGCAGCGGCGCCGGCGGCGATCTGGGCGGAATCGGATTCCCCCTGTCGCGCGTACGCCTGGGCGAGCAACGCCTCGGCGGCCTGGTGCGTGCGGGGATCGGACACGCATTCGTTGGCGCTGCGAATCGCCGCGGCAACGTCGCCACGCTCCATCAGGCAGCGGGCCCGTCCCATTTTCGCGCGGGTATCGGACGGCTCGGCGCGCAGCACGCGATCGAATTCGGGCTGGGCCATGTCGAACTGCTGGCGTGACAGGAGTAATTCACCCAGGCGAATTCGCGGCAGGGCATTCCCATCGCCGGCGACGTCACAACGATCCGCCGCGTGGCGCAGCGCCACCAGAGCCAGATCAGGTCGGGAGGCGGAAAGCAGATTTCCACGAAGATAAGACCATCGCGGCTCGCGGGGATCGAGCAATTCGGCTTTGGCGAAGACGACGCGAGCAGCTTGCGGCATGTCGTGAACCTCCAGCACCATCCCCAGCGTTCCCCACGCCGAAGCCGATCGCGGGGCGACTCGAACGGCCGCCTCGGCCCGGGTGATGGCCGCCGCAACTTGCGGATCGATGCCGTTCAGCGGCAACTCAAGGAAGCCTGCGGGCGCGTCGGCCGCTGCGCCGTCGTCTTCCGATGACGCGGCAATCTCCGCACGGCGATAGTGTAGAACGGATACCACTGCGAAGATCGAGATCGCGACCAGTGCGACCAAAAGGAGCATGCGTACCGCGCGAGCGGGCAACCTCGACCGAACAGCGATCGGAGCCTGTTTCATCGTCGCTCGTCCTCGCAGATCCAGCCGAGCCTACGGAACGAAGATCGTCGGCAGCGCGGCGCTCGCGGGGCCACGGGCAGGTCCCGTCGTTGGCTTGGGCCGTCCTTGCCCGCGTCGAAGTACGACGATCCGATCCGCGGCAGATCCAGGGAACGATTCGCCCACGCCATCCGGCCAAAGCACATCGAACTGCTCGACGCGATCGGAGCCGCCCACTCCGAAATGTGCCCGTGGATCGTTACTCGATAAGTAGCTGCCGGCTGGATTGATCCACCGCGTCAGGTGCTGCCCATGAACGCTGAGCGAGATGCGCGCGCCATACGCGTCGCGGTGCAGCGCCGGGTCGATCGCACGGACGACGACCCAGTGACCCCGGTGCGATAAAGCGTTGCGAAACAGATGTGCCTCTCCGCCCGCGGTTGTCGCCAGCAGATCGATTCCGCCATCGTTGAAGAGATCGCCAACGACGAGGCCGCGCCAGACCGCGGCGATGCCGCAGAACGCGGGATTCGCTTCGGAAATATCATGGAATTTCCCGCCGCCATAATTCTCGAGAATCTGATTTCGCTCGGCGTATTGCGACCAGTGCGGTTCCGCCTTCCCGCCCGAAGCGAGCGACGTCGACGGCGCCGGGGAAGCCTCGCCCGGCGATCGCCGGCGCACGCGGCCATTCACGACGACCAGCGCCAATCGGCCGTCATTGGCCACGTCGACCAATGCCGTCCCGAAGCCGGTGCCGTGCCACGCCGTGTTATCCAGCCCGGCGGCGCCGGTCCGATCCTGGAAAAAACCGACCGGCTGCGGCGTCCAGAGCGTGTTGTTTTCACTGCCGAGATGCGTCACATAAAGGGAGAAGAGGCCATTGCCGGACAGGTCGCCCGTCGCAATTCCCATGTTCGCCGGCGCCGCGCCCAAACCGTTGAAGGCCAGGCCGCGCTCGATCGCTTCTTCGGTAAACGTGCCGTCATGCTGGTTGATCCAGAGATGATTGGGACGGCCATCGTTGGTCACGAAAATGTCCGGCCAGCCATCCCCATTAAAGTCGAGACAGACAACACCCAATCCAGCGCCAGCGCGCGTTGAGAGCTTCGACGATTCGGTCACATCCTCGAATCGGACGGGCGAACCTCCGGCGGCTCCGTTGTTATGAAACAGCCGGGTCACCGCCCCGGGAAAATCGCCGGGTCCGCAGTAATCTCCCTGTCCGATCCGATCCCGGCAGGCGCGCGTGGGATCGTATTGGAGGTAATGGGTCACGACCAGGTCGAGCCGGCCATCGCGATCGTAATCGACGAAGGCCGCCGCAGTGGCCCAATGCGGATCGTCCAGACCGGATTCGGTCGTGATGTCGGTGAACTTGCCGTCGCCGTGATTGAGAAACAGGCGGATGCGGCCGTATTCGGTGAGCAGGAGGTCGGGATACCCGTCGTTATTCACATCGCCGATGGCCACGCCCATGCCATACCCGGCGACATCCAGGCCGCTGCCGGCGCTCACGTCACGAAACGTGCCATCCGCGTTCTGATGAAACAGTTGATTTTTCCTGCCGCCTGGACCGCTATTCTGGACCAGGTAAATGTCGAGCCGTCCGTCATCGTCGTAGTCGAAGAGTGCGGCGCCCGAGCCCATGATCTGGGGATAAAAGTAATGCGCGGTAGCCGGTTCCGGCATTGGGCCGGCATCGTGAACGAACGTGAGGTGACGGCCGGCGGTCACATCTTCGAACCAGGGTTCGGTGGCCGCGGTCTGGTTGGCGGGCGCGCGGGAATCGTGTGAGCGGTCGCATCCGCTGGCGGCGCCCATCAGGCACGCGACTGCCGCGATGATACTTCGGAGTTCGCGATTCATCACCGACAAAAAGGCTCCCGGCAAACATATTGCCGGGAGCTGACGATCTTCCAAGAACGTGAAAGCCGGAATACTCAGCGGATCGATCGACGGCGGGCGAGCAGGCCGAGGGTGCTTAGCGCCACAAAGCCCAGGCTGGCCGGTTCTGGCACGACATCGTAAATCTGCACGGAGCTGATGGTGTCGCTGTAGGCCTGAAAGGTATTAGCGTTCCCCAAAGACTGGCTGGTGCTTTCCGGCGCGCCGAATGCAAATCGCTGCTGCGACTGTCCATTGGATATCGGATCCTGGCGGGTGATGGCGTACATGGAGATCGGCCCGCCGTTTACCTGTGCACTGAGTAGCTGAAGGGTGTCATCGTAGGAGTATTGCACGGTGTCGCTGCCGAGCGGCGCGGCCCCGAGGTTGATCTCATTGGCATTGCCCTGTCCGCCGTTAAACGGCCAAACCGCAACGCGAATCGTACCGTCGCTGGCTAATTCGACTTGGCTATCGTGCCAGCCAGTATTCACTGCTGCCTGTCCCAGTTCAGCGATGATCACACCCGTGTCGCCAGAAACATAAGTGAATGTAACGTCCGTGGTAAAGCTTTTAAGGACGCCCAAGTCCCCCGTCTCCGTCCCGACGAGGCTTGGCGACCCGGTTGCGCTGTAGATCAAGGCGGCACGGGCCGGCACAGCCACGGCAAGCACCAGGGAACCGGCTCCAGCAACCCAGCCAAAAGATTTTAGCAAACGCATTGTCTCCTCCGTTTGATTTGAAAAACGCAACGCTTTCGAACTCACCCGTAAGAAAACTCGACTCAGTTTTGCTCAAAACGAATGATCCCGAAACCCAAGTGCGAATATATAACTACCACATTATCGAATGGTAAGCCACATTGCAAGCGAAAAATTTTTGACAATGGCCGGCGGACTACGGAGCCGCAGGTCGTCGTCCTGCCGCGGGTTCCAAAAAACCGAGAAAGCTCGCGTCGCGTGCACGACTTACCACAGTCCTCCACGGCTTCTCCGACGCCAGAAACGCCAGGTTGGCCGAAAATTCCCCTCGGGCAGCAGAGATTGCCCGTTACAAAATCAGCCACCGGCTGCGACAGTGCGAAAACTATTTGAAAGGACGAAATCTGAGCAACGAAAAGCGAAACATCGAAAAGTCGGTAACGGACGTGAGTGATGAAGCTGGAAAAGCGGAGGGAAAGGTAGAGGGGGCGGTCAGGACCGCCGCTTCCGCCGTAAGCGAGAAGGCCGCGCAAGCGGCCGATTCGCTCCGCGATACGGCCGGGCGGGTCGGCGAGGCCGTCGGTCATCAGTACGACCGCGCGGCCAGCGTGGCTCGTGAGTCGTTTGACCAGGGCCGTGAGACGGCTCGACGATGGAAAACCGGGGTCGAGGAGACGGTGCAACAACGCCCGCTCATCGCCGTCCTGATCGCCGCGGCGATCGGCGTCGTCCTTGCATTATTTTTCACGAATCGTCGGCGTGATTGATCAGCGATTCCCCCTTTGGTCTCGTCCACATTGCTCGCCACATTCGTTGGAGAATTGACACATGAACATGACACGCATCATCGGGATCGTCCTGCTGGTCGGCGGCGTGGCGCTCCTGGTCATGGGGTTGAATGCATCCCATTCGGTCGCGGATCAGGTCAGCAACACGTTCGCCGGGCGGTTCACCCAGACAACCACCTGGTACATCGTGGGCGGGATCGCCGCGGGCGTACTTGGATTGCTGATGGCCGTGACCGGCTTCGGCAAACGCGGCTAGGCGCTCGCGTCGTTCCATTTTCCCAGGAATGATGCGTTACGATCTTGCCGGTGAGGATTCCCTGCCCGCGTCAGCCTTACAACGATCTTTCGCGATCGCGGCAAAGTAATTGGCGCTGCCGACCGGCGGACGATTACGCCCCCGCAAATCCCAATCGGCTGCATGTAGGTGGTGTTCGGGAGCACGTTCGTCGTCAGCAAACTACCGGTTCGTAAAAACGTAGCGTCCCGAGTGATCGCGCGTATTTCGAAGACCTATCGTCGCCGCCTAGCTGAAGCTGACGGCCGGTGAAGAACACCCGACACCTGACGCCGCGGCGGCTCAAGCCCGTCAACCCTAAATACTCTCCCCCTTATGCAGTTGTGCACTGCCGGTGGATCACGCCTCCTTCGCGACGCTTACGCGCCCCGGTTCCGTTGGCGATTCACCGGCGCGTCACCGATCGCTTGAAGCGTTGCTGATAGCGATCGCTGCGCCGCTGGCGTCGCCGTCCCGCATTCTTGCCAGCCGTTCGCCAGGCCACGATCGACGCTGCGGCAGCGAGGATCACCGCGACCACGATCCAGAAAGCTGCGTTCATCTATCCTTCTTCTTGGTGGAGGCAGACAGGAATAAAGAATGTCTGACCCACTCATATTTCAAGAAGTGAACGGCTGCGACTGCGCCAAGGGCGGGAGGAGCTCGAGACCGACGCGGAACTTGCCCTGTTGGGAAGGGCCGCAATGTTTCACGATGTACTGTGAGCGGCTCACGATCCCATTTTCATCCCGCAGGGAGACCGACACCGTCTCGGAGGTTTCCATCGGAGTGTGGGAGAACAACCCGAGGCCGTGGTTTGACCGATCGCACAGGCAGACGCCGTATTCGGAGAGCACGGCCTGGTCCTGCTTGTAGAGGACTGAGATCAGGTAAGCGGGCTGCCGGGGCTCGCCGCGCTGGCACTCGTGGAAGCGGGGAGCAGTCGTTGGTTCGGGGACAGGTTGTGCGAAATTTTGATCCACACCTTGCTATCGGAAAATCGCGTGGCGAGCCTGAGTGATCGGGCGAGAAATTCGACAGGAAGTCCTTCGCGGTCCTGACGCCGGGATCGAGTGACGTCATCGTCGGACAGACGGCGGGTCACCGCGTTTATTGGGCCGCCCTTGTTTCAGGGAAAGCGAGGATCGTTGAGGGCTAAGGTGTGGCACATGTCGTTATCGGCCAGCGATACATGGCCATCATAGCTCAGGACGTTGCCGTAGCGGAGGATGGTCGTGACCTGGACGCCGTTGGGGAATGCGGTCTGCAGCGTGCGTCCGCCGTGCCGGCCGGCGAGGGTATCGCGCTGGGTGCCGTACCAGAAGATGTCGTCGTCGGCGTTCTCGTTTTCGTCGTAGAACAGGTACTTGTTGGCGGGGTTCTTCACGCTCGCGAAAGCGCAAGCCGGGATCGAAGATCAGGATCCCGTTCATGGTGAACGTGAGTGGATAGCTGCCGCCGTTCTGGAAACCCTGTGCGTTCTCGACCGGGTTGGCGGGGCAGCGGAACAGGTCGCGCAGCGCTTCGTCCCGCTGCGGAAGATAGACGGCCAGGGCCGACTGGTTGATGTTTCGATTGGATTGCCAGAAGACCCAGTTGTAGCTCGATTGTCCTGAACCGGCGGTGGTGGGCATGTACCCGTTGTTGTCCGCGACGTACGCGAAAAAGGCGTGGCCCACGGCTCGCATGTTGTTGGCGCATTGAATCTGGCGCAGCGCGTCCTTCGCCCGGCTCAGGGCCGGCAGGAGCATCGCAACGAGGACGGTGATGAACGACCACCACGAACCCCGTCTTCACGCCCCTGACTGCTGTGAGCCAGGCTTACACCGGCGGGAGTCCCTCGGCCCTGCAAGTGCTGGTGACGGGGATCGGGCTCACGAACGTCACGGCGGTCCAGTTCTCCTTTCCGTCAACCCAGAACGGCTACGTCGGCTATCGCGAGCTCGACGTGCTCGGAACTGCCAGCACGCCCGAGCCAGCTTCGCTTGGCCTCCTCGGCCTCGGTGGCCTCAGCTTTCTCGCCCGCCGTCGCCGGGCCTGATTTGATTTACCTCAAAAAAGCCTTCGGCGCGAAATGCCGAAGGCTTTTTTATGCGCCGAGCGAAGTGGGAACGGCGGAGAACGAGGCCGTTGCTGGACTTGCATCGTCGAAAAACTTCGCAGCCGATTATTCCTTTGGCCTGGGCGCGTCGGGATCGTGGTCCGGCGGTAAGCCACGAAGCTCTCGTCGCACCTGCGATTGGTGGATTTGATCCTCCGCGCGTCGTTCTTTTGCGTTCCTGGCCGTCACGAGCTTCTTCAGCCAGCCCCGAACGGAAGCGAAAAATCTGAGCGTTTCTGGAGTACGGCTCATCGGATGATCTCCACGTCGAACGCACTACTTCGAGCCGGCGGCCGCTTCGGTCGGCGCGACGATCCAGTAAGTCCGGCCGGCGATCAGGCGATCCGGGTTCTCCCTCAGGCCGACGTTGCTCTGAAAGATCAGGTCGCGGTTCGCGGGCGTATCGCTTCCAAGCAGGACGATCGCAAGCTTCGACACCGAATCTCCGGCCTGAGCCGTGTAACGGAGCACGCGGCCAACGCCGAGGCGTGCGGCGTCATCGGCGTCCGGTTCGCTTGTCCTGGCCGCGCCCGCCTTTGCATCGGGAGCCGCGGCAAGGCCGTTGGGAGCGGCGATCGTGTACGTCTGGCCGGCGACCAGATGATCGGGATCCTGCTGCAACGAGGTGTTCGAGCCAACGATGGTTGCGCGGTTGGCCTTCGTGTCGCCACCAAGCAGGTTAGCGGCAAGCACCCCAACGGTATCGCCCGGCTGAGCGACATATTTCAGCGTGCGGCCGACGGGAGCGTTGGCCGGCGGGCTGGCGGGGCTTGTCGGGTCCGATGAACCTGTCGCCTCAGACGCACGCACGATGGTGTAATTCTGACCCGTGAGCACGCGATCCGCGTTGGGCTGCAAGGACGGGTTCGCCGCGACCACGCTGTCGCGGTGTTCCTTCGAGTCGCTGCCAAGCAATGCGATGGCCAACTGAGAAATGGTGTCGCCGTCCCGGGCAACGTAGTTCACGTCTCCGGAAGTACTCACGTGCACCATCGGCTGGGGCTTGGGTTCGGGCGTTCGCGTCGGGAGGGGCGGAGCCGGGAGGGGGACGACCGGGAGAACGGTGGATTGCACGCCAGCCGGCTCGCTCCGGACTGTAAGGGCCTGCTCGCTGGCGATCACGGGCCCGCCCGCGTTATCGCGTCGATCGTGCATGACCCAGAGCATGGCACCCAGCAAGACGACGAGGGCGGCGAAAATCAACGTCAATCGAGATTTCATGGCGTGTTTCCTTCGATGGCCCGCGTCATCTCCGGTATTCGCTGGGCGTTCACGCACAGTCGGGAGATCTCAAGGGCCAATAATCCTCACATCGGCCGGCAGCTACCGTAGTAATCACACCAAAATTTTCAGGCATCCCTCGGCCTGACATTGTGGCGGACAGGAGGCGACGACGTTCAATTTGACTGAGTTGAGCCCGTCTCGAATCGGCCTCAGACTGGCGTCGAACCCCATCTAACTGCTGGTACGACATTCGCATAACGGTTTGCACGCGTGATCATTTTCGATCACACGAACAAAAGGACCGCCGATGATGCTCCTCCCCTCGTTTCTCGCTCAAGCCGTCGCCACCGACAATGATCGCGGCATGCTGATGAGCGTCGTTGTGTGGCTGGTTGTAGGGCTCGTTGCAGGATTTCTCGCCAGCAAGGTCGTCAACAAGCATGGTGACGGCATCGTGCTCGACATTATCCTGGGGCTCGTCGGCGCCTTCGTTGGCGGCCTGATCGTTCGCATGCTTGGGATCGCCACCGGAGGTGGAATGATCGTGAGCATCCTCGTGGCGACGCTGGGGGCGATCCTCGTGCTCGTGATCTATCACAAGCTCATTCGCGGCAACAGCCGTCCCGTCTGATCGCTGTCCAATCGTTCGGGCACGCGTACATTTTGCTACGAGTCGATCACCGCGACGCGCTGCGTGCCGTCCGATGCAGCCGCCGATCTCGAATCGTCCATTAGCCATCCGTGCCAGGGAGCACAGGCGGCGGTGCCGAGGAGAGGGGCGGTGAGGTAGATCCAGAGGTGATGGATCTGCCCGGCAACTACCGCAGGCGCGAGGGAGCGGGCGGGGTTCATCGAGGCGCCGCAGATCGGGCCGGCCGACGTGGGTCACGACGCCATGTGAGGCATCATTGACGATGATCGCGCCCGTGCCGGCGAACACCAGCGCAAACGTTCCGATGCTTTCGGAGACGAGCTTCCTCATCCGCCATTCCTTTCGGCGGCTTCTAAACGTTCCAGTTCCGAATCGATCCGTTCGATGAACGCCCGGATCTCATCGCGCACCCGGCGGTAGGGGATCAGCGCTTCGGTCTCGTCGCCGATCGGAACGATGGCGTCCGCACGAGGGGTTTATTCCATGACCGTCAATTGATCGATTGCGAATACGACCGGGATCTCGGTCCCCTCGCCGCTTTCCTTTTCGGCGATCTCCTTAAGGGTGGAGTGCGCGCTGAACTTTACGCGCTGATCCTTCTTGAGCGCCAGCAATTTGCCGGCCATCTCCGTGTCGTCGGGGCTCATCTTCAGGCGAAACAGTTCGCCGAGGCAGCTGGGACCGAGGCGGATGGCGATCCAGACGGAGTCGGATTTCTCGCCGTGCAAGTCCAGCTCCATATCGCGCGCAGGCGCAGTAATCAGGCCGACCCAGTTGCTGACGCGCTGCGGCTTGGCGACGAGCGCGTTCAGCGCAGCGAGCTTCTCGGGCGTCTTCGAGGCGGTGTATTCACCCTTGACGGCGTCGTAATCCTTGAGGAACCGCGCTTGCTCCGCGGGCACGTTGGGGTCGGTGCGGTTGCAGCCGGCCGGGAGCAGGAGCGCGACGAGAACGAGCGCCAGGTTGCCATATCGCATGGGGGCGGATCGTACCGTATTTGGCGATGGAGACGTATCCGCGCCGCCCGATACTCTGGTCGGCGGCGCTTGAAAGGATTAGCCTATCGGCCGTATCAGGGAGAGTCAGGACCGATGAGCGCGCGCACGCCGACGGCGCAGGCGATGCGATACGGACAGGGAGTAGCGCCCGAAGTTGGTGTTATTCGCGCGTTTTCTGGTGGCACGGGCGCCCCGCCCGTGCGCCGGGCACAGAGCACGGGCGAGGGCGCCCGTGCCACGTGGCGAACACCCGATTAAGGCCGATCGAGCGAGGGTAAGCCACGCATGACTGCGACGACCACGACGACAACGGAATCCAGTGCACGGAGCGATAGTGGCGACGGAGGGAGGCACGATGGGCGCGCGACCGTGATCGCGCTGCTTTGGCTGCTGGTCATCGCGGTGGGTGTGGGACTGTGGGTCTGGAACAACCGCGAGCGGCCTTTCGGGATCGAGGAGCGGGCCGCATGGACATCGGGGCGGGTGAGCGGGTCGCCGGAACCGCCCGATCCGTATCAGACCGCGAGGGCGTACCACAACCTCACGTTCGATCATCCGCTGGACATCACGTTCACCCCCGACGGCAAGCGCGGGATCGTGATGCTACAGAAGGGTCGAATCTTTTCGTTTCGCAATGACCCCGAAGTCACCCACGCCGACCTGCTGCTCGACCTGGCGACGGTGAAGGGGCTGGAAAAGATTCCAACGTGTAAGGGGACCGGCGATTCGTTCGGGATCGTGCTTCATCCCCACTACGCCCAGAACCATTATTGTTACATCTGCTACACGCTCGACTACACGACCTACCAGCGCAACCATGAGAACGGCGCCCGCATCTCGCGCTTCATGGTGAGCCAGACCGACCCGCCCACCATCGACCCGACCAGCGAAGTGATCGTGCTGGAGTGGCTCAGCGGCGGCCACGACGGCGGGTGCGTGAAGTTCGGTCCGGACGGGTACCTCTACATTTCCACGGGTGACGGCGGCGACCCGAATCCGCCCGACCCGTTTTCGACCGGCCAGGACGTGAGCGACCTGCTTTCGTCGGTGCTGAGGATCGACGTCGATCATCCCAGTGCGGACAAAGCCTATTCGGTCCCGCCGGACAACCCGTTCGTCCATACGGCGGGCGCGCGGGGCGAGGTGTGGTGTTACGGGCTGCGCAACCCGTGGCGGATGAACTTTGACCGGCAGACTGGGAACCTGTGGATCGGGGATGTCGGGTGGGAGCTGTGGGAGTCGATCGACTGCGGCAAGCCGGGCGGCAATTACGGCTGGAGCATCATGGAGGGGCCCAACCCGGTCCACCCCGATGGGAAGCGCGGCCCGACGCCGATCGCCAAGCCGCAGGCTGCAACTTCGCACGTGGAGTCGGCGTCGATCACGGGCGGCATCGTTTACCGCGGCAAGAAATTGCCGGGCCTCTTCGGCTACTACCTCTTCGGTGACTGGCAGACGAGCCGCCTTTGGGCGGCCAAATGCAACGGCGACACGCTTGAGCCTTACCGCACGATCGCCCAGACGGACCAGCGCATCGTCGCGTTCGGTGAAGACCCGGACGGTGAGCCGGTCATCGTCGATCACATCGGCGGCGGGCTCTGGCACGTGATCGCCAATCCCAATGCCAATCGCCCGTCCAACTTCCCGCGCAAGCTGAGCGAGACGGGATTGTTTGCGTCGCTGAAGGTCCAATCGCCGGCCGCCGGCGTCCTGCCGTTTTCCATCAATGCGCCGCAGTGGGTCGATGGCGCAACCGCGCAACGATTCGTTGCCTTCCCTGGTGAACAGAAGATGTCGTGGGCCAAGGGGACGTGGGGCGACCTGAAGCCCGCCTGGCCGAAGGACAGTGTGCTGGTTCGCACGCTCTCGCTGGATGTGCACGTTGGGGATCCGGCGAGCAGCCGGCTCGTCGAGACGCAGTTGCTCCACTTCGACGGTCGCCAGTGGCAGGCATACACCTATGCGTGGAACGATGAGCAGACCGACGCCGAGTTGCAGCCGTCGCTCGGCAGCGAGCGGGTACTGACGATCGCCGACGCATCGTCGCCCGGCGGGTCGCGAAAGCAGACATGGCGCTTCGCCGCGCGCGGTCAGTGCATGACCTGCCACAACACCTGGTGCGATTACGCCCTGGCGTTCAACGTGCCGCAGCTCCAGCGAACCGAGCGCTATCACAACGAGAAGGGGGAGGAGATCTCGGACGATGAGGTGCGCACGTTCAGGCACCTGGGCCTGCTGGTCACGCCGCCGACCCCGCCCCCATCCTTTCCGCCTGACCCCAGGTTGCCGCCCCCTCCGAAGCCGGCGCTGGAGGCGCTGGTTAATCCGTACGATGAATCGGCCGACGTGAACGAGCGCGCCCGCTCCTACCTTCACGTGAACTGCTCCCACTGCCATCGCTTTGGCGGCGGCGGTGCGGCATTGATCGACGTGCGCAAGGAGATGCGCCTGGAGCAGTCGAAGTTGGCGAACGAACGTCCAGTGCTCGGGGACTTTGGCATCGACGACGCACGCATCGTCTTCCCGGGTGACCCGAGCCGCTCGGTCTTGCTCTACCGCGCTTGCAAGCTGGGTCGCGGCCGCATGCCGCACATCGGTTCGGACCTCGTGGACGACAAGGGGACGGGGCTCCTGCGGCGATGGATCGCGCAACTGGGTGTTCGGACGGGCACCCCGGCCATGAGCGCCGAAACGATGCGGAAGCGATCGGCCCAGGATGCGGCGGTCCGCGCGCTGCGCAGCGGTTCGGCGGACGCCGATGCTGCGGTCGATACGCTGCTGGGTTCGACGAGCGGGGCACTCGCGCTGCTCGGAGAAATCGGTCAGGGCGGCACATCGGCGACGACCATCGCGACGACAACGACGACGGCCCCATCGGTGCGCCAGGCAGCGCTGGCGAAGGCGATTGCCTCGCCATCGGAGCCGGTCCGCGACCTGTTCCGTCGGTTCGATCCGAAGGAGCAAAACGCGGTGCGCCTGGGCGGCAGCTTTGATCGGGAAAAACTGCTGAGCCTTACCGGCGATGCAACCCGCGGACGGCGCGTCTTTTTCGAGTCCTCGGGCGGCCTCTGCGCCCGCTGTCACCGCGCCGGCGGCCAGGGGACCGACTTCGGTCCCGACCTCAGCCACATGGCCACCAAATATGACAAGGCGGCGATCCTGGAGAACATCGTCGAGCCGTCGAAGACCATTACGGAAGGGTTCACGAGCTACCTCGTGAAGACCAAGTCCGGGGAGATCTATAACGGGTTGCTGGCGAAGAAGACGGACGCCGAAGTGATCCTGAAGGATGCGACGAAGCAGTACCCGATCCCGACGGCGGACGTGCAGAAAATGGTCGCGCAGACGGTGTCGGCCATGCCGGAAGGGTTACTGTCCGACCTCAGCCCCGAGGACGCCGCCGACCTGATGGAGTACCTGGCTTCGCTGAAATAGAGGGTCCTGATAAAAATTTATTCTTTACTCGTTCATGTCTAATTCGATAGAATGGTTGGATGCGACGCATTTTTCAGCTTCGGCGGGTGATGGAACGGCAAGGTAAGGGTTTTAGCCTCGTCGAGTTGCTGGTCGTCGTCGCGATGATCGCGGTTCTCCTGGCCCTGCTGCTCCCTGCCCTTTCGCGTGCCCGTGAACAGACCAAGATGGTGCAGTGCCTCAGCAACCTGAAGCAGCTGGGCACCGCCATGACTGCTTACCTGATGGACAACAACGAGAGCTTCCCGCGACCTGCTGCAGGCGTTCAATACGAAGATTGGATCTACTACGACGGCGGCCGCAACATGAATCGGGGCCGTCTGGCGCGATACCTGGGCGGCACCGAAAATCGCCTCGATATCTCGATCTTCCGCTGCCCCTCCGACAATATCGACACGCACCCCTGGTACCCGTACAGCTACACCGTCAACGAATACCTCTGCCGCACGCAGGTGCTTGGCAACCAGCACACGACACGGCTCGGCCAGCTCACAAACCCGTCAGACACCATCATGATCATCGATGAGAGCAGCGAGACGATCGATGATGGCTGCTGGGCGCCGCAGAACTACTTCGGCGATGGTCACAACCTGCTGAGCAATCGCCACGACCGTGAAGCGGAGCAATCGAAAGATCCCAACGCCGGCCGCGGAACGGTCGCGTTCGCCGACGGGCACGCGGCGTTCATCCCGCGCGTTGACAGCACCAAGCCCCAGTTCTTCCGCGCCTACCCCACGGAAATGGATTACAACGCCCCCTGACGCGTCGTCCTCGGCTTCGGCGTCTCGTTATTCAGCGGCGTTTCCTTGCCTGCCAGCAGCTCCAAACGATGCTGATCGCGCTTCAGCCGCCAGAGCAGGTACCCGATCACCGCCAGATTCGTGACGATGACCAGCAGCTTGAACAGGCGCGGCTTGCGGTAAAGCTCGTACACCTCGATCGGAAGCAGCAAAAAACTCGTCGCCAGCGTCAGCCATTCCGCCCAACGCTTCTCGCGGTAGAGGCCATATCCCTGGATGGCGTACAGCACCATATATGCAAAGAAGCCCGCCCCGATTATTGAGAGCCGGCGGTTGTCCATTTGCAGGACGTGGGAGAGCACCCAGGTGGCGACATGGCGGTGCGGGTCGAGGTTGACCCGATCCACCCACTGCACGAGGTGCCGCTTCAGATCCTGGTTTCGCAGGTGCAGCGTGGCAATGCCGGCCAGCAGCATGACGGTGGATTTCGCGAGCTTATAGATCGCGATCCAGATCAGCACGCCGTGCGGCGTGCGCGTGCGACGAGCCGTGTGCGTTGGGGGCGCGGCCACTGAGTGGATTCTAGCCTGAATGAACGAATCGAAATGCGCCGGCGAAGAAACACCGTGTCTCAGCGTTGGTGCAATCTGATTCGAGCCGCTCCACAAGATCATCCAGAACGGACGCCCACGTCCGGGCTTTTCTCCGTTGTGGGGAATCGACCTGCGACTACAAAAACCCCGTGCGCGTGCAACTGGCTGAAACAACTGACCTGTTGGGCGTGACGAACGAACAAATCGTTCGAAAAGACGAAAGAGCAATTTTCGACGGCCAGCAAAGCATCATCGGCACCTACGCTCACTTGGCCCTGCTACAGCGCCGCGGCGTGCATGGGCTGTTTCCGGCTCATCATTTGCGGATCGTGGACTTCACCCCCAATCGGCCATGCATCGAGCCGTCGAAGGTGGCCAAGGCCAAAGACGCCAAGGGATTGCCGCGCTCGCGGTGGGTGCAATCGGTGGGAACCAACGATCAAATCGTCGAGTGGTTCAAGCCGGCGCAGAAGCCCAAATGGATGAACAAGCAGGAATGGAAGGCTCTGCCGGCGACACTGAAGGTGAGGGAGATTCGCCGGACGATTGCCCGGCCGGGGTTCAGGCCGGTGACGTT
>JBBSDP010000053.1:0-33051 GCA_038240605.1 Tepidisphaerales bacterium | reverse complement strand
GTCCTCGAGAAGCTGGGGCTCACGCTGCCGCCGCAGCCGCCGCCGCGCATGCGCGGCCGCACACTGGAGCTGCCGACGCCCAGCCCGCTCGCGATTCTGTAGTGAAGACTTTTGGGGTCAAAACCACGTTAACGGCCCGAAGAAGGCGGGTCGACGAATGCAGATGCGAAGGTTGGGCTAACCTCTGGGACGGAAAACTCAGGATGGCCGATCACTTATAAATCCCCTGTTCAAGCAGGCCAATAATTGGATAATTGCTGGAATCTTGGGCTCATCGGGCTCCGAGGCGTTGGGTCTTTTCGCACCGGTCTCGTATCCGGTGCCAATGCCACAATCCCCGCCGCGCGTTTTCAGAGAAGGAGGCTGTCGTGTCTTCGTCAAAGGTAACCTTCACGTCGTTCCGATCCCGCCGTTCGATGCTGATCGTTGTTCTGATCTGCATCAGCGCCGTGGTTGTCCTGGCCGCCGATCCGGTTAACCCGCTCGCCAAACCGAAGCCGGCCGGTGCCGATGCCGGGACCCCGGCGGCGGCCGCGACGTCGCTGACGATCGAGCAAATTGGCGATGCGCTGGAATGCTTTAACAAGAACTCGACGACCATTAACGGCCATACCGAATATGGCATGACGATCCACAAGGGCAAATGGGACATGAACGTGATCGTCAGCCTGTCCCCCAGCGGGCGGGTCATCTGGATCACGAACGGATTGGCGACGATTCCGAAAAACGGAAAGGTGCCGGCGGCGGCGCTGCTGAACATCCTTGCGAAGAACACCGAAATCGGTCCGCAGTTTTTCTCCATCGCCAACGGCAGCCTGCGCCTCTCCAATCCGGTGTCGAATTTCAATCTGACGGCCGCCGGACTTCGCGCACAGGTCGAAGCGTTGGTTGCGACGGTGGTGGAAACCGCAGACCTCTGGAAACCGGAAACCCTAGGCAGCGCCGCGGCGGCGGCCGATGCGCCCGCGCCATCGGAAGACCGCAATCCGCTCAGCAAATAGGAGGCTCGTCGCGGTCCGAGCAACCGACCGGCGTGAGCGAGCTATCTGGCAGAGTGCGCCGTCCGCGGCGGACGGGCTTTGGTGAACTGGACGGGCGGTGCCGCGTGCACCTTCAGAAGCCAAGTCGCGTAGCGTCTTCCCACTTCGCCATGATTGAACCCATTCGATCAGTAGAATTCGCGGGAAACTCAAGAGAGAGGGAAACCCCATGAGGAACATCTTCCTTTTTGCATCACTGGCACTGTGCTTCGCCATCCCACTGCCGCTCCGGGCCGAGGACGATAAGGCGCCCAAGCCCAACGACGATCAGGCACAGATCCAGGGATCGTGGAAAGTGGTTCGTCGGTTAAAGAACGGAACTGATGAAGACACGAAACAGACGCCGGTAACGCTCACGTTCAAGGGTAACGCGGTGGTCGAAGCGCGGGGCGACGATGCGAAGGCGGGAGAAGGGACGTTCTCGATCGACCCGGCAACCAAGCCAAAGACGATGGTCCTCACCGGTACGTCTGGCGAGCACGCCGGCCAGGTATTCAAGACCATCTACGAGCTGACGGGCGATACGCTCAAGATCGCCTACTGCACCCGCGAAGGGGGCAACTCGCCCCCGACCGACTTCACCGGCGGCGAAGGAAGCGGCATGATGGTCCTCGAGCGCGATAAGCCGTGAGAACGAGGGTGACAACGGACCTTCAGAATGCGGCGTTGTTGGGCGTTCGCGGAAACGGGATCACGTCGCGGATGTTGGCGATCCCCGTCGCGTAAAGGATCGTCCGCTCGAAGCCCAGGCCAAAGCCGGCGTGGGGGACGGTGCCGTAGCGCCGCAGGTCGCGGTACCAGCCGTACGCTTCGCGTGGCAATCCTTTTTCGTCGAGCCGCTGGTCGAGCACGTCGAGGCGTTCCTCGCGTTGTGATCCGCCGATGATCTCGCCGATCCCAGGCGCCAGCACGTCCATCGCCGCCACCGTCTTCCCGTCATCGTTGAGGCGCATGTAGAAGGCCTTGATCTCGCGCGGATAGTTCATAACGACAACCGGACGGCCAACGAGTTCCTCGGTCAGGTATCGCTCGTGTTCGCTCTGGAGATCGATGCCCCATTTGACCGGGAACTCGAACTTCTTTCCCCCGGCGATCGTCCGCTCCAGTGCGGTGATAGCGTCGGTGTAGCTCATTGGCTCGAAACTGGAATCGACGAACCGCTCCAGCCGGGTGATGCACTCCTTGTCCACGCGCTCGGCGAAGAACTTCATGTCGTCGGCCCGCTCGTTCAGCACGGCGCGAAACAGGTACTTGAGGAACGCTTCGGCAAGATCGGCGTCGGCGGCCAGGTCGGCGAAGGCGATCTCCGGCTCGATCATCCAGAACTCCGCCAGGTGGCGCGTCGTGTTTGAGTTCTCGGCCCGGAACGTCGGGCCAAACGTGTAGACCTTGCTCATCGCCATGCAATAGGTCTCAACGTTGAGCTGCCCGGAGACGGTGAGCGACGCCTGCTTGCCGAAGAAGTCCTTCGAGTAATCTACCGCCCCTTCTAAGGTGCGCGGAAGATTCGCCAGGTCCAGCGTCGAAACCTTGAACATCTCACCCGCCCCTTCGCAGTCCGAGGCGGTGATGATCGGCGTGTGGATCCAGTAGAACCCGCGCTCCTGGAAGAAGCGGTGCACCGCATAGCTGAGCGTGTTGCGCACGCGGGTAACGGCGCCAAAGGTGTTCGTGCGCGGACGAAGGTGGGCGACCTCGCGCAGGTATTCCATCGTGTGGTGTTTGGGGGAGATCGGATAGGTATCGGGATCATCGACCTGGCCGATGAGCCGGACCTCGGTCGCCTGGATCTCGTATGCCTGTCCCTTCCCCTGCGACCGGACCAGCTTCCCGGCCGCGATCACCGAGCAGCCGGCGGTCATGTGCAGGATCTCGGCCGTGTAGTTCGGCAGCGCTGCGGGAGTGACGACCTGAATCGCGTCGAAGCAGGAGCCGTCGTGAACCGCGAGAAACGAAAATCCGCCTTTCGAATCCCGGCGCGTGCGGATCCACCCTTTGACGGTCACTTCCTGATCAACTCCAGCTTTTCCGGAAAGGACTTCAGCAACGGACATCTCAGCCATGGCGCGGTCCTCCAACGTTGTCTCACACAAGCCTACGGAGCGGAACGCGATTGGGGAACGGGTGGGGGACAACCGCGCGCGAAATCTGCTTTCCGCGCGCGAGTGCTCACACAAGGGGGAAGTGAAGGTGGACCGAGCCCATCCTACTTTGCGGCGGTGGGTTGAGTCGCCGCTGGGGTCGTGGGCTGGGTGGCGGCTTCCTGGCCGGCCTTGGGCGGATGGAAGTCGGGGATCAGCTGGGCCCGCATCGATTCAAACTCATCCTGCCAGCGCTCGGGGATTCCGCCGCGGACGAGGATCTGCTTGATGCCCAGCTTGACGTTATTGAGCTTCGCGGGCTCGTTCTTGACGAGTTCCTCGCTGGCCTTGAGGAACTTATACATCCCTTCCCAATACAGGTCGTTGTCCTTGATCTTGCTCTCGCCGTTCTCCTCGATTTCCACCTGCGGGCTTCCGAGCTTTCGTTTGCCGATCAGGTCGCCGAGCTTGTCACCGGCGTCGGCGTACTGCCCGAGCTCGAATTCAGTAAAAGCCAGGCCGACCTCCACCGCCACGTCGGGCTCGTTGGGATCGATCTTGCCTTCTTTGACCTTCTTGGGATCGAGCGTCTTGCGATAGAGCGCCACGTTCTCGCCGGTGGCAAGGTCGCGGTAGAGCGCCAGGGCCTTCTCCAGGTCCTTCTTGCGGGTCTCGGGATCATCGTCGAGCGTGCCGGCGAGGCGCTTGGTGCGGGCATCGTAGACGCGATACTGGTAGACGAAATCGCGAATCTTGGGGTCCTTGTTGTTCTTGGACCAATCGACCAGATGGCCGGTGAGCTGGGCCTCGTTCTTGGCGATGTTGGCCATGGTCGGTTTGTCATTGGCCAGGTCGGCCTTCACATACTGCTTGTCGAGCTGTTCGAGCAGCTCGCGCACCATTCCGATGCCGGTGCCGCCGGTCGTCTTGTCGAGCAGGGCCAGCAGGTCGTTGGTCGCCTGGTCGAGCTGGCCGAGCGCCATGTAACTGTTGACGCGGACGAACAGCCCCTTGGCGAGAAGTTCCTTCTCCCCCGGCAAGCCCTTCACCTGCTCTTCGAATTCACCGAGCAATGAAAGAGCGCGCTTCGGATCTTTCTGCTCGTCGCCCGCGAGCTCCGCGGCGATGAGCGTCGCATGAGCCGCCTTGACCCGGTCGTGCGGATCGGTGGCGGATGCCGCGAGCTTCTTCACGTTGGCGCCGACCTTGCCGATCTCATCAATGTAGCGCTTGCGCTCGGCCGGCTCGAGCTTCTTATCCAGCGTATCCTGGAGACTAATCATCAGGGCATATTGGGCGTTGAGGTAGCTGCGGTCACCCGCCGGAACGAGCCGGAAGAACGGCACCGCCTCACGCGGCTTGTCCTGTGCCTGAAGCCGCTTGGCGTAAGCATAGGCGAGCTCCTTGTGATCGAACGGCGGGTTGATCGCGACCTGAAGGAACCGGTCGTAAAGATCCGAAAGGCCCACTGGCTCCGGCGTCTTTTTCTTCAATTCAAAGGTGAGATAGCCGGCATGCTCGATCGCGCCCTTGGCCTGCGCCAAGTTGGTAGTCGCGGACTTTTGCGCGTAGTTGATATACCCGTTGGCGGCTTCGACGAGCTTCCCGAGCTTTTCGTTGAACTCGGCAATGAGGATCGTCGCGTTGTCCACGAGCGCCGGGTCGCTCTTGACCACGTCTGGACGGCTGATGAGTTCCCTGGCGGAATCGATGCCGCGCTGGACGATCGCCGCATCGAACTTGGCGCCTTCGGGCTTGTCGCGTTCGGCGGTGGCGCGGTTGATCAGGCCTTGGAGGATGAGCGGATCCAGCTTGGTCACCGGATCAGTTGGGGGAATGCGATTGATGAGCTGCTGGAAGATGATCGTCTGAAATTCCTTGTGGTCCTTCAGCAATTGATTGAGGATCGCGACCGCCTCGTCGTTGGCCTTCTTCTTCGCGTCAGGCGCCTTGGCCAGCTCGGCCTCGGTGCCGGCGATCCGGTAGCGCAACATTTCGGCGGCGGCGCTCAGCCCGTCCTGGACCTTCTTGTCCTTGGGGAGGTTCGCCTGCTGCCAGGCAACCAGCGCGTCGACGCCGCTGCGGGCGGCGGCCAGGTCACCCGATTCCAGATCGGCCACCAGGCGAAAATAACGCGCCTCGTACTGCTGGCTGGGATCGGCCGGCGGAGCCATTTTCTTGTCGGCTGCCGCGGCGGAGTCATTGATGATGCTGTCGAATTTCTCCTTGGCGGTCTTGTAGTCTCCCTTCACGAGGTTCAGCTTGGCGCTCATGAGGCGCACGGTCGGCTGCACGCCGCTGTCAGGGCTGTCGAAGTCGGCCAGCGCGGCCAGCGCATCGTCGGCCACCTTGGTGCGCGCCGCCTTTCCCTGATCCGAAGCACGCTCGGTCGCGAGAGCCAGGTAGTACGCGATCATGTCGCGCTTGTACTTGGCGCTGTGCGCGAAGTTATCGAGCTTCTCCCACTGCGCCGTTCGCGGGTCGTTGATGCCCTGGAGCTTGTTCGCCAGCGCATCCGCCTGGGCGGTGCCCTCGGTCGCGGTCTTGTCCAAGAGGTCAACCACTGTCTTCACGACCGGCTTGAGCTGCGCCTGAAGGACCACGTCGTCGCCCCAGTATTCGAGCGTGTTGGCGTCGTGGACCACGCCGGCCTCGAGCAGCGTCCCGGCGTAGCGGAGCAGGGAGTCGGGATCGTGAAGGTTTGGCAAGGCGATGTTGATCCCCGCGACGATCGTCTTCACCTTTCGCTGTCGCTCGTTGTTGGTGAGCTTGATATTCGGATCGCTCAGGTCGCTGAGCGCGTGGAGCGTGCGGATGCCCTGGCGCTCTTCCTCGGGCACCTTGCGGGCGTCGAACATCCGGTCGAGCAGGGTATCCAGGCCGCGGTTGGCCAGCTCTTCCATCAACCGCATGTCGCCGAGGTTCTGGATGCTCTCGGGAGCGCGCGGCGCGGCAGCGGGGGCCGCCAACAATGGAGTTGTGGCCGCAATAGCCATCGTGGCGGCTGAAACAAGAGCGGTCAGTTTGAACGGGCGGTGGGTCATGGTCATCTCGTCAGGTTGGTTCAGAATCCTCGCCGGCGGCACTAGCGCGCGAACACAATGCGGAAAAACGTCGCCCGCGCCACCGAATCATAAACCGATGTGACATACTGAAATGCGCATGGCTCTGATCCCCAGCGCAAATTCAGTGTGACGTTGCGAAGGCGATCTTTTCAAAGTGCGCCCGCATCGCCGCCTGATAGATCGCGATCAAGTTCGTATACTTCACGTAACGGCCGGGGAATAGCACCACCTGGATCTGGCCGGCGGGCGTGCCGGAGGCGATCATCTGCTGACGCCGGGCATCCAACTCGCCCTGGAGCTTCTCGGCGCTCCCCGTCGGCTGGAAGCCGGTACCCTGGGCAACGAAGCCCGTCCCGTCACTGGAGTTGTCCACGCGGATCTCCAGGTTCACGTCGGGCACTTCGCCCGGCTTGAGCGGCCGGCCGTGACCGCCCGAGGCCTTGATCCCCTGCTTGCTGATCAGGAAGTGGGAGGCTCCGCCGAAACTGCCGGCGAGCATCAGGAAGATCAGGATGACCATGACGACGTCCACGAGCGGCGTCATGTTGGGGCCTGAATCGTAGTGGATCTTTTTCGCGCCTGAGATTTTCATGGGAGTGAACCGCTAATTGTATTTGTGGAGAATTACTGGGCAGCCGATGCGCTGGCCGCTGCCGGCGGCGCATCCGAAGCATCGGGGCCGTTCTTGGTCTCGTAAGCGAGATTGGAGATTTCGGCGTCGGCGCAGGTCAGGAGCACCTGCTCGAGCTGCTTGTAGGTCAGGTCGCGATCGGCACGAATGATGATGCTGCCGCCGGAATGCGTTTCCTTGTACTTCTTCAGGATGGTCAGCAACGGACGCTGCACGGTTCCGCCGATCGTGTCCACCATCTTGATGTCCTTGGTCGAGCCGTCCACCAGCGTGGTGATCTGCGGCTCGTCCAGGTTGGTGGGTTGAACGTTCAGCGTGAGCGTGTTGCCGAAGTCCTTGATCTCCTTGCCCAGGATCGTCTTGGGCAGGTCGAGCGCCTTGAGCTCGCCGCGCGACACGCCGATCTTCGTCACCAGCATGAAGAAGATGATCAGACACATGATGATGTCGATCAGCGGCGTCACGTTCACGCCGCCCTCTTTCATGTCAGGCATATGATGCTTTTTCATGACGGACCTCTGTATCTAAGAGACGGTCAATGGTGCGAGGTATTAGGCCCGCGCGCGAGGTTCACAAGAAGAGAAAACGATCTGTGCATGTCCACGCATGACGCGCCCGCGCGCGTACGGCGCGCTGATGACGTAGCCAGCCGTAGCGAGCCGCGCGCACGCATGACGCGCCCGCGCGCGTACGGCGCGCCTGCGGCCGCGCCACGCGCATGCCCGCGGCTTGCGAGCAGGCGCGTGTGCTTTGCGCGCGTGCGCTGGCAATTCAGACGACCGGTGCGGGAGCCGGGACCGGGGGCATCGGCGGAGCCTTCCGCGGCGCGCCAGCGGGTTGCGGGGTGCCAACCGGGGGACGGGCTGCACCGGCGCCGCCGGCGGGCTTGTCAGCCGGCTTCACCATCAGCAGCAGTTCTTCGGAGATCAGCGCGCCCTTCACCGTCAGACGGTCGACGATCGTGCGGAGCACGCCGAACGCCGATAGGCACGGCACCGCGAGCATCAGGCCCAGGAACGTGTGGCACAGCGCTTTGGAAATACCGCCGGCCAACTGCGCCGGGCTCGCCTGGCCGTGGGCATCGGACATCGCCGTGAACGCCTCGATCATTCCGAGCACCGTGCCGAGCAGGCCGAGCAGAGGGCCGAGGTTGCCGATGATATTGAGGTATTCGATCCGCCGGAACTGTTCGGCGGTCTGCTCGCCGATCGCGGTCTCCATCGCTTCCTTCATGCTGCTGAAGCTGGGGGCGCGCTTGAGGGCGGGGTTGAGGGCCTTTGCGACGAAACTGGGATCGCTCTCGGTGTACTCGATGAGTTCCTTGAACTTCTTCTGGCCGATCAGCTCGCGCATGTGTTCCGTGCTGGGCTCGGGCATGAAGACCGACGCGCGGTTCTTGATGAAGCCCTGGATGATCAGGGTGACCGCGACGACCGACAGGAGCATGATCGTCCAGAAGACTGGATCCTTATTGGAAAAGAGGACCTGGAAGAAACTGGTCGGCTGCTGCGGGCCCGCTGCCGCGTCGCCGCCGGCCGCCTCCTGTGCGAAGGTGGTGGCTCCGACGAAGAGCGTGGCCGCCGCGAAGGCTGCCAGAAAAACGATCCGATACTTGGAGCTGACTAACCGACGGAACATGACTCGATTCCTTTTCTCCAGACGGTGGAGAACTTCACGGGGCCTCCCTCGCTCAGCGCGGTGACCGGAGCCGATCTCTCTGTCTCCCGGCGGGGTCCGAGGGCGGGAAACGCGGGCGGCTTGTCCGCGGAACCGTGGCCAGGCCGGAAGCGTGTCTCTGTCACCAGGCCGGCGGGCGGGGCCGTTGTCCCGTTTCCCAAACTTATTCAGTTTTGAGTTTCAATCGCGCAATCAAATCCGACCGCCAGACAGCGACAGCGTGTTTGCGCCGCGCCTCGGGCAGGAGCCAATTAGAGTTCGTCTTCCGCGACGTGCTTGAAGACGCCGCCGTTTTCCTTGGCGATCGTCTTGAGCAGTTCGAGGAACGCCGTGTCGGTATCGGAAGAGCTGACGAAGGCGATCGTGTTGATCTTCACCTTCTTGTCCTTGTTCAGCTCGCGGATCTTCTTGAGGACCGCGTCGTTATCGGGGAAGTCGCCGTCCGTGAGGATGTAGATCAGTTGCGGGTGCTGCTTGAAGGCCAGCTCGATGCCCGGCAGGGGATTGGTGGTGCCAGTGGTCGTGATGTCTTCGAGAAACTTCTGGGCCTTGCGCTTGTTCTCCGGCGTGGCCGCGACCAGCGCGCTATCCAGGGAACTGAACTTCTCGTCCTGGAAGAAGACGATGCCGAAGGCCTGAATGGGCCGCAGTCCCTGGACGGCCTTGCCCAGCTCATTCTTGAGCGAGGCCATCTTGTTGATCATGGAGCCGGAGGCGTCGCAGACGAAGGTGATGAGGCGTGCGTTGCCGCCGTGACCGAAGACCGGTCCCTTGGGTCCGATGCCGCCGCCGCCCGGCGCGCCGAACATCGCCATGGGGCCGGACCCGTCGCCCGATCCCGAGCCGTGCCCGCCGCCGGTGCCCGAGCCGATGCCCGCGCCTTTCCCGAACCCGCCGCCCGGGCCGACGCCGATCACCGCGTCATTCGAATCTCCGCTGCCGCCGCCCGCCGCTTCGAGGTTGACGGTGGGGCCCTTCTTCTCGGCGAAGCCTTCGGGCGTGCCGGAGTTGGGATCCTTGTCCTGCATCGCCTGTTTGAACGGATCTCCGCCGAGGCCGACGTTGGGCACGCCGCCCGGCGGGCCGTTCTCGACCATGTTGGAGTCGGGGATGATCGTCTCTTCTTCCGTCGGCGGATTCTTCATGATGCGAATCGCCGTCAGCGTGAGGAACCCGATGATGATGATGGTGGCGTGGAGCGTGAGCGAGGTGACGAACGGGAGGATGTTCTGCACCCAGGGAAGCTGGAAGAACCCCAGTTGAACCACATCCCCCTCCTCGGGGGCGAGCACCGCGGCGCCAGCGGCGGCACCGGGCTGCCCAGGCTTGGACGTACCCGCGCCGGGGAGGGGCGGCGCGCCGGGTGGACGCGGGCCGCCGGGATTTGGCACCGGCATCGGACGCGCGCCCATGGGCCTGGGAACGGCGGGAGGGATGATCGGTTGTGTCGCCATTAGTACCGCTCCTCGATGGGATGTCTTGTGGGGACGTGCCGCGAACCACGGCCGAGCGTCTGTACGATTAAGAGGGCACGCAAGTTTGAATCACGAGGCAAGAAACCCGAGGGGGGATCTCGCCGCTTTAAAGCACTCGGTTCGCGCCGCACGCCGTCCGCGCGTGCGACGCCCGCCTCCAGAAAACAGGGCTCCGCACGCCAGGGGCAAATATAGCCTTAACCGCTGGACAGTCAACGAAAAAGCGAGCTTGCGCCCTGTCCCATCCCAAGTTACGGAGTCGTTACAGGTCATCCGGGCTCACGAGTTTGTAAGTGCCGCCGTTTTCTTGGGCGATGGTTTCGAGGAGGGCCTTGAAGGCCACATCGGTATCCGCCGAGCCGACGAACGCAATCGTGTTGATGCGGACGCGATGGTCCTTATTCAGCAACCGAATCTTCACTTGGACGGCGTCGTTGTCGGGGAAGTCGCCGTCGGTCAGGAGGAAGATCACCTCCGGCTGCTGTTTGAACGCGAGCTCGATGCCGGGAATCGGATCAGTCTTGCCGAACGTGGTCTCATCCTCAACGAACCGCCCGGCCCTGGCCTTGGTCTCGGGCGTCGCGGCCATGAGGACGTTGGAGAAGGAATCAGGCTTCAATTCGCGGAAGAAGATGACGCTGAACCCCTGAACCGGCTTAAGATGTTGTAGTGCCTTATTCAGCTCGACTTTCAGGGCTGGCATCTTGTTGATCATGGAACCAGAGGCGTCGCAAACGTAGGCGATCCGGTGTGCGCCAATCGGAGGATGGAACAACAGACCGCTGCCAAGCCCGTCGCCCCCGCCCGTCCTCGGCACGCCGAATCTTGCCATCGCTCCACCGGCGCCGTCCCCGTCTCCTTCGCCAGGGCCGCGATGAAAGCGTTTGGTATTCCCGACGGCGAATCCTCCACCCGGACCAACGCCTATCACGGAATCGTTTCTTTCGCCCGCGGCGCCCCCTCGATCTGCGGCCAAGTCCCCGGAACTGGAATGCGTTGTAAACGCGTTCTTGATCGTTTCGTTAATCGATTTGTCCTGCTGCGCCTCGATCGAATTCAGCAGGGGGCCCGTGTGTTTCGAGCCGTCGTCAACGAACTTCGTATCAACTATCTGATCGGTGAAGGGGATGTACCCAGGATCTTCACTTGGCCTGCCCGCGACGATCGTGATCGCCTTATACGTCAGCAGCCCCACGCAAATGATCGCGGCGTGGACCGACAGCGACGTGACGAACGGCAGCACGTTCTGCACCATCGGCGACTGCCAGACGCTGCGCCGAGGCTCGTCCGGCGGCGAGGCGAGGTACCCCAGCCCGGCGGGAACAGGTTGCGCCACAGCCGGCGTTGGACGGAATGCCGGGGCGACGGGGCGGGCTGCGCCGACGTCGGGCGAACGATGATGGTTGTTCAGGCTCATGCGATCTCCTCGAGCGCAAAAGGTGATGCAGCCGACTCAAATGACGGATGAGCAGCCCAATTCTTAGGAACGATTCGTTCGAGGAGATCAGAAGTATTCGGACGTGAACGGCCGTGGACCGACTGCGATTGCCGCCAGGAGTTGGCTGGCCGGGGCATCCGACTCGCTGGCGATGCCCAGCCGGGCCGCCTCGACGGCGGGCAGCTCGCCACAGACGATGGCAGCCCAGATCCGGTCGGCACACTGATCGTAGCGTGGGCATAGCAGCGCAGGCGCACCTCCGCGATGCGGTCGTAATGTTCCTCGCCGAGCCAGCGCAGGTGAAACGCCATTTCGGCGGCCATATCAAATCGCCCGGCGGCTAATGTCAAAGTTGCAGATCGTGCCGAAAGTCCGACAATGCCGGCGCGCCACAATTCTTCATGACGGGATTCGCGGCGCTACACGCACAATCCAAAGAGGAAGGACCTCACCATGGCCGGGCAGGCGTTTGGCATCATCGGACTGGAAGTGATGGGGCGGAACCTCGCGCTCAACATCGAACGAAACGGGTTTCCCATCGCGGTCTACAACCGCACTTATGCCAAGACCGAAGACTTCATCAACGTCCTGGCGAAGGGGAAGAACGCGAAGGGGGCGAAGACGCCGGCCGAATTCGTACAACTGCTCGAGCGACCCCGGCGGATCCTCATCATGGTGAAGGCCGGAGCGCCGGTCGATGCGGTCATCGCCGAATTGAGGCCACACCTCCAGGACGGGGACATTGTCATCGACGGCGGCAACTCCCACTTCACCGATACCGAGCGACGCATTCAGGAACTCTCCGGCACCGGCATCAAGTTCTTCGGCATGGGCGTGAGCGGCGGCGAAGAGGGCGCCTTGTGGGGACCCAGCCTCATGCCGGGCGGCGACGAGGATTCCTACAAGCACCTCGAGCCGATCCTGAAGAAGGTCGCCGCCAAGACCGACGACGACGGGCCGTGCGTCACCTACATCGGCTCCAAGGGCTCGGGCCACTTCGTGAAGATGGTCCACAACGGCATCGAGTATGGCGACATGCAGCTCATCGCCGAAGCCTACGACCTGCTCAAGAACGTCGGCGGCCTGGACAACCACCAGCTCAAGAAGGTCTTCACGGACTGGAACGCCGGCGACCTTCAGAGCTTTCTGATCGAGATCACCGCGAAGGTGATCGACTTTGCCGATCCGGACGATGCCAGCCGTTCGCTCGTGGACATGATCCTCGACAAAGCAGGCCAGAAGGGGACGGGAAAGTGGACCACGCAGTCCGCGCTCGACCTGGGCGTGCCGATCCCCACGATCACCGCTGCCGTCGATGCGCGCGGTATCTCAGCACTGAAGGACGAACGATTGAAAGCCTCGCGCGCCCTGGCCGGGCCGAAACCCACCCCGTTGAAGGGAAACACCCAAAAGTTCGTGGATGACGTGCGGGCTGCCCTCTATTGCAGCAAGATCTGTTCGTACGCACAGGGCATGGTGATGTTGTCGGCGGCGAACAAGGCGTATAACTACAACCTCCACCTCGACGAGATCGCCCGCATCTGGAAGGCCGGCTGCATCATCCGTGCGGCGTTCCTCGATGAGATCAAGAAGACCTTCAAGGAAGAGCCGGGCGCTGCCAATCTGCTGATGGCGGCACGCTTCCGCGATGCGATCAACACACGCCAGGAGGCGTGGCGGCGCGTGCTCGCAGTCGCCATTCAGAACGGCATCGCGACGCCCGCATTCAGCGCCAGCCTCGCGTATTACGACAGCTACCGCCGGGACCGAGTCCCCGCGAACCTGATCCAGGCGCAGCGCGATTTCTTCGGTGCTCACACCTACGAGCGCACCGACAAGCCCGGCGTCTTTCACACCGAGTGGTCGGCGCAAACGCCGCCGGCCAAGAGCGCCGCGAGCCATGAGCAGGACAAGGGGAGAATCGCTTAGCCTCGGACTGAAAGACCGCTGCCGAAGCGCGAACACGCACCATTGACGATCCCATCTATCTATGACCCACCTCGGTCTGGACATCGGTTCCTCCTCGGTCAAGGCGGGCGTGCTGGATGACCGCGGGCGCGTCGTCGGGCCGCTCGTCCATGCCAGCTTCCCCACCTGTCATGACGGCGTGCGGGTCGAGGTCGGTCCCGATGCGATGCTCGGCGCCGTCGCGTCAGCCATTCGCCAGCTCGGCGCGCGGGCGAGAAAGGTAGACCTGATTGGTTTATCAGTGATGTCCCCGGCGTGGGTGGCGATGGACCGGCGCGGCAATGCGCTCACGCCGATCGTCACGCACCAGGATCGCCGTAGCGTGGAGATCGCCAAGTCCCTGGAAGCGAAGGTGGGGGAGGAACGATACCTGCGCCTCGCGGGCAACCGTCCTTTTCCCGGCGGCATCAGCGTCACCACCTGGGCGTGGTACCTTCGCCACGAGCCGGGCCGGCTGCGCCGCGCCGACCTCGTCGGCCACCTCAACACGTTTCTCCATCGCCAGTTCACCGGCGCGCGCGTTATCGATCCGGCCAATGCGAGCTTTACCGGGCTTTACTGCACCGTTCAACAATCCTCCTGGAACGATGAGCTCTGCCGTGCGGCCGGGGTCGATGTTCGCCAGTTACCTCAGGTGCATCCCTCCAACGAAGTTGGCGGCACGATCACGCCGGACGCGGCGCGTCGATTCGGCCTGACGGCGGGAACGCCGGTCGTGACCGGGATCGTCGATACCAGCTCCGCGATGCTTCTGCTCGGCTCGCGGCCGGGTCAGTTGCTGAACGTCTGCGGCTCGACTGATGTCCTCGCACTCTGCTCCGACAAGCCGCGGCCTCACCCGCGCCTCCTGACCCGCGCATTGGGCGTCGGCAAACGCTGGATGTCGGTCAGCACCATGGCCGCAGCGGGGTCCGCGCTCAATTGGGCGAAGGATCAAATCTTTCCGGAGATGGAGCGATCTCGCTATTGGAAGCTGGCGGCGAAACTGGGCCGCTCGGAGGAGAAGCGCACGCGCCGGGACGTCCCCGTCCGCTTCGAGAATTATTTGGCCGGCGACCGCACCAGCATCGAGCAGCGGCAGGCATCGTTCCACGGCCTGACCCTCGCCACGCAACGCGAGGAACTGCTGGCCGCCGTCATCGAATCCCTCGCCGAAGCCAGCGCCGCCCGCATCGCGCTGCTTCTCGAGACCGGCACGCGCATGCGCCGCGACGTCGTCGTCTCCGGCGGAGTCAGAGATGGCCTCGACAAAATCCTCCACCGCGACTGGCCCGGCCGCTGGACCTTCCGCCCCGAAGAAGAAGCGACGTTACGCGGCCTCTCACGCCTGATCCCTTCAAGCAGCCGTTAATCAATGCGCTAAACCTGCGCGTCAAAGAGTGTGGTCAAGCGATGGACTCAGCGTCCGGGTTGTAGTCGGCGGCGGCTTGGGGGCCGTCTGAGGAGCCGGCGGTGAACAGGCCGCGGAAGACTGGTGGGAGCAGGTGGTTCAGCGGGCGCACCACGCTGAGGTAGTCCAGCGTTGGCAGGCCGCGCAATTGTTCCAACGTCGGCAGCTCGAACTGAATCTTGGGGGGAAGCGGGTTGACGCCGCGGACGATCGGAATCTCCGGGGCCGGCGAGACCGCGGCCGGCGTCGCCACCGGACGGGCGACGCACAACAGCAACGTGGCGGCGGCAATCGCGCCAGCGCCGATCGTGCCGAGGATCAGCAGCATCGGCGGGATCTGCCGCGGCGGCCGGCCCAGCAGGTCAACCGCCAGGTGGCCGGGATAACGCACGGAACAGTAGACGTTGCGCGCCGATCGAAGTTGTTCACGAAGTTCGCTCATATCCATTGCCTATTGTCTAGAACCATCCCAACGCACGATCCTTTATGGCAATCCGTTCAGACCAGTTGCGCCAGCTTACGGCGGAGCGATCGCAGGGCCTGATGCACCGTCGCCTTGACGGTACCCGTCGCACACTGCATTACCTGAGCCGTCTGCTCGACGCTCATCTCTTCCAGGAAACGCAACACCACCGCCTCGCGCTGCCGCTCCGGAAGCTCGCCGATCGTCGCGTGAAGCTGCTGCCGGCGTTCGTCGAGCTCCGCCAGCGCCCCGGGCGACACGTCCGACTCGGTCGCCGCGAACAAGTCCGCGTCCAGCTCGACCTGCGCCCGCACGCCGCGGCGCATCTCGCGCGACACGTTGATGGCAATGCCCAGCGCCCACGTGCGGAGCTGGCTGTCGCCGCGAAAGCCATCGAGCTGGCGAAGGAAGCGCAGTCCTGTTTCCTGCGTGGCATCGCGGGCCCGCTCGACGTCGCCGAGCAGGCTCAGACACATGCGGTACCAGGGGTCCTGAAGCGCGCGCAGCAACACCGCCCGAGCCTCCCGGCTCCCCAGTCGCGCCGCCGCAATCGTGGCCTCGTCCAAGGTACGCGCCTTCCTGTCCGTATCAGTGCCCACTACTCGCCGCAGGTTTAGCCACCCGTTTATGAGCACGCGATCATAACGCCTGCGCTCGGAAAAAGGCGGACGAATTCATGCCCGCAGTACCCTGAAAACGCGGTTTTGTCATATCTGGGGCTGTCGGACTGGCCTGGATTGCCACATTCTTAGTCTAGGATGACCGATGTCGGTTGTCAGTCGTCCGTTGCACCACATGCGAAGCGGGGGAATGGAAGCAGCTATGTCGCGATGGGTGTCTCACCGTGGGCAGTCACTCCTCTTGCTGTTATGTCTCGGAGCCGTTTCGTCGCTCGCCCGGACGGACGATTCGTCGCGCGCGTGGGAGAAGATCGCGCATTATTTTTCGCCGCCAGCGGAGTATGTGGGGAAGCTGGGCGACTATCGCTCGCCGTTCCTCTTCGATGATGGAAGCGCGGTGAAAACGGCTGATGACTGGCAGCGCCGGCGAGCGGAGATCCGCGCGGATTGGGAGCGGGTCATGGGGACATGGCCGCCGCTCATCGACAAGCCCCACATCGAGTACATCGATAGCAAACGCCGGGAGACCTTCACGCAATCCAAGGTGAAGATTACGATCGCCAAAGGACAGACGGACGACGGCTACCTGCTCATCCCCGATGGCAATGGACCATTTCCGGCGGTTCTCGTCCCGTTTTACGACGCCGAGACCAGCGTCGGGCTGGGCAAATCCGAGCTTCGCGACTTCGCCTACCAGCTCTCGAAGCGTGGATTCGTTACGCTCTCCATCGGCTCGCCCGGCGGAGATGCCCGCAAACCGGAGCTGGGCGACAACACCGCGCTTCAACCCCTCTCGTACCTCGGCTATGTCGCCGCCAACTGCCGCATGGCGCTGGCATCGTTGCCGAAGGTCGATCCCCTCCGCATCGGCATCGTGGGCCACTCCTATGGCGGCAAGTGGGCGATGTTCGCCAGTTGCCTTGATGAAGGTTTCGCGGCGGCGGCCTGGTCCGATGCGGGAATCGTCTGGGACGAGACACGGCCCAACGTGAATTACTGGGAGCCGTGGTATTTGGGCTGGGAGCTTGGGACAACGCGCACCCCCGGCCTCATCACGCCAGCGAACCCGCGGACCGGCGCCTACAAGACGCTCATCTCGACCGGCCACGATCTCCACGAGCTCCACGCCCTGATGGCGCCGCGTCCGTTCCTGGTCTCAGGCGGATCAGAGGACACGCCGGCCCGCTGGATCGCCCTGAACCACGCCATCGCGGCGAATCAACTTCTCGGCCAAACCAACAGAGTTGCGATGACCAACCGACCGGAACACTCGCCGACAGAGGAATCGAACGAGGCGATCTATATCTTTTTCGAGCATTTTCTGATGGGGCGGCGTTAAGTGGGAAAGAGATTAGGGGCGGCCGCGGACGAAAAGACCTTGTGCCAATGCGCTGGAGAGTGCGAGTTGGACTTCCGTTAGAAACTCGTCTCCCCGCGTAATGGCAAGCTCGTCGGGGCCCAATTTAGGCAGCTCAGCAAGAATTTCGGCTTTAGCCCATCTCCTGATTGTACTCGTCAGGCATTGATGTTCCAAAAAAACCACGTGAGGCGATGCGATCGGCACTGCAACCGAACCGGGAATTGCCCATCAATCCTTGGGCGGAAGCTTCAGATCTTCTTCCGTCGCTCGCACCGGCGCGCCGTCCGCCGGCACGTCAACATGGGCCGTCCACAGGATGCCGTTGACGATGGCACGGCGGAAGGCCTCGATGCCGAAGTTCTCGTGGAAGTGGCCGAGCGTGAAGCCGAAGCTGCGCCCGCCGTTGGAGTCGGTCCGCTCCAGTACCCAGCCAACCACCTCGTCGTTCCCCTTTACGTTTACCTTCAGAACCGGGATCGCCTTCGGATCGAATTTGGTGCGCAGGTAAAACTCATCGTGGATCTCGTAGCTCTTCCAGCCGTGACAGATCGGACGATCCGGCGCGACCTGCACCAGCTGAGCATTGCCGACATCCAGCTTCGAATGATCGAAGTTGAACCATCCGCCGAGGATTTTTTCATATTCCGCGCCGAGCTTCAGGTCGTCGCAACCGGTGCCCCAGTGCAAGGCGGTGTAACCGACGCCCGATGAGAGCAGCTTCCGCACCGTCTCGCGGCGCTGCGGGGCGAGGATGATGTCTCCTGCCGAGCGCGAGTAGAAGACGATCGACTTCACGTCACGCAGCAGCGCCGGATCCGCCGGCCAGTCCTGCGTCGGACAGACGACCGCGTCAATCCCCGGCGTCTGGTTCAGGCACCTCGCCAGCAGCGCGCAATCCTGCTGGTACATGTGGCTCGCCCAGGGATGATCACGCTTGGTCGCGATGAGCAGAATGCGGACCTTCGGTGTCGGCTCATCTGCCGCGATGCCCAGCCGCGTTGCCATATCGATGCCAATGGCAACGGCAGACGCCTGGCTCAACGCGGTTCGGCGCGAGATACGAAGTTCAGGTTTCATGAACGTCTTGGGCTCGAGTGGCCGGATAGCGGGCTCCGAAAGCTCAGCGTCCGGTTGAGGTCAGATCTTAACCTCCAACCCCTATTTTGCCGGCGCCACGGATCCACCGGGCGGCGTGCTCTTCTCTCCCTCCACCGGATATCCCTTCCAAACGTATTCCAGCGCTTCGGGAAGCGTCTGGTGCTTCATGGCTCCATCGCAGTGTCCGGCATTCTTCACGAAGACGAACTGATAATGATATCCCTTCGCCGCAAGCGCCTTGGCCATGTTCTCGTTGGCCAGGACCCAGTCGTGCATCTCATCGCGCATGATGTTCGGGTTAAACAGATCCTTGTCGCCCACCTCCAGCCAGATGCGCAACGGCTTGGCCGGGCTGTCGGGAATCAGGTGCTCGTGAAATCCCCACGCGCCGTGCGGCGTCTCGGTATTATGTGGCCACTGCTGATTCACATAGGTGCCGGAGAAGGTGAGCACGCGGTGGTAGAGGTCGGGGTGATACCAGGCCATGATCATCGCGCAGGAGCCGCCGGAACTGCACCCCATCGTTGCGCGGGCCTCGGGGTCTTTGGACAGCTTCACGTCGCATTTGGACTCGACGAGCGGAAGCACTTCGCTCTCGACGAACTCGGCGTAGAGGCCGGACATCGTGTCATATTCCAGGCCCCGCTGGCTTCCCTGTGCATCGCCGCTCCCGTTACCGATGGAGATGGCGACCATCGCCGGCACCGTGTGCTCGGCGATAAGGTTATCGAGCGCCGTGAAGAGCGACTTGTCTGGCCCATCGGCGCCGACGATGAACGGGGCAGCCGTGCCGGCGACGTATTTCCTGGGAACGTAGACCGTCACGGTGCGCGTGTAGGGAGCCGGATGGCTGTTGGTCACGTTGAGCGTGGTCGGATCAGCCGGATCGATGGTGCCGAACGTGTTCTTCTCCCGCGCAATGCCCGGGTAGATTTTGCTGTCAGACGACTTCATCGTGATCGAGGTGATCGTCCCCTGCTGCACGCCTTCCTTCACACTCATCTCTGGCGCGGCCTTGTGCGTTGGTCCGACGATAAAGTTCCCATCGACGTCCGCTGGCGGCACTTCGCCATCGGGCAGCTCTTTAGCCGAGACATACCCAGGTGTCCCCGGATCCCGGGCCGGCGGCGCAGCCGCGGCGAATGTCGGAGCAACGCAAGTTATCAGGCTGATCAGCAACGAAGTTCGTGAGGGCGGAAGGTTCATGGTTGAGCTTGGACGTTAGAGTTTCGGTCGAGGGTTTAGAATTTTGAGTTCGGAGTTTAGTGCATCGGGGCGAAAGACGGGAGTCCCTCGGCACCTTCATCAACTCCAAACTCTAAACTCTTCTCCAATGGAACCTTGGCGGCTGCCGAACGTTGTATATTAACAGGGAATCAGTATCTTATCGCACCCTTGTCCTCCGCCCGCGTTCGCTGGTTACTCGGTAACTCAGGGAAGAGGCTGTTCTTACGACCGGCAACGGACCGGGCTCGACAGAGCTCTCCGTCGTCTCTGACACGGACCCCATAGAATGAATTCTGTGCGAAACGACATCCGAAATGTTGCGATCATCGCCCATGTCGACCATGGCAAGACGACGCTGGTGGACGCCTTGCTCAAGCAGAGCGGCAACTTCCGCGACAGCCAGTTGACCCAGGAATGCCTCCTCGACAGCAACCCGCTGGAGCGCGAGCGCGGCATCACCATCCTGGCCAAGAACGTCTCGATCACCTACTGCGACCCCACCGGGTACACGACCAAGATCAACCTCATCGATACTCCCGGACACGCCGATTTTGGCGGCGAGGTCGAACGCGTCCTCTCGATGGCGGATGGCGTATTCCTCCTCGTCGACGCCGCCGAAGGGCCGATGCCGCAGACGCGCTTCGTCCTCAAGAAGGCGTTTCAGCACGAGCTGCGCCCGATCGTGGTCATCAATAAAATTGACCGTCAGGACGCCCGCGCCCACGAGGTGCTCGACGAGGTCTTCGACCTGTTCGTCGAACTGGGCGCCGATGACGAGACGCTCGATTTCCCCGTCCTCTATGCCAGCGGACGTGCCGGCACGGCGTCATGGCACCTGGAGCAGAAGGGGACCGACATCATCCCCGTGTTCGAAGCGCTTCTGAAGCACGTGCCCGCTCCGCACGGCGATCCCGATAAGTCGCTCCAGGTCCAGATCAGCAGCATGAACTACAACGACTACGTCGGCCGTATCGGCGTGGGCCGCGTCTACAACGGGCGCATCAAGACCGGTCAGCAGGTCAAGATCGTGCAGCGCGACGGCACGATCATCGCCTCCAAAGTCCAGCAGGTTCAGGTCTTCGACGGCCTGGGCCGTAAGAATGTCGACGCAGCGGAAGCCGGCGACATCATCGCGCTGGTCGGCCTCGAATCGGTCGATATCGGCGACAGCATCTGCGACCCGCTCAACCCGCAGCCGCTGGAGGCAACCGAGATCGAGCCGCCGACGCTCACGATGATGTTCAGCGTCAACGATTCCCCGTTCGTTGGCCGCGAGGGAAAATACGTCACCAGCCGGAACCTGCGCGAACGGCTCTACAAGGAGCTGGAAAGCAACGTCGCCCTGAAGGTCGAGGAGACGGCCGTCAAGGACGCCTTCAAGGTGTCGGGCCGCGGCCTGCTGCACCTGGGCATCCTGATCGAGAATATGCGCCGCGAGGGATACGAGCTGTCGATCAGCAAGCCGCACGTCATCACTCGCAAGACAGACGATGGCCAGACGCAGGAGCCGATCGAGTACCTCGTCGTCGACGTGCCGGAGAAGACGCTGGGCGGCGTGATGGAACTGGTCGGCAACCGCCGGGGCGAGCTGGTCCGCATGGACAACCGCGAGGGCCAGGTCCACCTGGAGTTCACGATCCCCGCGCGCGGCCTGATCGGCTTGCGCACGCGCATGCTTACTGCCACCCAGGGGACGGCGGTCATGCACCACAACTTCCACGAATACGCCACGATGCGCGGTGACGTTCCCTGCCGCGTGAACGGCGTCATGATCTCCACCCAGGCCGGCAACGTGAACGCCTTCGCCCTGAACATGCTCCAGGAGCGCGGCGTGATGTTCGTTGAGCCGGGTGAGGAGTGCTACGAGGGCCAGGTCGTCGCCGAGCACTGCCGCCCCGACGACATCATCGTCAACCCGTGCAAGGCCAAGAAACTGACCAACATGCGCACGACCTCGAGCGACGAAAACATCATCCTCAAGCCCGCCCGCAAGATGACGCTCGAGCAGGCCCTGGAGTACATCGAGGAAGACGAGCTGGTCGAGACCACTCCCAAGAACATCCGCATCCGCAAGGAACACCTCACCGAAAACCAGCGCAAGCGCGCCAACCGAAAAACGCCGGACGTGGTGGAAGTGTAAAGCGATTCTCTTTGTCCGTTGTCAGTCGTCAGAGAGGGTTGGGGTGGGGGCATTGGCCGTCAGGACTCAAATACGCGCCGCCCGCATACTCATCGGTCCGCTTTCTGGAAATGGTCGGCGTTCTTCTTCGCGAAGTGCGCCCATTCCGCCGGCAGGTCGTACTCCGAAAAGATGGCCTTGACCGGGCAGGCGTCAACGCAATGCCCACAGTCGATGCACGTCCCCGGATCGATGTAGAGCTGTTCGGCGCTATCGAAATCGGATTCCGACGGCGTCGGGTGAATGCAGTCAACGGGGCAGATCGCAACGCAGGCAGCGTCCTTGACCCCGATGCAAGGTTCCGCGATCACATATGCCATGGAGAACGCGCTGGCCGCCAAGGGCCTGCGCGTTCAGCCGATCATGTCGTTCGGAAGTACGGAAGCCATCAAGTGCGCCGTCGCTGCCGGTGTGGGGGCGGGGATCGTATCCAGAGCAGCTATTGCATTGGAAATGAAGGCCCGAGTGTTGGCAGTTGTGCGCCTGACCGATCTTCGCATCCGCCGTCCGCTCCTTCGCGTGACCCGGCGTCATAGCTCCCTCAGTGCCGCAACGCGTGCGTTCATCAGGATCCTGGACGAGACGCTATCCGCACGGTCCGCTTAAGTTGTTGCGACTGCCTTCCGCGACCGTCGTCTTGCCCCGTGCTGAAATCGGCGAAGCGGCCGCTCTGACGGAGCGGTACGCCGTGACAAGTTCGCGCGGCCTCGTCATCCGACGTGCGCGGTAACATCACCCGTCGATTCGGGTATAAAACGGACTAATGTCACGCCCCTTCACGACGATCGCGATCGGCATCGTCAGCGTTTCGGCCTGGGCCGCCGCCGCCCAGACGGCGACCGCGCCCACGCAACAACCCGCCGTCTCCGCCTCCTGGAAATTTGACGGCAATGCCGATGACGCCGGGCCGAACGGGTGGAACGGCAAGGGGATGGGCCGCGTTGCCTATTCGGACTCGCCGATCGGCGGGCAGGGGCAGCTCCTGTCGCTGAACGGCGTCGATGCCTGCGTTCAGGTCGATCAACCCGCGGCGGGGGATCTTGGCGAGAAGGATTTCAGCCTGGGGATCTGGATCCTGCCGTTGGAGATGCGCAGCGCGGGACTGGTCCAGCGCGGCGATCCGAAGGCGGCCTGGTCGCTGTTCACCTCACCCAACGGCTCGGTCCACTTCGTCGCCAATACAACGACTGGCGCGAAGCTCGCCATTGAGTCGCCGCCCGGCGTGATCGAGGTGGGGCGTTGGCATTTCATCTTGCTGAGCGTCCAACGAACTCGCAGCGTGTCCGCGGCAGCAGGGGCGCACCTCTATATCGACGGCGTGCTCGCCGCCAACGCGCCGGTCGCGCCAGGCGCATTGAATGCCCAAACGCCGTTGATGATTGGCAAGGGGGACGGCACTGGAACGTTCTTCAACGGGCTCATTGACGAAGTACAGATGTATTCGACCGCGCTCGGCGCTGAAGACGTTGCACGGCTCACCGATGCGGGTCTTCCCTGGCTCCGGCCCAAGCCCTGGGCAAAGGAGCCGTTTGACGGACGCTTCAGCCTGCGCGACCAGGACGTGGTCGTCTTCTCAGGCGGGGAGAACACGCTGGCGGCGCAGCAGGCGGGGTACCTCGAAACGCTTCTCACTCTGCGCTCCCCGTCGCGTCGAGTCTTTTTTCGCGATATGGCCTGGGAGGGGGATACCGTCTTCGAGCAGTGGCGCATCCTCAATTTCGGGCCGTGGCCGTACCAGCTTCGCCGGGTCGGCGCCACCGTGCTGATCGCCCAGTTCGGGCAGATGGAATCCCTGCGCGGGAAGGCGGGGCTGGCGGATTTTGTGAACGCATACAACAAGCTGCTGGATGATTATTCGAACGTTACGCGCCGCATCGTTCTCGTCTCGCCTATTCCGTTTGAGCGATCCCCTTCGCCATCGCCCGATCTTTCGGCACGGAACCGAGAAGTCGCCGCGTACGCATTGGCGATCGGTGAGATCGCGAATCAGCGCAAGCTTCTCTTCGTCGACCTGTTCACACCCCTCGCGCAGCCACCGACATCGGGCCAGGCGCAGCCGTTAACCCGCGACGGCATCCATTTGAACGCATACGGGCAGTGGGCGGTCGCGCGGCAGACGGCGCAGCAGCTTGGCTTTGACGTGCCCGCCGACATCGTCAATCCGCAATCGCAGACGCCGGCATTTGTGCAGCCCGCGGCGCAGGCGCTGTGCGAGGAGGTCCGAAGGAAGAATGCGATCTGGCTTTCGTATTGGCGGCCGACGAACTGGGCGTTCCTCAATGGCGACCGGGTCTCGCAGCCCAGCAGCCGTGACCCTCGCGACCCGCGCGTCCGCTGGTTTCCCTTCGAGGTGCAGGAATCGGCGGCGATGATCCACCGTGCGGAATTGAAGATCGCGGACATGGCGGCCGCGACGCCGTCCGGCGCAGGCGCGGGAGAGAAGAAGTGAGCAAGATGTTGGAGCGAATCCTAACGCGGGCGTCGTGCGTCACCGCGGCGATCGTCGCTGCCGTCGCGTGTGCGCCACGGTCGGCGTATGCCGCCGAAGCGGATCACGATGACCCGGATACCGAACTTCGCTCGTTCAAGGTCGCGGAAGGATACGAGGTTCACCTCTTCGCCTCGGAAAAAGACGGCATCGTCAAGCCGGTGCAGATGCGGTGGGACCCGGCGGGCCGCCTGTGGGTCGCGTGCATTCCCTCCTACCCGCAACGCAAGCCGACCGAAGCGCCCGATGACCGCATCGTCGTCCTCGCCGACACCGACGGCGCTGGCGTCGCCAACTATGCATCCGTCTTCGCACGCGGCCTCTCGCTCCCGCTTGGCCTGGAGCTCGGTCACGGCGGACTCTACGTCAGCAGCGGCACGGAGCTGCTCCACCTCAAAGACAACAACGGCGATGGCAAGGCTGACGAAACGCGCGTCGTCCTGCGCGGCTTTTTCACGGGTGATTCGCACCAGAACATCAATTCGTTCACGTGGGGCCCGGGCGGCGAGCTGATGTTCTGCCAGGGACTGCATGCCTTCTCGCACGTCGAAACGCCGTGGGGCAACCAGAGCCTCGAGAAAGCGGGCATCTGGCGGTTTCGGCCACGCACAATGCGGCTGGAATCATTTCTCGGGCGCGATCGCGGACCGCAGAACCCATGGGGCATCGTGTTCGACGACTGGGGACAGCCGATCATGATCGCCGGCAACGGGCAGGGGATTTATTACCTCCTGCCGTCGCTTATCCAGACGGATCATTTTCTGGATCCGCATCAGATCTGGGATCGCAACGGCATCAAGCTGTGCGGCGTCGACGTGATCGGCACCCGCGCGATGCCTCCCACCATCCAGGGGATGATGGTGGCAGGAAGCATCATGGATAACAGCGTCTACTTTTTTAAGCTCGATGAGACCGGCTCGGGCTTCAAGGTTCGGCAGTACACGCCGCTGATCGTCTCGATGCATAGCAGCTTCCGCGCCGTCGACGCGAAGGTTGGACCTGACGGGGCAATTTACATCGCCGACTGGTACAACCCGATCATCGGTCATTACCAGGCCTCGCTGCGCGATCCCAATCGCGACCATGCCCATGGCCGCATCTGGCGCATCACGGCCAAAGGCCTGCCGCTGGTGCAGCGGCCGGCGCTCGCGAGCTTCGCCATCGCGCAACTGATCGACCAATTTCGCTCGCCCGAGCGATGGGTGCGATATCAGGCCAAGCGCCTGCTCGCCGATAAAGACGCCAAGGCAGTCGGCGAAGCACTCGACACATGGGTCCACGCGCTCGATCCGGCCGATCCGCAATACGAACACATGCTCGTCGAAGCGCTCGGCGTTTATGAAGAACAGGAGATCGTCGAGCCCGCGTTGCTTCAAAAACTCCTTGGCGCTCGCGACGAGCGCGCCCGCGCCTACGCGACCGGCGTGATCGGACACTGGAGTGACCGCCTCGACGATCCCATCGCGCTCCTGGAGCGGCAGGCCGCCGACCCCAGCCCGCGCGTAAGACTGGAAGCCGTTGTGGCCGCGGCGCAAGTTCCATTGCCCAGGGCGATCGAAGCGGCGGCGATCGTCGTCGATCTGCCGATGGATGAGTTCCTGGCCAATGCGCTTACGCAGGCGGTACATGCCCTGAAGCCGTACTGGAAACCTGCCCTCGATATCGGGCAGTTGAGCTTCGCCAACAAGCCGGCCCGGATGGAATTCGTCTTCAAGGCGGACGGCTCCGCGGACGTGCTCCACACGCTCGCGAGCCTCGCCGGGTCTGCAAAGCCGGGCGATCCAGTGCACGATAATTCGTTGCGCCTGGTGGCGGCGATCGGCGGCCCTGGGGAACTAGCAGCGGTGCTGAACGACCCCATCCTGCATCCCACGGACGGACGTTCATCGTCCGCCGCGGCCGGCGTGCTGGACGCGATGGCGGAGAATTTCCGGATGCACCGCGCCATTCCCGCGGGTGACGTAGGCGCCGCGCTTCGGCCGCTGCTTGCATGGAACGATTCAGACGTACGCCGCAGCGCGATCGTACTGGCTGGCCTCTGGCGGACGGAGGCGCTTCGCACGGAATTGGATGCGATCGCGCAAGACGCGAAGGCAGTCCCGCTCGTGCGTCTCGCGTCTTTCGGGGCGCTAGCCGATCTGGGCGGCAATGCATCGCGCACATCACTCATCGCGGTCGCCTCGTCGAAGGAATCGCTCCACGTTCGCGCTGCGGCGATCGAGGCGCTGGCGCGACTCGATTTGCCGACCGCCGCCAGCGCGGCGGCAGCGGCGCTGACGCAGGCAACAACGGATGCGGATGTCGCGGATGTGCTCGACGCGATGTTCAAGCGGCAGGGCGGCCCTGAAGCGCTGGCCAACGCGCTGACGCAGGCAAAGCTGGCTCCGGACACAGCCAAGCTCGCCCTTCGCGCGATGAGTTCCGCCGGCCGGCAGGATCCGGTCCTTTGGGATCCGCTGGCGCGATTGAGCGGGACGGCCATCGGTCCGCGCGCCTACGATGCCACCCTCGTCAAAGCGCTGGCAACCGAAGTCGCCAGCGCCGGCAATCCGGCGGCGGGGGAGCGGGTCTTCCGCAGTCAGATGGCAAACTGCCTCTCGTGCCACGCCGTCGGCGGGGCGGGCGGCCGAGTCGGCCCGGACCTGGCGACGATCGGGACGGCGATGCCGGTCGGGCTGGTCATCGAATCGGTCCTCTGGCCAAATAAGCAGGTGAAGGAGGGTTACACCGCCACGCTGATCGAGACCAAGGCCGGCGAGGTGCAGCAGGGATACGTGATCAGCGATGAGCAGGCATCACTCACGCTGCGCGACCCGACGACCGATCAAACGTTCCATTTCCCGAAGGAACAGATCAAACGCCGCAAGGAGATTGGTTCGCTGATGCCCGATGGCGTCACCGATGGCCTCACCCGCGCCGAGCTGCGCGACCTGATCCGATTTCTCACCGAATTGGGAAAGCCGGGGCCATACCGAATTGCCGCCGGACCGGTGGTGCGTGTGTGGGAGACGCCAGAGAACATTCCTGAGGCGTTGCGTCGCATAGCGCCGGAACAAGCGATGCTGCCGGACTCGATCGATCCAGGACCCTGGCATGGCCGTTACGCAATGGCGGGCGGCGAGCTGCCCTTGGCGGAGATCATGTCCGCTGAAGGCGGCGCGATCGCGGTTGCCCGCTTCGCCGCGGAGGTCGTCACCGCCGGTGGATTCCGATTGAAGACCAACGCCCCTGCTGGCTCAATGGTATGGCTCGACCGCCGGCCGCTCCCGCTTCGCGACGTTCAGGATGTAAATCTTGCTTCCGGCCTTCACACCTTTACGTTTCGCATCGACGCGGGCAAGATTGGTGTTTCGGGCCTTTCCTGCGTTCTGGAGCCGGCTTCCGCCGGCGCCGAGGCGCGCCTTGCAACGCGCATCGGACGGTGAGGGCGCGTCTGATGCAATCGGGCGATACCATTGCCGCCATCAGCAGCCCGCCGGCTATTTCGGCGCGGATCATCGTCCGGCTGAGCGGACCGGAATCGGCCGCGATCACCTCCCAATTCATCACTCCGAATTCAATCCGCCCCGGCGCTTCGCGAATTGACATTCGCCTCGGCGATATCCTCCTGCCGGCGTCCAGCTATTTGTTCCCCGCCCCTCACAGCTACACCGGCGAGGAAATGGTCGAGCTACACATCCCGGGCAATCCGCTGCTCGCCAAACGCCTGCTCGGGGAATTTCTGTCGCGCGGCGCGCGATCTGCTGAAGCCGGGGAGTTCACCGCTCGCGCATATTTCGCCGGCCGCCTCGATCTGACCGAAGCCGAAGGCGTGGTCGCCGCGATTCACGCCCAGGGGGACGCGGAGCTGCACGCCGCCCGACAGCTCCTGGCCGGCGAGCTGTCCAAGCGGATCGCGCCCGTCACCGAATCCGTCGTGCGTATGCTAGCGCTGGTGGAGGCGGGGATCGATTTTTCGGAGGAAGGGATTTCGTTCCTCAGCGCCGATGAGATCCGAGATCAGATCGATCGCACCAACGAGGTGCTCGACCGTCTGGTGCGTGAGAGTGTCCGCTTCGAACGACTGGCGCACGAGCCCGTCGTCGTGCTGGCCGGACGGCCCAACGCCGGCAAGAGTACGCTGCTCAACGCGCTGGCCGGGCAGGAACGGGCGGTGGTCTCGCCGATTGCGGGCACGACGCGCGATGCCATCTGGGCCTCGGTCACGCTGCCTCACGGGATCGTCCGCATCACGGACGTAGCCGGCCTTGGCGGCCCGAGCGTCTCCGATTCCCAGAACCCGGTCATCGAATCGGAAATGCAACGCCGGGCGCTCAGTGCGATGGAGAGTGCGGACGTGCTGGTCTTGGTGGTTGATGCCGCGGATCCGCTTCCGCCATCCATTCCCCGGACGCCTCACCTGATCGTCCGATCGAAGATCGATCTGCTTCCCGATCGATCGCGCGAGCCGTCCGATGAAGGGAGGCTGCCCCTCAGCGCGCATTCAGGAGAGGGGATGGAAGCGTTTGGTTCGGCGCTGGATCGACTTTGCTTTGGCGGCTCGCCAGCAGGAGCCACGATCGCCCTGAACGCGCGGCATCTGGCGGCAGTGGCCGAGGCCCGCGCGGCGCTCGACCGCGCCCGCCCTGGGGCGGCCGAGGGACACGAACTGCTGGCCGCCGAACTTCGCGCGGCGCTCGATGCGCTGGGTCAGATTACCGGTCAGGTTACGCCCGACGACCTGCTCGACCGAATCTTCTCGACGTTCTGCATCGGCAAGTAAGATACGACGGCGTCAGACGCCGCGGTATTCGCACGTGGACGTGCACGTTTCATGCACGACGATTGCGCTCAGCTCCGGGAGCGCCGGCTTGAGCCGGTCCCAGATCCACCTGGCCAGGTTTTCGCTCGTGGGATTGGCCAGCCCCTCGACCTCGTTGAGGTAGTAGTGATCGAGCCGTCGGACGAGCGGATCGGTGACCTTCTTGATCTCGCCATAGTCGATCAGGTAGCCGCGCTCGGGCGGGACTTCGCCCGCGACGATAACCTCGAACCGGAACGAATGTCCGTGCAACCGCCGGCACTTATGGTCCGCCGGGAAAGTTGGCAAATCGTGCGCCGCCTCGAATCGAAACGTCTTGCTGAGCCGAACGTGCATGAGATGTTCGATATTAGAGCAGTGGAGTAACGTTGCCAAACGGCGAGCCGCGGGGCGACGACCGTCCCATCAGGCAGTCCAATGCCGATCAGATTTATTGAAACGTATGAAATCACTGTCGGCGGAGTACGCGACCGATACACTTGAGGTATGCCCATGCAGCAGGCACCACAGCGCGACGCCGTTCGATCCTCCGCGATCCGGATTGGGAGCGTGAGCTTCCTCAATGCCAAGCCATTGATCTACGGGCTGGAGAGCGGTCCCCATCTTTCGCTGTCGCTCGATGTCCCCTCGGCATTACTGGGGGATTTGCAACGTGATGAGCTCGACGTCGCCTTGCTTCCGGTGATCGACTATCAGCGAATGAACGGCCTGCGCGTCCTCACGGTCGGCGGCATCGGCTGCGACGGCCCGACGCTGACCGTCCGCATCTTCAGCCCAGTCCCAATCGCGGAGGTTCGCACCCTGGCGTGCGACACGGACAGCCACACATCGGTCGCGCTGGCGCGCATCCTGCTCGCGGAGCTCTATGACACGATGCCCCAGATCATCGACCTTGATCCCGATCACGCCCCGGCTGACCAGACCGCTCATTTGCTGATCGGCGACAAGGTCGTCTGCGAGGAACCGCGGAACCTTCCGCATCAACTCGACCTGGGTGGGGCGTGGAAACGGCTCACGGGCCTGCCGTTCGTCTTTGCCGTCTGGATGGCGCGTCAAGAGGTTACGTTGGGCGATCTCCCACAAAAGCTCGACGCGGCCCGGCGGGCAGGACTCGCCAACGTGGAGGAGATTATCGAGACGCACGCCGTCCCACGCGGCTGGCCCGTCGAAGTCGCACGGCGGTACTTGACGAAACATCTGCACTTCGAGATTGGCACCGACCAGCTCCGCGCGATCCGCCACTTCCACGCACTCGCCCACCGCCACGGCATCCTCACTGCGCCACCGCGCGAACTCGTCTTCGGCTGAACGTTTTAGCTACCGGCTTATGACCAAGAGCGCCGCAGCTCGGCGATTTGCTTGCATTGGGTGAGGAGGGGCTCGACCTCGTCCAGGCCGAGCATGGTGGCGGCGTCGCTCCTGGCGTTTTTCGGGTCGGGGTGGCATTCGAGGAAGAGGCCATCGACGCCGGCCGCCATCGCGGCGCGGGCGAGCAGGGGGCTGTACTGGGGGTTGCCGCCCGACTGGTTTCCCAGACCTGCCGGCTGCTGGGTGGAGTGGGTGACGTCGAAGACGACCGGGCAGCCGAACGATTTCATCACCGGCAACGCCGTAAAGTCGTTGACCAGGCGGTTGTACCCGAAGAACGTGCCGCGCTCGGTCAGCATCACCTTGTCGTTACCGGCGGCGCGAACCTTCTGCACTGCGTTGCCCATTTCCTGGGGCGACATGAACTGACCCTTCTTGATGTTCACGACGCGATCAGTCTGGCCACAGGCGATCAGCAGGTCCGTCTGCCGCGCCAGGAACGCCGGCACTTGCAGGACGTCAACCACGCGAGCGGCGATCGGCACCTGGTCCGGCTCATGGACATCGGTGAGGACGGGCAGGCCCAGCTCATGTTTGATGCGCTCGAGCACGACCAGCCCATCCTGTAAGCCCGGCCCGCGAAAGCTGGCGTTGCTGGAGCGGTTGGCCTTGTCGAAGCTGGCCTTGAAGATGTACCTCAACTCCAATCGCTCGCACACGTCCTTGACGTGCCGCGCGACCGTCAGGCACAGGTCCGCCGACTCGATCACGCACGGACCCGCGATCACGAATGGAGCGGAGCGATTGAGGCTGGAGAAGTCCATGCGGGTCGAGTTTAGGTTTGGAGTTCAGAGTTTGGAGTTTAGGGAAGACGGTCAGGACGCGTTCCCGTGTGGTGCTGAATCCGAACCTAAACTGCAAACTCCAAACTCTAAACTCTCATCCGACGATAAATGGCAGCTTGAAGGGAAGCAAGTCGATCGTGACGGGCGTGTGTCCGCCGGGATCTCCATCCATCTGCGCGGGGAGAGGCGATTCGGACGTGACGTGGACGTGACGGCCGCGCTGGTAGATCGCGCCCTCCGCCTGGAGGTGCTCGCCCGCCGCCGCCAGGAGTGCCCAGTTGAAGAGATCGGCGCGGGAACGGCAGGGGAGGATGCAGATGTCCAACAGGCCGTCGTCAGAGCGGGCCAGAGGGAGGACGGGAAAGCCAACGCCATATTCCGCGACATTTCCGATGAACGCGACGGCTGGTTCATCGCTGAAGATCCGCCGTTCATCGACGGTCACGCTGATAGCGGGATAGTCGTAGGTGCTGACCGCCGACACCATCGGAAGCAAATAACTAGCGAGTTGGATCGGGCCGTCGCGCACCCGGTCCAGCTCATGGACGACCTGTGCGTCAAAGCCAATACCGACCATGAGCAGGAATATCCGATGGTTGGCGCGCCCGGCATCCAGGTGAACGACCCGCCGATTCCGCACCGCCATGCTCACTTCGCTGGCGATGTTGGCCAGGTCCCATCGCGCCCCGAGGTGCTGGCCCATGAGGTTCGCGGTGCCCAGGGGGATCGGCAGCAGGGGGGGCGGCGCGCCGGCGTTGGAGTCGATGAGCCGCTGGGTGACGGAGCGAAGCGTGCCGTCACCGCCGATCACGATCGCGGCGCGGGCTGCGTCTTCGCCTTCGCCAACCAGATGACATGAATCCAACTGGTCGGGCCGATCCAGCAGGACGCGAACCCGATAGCCGTCGGCGACCAGGCGGTGTTCGAGCCGCCGTGCGATTACGACACCCAGGCCGCGCCCGGCGATCGGATTGGCAAAGATCAGAATCTCTTCCACGATGAACTCAGGCCTCCGCGCTCTGGCTTTTATCGTATCCGAAAAATTGAACCGCCAAGACGACGGTAGCGCAGAGAGGATAGAAGATTGAGGATAGAGGGGCGATCCATCCTCTATCCTTCATTCTCTATCCTCTCCGCGGTGCGGCGCCGGCGTATTGGCGGTTGAATTCATGCTCATTAGGATGCGCCACTCACGGCTGAGTTAAACTACACACGAGATGGAGATGTGCGATGGACAATCAGGCGCTGCAGGTCGGTCAGATGGCTCCGGATTTCGAGCTAATGGATCAGGACAAGAACAAGGTGAAGCTGTTGGACTTTCGCGGCAAGAAGAAGGTCGTGCTCCTCTTTTATCCGATGGATTTTTCCCCGGTCTGCACCACGGAGCATTGCGCGTTCGGGCCGGAACTCGGCGGGCTGAACGCCGGCCCGGATGTGGCGATCTTCGGCGTGAGCTGTGACAGCCCGTTCAGCCATGCGGCGTTCCGGAGGGAATATGCGATCCCGTATTCGCTCTTGGCCGACCCGACGCGAAAGATGGCCAAGGCGTATGGCATGTGGGCAGGGGAGGAGCCGTACAACTGCACCAAGCGCGGGACGGTAGTGATCGGCAAGGATGGGACGATTCACTTTTATCAGGAAGTGCCGATGCGCGAGCCGCGCAACCTCGAACAGCTTGAGAAGCTGGCGTTGGAGGCATAGGGAGCAACGCGCGGGCGTTGTAATGGAATCCGCGCACGTTTTAATTCGTTGGTGGGCCGAGCCCACCCTACCTGGCGCGCCGGTGTGGTTGGTGGGGTCGGCCCCCCGACGTCGGTTCGCACAAAACACAGCCAAACCCAATACGTCAAAGACACCACCCCCCTTGCGGGTTGCCCCGAAAGTACACCGCCGGTAG
>JBBSDP010000052.1:0-33152 GCA_038240605.1 Tepidisphaerales bacterium | reverse complement strand
TAGCGGGGGCCTGCTCACTCCCCGGTCGGGTGATGCCCGATAGTGACATTCAGATCGACCACATTATCCCGAAAAGCAGAGTGGGTCCGAACCTTCAATTCAATCGGGCTTGGTCCTGCGGTGGCTGTAACCATATGAAAAGCTGCCTAACACCTTCCGAATTCCTGCATCCCTCGTCCGCTCGCATCCTAAAAGTCGAAAGACGGGCACTCCGCAGGATGGCGGCGATAGGGTTGACGTTCATCGAATAATCCGGCTTGTTCTGAAACCACCCCGGTTCGTTAGCGAGGATTTAATGGCTCGCCCGCGAGTTCGCAAATTCGGCCAATCAGGTTCTCGAACGCAACTGAACCTTTCACCATGAAGTCCACTGCTCCAAGTCGCCTTGCCTCCACCATCGTCTCGTGATGCGTATCTGCGGAATACATCATCACCTTGACGTCTTTCAATTCGTCGTGTTCCTTGATGGTTCGAAGAACGGTCAGCCCATCCATTTCAGGCATGTTCACGTCGAGGACCATTAACGCGGGCTTGCGGAGGTGCAACATGGCCAACGCTTCCGAACCGCCCGTCACCGAAACGGCCTCGTGACCGGCGTACCTGAGCAGACGTTCCAATGCAGTCCCGGTATCCTTCTGGTCATCAACAATCAGAATCATTTGTTCCTGTCGGAGTCGTCTCAGAAATCCGTTGATCCCAAGAGTTCACAGAAGAATTCGGAGGTCGGCGCGGCCCTGAGACAACTTCTTAGGAACCGTGTGCGGTGGTGGAATTCGCATGCTACAGGAACGGAAATCGGGCGGTAACTTGCAAAATGGTCAACGCACCCGAATTATTCAGGCAAGAGGAAGTGTGGGAAGGAAAGCACCCGGGATCACTCAGGCGGCGTCGTCTGTTCTCCGCGCCGCGCGAATACACTCCGGCAGGGCCAATCGGAAGGTGGAACCCGCCCCGACCTGCGACTCAACGGTCAATTCAGCCCCCAGCAGCTTCGCCGCCTGTGACGCGATGGCCAATCCTAGCCCCACCCCCGGCTGCCCGTGGACTTCACCCCTTTTGAAGGCTTCGAAAATCCGTCCGATTTGCTCTGGGGCGATCCCCGGCCCCTCGTCAGACACCCACAGAATGCCACGACCAATTGCGGTGCCGCCATCCGAGCCGATGCGAACAGTTCCCCGCTTACTGAACTTCGCGCCGTTTCCAACGAGATTTTGTAAGACAAGTGAGAGCAGTTCCTCATCAGACTCGACAACCGTGCCGGGTCGCACTTCGACGGAGAGCATTACGCCCTTCTCTTTCGCTACCCGTGCGACCTGCCCGGCCACACGTGTTGCTACCTCGTGCAAATCCACTGGCAAACATGCCGGTCCTTCGCCTGACTTACGTAGCCGTTCGTGGTCCAGCATCCGCCGCATTCCCGCCAGCGTATCCCTGATAGACCGCTGTGCATGTCCGAGCGAGTCCTCGGCCTCGGCGAACCCGCCCGCCTGCTTCAATTCTACCCCTAAGGCTTGCAGCCACAGGGTGACGTTCCCAAGGTTGTTATTCAGGTAGCGGGAGCATGGAAGCTTTGGGCAAATTTTACGACCGTCATTCCCCAATGGTCTATGGGCTATGCCTGCAACTTGTAGGAGAGAACGAGTCCGAAGCCGAAGAGTTGCTCATACATGTGTTCGAGAAATTCTGGCAGAGTCGGTCGCACCTGCTCATTCCGCCGGATGGACTTAGTAAATGCCTGCTGGCATTCGCAATAGTGCGGGCCAAATTCAATTATGGAGCAGATTTTTCGGAGTGGGTGCGGCGACGAGCGAATCTTTCCACAAATGACAAGTCGGCGGTTGGAGAAGTAGGGGGTAACCTTCCCCGGGGGGATACCGCCGACGCAAGCAGAATAGCCACCCCCTCAAAGAACCCAAAAAACCGCCTTATCTGACACGCTGAGATCGGTTATCGCCCCAGCATTTTGGCGACGATGAAGATCACGACGGCGCCGAAGAATCCGCCACCAAGCAGCAGATAGATGAGCGAATAGCCGGCAGCGGCCAACGGGTAGATCATTTCAATTCCGGTCATGGCGTGGCTCCTTTTAAGAAGAGTCAGCAGGCCGCTCACGTTCCTATGTCCGGCCTTGATGACCCAAGTCCCCTTTGCACACCGCGTACCAAGCTCGTGCGCGAAGGGTGGAAACCACATTTCGATTGCAGTGAACGCGGGAAATGGATGACGAATTGACGCGACCCAACGGCGAGATGGCGCGCAGCGAGGCAGAACGGGTCACGCCGAGGCGTCATCGAGTTGTTCCTTGACCGGCACGAGCACCTTGACGATCTCGTTGAGCACGCGCATCTGAGAGGAGGTCGCGTCCACCCGGCAGATGATCTCCGGCGGATAGAAATCCAGCACCGGCCGCGTCTCCCGCTCGTAGACCTCCAGACGCTTGCGGATCACCTCGTCGCTGGCGTCGTCGAAGCGGTTCTCGCGCAAGGCCCGGCGTCGCAGCCGTTCGACCATCTTGCTCAGGTCAGCGCAGCGCAGGTAGATGATCTTCTTCACGTCGATCGTCTCTTCCAACAGCTTCGCTTGTGTCAGGTTGCGGGGGATTCCATCGAGCACGAGGAACTCGGTGGTCGGGTGGAACTGGTTGATCATCTCCATCCCCTGGATGTACTGCTTCCAGAGGCTGATCGTGAACTCATCGGGCACCAGCTCGCCCCGGCCGGCGTATTCCCAGAACTTACGGCCCATCTCACTGCGCAGGTCCAGCGAGCGGAAGATGTCGCCGGTCGCGTTGTGATAGAAGCCGGGAATGTTCCCGATAATCTTGCCCTGCGTGCCCTTGCCGCTGCCCGGGGCGCCGAAAAGTAGGATTGAGCGAAATCGCATGTGTTGTGTGTCAGTTGTCAGTTGTCAGTTGTCAGTTGTCAGTTGTTGGGAGTCAGTTGTTGGGAGTCAGCATCCGACAACGGACAACTGACCACTGACAACTGACATCCTCAAACCTCTTCCTGTTCCTTCAATTTGGCCAGGACGCTGTAGTCTTCGAGGGTGGTTACGTCACCCTTCACCTCGCCACCGGCGGCAATCTCCTTCAGGAGCCGCCGCATGATCTTGCCGCTGCGCGTCTTGGGGAGCTGTTCGGTGAAGCGAATCTGGTCGGGCTTGGCCAGGCTGCCGATCTGCGTGCCGACCCAGGCGGTCAGTTCCTTTTTCAATGCATCGTTGGGTATACGGCCCGCATCGAGCGTCACGAAAGCGGCGATCCCCTGTCCCTTCATCTCGTGCGGAATCCCGACGCAGGCCGCTTCGGCGACTGCTTCGTGCGCGACCAGGGCGCTCTCGATCTCCATGGTTCCCAGGCGGTGGCCGGAAACGTTGATCACGTCGTCCACGCGGCCCATGATCCAGAAGTATCCGAGTTCGTCGCGCCGCGCGCCGTCGCCGGTGAAATAGAAGCCGGGCACGTCGCTCCAATATTGCTTCACGTAGCGGTCGGGGTCGTTGAAGATGCCGCGCAGCATCGCGGGCCACGGCTTGCGAATCACCAGCAATCCCCCCTGGTTGGCGGCCAGCTCCTTCCCGTCGCGGTCCACGATCGCGGCGTCGATGCCAAAGAAGGGAAGCGTCGCGGTCCCCGGCTTGGTGGGCGTAACGCCGGGCAGCGGGGTGATCATGATCCCGCCCGTCTCGGTCTGCCACCAGGTGTCGACGATCGGACAGCGGTCGTGGCCGATGCGCTCGCGATACCACATCCACGCTTCAGGATTGATCGGCTCGCCCACGGTCCCAAGCAGGCGGAGCGAATCGAGCTTGTGACCATCGATGAACTGACGACCGGCCCGCATGAACGCGCGGATCGCCGTGGGCGCGGTGTAGAAGATCGAGACCTGGTGGCGATCGATGATCGACCAGAACCGGGAGAAGTCCGGGAAGTTGGGCGCGCCCTCGTACATGAGCGTTGTGGCGCCGTTGCTCAACGGTCCGTACAGCACGTAACTGTGACCGGTGATCCAACCCACGTCGGCGGTGCACCAGTAGAGGTCGCGCTCGTGGAGGTCGAAGACATATTTCGTAGTCTGGCGAACGAACGTGAGATAGCCCCCGGTCGTGTGCAGGATGCCCTTGGGTTTTCCCGTCGAGCCGCTGGTGTAGAGGATGAACAGGACATCTTCGGCGTCCATCGGCTCGGCCGGGCAGTCGGCGCTCTGCCCTGCGACGACGTCATGCCACCAGATATCGCGTCCCTCGACCAATTCGGATGCGGGGGCCGCGTCGCCAGCGCGCCGCAGCACCACTACGCGCTGAACCAGATCGGTCTTCTCCAGAGCGGCGTCGACGTTTTGCTTGAGCGGCACGACCTGGCCGCGCCGGTGTCCGCCGTCCGCGGTGATGATGATGCTCGACTTGGCATCCTCGACGCGATCGGCGATCGCCTGGCTGCTGAATCCTCCGAAGATGACCGAGTGGGGCGCGCCAAGCCGGGCGCAGGCGAGGATCGCGACCGCGGCCTCCGGCACCATCGGCATATAGATGGTGACGCGATCCCCCTTCTTCACACCCAGGGCGCGCAGGCCGTTGGCGAATCGACACACCTCGTCATGGAGCTGTCGGTAGGTGATCCGCCGGATCTCGCCTCCGGTGCCCGCGCCGCCAGCCTCGGGCTCTCCTTCCCAGACGATGGCGGTCTTCTCGCCATGCCCGCGCTCGATCTGCGCATCGAGGCAGTTGTAGGCGACGTTCAACTTCCCGCCGACGAACCATTGGGCGTAGGGCGGCTTCCAGTCGAGCACCCGGTCCCATTTCTTGAACCAGTGAAGCTCCCCCGCCGCTCGTCCCCAGAACGTGTCGGGATCATCCATCGATTCGCGGTACATCTGCTCGTACTGCTCGCGCGATTTGATGTGCGCCCGCGCGGAAAACTCGGCCGGCGGAGGAAAGATCCGTTTCTCCCGCAGTGATGAGAAAATAGCGCTGGACGCCTGCGACATGTACGGGGTTCCTTTCGATGTTCAAACGCGATCGGCGGCGGAGTATACCCGATGGCCGGCACGGCCGAAATTCCATGCTTGCCGGATAAAAACGACCGCACGTCAGGTCGCGGCGCGGGTGGCGGCGGCGTCCTTCTCGACCGCTCCCCGATGCTGAAGCGCCCGGGCGACGAGCCAGCAGAGGATGGCCCATACCAGGCCCGCCGTCCACCCTGCCAGGACGTCGGTGGGATAGTGCGCCCCCAGGTAGACCCGGCTCAGTCCCACCAGGAACGTCAGCCCCAGCGCCACGCCGACCAGGTAAAGCTTGACCCGCCGGCCCGGGGTTACGCGGGCCAGCAGCGCCCCGAGCGTCAGATAGGTCACCGCCGACAGCATCGAATGCCCGCTGGGGAAGCTGGTTGTATAGACGATCGTCCCGATCGGCCGCAGGGGTGGGCGGGGACGGTCGAAGACGTGTTTCAGGGCACCGCTGAGCAGGACGCCGCCCATCGTGGCGACCAGCATCAGCGTCATCGCGCGGCGACGGTGGGTGATCCAGAGGAAACCGGCGACCGCCGTCACGATCAGCGCCAGCCCGGTCACCCCGCCAAAGGCCGACAGGTCGCGCCCCGCTTCCTGCACCCAGGTGGGGCCGCGATGGTTGTAGATCCAGCGGTTCACGGCGCCGTCAAATCGGCCGGTATCTCCTTCCTTGACCTCATCGGAGAGGGCGATGAACCCCCACGTTCCGACGACGACGATCAACATCGCCAGGTAGACGAGGAGGCCGGGGCCGCAGAGTCGCTCGACCTGATCGGCTGCCGGCGTCGCGTTCACGTGATCTCCAGAAGCATCGTGCACCCAGCGCGCCTCAATCTCTCCCCCACTCAAAAACGCTCTAGACTTCTCGATCCACCGCCGCCGCGATCCGGCGGATCGCCGTCATCATCTCCTTGAACTGCGATGGGGTAATCGATTGCGCCCCATCGGTCAGCGCATGCTCTGGATCGTTGTGCACTTCGATGATCAACCCGTCCGCCCCCGCCGCCACGGCGGCGCGGCACATGCTGTCCACCAGATAACTCTTGCCAGTGCCCTGGCTGGGATCGACGACGACTGGCAAGTGCGTGGCGCGATGCAACGCCGGCACCGCCGCCAGCGCCAGCGTGTTGCGAACGTACTCTTCGTAGGTGCGGATGCCGCGCTCGCAGAGCATCACGTTGGAGTTCCCCTTCGCCATGATGTACTCCGCCGCCAGCAGGAATTCCTCGAGCGTCGCGCTGATCCCGCGCTTCAAGAGCACCGGCTTACGCTGTTCCCCCACCGCATTCAGCAGGTTGAAGTTCTGCATGTTCCGCGCCCCGACCTGAAGCACGTCGGCGTAATCGGCCACAAGCGCTACCTGATCGATCGACATGACCTCGGTCACGATCCCCAGTCCCGTCGCCTCGCGCGCTTCGGCCAGCAGCTCCAGCCCCTTCTCCGCCAGACCCTGGAACGAATAGGGATTGGTCCGTGGCTTGAACGCCCCGCCGCGCAACGCCACCGCGCCCGCCTCCTTCACCGCATGGGCGATCTCCAGCAACTGATCCCGGCTCTCGACGCTGCACGGTCCCGCGATCACCGCCACCTTCGTGGCCCCCACCGTCGGCGCTTCACCCTTAAACTTGCCGGAAAGCAGCGGCACCACCGATCGGTCTTTCTTGATCTCGCGCGACGCCATCTTGTACGGGGCCAGGATCGGCACGACCTTCTCCACCCCTTCCACGCTCTCCAGGGCCGAGCGATCCTTGAAGCGGTCATCGCCGATCACCGCCACCACCGTTCGTTCCGTTCCGACGATCACATGGTCCTTGAGTCCCATTTCTCTTACCAATTTCACGACGTGATCCACTTGTTTCTGCGGCGAACCGGATTTCATGACGACGATCATCGCGAGGCCTCCATACGCGTCCTGCGGGCGGCGGGCGATCGCCCAGCGTGCCCAAAGAAAAAGCCCCAGGACCGCGTCCTGAGGCTCTTGAAGTTCGATCAATTCAGCCGGCTCAGAACGCACGCATCATGGGTGGCGTAAAATACCAGCTAAACCACGACAAGCTTGCGCCATTCATCCGACTCATGGCGCTCAGATATACCACGAACGCACATGCAGTCAATATTCGTTCTACCGGCGACAGGCACGCACCGGTTGGCCTTCGGATATCAAGTGGAAAGAGAGGTGAAATGATCCGGCTGTAAGTGGATCGCTCGGCCACCTGGCTTGGCCGTGCAGGCCTGAACGGCGATTTGCTGCTCCGCGAACGGCACGATTGACAACCGCCGTGAAACACTCGAAAACTACATGACCGCCGGGGCGTAGCTCAGTTTGGTAGAGCGCGTGGTTTGGGACCACGAGGTCGCAGGTTCAAATCCTGTCGCCCCGACTTGTACCTACTGCGAAGCCAGAAAACGGGACGGCGTTACGTTGGCTCGTTGGAGGGAATGGCGGACAGGTTGGGCCGCCACCATCGGAGTGAATCGAAAGCCGCCTGCCATTGCGTGTCGTGGACACTGATGATCCATGAAAAACAGGTTTGCCACTCGCCCGGAGCCGTACGCCGGGAGGTTCACGAGGGAGACGAGACCAATCAGGCCGCGCTTCGTGCTCTGGTTCGGGAGGCTGTGGCACTGAACTTCGCTACCACAAAAAAACGCTAGCGCGAGGACTTGGCCGGTCAGGATGGCAGGATCGCTCGGCGATCAAAACGGCGTAAACCACACCGGTTCGCATGCCCGCATTATCGGTATTTGCCTCCGGCGCGGTCAAACTCCATACCATTGCTCCGGGTGGGATACCCGCATTTTATCACCGCCATGGCAATAACGATCGAACTGACCGAAGACCAAATGCAGGCGCTCTCTCAGCCGCATCCAAATCCGCCGCAACTGGTCGATCCTCACACCAACGAAGCCTTCGTCCTACTCCACGTCAACCAGTACAAGAAGCTCACCGAGGAACTGTACGACGACCGTCCATGGACCCGCGAAGAACTCCAGTCCGTAGCATGGCAAACCGCTGAGCGCAGCCGTTTGGCTGACGATGATGACGGTGACGCTCCGGAGACCCGATGAACCGCGGCGATGTGGTGCCGGTTCGTTTCCCGCACCCCTCCGGCATGCGTGGAAAGAAACGGCCCGCCGTCATCGTCCAGTCTGACAACTACTCCAGCAAAGTGTGCACGCTTATCGTCGCTGAGGTGACGAGCAATCTCACGGAGGTCAAACGACCCCGCCTGCCTTTTCATCGGCATCGACACCCCCGAAGGCCAAGGCACCGGCGTTGTCCGCGACTGCGTCGTCTCCTGCTTGGTGCTCGTGACCGTGTACGCTGACACGATCGTTCAGACGCTCGACACGCTGTCCCCGTCCATGCGACACAAGCTGGAAGACTGCCTGAAAGCGGGCTCTGGGCTTGCCGTAACGAATCGGCCGACTGCGGCCTGTCGTGAGCAACGTCGATCGTCCTCCATCCACGAGGCCGACCCCGATATCCTCGAGGAGTGGAAGTGGAGGGGAATGCCGGTCTGGTCTCAAGACGACATTGTCTGTACGGGCGAGCTCTACAAGCAAGTGGTGAAGCTGACATTCACTGGAGGGGCAGGTTAAAGGACCCCGATTGATTGTTGAACTCGAGCCTGGAGGGGAACACCCGGCGCGCGATCGACATTCACGAGGGAGAGAAGATCAATCAGGCCGCGCTCAGGGTCCTCGTTTGGGATGCTGTGGCGTGAACGGATCGACCGCTACAATGCGATAGCGCCACGGCTCAGGCAACACAAAGGCCCGTCTTCAAAAATGTTGCGTCGTGTTCAACTCGGGGCGAAAAGGGCGTATATCCCTAAATTTTCGTCTGCAAAGCGTCGGAGCATGAACACGCCAGTTTGCCAGTCGCCGCGCTGAAGCTTATCTTATGTGGCATGTCATCGGTCACCGAATTCTTCAATTTCACAGCACGCCTGAAGCTGCTGGTCAGTCAGCACCCTGACCTCGTATCGATGACCCTCAGCAATATCTTCACGGCTCATCGGCAACAAAACCCATGGTGACCTTGCCGAAATTGCGATTTCGGAGTTCGTCAATCAATACATGTACGATTTCAAATCCGTTCACGTCGGGAAGGATCTTTACCGCGCCAAATCCCAGGAAGAAGACATCCAGGTCACGAACGAGTTATCCAAAGCATCCTTTCCAATCAGCTTAAAGGCGTATGGAGACGAACCACTCCAAATTTCGACAGACAAGAATTCGAAGATGTTAAGATTGATGGGACCGAGCGGCTCGAATGCACCGCCTCGGAAAATCGTGCGGATCGTCTTCATCCATTGCCTCTGCGGTCATTTTACCAGGATGGTCGCGTTCAATCTACCTCGATTGCGTCTCCAGCCTGTCTGCTTCTAGCCGTTCTGAATAATCCGCGTTCATCTGCATTGATCCGCGGTTGAAAACATTCATGGCCTTCCACAAAAGGGGTTCACTCCAGTCGATGTTTTTGTGCCGCGGACGCCTGGAAGTGACTGCGCAGCGATTGAAGTTGCTCCGTGGCAATGAATTGGACTCGATCGCTGTTAAGCGTCGCCGAGCACCAGGCGATCACCTTGTGCGCGGGTAGTTTGCACTTCCCGAGAGACTCGAGGACCACGCTCAGACAGTCCTCGATGTCCTGGGTCATGAGGCCTTCGTCGCTCATTTCGACCTGATAGCTTCCTCGCTTCATCAGTTCCAGCGATAGTTCCATCGCCAGCCGCAACTCTCCCGCACGGATCAAACGGCTCAGGTTTCGTTTCACTTCGTCGTAAGCCGCGTAGTCGTAATTGAAGTTGCGGTTCATTTTCCGCGCGTCGAAGGCGGTCGCGTCAATGATTGCCTGACGCGTCGCGGCGACGAGTTCGCGGGGAGCCGCGGACACGTCAAACTGAGCGGTGAGCTGCCGTAGAATTCCACGGTCTGCCTCGGCCAGTGCCAGCAAAATCTTCACCAGTTCAGCTTTCGTGCGCCCCGTCATCGCTTTACGCAGCGGTGTCATCGACTCTGGGGGCTTACCGGATGGGACGCCTCTATTCGGCTGACGTTTCGGCATGGGATCGATTCCATCGGGCGAGTTATCCCGCTCGCGCATCAGTCGGGCTCTTGCAGCAACCGGCGCAACACCCTCATTCTGAACAGAAAATGTAAAAAAGTTCAACCGGTATCTTGTTACCCCGATTTTCGAGTAGAGCGGTCGCCATCAATTTGCGTGTTGGCGAGCCGTCACGGTCCCTTCCGCGCGATCGTCCAGATGCGTCGTGGTGAATACACCAGCATTGGCGAGCGCCCGGCGTCCGAGCTCGAGGCGGGCGTTCAACAAAGGCCAGGCATGGATCATGTGCGGCCAGATCTCCAGCGTCGCCGCGACGTCCGCCGTCCCGGCGGCCGCGGCGAAACGCGTGGCGTCATCCAGCAGCGTTTTATCCGACCCCACCTGGATCAGCACAGGCGGAAATCCGCGCAGATCGGAATAGAGCGGCGAGACGCGCGGATCGTTCCTTGCCATTCCGCGCGGAAAAAACGCATCGGCCAGCTCGTTGAGGTACGGCTTATGGATGAGCTGGTAGCGCTCGGCTAGGATCACGTCATGGTGCGTCACATCGATGCCATCTTCAGCCATGGCGCATTCCGGCCCATTGCGCAACTTGCGCTACCCGAGGGAACTTGCGTTGGAGACCGGCAATGCACCCCTATGACGTCGCGCGGTTTGGTCCGCCGGCGCCGCTTGCGCTTGTCACGGTAAAGGCCAGGTCTTGTCGAAGAAATTCGAGCGGGAGTTGCAGATGCCAACCGTCAGGACAAACGGCATCGATCTGTTCTACGAGGTCCAGGGCGAAGGAGCGCCCCTGCTGCTGATTGCCGGCTTTGCCTGTGACCACGCAATCTGGTCGCTCGTGGTTCCCGCACTCGCTGCGTATCGTCGCGTGATCGTCTTCGACAACCGGGGCGTGGGGCAATCGTCCGGCGGTGATTGTCCCCTCAGCATCAACCAGATGGCCGAGGACGCTGTCGCGCTTCTCAATGCGATCGGCGTCGGGCCGGTCGATGTCGCCGGACACTCGATGGGCGGATTAATCGCGCAGGAATTGGCGATCGCTCACCCGGAGCGAGCCCGATCGCTCTTGCTCCTCTCCGCCTGTTCGCAACTGGATGAGCGGTCGAAGGCGATCATTGATTCGTGGGGTGATCTGCCGCGGCTCGTCGATGCGGTCACCATGACCCGGCTGATTCTGCCGTGGATGTACACGAGCGCCTTCTTTGAACGCCTCGGAGCCATCGAGCAGGTCATCACCGAGATCCTCAACAGCCCGTTTCTCCCCGGCGCACAGGGCATTTTTCATCAATGCCGAGCCATCAGCGATTACCATTATTCGATGGGCCTCGCTGAACTTTCATGTCCGACCCTGGTCGTCGCCGGAAGAGAAGACATCCTGATTCCCCTCGCGCTGTCGGAGCAACTTGCCCGAACCATCCGCGGGGCCAGGCTGATGGTGCTGGAGGCGACGGGGCATGGAATGCTGATTGAATCTCCCGGCGCGGTGGCGAAGGCGATTCTCGACTTTCTATCCCAGCCAGACGTGTAGAAGAACTCGCGCGCTCGCGCGGAAGGCGACGCCAAGGTGAGAAAAGCGACCCTCCCTCTCGTTGGGATCCTCATCCTCGCGCTCTCTTTCGAGAAATCGTGCAGCGCGCTTGCCGCCGGCGTTTCACCGCTTGCCGAGGAGATCTCACGGATGGATGCTGACGATTCCCGCTCCCCGGATCTCCGCGCACGCGACGCTCGGATGCTTTCCCATCAGGCCGCCGCAGAACTGCGCGCCGCGGGTGTCCGGGAATCGACGGAGTGGCATGAGATTCAATCCCGCGCGCAGTGGGAGCAGTTTCGCGACGAACGAATGGATTCACTCCGCCGTTCGCTGGGTCCCTTCCCCGCCGTGCCATCCGATCTTCGTGTGCAGGTCACCGGCAAGATTCGAGGGGAGGGGTTCCAGATCGAAAACCTCGTGTTTGAAAGTCGGCCCGGCCTCCTTGTCACCGCGAATCTCTACCGACCGATAGACCCGCCATCGTCAATGCCCGGAATTCTCCTCTGTCACAGCCATCACGCGCCAAAGTGGGATGAGGAACTTCAGGATATGGCGATGACCTGGGCCCAGCGCGGCTGCACCGTGCTGGTCATCGACCTGCTGGGACACGGGGAGCGACGCCAGCATCCCTTCGCCACCGACACGGACTATCCCGGCCCCTTCAAGATCCGCCGTCAGGACTATTACTTCCGCTACAACCTCGGGCTCCAGCTTCAACTCGTCGGCCAGAGCCTGACGGGCTGGATCGCCTGGGACCTGATGCGCGGCGCGGACCTGCTGCTGGCACGCCCCGGCGTCGATCCGACGCGAATCATTCTGCTCGGCTCCGTTGCCAGCGGCGGGGACCTGGCCGCCGTCACCGGCGCGCTCGATCGGCGCATCGCCGCGGTGGGCGAGTTCAACTTCGGCGGACCGCAACCTGAGACCCGCTACCCGCTGCGCGACGACGCGGAAACGAGCTTTGATTACGTCGGCGGTGGGAGCTGGGAATCGACCCGGAACCTCATCGGCTCAGCCCATGACGGCTTCCTGCCGTGGGTCATCGTCGGCTCGATCGCGCCGCGTTGCCTCATCTATGGACACGAGTTTTCCTGGGACCAGCCACACGATCCCGTCTGGGCACGGCTTCAGCGAATCTACGGATTCTATGATGTCCCGCGAAATCTCTCCGGCGTCCACGGCCGCGGCCTGCTCTCCGGCCACCCGCCGGAGGCTTCGCATGCGAACAATATTGGCCCGGTCCAGCTCCAGGGCATCTATCCCGCGCTCGAGAAATGGTTCGGAATTTCCACGCCGGCCGAAGGCAAGACTAATCACCGCAACTACTCGTCAAAACAACTCACGTGTTTGACGCCAGAGGTCGAGCGTGAACGCGAACCACGGCCGGTCTGGAAACTGGCATCAGAACTTGGCGAACAGATGACTCGTGCTGGGCACGAGAAACTCGGCGCTCTTGCGCCCGCGGCGCGTCCGGCGCGCTTACGGGAACTGTGGCACGGCGTCCTCGGCGAAATCGATCCCCAACAGCAGATCACCACCGAATCCCGCGACGATCATGATATCGCGTCACTTCACCTCCGCCGTGTCGTGCTTCGCGTCGAGCCGGACGTGACCGTGCCGGTGCTGTTGCTCTCGAAGCGTGGAATACCGAAGTCGCCACCCGCGCCGATCGTCGTCGCGGTCGCCCAGGATGGGCATCGCGGGTTTCTTCGACACCGCGCCACGACCTTGGCTCGCCTGATCGAAGACGGCGTGACGGTCTGTCTACCGGACCTTCGCGGCACCGGCGACACGGCGCTGGCCGATACGGGGCGCGGTCGCACCAGCGAGGCGACCGATCTTTCCGCGAGCTACTTGATGCTCGGGCGTCCTCTCCTTGGTCAACGCCTGCGCGACTTGCGCAGCGTCGTGCGGTATCTCCGCTCGCCCGAAGGCGGCGGCACTGGTCGCATCGCGTTGTGGGGTGACAGCTTCGCGCCGCCCAATGCGTCCGACGCGAGAATGGAGGTTCCTTCCGGGGCCGATCCCTGGCCGACACAAAGCGAGCCGATGGGCGGCATCGTGGTCCTGCTGGCCGGCCTGTTCGAGCCGGACGTCGTCGCCGTCTCATCGAACGGCGGCCTGGGTTCGTATCAATCGATCGTAGAGAGCCCCTTCTGTTACCTCCCATATGATGTCATCGTGCCCAATTTGTTGGCCACCGGTGACCTTCCGGAACTTGCAGCCGGGCTTGCGCCACGCGCGCTGCGAATCAGCGGTTCAGTCGACGGACAGAATCGAGCATTGGATGGCGGCGCGCTCGACCGCACGTACGCACGCGTTCACACGATGTACCACGAGGCTGAGGCTCCCGCACGACTCCATATTTCGAATGCCGCCAGCGAGGGAGAAACCTCTGCCTGGTTGTTGAATCAGTTGCACGCCGACTGATCGCGACCGCTCAAAACTTCTGCGCCGTCCTCGCTTCAATTGAGAACGTTCGCTCGATCCGGGTGAGGTTCCCCTGCCGGTCTTTCACTGACACGTTCACGACACCTTTCGGCAGCGCGATGAGCGGACGCGTGAGCTTCAGATCCCAAACTCCGTCGGGCTTGCGCTGAAATTTTCCGGCGAGGTTTTGTCCGGCGGGAATTCCGTTCACCTCGAAGTCAGCCGTCACGTTCAAGCTCTGCTCGTCGATGCCGGTGCCAACGTCGTATGCCCCGATGAGCATTCGCGACAAGGAAACCTCATTGCGGCCGCGCTGCGGGTAGGTCAGCGTCAGGGTGGGCCGCTGGTCGTCGAGCATCCATCCGTTGCCCGGTGCTTGCGGCTTGCCCGGGTCGTAAGACCAGTCGATGGGCGAGCCCAAATCGATCCAGCGGGTGATCGTCCGCTGGTCTTCGTCGCTCAGGGGTTCCACCTTGATCGGCTTCCCGTCCGGACCCTTGAACGTACCGGCCAGCGCATCGGGCGGCGGCATCGACTTGCCGTCATAATCGATCGCAATCGCCTTCTTGTGCTCGTCCTCAAAACCTTTCACCGGCGCCAGGTTCAGCCCATCCGTCCGACGTCCGTAGATCTTCCAGACGAGCAGACTCCGCCGTGATTGAAAATCCCAGACGTAACGCGGGTTGATCATGAAGGGGACGCGCCCCTTCACCGAGCTAAGGCCCGACATCGCGATGTGCCCATGGACTTGGCGGAAGCGATCCTGGAACGTCTTCGATTCATACAGGTCCTCTTCGGGGTCGAGCACCAGACCGCCCGGCGGCTTCTCAGCCTTGTGCGAATGGCAGGCGACGCAGCTCCGCTGGAGGATCGGGCGCACGTCGCGGTAATACTCGACGTTCTTCGGCCCCTTCTCGAAACGGACGCCGCTGACATGTTTCTCGTCCCACTGCCGCCCCGACTCATCGGCGGCCCGCGTGGTCAAGAGCGGCGTCTTAGCGGTCAGGTCGAAGGGGCGATAGTCGGCCTTCGCGGCCGCCGTCAGCTTGAACTCCGTCGGCTTCTGGCTGTGGGCGTGGCACCCGCCGCAATTGCTGCGCACCTCGCCGGGGCGGACCTGGTGCCAGGTCTGCGCCATGTTCAGGACCATCCCATCCTTATCGAGCGTCTGGAACGTCCAGGCGATGTCCGCCGGAACCCGGGCGAGAAAGCTAGTGTCGGGGTTGCCATCTGGATCGAGCGGCTGTTTGCCGTCTTTGTCGAACTTGCGGACCGGGATCTCACCGAGGATTCGCAGTCGCTCGTTCGCCCGATCGTAGAAACGATCCGCGACGACAGACGAGGCCGGCTCCATCGCCAGGATGCGGATCGCGTGGATGTCCTCGTTCTGATACAGGCCGGCGTCGGCACCCTGGTCGGCCCAGTTCAGCGCGATCCAGGAGTTGACGCTGAACGCCGCATACGGATTGCCTGTGGCCGTCACGCTCCCCTCCGTCACACGGCCGCGCGGGAACGATTCACGCTTCGAGAGGCTTGAGGTCCCCACCAGGCCGAACGGCGATCCTTCCGGCAACTGCGCCGACTGCCTGCCGTTGTTGACGACGGGCGCCAAGAGTGCCGGCTCATCCACTCCATATACCCGACGATAGGGAACCAGCGGCCGCGGCCACTGCTCGTTGAAGCGCGGGTCATTCTTGATCAGCAGCATCCGGCCTGGCTCGTCGATCGGCTTGCCATCCTTGATGAGGTAAATGCCGGCGTCGGTGGGCGGCCCGCCCTGGAAGCCGCCGCCCGATGGACCCGATCCGGGCGTCCAGACGGTCAGCAGGTGATTGTCCGGTGCGCCGCACGGGTGGCTCACCTTGCCGACGCGAGCTGAGTTCTTGTTCTTCGGATCGGACAGCAACGTCGTCTGGTCGCTCCCCGTCGAGAAGCGGGTGATCGATTCCATGCCGATCGGCTGGAACGAGAAGAGGCGCGGCCCAGTGCCACCGATCGGGCCGCCCAACAGGAACATCCGGTCGGGATCGGGATTGGCGCGCAGATCAGCCGGCAGGAACCGAGGCGTGCCGTCATCCGGCGGCGCGGGCAGGCGGAAGTGCGCGCCGAAGCCCGCGGTGTTCTGGTTGTAATAGAGCTCAACGACGATCGTCCCGTCAGAAAGCTGCGTCTGGAAATGCCAGCCGTCACTCGCGCCGGCCCCGAGGAACGCGCTGACGACCGAATCCCAGTTCGATCCGTCCGGGTGAATGCTCCAGATCCCCCACTGGATGCTGCCGCGAATGCCCTGCGATTCCAGGGAACTGAATATGATGCGCCCGTCCTTCAGGATCACCGGGTGCAGCGCTCCGGCCACGTTCAGGTGCCCGATCTTCTCGACGTTCGAACCGTCGACATCCATCACGTGGAGCTGAAGGGAGTAAACCGGATAGCCGCGCGGCGCCTTGAAGCCGTCACGGTTGCTGACGAAGGCGACGCGCCCGCCGGGCAGCGGACACGGATTCATGTTGTAGACCGCGTACGGTAACCGCTGCTTCCCCTTCTCCTCGGTTCGGAAGTCGCTGGACCAGTCGGCCGCGCCCGTGTTGGGCGTGAAGATCTGTTGTGTCAGTTGCGAGATTTGGTGGGTCGCAACGTCAATTCGATAGATGTCCGCCCCGCCGCTCCATTCGCCCGAGGCGGGGTTGTGAAACAACGTGTAATAGACCGAACGGCCGTCGAAGCTGACGTACGGATCCGCGACGGAGTCCTTGCCACCCGTCACCAGCACCTCCTCAGCGCCGTCCGGGTGAAGCACGACCAGGTCATACCCCGGATCGATATTGGTCGGGTGACCGATCTCCGGCCACTTGCTCGGCCGCTCGCGCCCGTCGCGTTCCTTCACGAACCGCGGGGCGCGGACGTAGACGATGTCGTAGTCGATCTTGATCGATGGATCGGTGGCGACGGGCTTGGGTTCGGCATCGAGCGGCACCTTGCCGTAGCGCTTCGAGAGTGGCTCGTCATCGGCCCGCAAGGAGGTCGCGAACGCCAGGGCCAACGCACAGCCCACGATGAAAATGACATGCAGTCGGGACATACTGAACCTCCTCCGGACCATTCGAGCGAAGATGGGAATCCCCAGCCCGTTTGTACAAAGGCTCGGGAGAACGCGTTGTCACGCTGATCGCCCCATTCGTTGATCTGTCCAGGGAAAATCAGACGCGGAGCGTTTGAGATGGGATGGGCGTTTCGCTGGGTGGCGGCGCGTTCGTTCGTCGTGACGTGGCAGATCGTCGGCGCGTGTAGAGACGGAAAGTCGGAAGGTTACGTTCCTGACTGCGCCTGAGCCGGACCGATCCGCCTTCGGGCGCTGCGGTCCGCCTCATCGTCGCCGACGCACAAGGCTTCGTTCCGGCACCGGCTCAGCGCATCCACCACCTGAGGGTCGAACTGCGTGCCGCGCCCTTTCGCCATGATCTCCATGACTTCCCGGAGGGGCAGAGCCGGCTTGTACGGACACCTGGTCATCAGGGCGTCGAAGACGTCGGCGACGCTCGTGATACGCGATTCCCGCGGGATCTGTTCTCTCCGGAGTCCGCGCGGGTAGCCGGTGCCATCCCACCGCTCGTGGTGAGAATGCGTGATGTTCGCGATCATCACCAGCAGTGGGTCGCGGCTGGGCGTCTGGATGCCGAACTCGATGTCCGAGCACTCCCGCAACGCCTTCCACTCCGTCTCGCTCAACGGCTGCACAATGTGCTGACCGATGTCGCAGTGCGTCTTGACCGTCTCGTACTCCTTAGGCGTCAGGGCGCCGGGCTTGAGCAGGATCGAGTCGGGCAGGCCGATCTTGCCGACGTCGTGCAACTGCGCTGCCATCCCCAGCGTCGCTGCCTCCTTCTGGCTGAACCCCAACTCCCTGGCGAGCACGCTCGCATAACGGCCGACGCGAATCACGTGACGGCCCGTGGTGTCGTCGCGATATTCCGCCGCTCGCGCCAGGCAGTGAACCACCTGCAATCGCGACAGCTCCAACTCCACCGTCCGCAGGCGCACCTTCGCTTCCAGATCCTCCGAGTAGCGCTCCACGGAGTTGGCCGTCGATGCCTGCACGGAAAACGACCCGCCGGCGGTCGAGTTGGCGGCGGGCGTGAACTTCAGTCCAGCCTGGCCCTGCGCGAACGTGATGAAACTGTTGTTGGCGATCGGCGTCGTGCCGTCGTTCTGAAAGAGCGTGCCCCCCGTGACGCCGGTGATCTGATAGAAGCCGTTCAGGCCCGAGTCGAGCGGGTCGGGTGTGATAACCAGGCCCGAGTTCGATTGCGCGTTCTCGTTGGTCGTCGCGTTGCTGACGCCCGGCATGTGCACCACGCGCGCCACGGTGATGGGCACGTTGGCCGTCACCGAGTTGGACCCTTCGGAAACGGTGAGGCCGATCCCGGCGCTGCCGAACGTGTGCGCGGTTGGAGCGAAGACCAATCCGTCGAGCGCGGCATTTACGGCCGCAATCGTCCCGGTGAAACTCACGGTGCCATCGTTCGTGCCGGTTCCGCTGTTTAGGAACACTTGCGACGGGTTACCCAGCGAAAGTGTGCCGCTCGACGCGGTCAGCACGACCGTCGCGGTCGTATTCGGCGCTCCGGGATCGCTGACCACGATGGCCGTGCCACTGTTGCCCAGGTCATTGACGCTGATCGCCAGGCTCGCGGTGCCCGAGAAGCCGCCGTTGGGCGTGAACGTCATCCCGTTCATCGCCGCGTTCAAATCCGTGAGGCTTCCCTGAAGCGTGACCGTAGCGTCGTTCGTCCCCGTGCCGGCCGTGATGCTGACGTTCGTGCCCGCCTGTAACGCGATCGTGCCGTTGGTGGCCGTCAGCGTGACCTGCTCGGTTCCCGTCCCGCCATCGGGATCGCTCACGGCGATCGGGTTGCCGCCGCCGCTGGAAAAGGTGAGCGTCGAATACTGGTCGAGCGACTGGGCGCCGGGGACGGAGGGCGACGGAGCCTGGTTTGCACTCAGCGCTCCAGCGAGCTGCTGTGCTGCAACCCCTTGGTCGTCAAACGCAAGCTGACCGTCCCAAGCGACGATCGCGTCGCCGCCGTTCCACGCGACGGAAGGGAGTTCCTGACTCTTTTGCGTGGTGGTGTTCACCTGGAATTCACCACCGTCAGCAGAACCGTCCGGGTTGAACGCCTGCGCGAAGACGCCCAGCTTGTTTCCATCTTCCTTATTGCTCTCCCAGGCCACCAGAAAGTGACCATCCGACCGCATTGCCAGCGACGGCTGGTCCTGCACGTCCTTCGTGTACGTGTTCACGTTCAGCGACACTGCGTCCAGTGCGTTGCCCGCCGGGTCGAAGCGGCGCGCCAGCACGTCCCACTTGCCGGGGTCCGGAAGCTGCTCCGCCCACGCGATGGCAAACTTGCCCGAGGCATCCATTCCGGCGGCGGCCTTATCCTCCTGGTAATTCCCGCTCGTGCCCGCGAGGAATTCCGATCCATTGGCCACGCCACCCGCGCCGTACAGCCGTGCCTTGATCTTCGGCTGCGCGCTGCTTTGGTCCGTCCACGCGATCACGTACGAGCCGCTCGCATTCATGCCAACCGACGGATTGTGCTGCGTGTTCGCAGTCGTGGAATTCACCAGCACCGCGCCGCCTTGCGCGTTCCCGTTGGAAAGGTAGGCCTGCGTGAAGATGCCGCTGCTGTCGCCCGGGCCCTGGCCATCGAACGCGATGACGAAATTGCCCGACGAATCCATGGCGACCGATGGATCGGATTGGTCGCCCGCCGACGAGGTGGACACCAGGAACTCATTCGTCTGCGGGATGGCGCTGGCGGAGAAAACGCGTGCGTAAACATCGTCGTTGCCGCTTGGGTGGCTGACCCACAACACCACGAACGTACCCGCCGAATCCATCGCGATCGCCGGCAGTGTCTGATCCTGAGCCGTCGTCTGATTGATCAGGAATTCGGAGCCGAGCGTGCTTCCCGCCGCGCTGTATCGCTGACCGTAGATGCCCCAGCCATCGCCGTCCTGATTGTGACTCTGCCAGACGACGACGAAGTTCCCCGTGCCGTCGCTGGCAACGGCTGCGTTCTGCTGGATATCAGACGTGGTCGTATTAACCGGCAGCTCGGGGCCGGACGGCGTGAAGCTGAACATCATCCGCGCGGGAAGCCGCTCGATATGGCAACGCATGCAACGCTCGGCATGCGCGACCATCCATGAACGCGCAGCAGCCAGATCCGCCTCAAGAGGAGGCGGTAGACTGCGATCAGCCTTTTCACCGGTTTTGATCGGAGAGACATGGCGGGAGTGCAATCGATTGACGACTCGGATACGGCACGCCAATCGTCCCGTTACAGTCGTCATTATCGTCGGGAATAAACCCGACTTAAGCCCGGCGCTTTCGGCGGGTCCGATAACCGAACGGCAAGGGTTGCGGCGAACCACATCCGCAGGCTAGAAGTGAAGAGCATGACGGGCGGCAATCGCGATTTCGCGCACCGGAATCATGGGGTCAAGAGAAATCCACCCGAGGCGGTTCATGGCCACCATGAGCAACAGCGCCGCAACCGTGCCGGCGAGTCCGATGAAAACGGTCCTCATGTCCAATACGTCGGGCGAGACAGCGGGCTGACATGATTATCACAACTGGCGTACTCGCTTCTCCCAGACGGCGCCCTCTCAATCGGCCGACGCCCGCCTCCTCTCACTCTACCCCGCTGCCACCCAGAGCCGTGATCTGGGCATCGTGTTCCGCCAGCGCGCCCAGATCAACCAGCTTCGTACGCAATTCGAGAGCGATTGGAACCTCGCGCAGGTCGTGGCAACGCGGTAGTGCGACAAGCTCTCCCCATCCCTCCCGGCCTCCTTCCACCTCATCTCACAACGGCTCGGCCTGGAGATGCTAATGGCAAGTGGCGGCGCGTCATTTCCTCGCCTCTCACCTCGGAGGACCATGCCTCGCTCTGCACCCCGGCTTCCCCTCGTAATCGTCGCGCTTTTCCTGACTGGCCTGCTCGCATCACGCACCGGCGGCGCGCCAAAGAGGGAAGTTCTCCCCGACCTCGTGCTTTACGATTTCGAGGAACCGCAGGCGGCATCTGCCTGGAAGAACCTGGAGCCCTCCGACCCCGAGCCGAACGAGCCGCCGGCCAAAGTGGAAGTGGTCCGGGAAAACGCGACACACGGGACGCACAGCCTTCGAATCACTTTCACCGGCGGCACCTGGCCCGCCGTCACGACAACGCAGGTGGCCAAAGACTGGACGCCGTACTTCACCTTCAAGGCCGATGTCACGGTCAAGCGTGCCGGTGTGATCGGCTTCCGCGCGTTGCAGGAAACGAGCAAGCGGGATGAGTCCTGGGATGGCGCGGTGAGCCGGTGGGTGAAGACCGAGTTCGTCCAGCCGGGGAAAAATACGGTCGTCGCCCCCATTCATCCCCCCAACGATTACGCGATCAGCGGTAAGTACGGCAACATCGTCCGCTTCGAGATTTTCATGTACTGCCCCCACGACAGCGAATCGATCGACATCGACAACATCCGCCTCGGCGATGAGCCGGCCCCGCCGGAAAAGCCGCGCCAGTTCCGCGTCGTCGGAACGGATCTCGTCGTCGCCAGCGCCGTCGAGCTGGAGAAGAAGCTCAAGGACCAGTGGAAGCCGCCGAAGCTTCAGACCGCGGCGGAAGCCGAGGCCGCGTTCCGCGCCAAATTCGATGACATCAAGTCGTCGCACCCGCATGCAGTCCTCGCCACCTTCCGCGACGGCCAGGCCGGATACGACCCCGCTCGTCCCACCGCCATCTTCAACGGCTGGACCGACGCCCGCTGGTCGAGCCACGGCCCCGACGGCATGCTCCACGACCGCGCGATCAACCAAGGCCACCACGAATCTCATGAGCTGTTCATGCGCCACCGCAGCCCGCTCATGCGCATCGACCTCGCCACGATTCCCCCCAAATCGAACATCCTCGCCGCCGAGCTGCTCATCCAGCGTGCCAACCCCCAATATGACAACGAGCGCAACCCCGAGAAGAACGTCAACGTCTGGGTCGCCGAGCCGTGCAACCGGGAGTGGAACGAGTACGAGGTGAACGCGTTTCGCTATGCGAAGGAGAAATGCTGGAAAGCGATCGGCGGCATGTCCTGGGACGGCGACGACCCCGACTTTTCTCCCCTCTACTTCATGCTCGGCCCCGGCCAGGGCAAGGTAAACGCCTGGGATTGCACCGACCTCGTGAAGTTCTTGACGGACAGTGACCACCCCAACCACGGCTTCATGCTCCACTGCTCTCCCGGCGACTGGGTCCTGGCCGCCTGGTCCCGCGAAGCCCCAGTCATCCCCAATCGCCCCGCCCTCTTCGTGGTCTACGAACCACATTAACGATTGCGCGTCACGCCTATGTGACTGATGAAGGTATTCAGGGTCCGAGTAAGAAGGTGCCTCGGGTCGTACCATGGTTAGCCGCGACGCGGAGCGGAGCGCGTCCGGATGCGCTCCGCTTCGCATCGCGGTTAACTGAGCGGAGAGGATTCGACAGGAAGCGCGAAAAATGATCGTTGGATATCACGTTATTTTCAGCGCCGACGGTTTTTGGTTATCCGGTTTCGCGAAATACGTGGATCAGTCCGGGTTGCCGGTCTGGGCGTGCGCGATCCTGCCGGATCATGTGCACCTGGTGGTCGGGAGACCTCCGATGACGATGGAACGGCGGGTGATTCAGTTGAAAGGGGCCGCAACGCGGGAGTTGGAACGCGAAGGGATTCACCCGCTGGCGCAGTACCAGTTGGAAGGCGCCCGTGCGCCCAAGTGCTGGGTGCGCGGACAGTGGAAGGTGTTCCTCGATGCCGAAGATCCGCGCGTGTTTGCTCTACGCGCGGCGCATCGTTGGAGAAGAGCGCGTCGAGCCCGGGCTGGACGCAATTGAGTCGTGAGCGAACCGGCGGGGATCAATGAAACTCCTGCGGTTAGCCGCAACGCCAAGCGGAGCGCTTCCGGACGCGCTCCGCTGTGCGTCGCAGCCAAATCAACCGACGCCTGAAAACGGACATTCAACCTATTTCTTCCGTCGCTTGGCGTCTTGGCGCCTCGGCGGTTCACATCTTGCCTGGGTCCTGGCCTTAAGCGCTTCCATCGCGACCGGCCCGGGCTGGAGGAGGCCGGCATGCTGGAAATGCTCGCGGCCGAGGCGCGTGAGTGCGTCGAGCTGGGCGAAGAGAGCCGGGTCGGGGCGCTGGAAGTTGAAGCAAGTTTTGCCCTGCTTGCGGCGCATTAACTCGGGCGGGACTGCGGCCTGGAGTTTGGGGTTGAAGTAGAGGGGGAAGAGGTGATACGTCACCGCGCTCTTCTTCCAGAGCACGGCGCCGAACCAGATCGGCTTTTTGTTGGGGCCGATGGCCGGCGTCGGGACGGTGAAGTCGTTGGGCTTGTCGATGTGGACGATCAGCCCGTCGGCGTGACGACGGAGGATCTCGCAGAGGGCCGTGAAGGCGCCGGGAAAGTCTGTGGGCACGATTTGTTCTTTCCTTTTTCCTTTTTCCTTCTCGCCTGACGCCGATTCAGCGGCCATTGCTGACGTCGATGCGCCTGGGTGACACGCGGACGGGTGGCGGGCGACAGGAGCTGCGAAAGACGTTGGGCATCACGGATTCGCGACGCAGCTCGCGGAGGAGCGAACCTTCCACCGTCAGGGTCTGAGCCAGGGGGTTCCAGAGGAGGTCACCCAGTTCGTCCGGCTTGAGCGGGCGGCCCAGGTTGCGCTCCAGACGCTCCACGAGACCAATCTGCCAGAGACGGAGCTGGTTCTTCCACATTTGGTTCAACAACATCCGCAGAGATGAACGGCCGCGCGTCCTGCGCAGCCGGGCCGAGTTCTCATCGTGAGTAGTGGCACAGGAAGGAAGGCGTTGACGGCAAACGCGCACGTTGCGTGCGGCGGCCAGGCTGGACGGGCTGGAAGAGATTTGTCGAACACAATCAACGGCGGTTCAACCACGTTGCTACAAAGGGGCGAGTTCAGGCAAATCATTTTCACCGGGACAACCAGATGGGAAGCAAGACTTCGCCGAATTCCATATCACGAAGTGCGGCGCTGCTGGCGTGCCTCCTGGTCGCGTCACATTCGACGCCTGTCTTTGCAGCGCCCGCCAACAAGAACATCGAGAACGTACGCTTCACGATCCATTCCGCCCGCGATGGTCGGTGGTCGGATGCGACGACGTGGGCGGAGCAGCGCATTCCCGCTGCGGGGGACATCGTCCAGGTGCGCGGGGGGCACACGGTGACTTACGATGCATCGTCCGATGATGCCATTCGCATCATTCACGTCGCCGGCACGCTTCGTTTCTCGCGCGAGCGCTCGACCCGGCTCACGGTTGGCTTGATCAAGATCCAACCCGGCGAAAGCATGTCGGAGAACGGCTTTGACTGCGATGATCACTCGTCCGTGGAGGCCGTGCCGACCTCGGAGGCTGCGCTGGAGATCGGCACCGCCGAGGCGCCGATTCCACTGGGGATTCAGGCGACCATCCGGCTCGCATACATCGAGGGAATGAATCGCGAGACCTGCCCGGCCATCATTGCCTGCGGCGGGCGATGGGACGTTCACGGGGCGACAATGAGCCGGACGTGGGTGAAGCTCGGCGCGGAGGCGAGCGCGGCCGCAACCTCGGCGACGCTGACTGAAGCGGTCAGCGGATGGCGAACGGGGGATCAGGTCATCATCACCAGCTCGAAGCTCGACGAGGAGATCGGCAGCAGCTTCCTGCATCCCCGGAAAAATCACCTGCTCCAGACGGAGGAGGCGAAGATCACGGGGATCGACGGAGCGGTCGTCCGGCTCGACCACGCGCTGCGCTTCGCCCATCGCGGTGGCGGCAATGGTGTCAGGATGCGGAGCGAAGTGGCCAATCTTTCCCGCAACGTGGTCATCGAATCAGCCGATCCGGCGGGCGTCCGCGGGCACACGATGTTTCACGCCGGCAGCTCGGGGGGAATTTCGTACGCCGAGTTCCGCCATCTCGGCAAACAGGGCGTGCTGGGCAAGTATGCGATTCACTTCCACCTCTGCCGCGACACGATGCGCGGCAGCGGCGTGATCGGCGCATCCATCTGGGACTCGGCCAACCGATGGGTCACCATTCACGGCACCGATCACTTGCTCGTCCGCGATTGCGTGGGGTACGGATCGATCGGCCACGGCTTCTTCCTCGAAGACGGAACCGAAGCGTATAACGTGATCGACCGCGACCTCGCGGTGCACGCCTACAAGGGCAAGTCGCTGCCGAAGCAAGTCCTCTCGTTTGACAGCAATGATGGCGCGGGATTCTGGTGGGCCGCCGGGCGAAATACGTTCGTGCGCAACGTCTCGTGCGAGAACGACCAGTACGGCTACCACTTCGAGCAGAGCGACAGCCGTCGTGAGGATTTTCAGCGGCCACTGGAGATGCCGGACGGCACCATGGGCCGGGCCGATATCCGAGCCGTCCCCTTCTATCGCTTTGAAGACAACGAGTCCCATTGCGATGGGCTCTACAGCTTCAACTTCGGCGCGGATCGCAACGGAGCGGTGCACGGCGATGCACGACACCCCTTCGTCTGCCGGAACCTGCGGTCATGGGAAACGCACTACGCCCTGCGACCCATGATGCAGTACTTCCTCATGGAAGGGCTGACGATGGTGAACAACGTGTACGGCGTCTACCACCCCGACTACGACTTCCACGTTTACCGCGACGTCTATCTCAACCACGTTATCTCCGAGCCGATTAACCGGGGACACGATGACGAAGACAACCAGTTCGGAACCTTCACCTACGAGAACCTCACGCTGGAAAATTGCAGCGGCACGTTGATCCAGATGACCTCCACAGCACCCGTCGCGGGCGTGAGCGGCCACTTCCGAAACGTGGTGGTCAAGGACGTCAACAAGTATCCGCGCGATCGGGCGACCGTGGACCTGGGAACCGGCACCATGAACGACAAGCTCGAGCATCCGGTCGTCTATTACTTTCACGATCTGCTGCACCCGGGGAAGACGGTTGAAGTGGTCAGCTCGCTCTATCCCAGCCTCTACTCCGCCGCTAAATATCGCCCCATCGCGGATTTCACGGGACCGAGGGTGACGGCGGCTGAAGTCAGTGATGTCCCCTTCCCACAACTGCTCGATCCAGTCGATGACCTGCCGCCCGCCACTGCCATCTCCTCGATCCACCCATCCGGCGGCAAATTGATCGTGACCGGGTATACGATCGACAACGAAGACGTGGCCGCGATCACGGTTAACGGGCAAGTTGCCAAAGCGACCGGCGGCGCACCGGGAGTCGTGGACTGGACCGCGACGATCGACGCGCCAGCCGACGGCAAGATCATCGCTCATGCCATCGATAACGCCGGCAATGCGGAGAAAGTCGGTCACGTTCAATTGTTCAAACAGAAGCTCTAATGGGCGCTCCGCGTAGCGCGGGTGCCTCGCCCGTGTTGAGTTGAACAATGCACGGGCAGGCGCCCGTGCCACAGGAAATCGCCGCGTAATCTGGAAGGTCTAACTGACTGCATCCATTCCCACCCGGCGGCCGATCTGTTCCGCGACTTCGGCCAGCAGTGCCTCCCGGCTCCAGGGCGATTTTTCCAGCACGGCTTGCACGCAACCATCCAATTGGCGGCGATCGGCATCGGTGATCTGGTGCGCGGTCATGACCACGATCGGGATTGAGCGCCAGCTTTCGGTCTTGCGCAGCTCCGTGACGAACTCAAAGCCGTTCATCCGCGGCATCATCAGGTCGAGCAGGATCAGCGCCGGGCGTCGCTCGGCGACCGCCCGCAGCGCGTCGATGCCGTCTTTCGCCTCGATCACGCGCCAACCTTCAGAGGCAATGGTGTGGTGGATCATCTCCCGGACGGCGGCGTCGTCTTCGACGACGAGGATCGGCAGATTGGCCTTGTCTCGCTTGTATTGCTGCAACACTTCGGCGAGGCGATTGCGGTCGACCGGCTTCACCAGGTACTCGGCGGCTCCCAGCCGGAAGCCCCGCGCCGGATCATCGACCATCGTCACGATCACCACGGGAATTTCGGCCAGCCTGGAATCCGTTTTCAGCGCGGTGAGGATGGCCCAGCCGTCTATGCCGGGCATCATCACGTCGAGAACGATTGCCGCGGGTTCAAGAGCCGCCGCATGGCGCAGGCATTCCGCGCCGGTCGCTGCCACCGTCACGCGGTAACCCTCCCTCGCCAGGAATCGCGACATCAGCTCCCGCGCGTCCGAGTCGTCATCCACGATCAGGATCAACGGGTTTGACGCATGTGATGCCGAGGATGCTATCGCTGGCACGAGTTGCCGCGATGTGTCCAACGGAGCCGGCGCGGGCGTCGTAAACGTGGGCACGAACTTCGCATGCTCGACCCGTTCGGAGGGAAGGTGAATCGTGAACGTGGCGCCGGGGCCCTCTCGCTTTTCGATGTGGATGTCGCCTCCCATCAGGCGACAGAATTGGCGCGTGATCGACAGGCCCAGACCGGTCCCGCCGTAGCGACGGTCGATGGAACTGTCGGCCTGCGCGAAGGGCTCGAAGAGCCGCGATACCTGCTCGGGCGTGATCCCGATCCCGGTATCGCTGACGCGAAACGTCAGCCAGTCCGCCCCCGCCTCCGTTTCGCGCCACACCTCCATGCGAACAACGCCCTGCTCCGTAAACTTGCCGGCGTTGCCGAGGACGTTGAAGAGGCACTGGCGCAGCTTGGTGGGATCGGAACGCATTGTCCCGACGCCATCACGGCAATCGACCTCGAATCGGTTGCGGCCCCGCTCGATGGCAGGGCGCATGGCGCCGACGACGTCGCGGACCAGGAGGTCGACGTTGAACGTCTCGGCGTGCAGGTTCGTCTTGCCGGCCTCGACCTTCGAGAGGTCGAGCACGTCGTTGATCGTTGAGAGCAAGTGTTTGCCGGCGGCGCGGATCTTCTCCAGGTCCGACAGGTATCGCTCGTGCCCCTCGTCGCGGGCCTCTTCCTGAAGCATCTCGCTGTAGCCGATGATCGCGTTCAGCGGGGTGCGAAGCTCGTGGCTCATGTTCGCGAGGAACGCGCTCTTGGCGCGGTTCGCCTCTTCCGCCGCCGAGCGTGCGGCCTCCGCCGCCTGGCGGGCGCCGATGGTGGCGGCCTGGGCCGCCTTCCGCTCGGCGACATCGCGCCGCAGCTCGAGCTGGGCGATCACCTGGCGCGCCAGGGTGCTCATCGCTTCGCGCTGCACGGGCGAGAGGTCGCGCGGAATGCGGTCCATCACGCAGATCGCGCCCAGGGCGTAACCATCGGGCGCGATCAGCGGCCGGCCGGCGTAGAAGCGGACCCGTGGTTCAAAGCGGACCAGCGCATTTTCGGCAAAGCGAGGGTCCTCCCGCGCGTCGCGCACGACCATGAGTGAGGAGGGATTGAGGATCGCATAGGCCGAGAACCCACCTTCCAACGGCGCCTCACGGATGTCCATGCCGACGCACGACTTGATCCACAGGCGGTCCTGCCCCACCAGCGTGATCATCGCGATCGGCGTCCCGCAGATCAGCGAGGCGAGGAATGTGAGATCGTCAAAATCCTGCTCAGCATGCGTGTCATGCAGCGAGTAACGGCGTAACGCGGCACGCCGGGCAATTTCAGTCAATGACACTGGGGATTCCATCGGCTCCGAGATCATAGCGATGGATCGCGATAACCTCCGCAACTGGATCAACTACACGGCTAAGATACAAAACACCGCTGAGAGCGGCCGTCAGGTCGCGGCCACGTTTGGCGGGAACGTTACGGTATGGGAGCCGGTGATTGGCCAGGCCGCCACCGTCATGCAGCACGGACGGGATGTGCTGGCGGCGGAATAAACGCAACGGGCTTGCGCACTGTAATGAGGGGCCGGTAGAGTCCCCTGATGGAACTGATCCGCCTTCACAATATCCACAAGACTTACCACCTCGGTGAGATCGATCTCCCCGTGCTCAAAGGCGTTTCACTCGAAGTAAAGCGAGGCGAGATGGTCGCGCTCATGGGCACTTCCGGCTCGGGCAAGAGCACGCTCATGAACATCCTCGGCTGCCTCGACCGCCCTACCTCGGGCGAATACTGGCTGGACGGCGAGGAGGTCTCGGCAATCTCGTCTGATGAGCGCGCCCTGGTGCGAAATCACAAGATCGGTTTCGTCTTCCAAAGCTTCAACCTCCTGCCGCGGACCAGCGCGCTGGATCAGGTTATGGTGCCGCTGACGTATACCGCCCACCACCTGTCGGAGCGCGAATGCAGCGGCCGGGCCGAGGCGATGCTCGCGCGAGTGGGGCTTGCCGATCGGATGGACCACGAGCCGTCGCAACTCTCCGGCGGTCAGCAGCAGCGCGTCGCGATTGCCCGCGCGCTGATCAACAATCCCCCGCTGCTGTTCGCCGATGAGCCGACCGGCAACCTCGATTCGCACACGAGCGAAGAAGTGTTGCGCATGTTCCAGCAGCTCAACGACGAAGCAGGCATCACGCTCATCCTGGTCACGCACGATGCCAATGTCGCCAGGCACGCGAAGCGTGTGATTCGCATCTGCGACGGGCTGATCGAGCACGACGCGTCAAACGCCAGGGAGATGTCCGCCCGCGCGTAGGCCCATTGATGATGCAACTGTCCATCCACCTCTCGCTCCGTCCGAATATGGGTAGGCTGCTCGTTTGCCTGATTGGCGGCGTCAGCGGCTGCACGGTGGGTCCCGACTACCACATGCCGCGTCCGCCTGTACCGAGCTCGTATGTCAACCCAAGCGCACCGCCGACCACGCAGACGAGCGTGACGGAGGCCGCACCGGTTGAAGGCATGCAATGGTGGCGGAACTTTCAGGATCCGGTGCTCGATTCGCTCGTGGCCCGCGCCGTTGACGCGAACCTGGACGTTCGGCATGCCTCAGCCCGGCTTCGGCAGGCGCGGGCCCAGCGCGGCGTCACCGCGTCGAGCCTCTTCCCGCAGATCCACTCAAGCGGCTCTTACACGCACAGCGGCAGTGGTGGCGGCGGGAGCAGCTCCTTCGTCTCCCCCAGCGGCGCCGTCAGCACCAAGTCGACTGGTACGTCGCGCGATTTCTACATCGCCGGGTTTGATGCGACGTGGGAGATCGATGTCTTCGGCGGTGTGCGGCGCAGCGTTGAGAGCGCGGACGCCGGCGTTGTGGCGGCGGTGGAAGACCGCCGTGACGTGCTAGTCACGCTGCTGGCGGAAGTGGCGTCGAATTACATCACTCTGCGTCAGTTGCAGCAGGAGATCGTGATCGCCCACGAGAACCTGATCTCGGACCAGCACATCGCCGACCTGACGCGAAAAAAATTCGGAGCCGGGTTTGCGGCCCAGTTGGACGTGGCCAATGCCGCGGCGCAGGTGGCTGCCACGCAATCGCAAATCCCGGCGCTGGAGACGGCGGCGCAGCAGCAAATCTATGCCCTGAGCGTGCTGCTGGCGCAGGAGCCGGGCGCACTACTCGGAGAATTGTCGGAGCCGCGGCCAATCCCGTTGACGCCGCCGCGCGTGCCGATCGGCATGCCTTCGGACTTGCTGCGCCGCCGGTCCGACATCCGCCGGTCTGAAGCCCAGCTTCATGCGGCGACAGCGAGCATCGGCATCGCGACCGCCGATCTATTTCCCCGGTTCTCCCTGACCGGCAACTTCGATATGGAATCGAGCAAGTTAAAGGCACTGGGCAACTGGAGCAGCAGCATCTGGAATTTCGGTCCGAACGTCACCTGGCCCCTCTTCGCCGGCGGCCGGATCCGCGCGAACATCGAGGTCCAGAATGCCCTTCAGGAGCAAGCGTTGCTGACGTACGACCAGACGATCCTGAACGCGCTTCGCGACGTGGAGAACGCGCTGGTCGCCTATGCCAAGGAGCAGCAACGCTCTGCGGCGCTGGTGGATTCAGTGAAGTTCAATCGACAGTCGCTGGACCTTTCGACGCGCTTGTACAACGCCGGTCTTACTGAATTCCTAAACGTGCTGAACGCACAGCGATCGCTCAACGCCTCCCAGGATGCGCTGGCGCAGAGCGCAGGGGCCGTCGCGATCGACCTGGCGGCGCTCTACAAGGCGCTCGGGGGTGGGTGGGAACTCAGCGGTCGGGATGCGATCGCCTTTCCCGCAGGTCCGGGTCCGAGCACATGGCCGACGACGGAGCCGATTGGATTTCATCGGGACGTCTTGCCGTCAGTTACGTCGAGGCCCGTCAGTGAGTGATCGAAATCACTTGTTCGTGACAGTGCTGTCGTCGGAAGACGGCCCCGTCGCCGGCTGGGTTATCGAAGGTAGTAACGGTCCATCGACGAACTTGAGTCTGACGATGTCATCGTCACCAAGGACGCCTTCAACGGTTCCGCTTCCATCGGGGGTTTGGTAAGCCATCGTGAAACGTGCCGGGTCGTGAGGATCGGTTTGCCCGGCGAACAACTTTAGTAGGTGGTGCGGCGTGGCGTCGCCCGCCAGCAAAATGGGCGATTGGGAGGAAGTTACGCACCAACGACGCAGCCCCCCGAGCGAAGCAGGTTCGATGGCTTCGGTTTCAAGGGCAAGCAGATCGGGATCGTCCCCGATCAAACTGAAGTTGACTATGACCAGGCGCTGATGTCCCGCCGCGGATCGCAGCCCATGAATGAACGCGGCAAACACGATCGTCGGTTCTGGTGAAGAAGCGAAGATGCCGCCACCCCCGACGGTCACGGTAGGTGATTGCGCTGGTTCGATCGTAGAATTGATCGACTCGTATTCCTTCAAGGCTTCGTCCGGCTGGGGCGCGTAGAGCAGGAAGTCGCCCGTCTTCCGTGGGGACGCGACGCTCACCACCGACCATGAAATGCCGCTCGAGGCCGATGACCAGGATCCCGGCACGGACAGTTGAGCGGTTAAGTCGAGGACGTTTCCGGGTCAGCTGTACGAGGCGCAGACCTGGGAACGGCGGGATCAGCCACTTTGACTTCGTACCCGGCGGAACGGGCCAGTGCGACGTGTTCACGTGTAAACGGAGCGAAGACCATTCGATCCGGCGGCTCGACAAACTTCATCACGCGCCGCAGACAAGTCGGTCGACCGTCGGAAAAAACGACGGTGCGAACTTGTCGACTGCAAAGTAGCTATCGGAACTGATCAGCAGGGCGACGAACAGGCGTCCGATGCGGCGCCGCCAGGTGGGACGGCTCCGAGACTCCGACCAGCGCGACGCTCGCGCTAGCGCCTGCAAATGGGTCGAGTTCCTCACGGCCTGTGAAGCGTAGCGATTTAACGCCGGGAACAGCAACAAAAAAGCCCCCGGACCCGTGAAGGCCCGAGGGCTTTTTGATAACGCTGGCAGTGACCTACTTTCCCGCTGAAGCAGTATCATCGGCTTGGCAGGCTTAACGACCGTGTTCGGAATGGGAACGGGTGTGACCCTACCAATATAGCCACCAACGAAAGCCCGCCGGCCCGTTGAAGGGCCGGCGGACGTGATTCGTGATTATGAGGTTCAATGGTTCGACAACACTATCGTCGCGTCACGGTTTCCCGTGATGCACAAGAGCTTAGCGCGAACCACTCCGCGACCGTCGAGCACACGATTTGTGCGACGATGATCGATAAAAGTGGTCAAGCTATTGACCGTTAGTACCGGTAACCTGAAAACGTTTCCGTTCTTACAGCTCCGGCCTATCAACCGAGTGGTCTACTCGGGGTCTCTCGGGGGCAAGCCCCCATGGAACCCTCGTCTTGACATAGGCTTCACGCTTAGATGCTTTCAGCGTTTATCCGTTCCGGACATAGCTACCCAGCCGTGCCGCTAGCGCGACAACTGGTACACCAGGGGTCCGTCCTTCCAAATCCTCTCGTACTATGGAAGAGGTGTCGTCAAGGTTCCTACGCCCACAGCAGATAGGGACCGACCTGGCTCACGCCGGTCTGAACCCAGCTCGCGTACCGCTTTAATTGGCGAACAGCCAAACCCTTGGGACCGCCTTCAGCCCCAGGATGCGATGGGCCGACATCGAGGTGCCAAACCGCCTCGCCGCTATGGACGCTCGGAGGCGATCAGCCTGTTATCCCCAGCGTACCTTTTATCCGTTGAGCTATGGCCCTTCCACACGG
>JBBSDP010000051.1:0-33362 GCA_038240605.1 Tepidisphaerales bacterium | reverse complement strand
CCCCCCCCCCCCCCCCCCACCCCCCCCCCCCCCCCCCCGCGGCTCTGAAAGAGAGTTCCGATTCCCGGAGTTGGGGTGAGGGCATTCAGCGTCATCGTCGCGCACGACTCACCCTCCAGCGCGCCTTCACCCTGGTCGAGCTGATGATCTCGATCGCGCTGGCCCTGATCCTGATCGTCGGCATCAACAAGGTCTTTCAAATCAGCTCGATGACCGTCGGCGCCGGCCAGGCCCTCTCGACGATCTCCCGCGACGACCGCACCGCCCACACGACGATGTACGCGGACCTGCGGAACGCGGTGACCAGCTCTCCCAAGAGCTCGTACGCTCAGTCGCCGGCATTCTTCATCGCCTCCTCGAACATCTATGCCTTCCGCAACTCCTCCGATCAGCAATCAGACAACGACGGAAACGCGGGTACTTCGAACGCCACGGGTAATCCGGCGATCGACGCGATTGTCGGCACGAGCGATCGAGTCCACCGCACCGACGTCGTCGGCTTCCTGGCCTCGGGCGACCTTTATCCCCGCCAGACGGCCAACGACGGCCAGTACGTCTCCTCGACCACGAGCAGCGAAGCGTACATCTGGTACGGGCACATGGCCATTCCCAATAATGCGTTCCTGAAGAATTCGGGCGCTGCTGGGGCGGCGAACTTTGGGCCGGGCGTTCCGAGCGGCGGCGGTCAGAACAACGATAACAACCTCCTCGCCAGTGACTGGATCCTCGGGCGGGTGGCGATGCTCCTGACGCCGGCGCCACCGGCGGCTGACGTCTACATCGCCGCCGGATCCAGGGCAAACCCGCTTGCCTTTGACGCGGCGGCAAGCGCTGGCGTCTGGAAGATGTTTCAATGCCGATACGACATCGCCAAAACGAGCATTTCGCAATTTCTCACGCTGGAGCAGGCCGACCCCAAGCCGGTTGTTTTCCGCGATCAGATGATCTGGGTCGCACCGATGGATCCGTTAGGCGCAAGCCAGACGGTCTTCCGTTTTTCGGCCAACCCATTTCCATCCAAGCCGCTGACGAGTGCGACGATGGCTCAGACGACGCCGATCTTCCTGAAAAGCTGCGGACAGTTCATCGTGGAGTTCGCGGGCGATTACGTGACGCAAGACACGAATCCGCAAAGCCCGAACTACGGACTTCCCGTTCCCGGCGTCGCGGGACAGACGGGAGATAAACAGATCGACTTTGCCGTCGATAAGTCTGCCGATCCTTCGGGCACTAATCCTACACTTTGGGTTCAGAAGGTCCGCTGGTACGGCTTCCCTCGAGACATCAACGGCGATGGCCATGTGGACATTAACGACGTGGTTCCGCTCCGCGACTTAAAGGTTGCTGTTGTCGGCGGCACTGCCGCGTCATTCGAGCGAGTCCTGCCGGCGGGAACGGCACCCGCTGATTACGCGGGCCAATTTGGGCTGTACGAAAAGCATCAATACGTTTGTTCCTGGGGACCCGATACAACCGAACCCCTTCCCAAAATGATTCGCATTACGTTCTGCCTGGACGATCCGAATGGCCGTCTGGGCGCTACGCAATTCTTCGAATACGTCATCGATCTGACGCAGTGACGGCGGGTGGGCGTGTCGCCCACCGGAAAAACCGTGTCACGGGGGCGAAGCAGGCATCGTGGAAGTAACGTGGGTGGGCGCCGCGCGCAAGCGAGCCCGCCGAACGCGAGCAAGTCCGAGGAGTCACCATGAGTTCAATTTATCATCGGACACTCAACCGTTTGCAGGGACGTTTTCGCCGTGCCCGGCCCGGCTCCGTGCTGATCATGGTGGTCGCGCTGCTCGTGCTGATGGCGCTGATCGGCACCGCCTACATCTCCACCGCCCGCATCGATCGCTATTCCGCCCAGCAGAACACATTCAACACCGAGATCGACCTGCTCGTGCAGGGCGTGATCAACATGGTCGACGGGGTCTTGATCCAAGACCTCTACAAGGCGACCGGCCAGAACGCAGCCAACTTCCGATCCACCGGCGGCACCTATACGCCCTACACGACGACCGGCACGGTCTACAGCCCGACGATTCCCGCTGGCATTACCCCCCAGCCCTGGCTGGGCGATCGAATTCCGCTGACGCCCGCCGCGCAGGCCCTTCCCGTGACGAACGCCGCGGCCACCGCGGCCGCCGGTGCCAATCCCGCCCTCTGGGCGTTCATCAGCGCGCCGCCCACCGGCAGCACCTGGCAGTTCGAATCGCCATACATCAGCGGAAACCCCGCGAACTACGCGACGCGCCAGAATCTTCAGCCGACGTACGTCGCCGTCCCTTCGGGCAACACGTCGGTGCTCTTCCCGGCGTTGTATGACCCGGTCAGCAAGTTCGCTTACCTTGCCGCCGACGCCGATGGCGACGGCGTCGCGGACGCCGGGCTCTATCGTCTTCCGGTCGGGGAGATCAATGGCGTGACCTATTACGCCGGCGTCCGCATCGTGGACAATGCCGCCGGGGTGAACGCATCGGTTGCGTACCGCTGGCCTTACGAGGCGCAGCGCGTTCCGCCCGGCACGTTTTTCCCCACCTCGATCGACCTGAACTCGCTGGTGATCCAGACGTCGGAGACGCCGGCGCTGCTGAACAACCGCGTGAACGGTCCGATCGGGAGCACGTTCACGTTCGGCAGCGATCAGAAGTCCGTGGACGATGCGATGGTCGTCCACCCGGAGATCCACTACTACAACGAGCTGACGGCGATGTACTACCAGCTCGCCCGACGCCTGGACAATCCCGGGTACGTGATTCGCAGCGATGGCGCGACCAAGCAATGCCTGGCCCTGCCCCCCAGCGAAGGGGCGCTGATGGCGCGGCGTTTCATCATCCGCGATCCCTCGGTCACGGCTAGCGCCAGCAGCAACTCATTGCTCGAGCAGTTGATCTCCACATCGGTCTACGGCGCGCCGGCGTTCCGGTCATCGCCCTATACCGACACGATCACCTGGTACAACAACAACTTCAATTTCACCGTTCCCCCCACGCCCAACAACATGCCGATCCGTTCGCTGCTGACGGCGCGGAACGGCGTGTCGGTCTTCGCGCCCAGTAAGTTCCGGGCCGCCGGCGCCTGGGTTAAGGGGACGACTTACAACTTTGGAGATTGGGTAACGACCGGCCCGGCGGGCCCGGCCTACGTTTGCATCGTCCCCAACGTCAACCTCGATCCCACGATGGCGGCCAATGCCTACTACTGGGCCGTGGAGCCCTGGTCGAACGCGCCGACCAAGACCTCCGCCAACACTGCGACCTTCGGTCAGCTCTGGGCCGCTTACTGGAGCGTGATGTGGGATCAGTCGCTGAGTAACGCGGCTGCCCCGGGCATACCGGTCGGGTGTGAGAACCGGATGTTCCGCAGTTCGATCCGCCGCGAGGCAACGGGCAACGTCGTACCGTTCACCCCACGCCAGCAGCTTCAGCTTCGGGCCGCGCTATCTGCGGTCAACACGATCGGCCTGCGCACGAGCGGGACGAAGTGGGCGACTGAATTCGGCGACGTGACCAGCCGCAAGCTCACGATCGCCGCCGACCCGAATGTCGCGACGTCGAAGCCGTACGATGTGACCATCTACAGCGGGGAAGCGAACCCCTACATCACCGAAGTCTACGCCAACGATGAGGCCAGCATCGCGGGCGGTTACGTTGCGGTGGAACTGTACAACCCCTTCGACGCGCCGATCACACTGCTGAACTGGCAATTGGGTACGGTTGCGCCCGGACCCGCTGTGGCGGCGCCGAACCCCACGCCGTTGGTCGTCACCCCGCTCGCCTCAACCGTCGCCACCTGGGCGGCTGCGGCGACGGCTCCGGTCATTCCGGCCCACGGCTACATCGTCGTGGCCAGCAGCGCTGCGCCGCCCACCAAGTTCGTGGGCGCCGATGGGACCGGCCAGTGGCCGACCGCTTCGCTCACCGCCAAGACTCTCTTCGTGGTTCCAGACCTGGCCAATGCTCTGGCTGGCACGGGCAGCGAGCTGATGCTCTTCCGGCCGCACCGCGCCGCCGACTGGGCACTGACCGCGTCAATCGATCCGTTGAACCCCTACGACGAAACGGGGACGATCGCGAAGGGCGCGGGGCTTCTCGATTTCGTCCCCGTCGATTCGTATGACTTCACCGGTCTGGTTGAACCGGGCACCACGCCCGGCAACGAATGGCATTACGTGCGCCCCAACCTCTCTAACGCGACGCCCACCAGCAAGGCGTGGCACTTCGTCTACCCCGGCTTGTATAAACCGGCGCTCGGCACCTCCGGCACCATGCCCAGGCAGTCGGGTACGCAGCAGGGCCCCGGCGACAACACCGGGCCTGTGTTGAGCCTCTCCACGATGGGCGCGGCCGATGCCACGGTGCTGGCGGGCGCTGCGGCTCCGTACGCCGATATGCCGCTTCAGATTGGCAACGTCGATTTCGGTGGGCCGCTCCCTCTGCACACCGCCCCCAATTACTTCCCGTATGGCACCTTTGCCCGCAATGGCGACCTGCTCCAGGTTCCGTACGTCGGCGCGTATCGAATCTCGGTGGCCGGGTCGGCTGGCGCGACGCTGCAGATCGTGCAGATCAATCCGATCACGATGGACGCGGCGGCGGCGGACGACAACGACGCAACCGACGACCTTGGAGAAAACATCGGCCGCTTCTGCCCGATCAATCCGTCGGATGTCGCCAACGCGGTCGACGATTACGCGAATCCGCCCGCCAACAGCGCGCCGCCCGTCTCGCCGAAGTGGCGGTACCACTGGGCGATGCAGCTCTTCGATTACCTGACAGTTCAAGCCCCGCACGACGACTACTTCCCGGATGTGGATCCGGGCGTGGACTCGCTGGGGAACCCCCGCTACGGCCTCTGGGACGCGACCAACCACAAGTACGTCACGCTCGGCGCGGTGCTCCCGGTTGCCAATGCCAACCCGAAGGTGGCCAACGCGCAGGTGACCAACACGCCCGCCGGCCAGACCGAGGACACCGCGCCGGTGCACGGACTGATCAACATCAACACGGCGCCCTGGAAAGTCCTGGCGTCGCTGCCGCTGGTGTTGACCGGCGGGGCTGGCGCCAACGCCGATCTGGTCGATCCCATCAAGACGGCGCAGCTCGCCCAGGCGATCGTCTACTTCCGCGATATTGATGACGGGAGCCTGGGGGGCGCGCCCAAGCACCCGCATGGGCCGTTCACCACCCTCTACGAGCTGAACCTGGTCCCGGGATTCCGCACGGCGATGGGGACCCTCAACCCCAACGGGACCTCGTTTCTCAACAGCGATGGCGATCTCTCTCCCTACGCCGCCGTCTTGGCGCAACGCGGGTTCGCCGCCGGATCGGCCACCGACAACGTCCCCAACAATTTCGAGCAGCAGAACATGGCGGTCGTGCGGATCAGCAACCTGATCACCACCCGCTCCGATTCGTTCACCGTCTACATCATCGTGCAGGGATTCCGCAACGTCGGCACGGCTGCGCCCAAGTTGGTGGTACAACGCCGAGCGGCGTTCATCGCCGATCGATCGAGCGTGACGCCGGGCAATTCAAACATCTCTTCGCTCAATGTGCCGGTGAATTAGGCGAGTGCTGAGTGCTGGCAGGCAAAGTGCTGAGTGTCCTGCCTCCCCTGGGTAAGTCGAAGTGTCGCCGAACGGAGGCGGATGCGCTTCCGTACGCATCACCCTCCCCGTCCCGCGACAAGTCGCTCTGTTCTCTCAGCACCCAGCACTCAGCACTCAGCACTCAGCACCCAGCACTCCCTTCGGCAACTCCGGCCGGCCGCAACGGTAAACAGGTCAGACGGAGGATACGCGCTTGAACGCTTCGACTGGCCGCAGATCATTTCTGAAACAGACCGCGTTGGCGGGCGTTGGCTTCTGGGTCGCGGGGCGCGAGGCTCGCGCCGAGGATACACCGTCCACGTCGCCGGCTGAGAAGCTGAACGTGGGGTTCGTCGGCGTCACCAACCAGGGCGCCTATGACCTGGGGGAGGTATCCAACGTCAAGACCGTCAACGTCGTCGCTCTCTGCGACGTCGATGACAAGCGCCTCGGCGAGGCCGCGGGCAAGTTCGGCAAGGCTCGGAAGTACAATGATTACCGCAAGATGCTCGACGAGGGGAAGGACCTGGACGCGATCGTCGTCGCCACGCCGGACCATCATCACGCCTTCGCGACGATGGGCGCGTTGCAATTGAACAAGCACGTCTATTGCGAGAAGCCGCTCACCCATACGGTGCGCGAGGCGCGCGTGGTTGCGGAGACGGCGTTGAAAAATAAGTGCGTGACGCAGATGGGGACGCAGATCCACGCCAGCGGGAATTACCGCCGGGCGGTGGAGATCGTGCAGGCGGGGGTGATTGGTCCGGTGCGCGAGGTTCACGTCTGGGTGAACTCGTGCTGGTCGGCGGATGAACCGCCCAAGGACACGCCGCCCGTCCCGCCCAACCTGCACTATGACCTGTGGCTGGGCCCGGCCGAATATCGCCCCTATCACCCGGCGTACCTGCCGGCCAACTGGCGGCGCTGGTGGGCATTCGGCAGCGGCACGCTCGGCGACATGGGGTGCCACTACCAGGACCTGGCGTTCTGGGCGCTGGGCCTGAAACATCCGACGAAAATCTCGGCCGAAGGAAGGCCGGTCCTGCCGGAAGGCGCGCCGCCGTGGCTGATCGTGAACTACGAATATCCGGCGCAAGGCGCGCAGCCGCCGGTGGCGCTCACCTGGTACGACGCGAACAAGCGCCCGCCCAAGTTCACGGAATGGGGCTTGAACAAGGACTGGGGGAGCGGCGTGATGTTCGTCGGGGAGAAGGGGATGCTCTTCTCCAATTACGACCAGCATCACCTCTTTCCGGAAAAGGATTTCAAGGACTTCAAACCGCCACCGAAGACGATCCCCGATTCGATCGGCCACCACCGCGAATGGGTTGAAGCGTGCAAGAAGGGAGACCCGCTCGGCACGACCTGCAACTTCCAGTACGCCGGGGCCCTGAGCGAAGCCGTGTTGCTCGGCACGGTCGCCTATCGCGTCGGCAAGCCGATCGAGTGGGACGCGGCGAAGCTGGAAGTAAACGATTCCCCGGAAGCCAACGCTTTGATCAAAGGGCACTATCGCGAGGGATGGTCGATCTGACCTGAGCGAATTCATCGCTCGATGCCTTCGGCATTGCTAGAATAGCGCTATGCACCGTCAAGTGGCCATCCTCGAACGGCTATTCGAATCGGACGGCGGGGATTTTCCGCCAGATCTGGCTCGGCGACTTTTGCGGCTCGAATTTCCCGAGCTGGATCACCGCCGCTATGCGGAACTTTCGGCAAAGGCGCAGGATGGCAATATCACCGACGACGAACGTGCGGAGCTGGAAGACTACCTGAACATCGACGACTTGCTCGTAATCCTTCGAAGCCAAGCGGAAATCTCCCTCGAGCGACATGGCCTGGCCGTGTAATAGATGGGGATGGACGCGGTCCTTGAACAATTGGTTCGCAACCGCGCCGGTGCAATTTGCGAATACTGTCGCTTTCCTCAGAGTGCATCTCGCTTCAAGCACATCCTCGATCACGTCATCGCACGCCAGCATGGCGGCCTGACCGATGCCGCCAACCTGGCGTTATGCTGCGGACGTTGTAACCTCTGTAAGGGCCCGAACATTGCGGGGATCGATCCCACCACCCGTGTATTGACTCGCTTGTACAATCCTCGGACCGACGACTGGCACGAGCATTTCCGTTGGAGCGGCGCCCTTCTGGAAGGCGTTACGCCCGTTGGCCGAACGACCGTACTCGTGCTCAACGTCAACCATCGCCATCGCGTTGCCGCGAGACAGACGCTCATCAGGCGCGGACTGTTGCAGGGTTAGAAGAAATGGAATGGCCTAGCAGCGACGCGCAATTCACCTGATCGCCTTCTCCCCGCTCGACATCGCCTGATGGTCGTTTGCGGAGTGAACGACTAATCCGGAAATTGCTGGAGGAAGGCCGCGTATCCGCCGGAGACGTAGGTGCCGCCGTCGTACCACGTGGCGGTTTCGGGGAAGTAGCTGAAGGTGTGCGGCGGGTTGCGCAGGTCCTCGACGTGGCCATCGAAGAAGAGGTAGTTCAGTTTGCCGATGTGGTGAAAATAGGGGTAGCTGTTTCCGCCGCCCCACGAGGCGGGATCGACCATGGCCAGGCCCTCGTCGTCCATCACGGTGTAGCCGTGGAACCAGTTCTTGTGCCCCTGTTCGCCGAGGAAGACGATTTCGCTGCTGTGGTGCATGCCGCCGAAGTTGTGGCCGCGCAGGTTGGAGGCGATCGGGTCGCCGCCGGCGTTGTTCAGCGCATAGCGCGAGCAGACGACCGCGGGCACGCCGTAACTGCCGCAGCGGATCGCGGCCGAACTCCAGCCGACGGAAATATCCTCGGGGCACCAGTAGACCTGCATGAACCGGTTGAACTGATCGAGCGTCCCGTCCTTGATGCGGCCGCCGATGCTGTCGGAGTAGGGACCCGCGCCCAGCCCCGGCGCGAGGACGTCAAGCCAGCGGACCACGTTGCCGTAATATCCCGTGCCCGGCAGGCCGGGCGTGCTGGTATCGAGCCAATCGGTGAACGGCGGGGCGAGCGAGTAGTCATCGCGAATCGGCATCCGGCTATGGCTGGCGATGAGGTACGCCGCCTGCGCGATGCCGATCTGGCGCATGTTCGAGGCGCACTTGATCATCCGCGCGTGCGATCGCACGCGGGCGAGGACGGGCAGCAGGATCGAAATCAGCACGGCGATGATCCCGACCACCACCAACAGCTCCACGAGCGTAAAGCCGTCGCACCGCCTTCGAAGGGCCTTCCACATTCACGCATCTCCGCAAGCAGGGAATATTAACTTCTATTGACCACGAACGCACACGTTGATCCCACTTCTTCGTCCCAGGCGACTGGAGGCATTAGAATTCGCCACATGCTCTCGGTTGGCATTATCGGCTTTGGAAGGATCGGGGCGGAGCACGCCGGCTGGCTGTCGAAGGCGAGTGGCGTTCGCGCGTTGGCCGTGGCGGACGGCACCGCGGCACGCCAGGAACTGGCCGGTGGCAGAGGCCTCAAGACCTACGGCGAGATCCACGCCCTGCTGGAGGACCCGCGAATCGATGCGGTGCTCGTTTCGACCCCAACCGCGATGCACTTCGAGCACGGCATGCAGGCGCTCCAGTCCGGCAAGCACCTCATGCTCGAAAAGCCCATGGCGATGGACCTGCGCCAGGCAACGGGCCTGGTGGAGGAGGCGGAGCGGCGCAAGCGCGTGCTCAGCGTGTTTCACAACCGGCGCTGGGATCCGGATTACCTTCGCGTTCGACAGATGGTGGCGTCGGGCGTGCTTGGGAAGCTCATCAACATCGAGAGTCGGCTCGGCCAATTCGCCAGTTGCGTGGGGCCGGCGGCGCTGGAATATCGGCCGGGGTGGCGGAACGAGGGGGCGTTCGGCGGGGGCGGGCTCTACGACTGGGGCAGTCACTTCATCGATCAGATCTGGCGACTGCTCTGGCCCGCTCGTCCGGTGAACGTTTTCGCGCAGCTTCGCGGCAACGTCTGGAGCCAGGATTGCGACGATTTCGCCCGCGTCTGCATCGATTTCGACAACGGCGCCGCCGCACTGGTTGAGATCAATACGACCACGAAACATCCTCTGCCGCGCTGGCACCTCGATGGCGTGGAGGGATCCGCGTTCAGCCCGGCCAGTCCCACCTTCGATACCGCCGTCTGGGCAGATTTGCAGCTTGTCCCGGCGCGGGAGGACGCGGGCCGCCCCCCGACGACGATTCCCGCGGAGCCATCGCTCAGCGAGACGCGGATCTGGGAGCAATTCGCTGCTGCTGTCGCCGCCCCATCAGGCGCTGCTCGACCCGCCGTCACGGCGCGGAGCGTGCTGCCGACGATGGCCTTGCTCGATGCGGCCCGGGCCAGCGGCCGTAGCGGCGCATCGGTGGCGCCGAACACCATCGAATGGGTTTACGAATAAATCCCAGGCGCTCGTCGAACTGGACTCGGCGTAAAATTCACGCGGGCGGGTGGCCCACTGGATCACTGGATCAGAATTGATGCCGGCGGTCGGTCAGGTCCACGCGGTCGTTCTCGCACCGCACGCCTTCCTTCTCGAGCATCTCCCGCTTGCGCTTCAACCCCTGGGCGAAGCCGGTGAGGGAGCCGTCGGATCCGACCACGCGGTGGCAGGGGACGCCGGGGGCGTAGGGGTTACGGTTCATCGCGTTGCCGACCGCCCGATAAGCCTGGCCGCCCAACGCACGGGCAATGTCGGCATAGGTGGTGAGCTTTCCGCGCGGCACCCGCGCGCAGAGCGCCCAGACCTTCTGCTGAAAATTCATCCGCGGGTCGATAAGGCCTTGGCGAATCTCTTTTTCAAACATGGGCGCGATTCTATCATGGAGGCATTGCGCGCGGGAAGCTGGGTCAGCGGCGTATGGCGATCTCGCTGAAATGCGGGCGGTGTGGCAAGGTGTACAGCGTGGCCCAAAGCCAGGCCGGCCGCCCCGTCCAATGCGCTCGCTGCCGTTTCATCATGGTGATTCCTGGGGGGCCGGGCCTGTCGGACTTCAAGGCGCAAGAAGAATCCGATCGCTCGGTTCCGTCGACGCACGACTGGGACGCCGCTGTCGCGAGGGAGGAATCCGCGGTCGCCAGTGAAGTGACGCGGATCGTCGTGCGCCGCCGGCAGTGGTTCGGCCGGAGAAAGTACTCGGCGACGGATGAGGCGGCGCCGGCGTCGCGGAAGTGGGGATCCAGCAATGTCGTCCTGATCGCAATTGCGCTGCTGCCGGTTCTGGTGGGGGCTGCGTGCATTTACTGGTTCGTTCCGTGGCATTCGCTGTTCTCATCGCGGGGAACATCTTCGCCAACTGTCCCGCCGGCTCCCATTGCGTCGGACCATCCCTCGGATGTCGATGGTTCTGTGACCGTGCCGCAGACCCAGCCTGTCGTCTCCGCGCCGCCTGTCGCGCCGGTCGACGAGTGGAAGCAGCCGGTGCCGAACAACCTTCCGTCATGGCTCCCGGTGGCGCGAACGGAGCTGTCGTTTGGTCCTTACCTGGCCGCGGACGGATTTGCGATTCAAGGCCCCGTGGCGGGAATGCACCTAATTCGTCCGGCGAAGGGGGTCCTCGCCTGGATGGGGCCCGGCGGGAATGGCATGAGGGCGAGCCTGCTCCTCACGATCGTTCCAACCGAAGATCCGGCGCAAACGCGTCGTCGATCATCGCCGGATGAATTGGTGGAGGTCGGACGGCTCGGCCCCGATGCGCTGGCTGCGACGCGCGTTCATTCGTTCGGCCGAGCCGATGGCGTTCCGTTTCGACGGGTGGAATATGACGTGTACGATCATGGACGACATCTGAAAGTTCAGATCACGACCGCGCCCGACGACAACTCCACCGCGGATTTGCTTGTTTCCGGTGCCACGTCGCTCCGTCTTGCCCAGGAGGAAGACGTGTCACTGACTCCGCCGCCCCAGCCATTGCGCCTGCCGTCTGAATATGACCCGGCCGCGCGTGCGGCGGACTGGTCGGCGGAGCCGAGACCGGAGACCGACCCACTTCAACCGACCAAGCACGGCCTGGGATACTCGATCCGCCCCCCGACGGGTTTACGGCTGGTCGGCGCAGGCGTGTGGGGCGGCAACGAAGGCCGTGTTCCCGCGATTGATCCGGATGCGCACCTGCCGCTCCTGGAAGTTGGCCAAAAGTCGCAGGGGCCCGACGATTTTTCCACCACGCGCGCCTGGGCAGATGATCAGTGGTCGCGCTTCGGGCGCGAAACGGCGTGGGGAACGATCGACGGCGTGCTCTTCGCCCGCATCCGTTACGCGGACTCCAGCGCCGGAGCCGCCGCGACCTGCACGGTCTACGCGACGGTGAATAACGGAAAAATCTGGACGCTCACCACCGCGACATGGCGAAGCTTCCCAATGCTGGATATTGCGGTGAGGACGTTCAAGTTTACGAAGAAGGGGAGCTAACGTCCTTTCCATCATCGACGCGCTGATACCGATAAACCGCCCGATACAACCCCGCGATCTCTTCAGCGGGGATGGTTTGCGCTCTGTACCTTTCGTTCCTCGGCTGAAGGCGAATCACTGCGCCGCCCCCTTCATTCTTCTCGAAGAACGCACGCTTGAAGGTCGTTCGTCCATCGGCAAAACGGACGAAGCAATCATCTCCATCTCTCGGCGGGAGGGCGGGGGAAAAGATCACGATGTCGCCGGCGCTGTATTTCGGCGTCATGCTGTCGCCGTCAACGCGGGTCGCGAACGCGTCGCGGTCGCGAACGTCCGGGCAGCTCAGGTACTCATCGGCGACGCGTGGCGGATAGGCCAGGTCGGTGAAGTCCTGCGGATAGCCGGCCGAGACGCGGTTGATCACCGGCACGGCATTGGTGCCGACCTGCTTGATGTTGGCCGCCGAATTCTCCACCATCACCTGGAGCATTCCGCTCAGGTAGGCTTCGTCGAGGTCTACCTTAGTTCCGCAAGAGTGCTGAGTGCTGAGTGCTGAGTGCTGAGGGGGGACGCGGGGATGCGACGTCGGTTCTGTTGGTGGCGATCCCGCGGAACCTTTCATCAACTTCTGTAGCATCGCCCGCACATCGCGAGGGGTGCGCTGGAGGTGGGCCTGGGCCAGCAGCTCGCCGGGGGTGAAGCCGAGGGTCTGCTCGAGGCGGCGAAGCTTTTCGTCGCTGGGTGGATTGGGGACGCGGCCCGTCTCGATCAGGGAGAGGTACGGCTTGGAAATCGAGGTGCGGTCACCCAGCTCATCAAGGGTGAGGCCGAGGCGACGGCGCTGACGGCGAATCTTGGGGCCGAGCGGTTCCATAAGGCTGAAATGGAAGGGGTTGGCCTTCCCTGGCGGCCAACGGGCGCGTCCTGTGCGTAACCGGTCATGCGTGGTCGTACGCTGACTTCATCATTCGTATAAGGCAGCCCGGGAAAAGGCAAGATCTATATCGTACAAAAACCTAACAAATTCGCTTTTGACCCGATTCGTTTATTAAAAATTGAACGAGCGCCGGGGGCTCCACGTCCGATAATTCACGCTCAGACGCCCTGATGACCGACATGGATCACAGGTCATGCGGGTGGTAACCTACGCGTTGGAGGCTGACGCGCCGGCCCCGCTGACTTCAAGGATGAGGTCGTGAGATGGAGACGGAAACGCAACGCCGCAAGCGGGTCGTCGGACGGATTCGACGGGATCTGCTCGAGCGGCTCTCCGATGACCTGACCCTCCTGGCCGAGGCGGGCAAATTTCCCGAAACATGGCTTGGCCCGCGCGAGTTGAACCGGATCCTCGACGACACGGGATACTGGCTCAACCACGATGACCCTATGGCGCCGTTCCTCGCCCCGCATGCCTGCGTCTCCCTCCTGGAAAACGCCCTGAGCCAGCTCGCCTCGAATGGCTCGTCCGCCTGGTGGCGCGACGGCGAACGCTTCCGCGCCAACGCCGGCAATTGGGCAGAGCAGGCCCGCGAGACCGCGAACCGTCTCCGCCGTGAATGTCCCGATGCCGAGCGCACCGCCCTGTACGGCGGACCGGACGAACCCTCCGTCATCTTCGGCAGCGATCGTTGCACGACCGATCCGGTTGCACGACGGCAGATCAACGTCTTGCGGCAGCATCTCCGTGCCGCCGGTGTTCCCGAGCTCGCCTTCGCCAGCAGTGACGATGACCAGACGTGGGTGATGCTGGTCTGGTCGAACGATGCGTCGCTCCTGCACAGCGCGCTCTTCGCCGCCTGGCAGCAAGCCGTCTGCGCGTAAGCACACACGCCTTCGTCCGCCTCGATTCTCTCCATCCCTCCCCGTAGAATCCGCCCATGCCCGAGGGGACATGGACGGTCCGCCGCATCCTGGAATGGACGACCGCTTTCTTCGGGCGCAAGCAGGTGGATTCCCCTCGCCTTTCCGCGGAATTGCTGCTCGCCCACGTCCTGGCCGCTCCCCGCATTCAGCTCTACACGCAATACGACCGGCTGCTGACGGAAAATGAACTCACCTCCTATCGCGCGCTGGTCACACGAGCGGCGGAGCAGGAGCCGATCGCTTACCTCACTGGCCGGGCTCATTTTTTCAACCTCGAGTTCGAGGTGAACCGCGACGTGCTGATCCCGCGCCCGGATACCGAAACGCTGGTTGAAAACGTCCTTCAGCTCACCCGCCACCAGGCCGGACTGGAGGCGCCGCGCGTGCTGGACCTGTGCACCGGCAGCGGCTGCATCGCCATCGCGATCGCACAACACCGCAAGACCGCAACGGTGGTCGCGACCGATCTAAGCGAGGCCGCGGTGAATGTGGCCCGCGCGAACGTTGCACGCCTGGGGCTCGGAGAGCGGGTCATCGTGGAACAGGGTGACCTGTTTGAGCCGTTGTCGAAGCTCGTCGATCCGCGACCCTTCGATCTGATCGTCTCCAACCCGCCTTATATTCCAACCGGCCAAATCGAATCGCTCGACCGAAGCGTCCGCGATTATGAGCCGCTCGCCGCGCTCGACGGAGGACTTGATGGCCTGGCCCTGCACCGGCGCATCCTTACCGAAGCCCCATCGCGGTTGAACCCGCGCGGCCTGGTCTTCCTCGAGATTGCGTTTGACCAGGGAGAGCTGTCGATGCAGGTCGCGCAGACGTTCGACGCCTTCGACGATGCACGATTGCTCAAAGATTACGGCGGGCGGGATCGCGTGCTGACACTCCGATTGGCTTGAACGCCGACAGCGATCCACTACACTCCCACCGCTCGACGTACCCAACCCAATTCACGCTTATGCCTACTCAAAACGGAAACGCAGTCATCGGTCAGTCCGGCGGTCCCACGACCGTCATCAATCAGTCGCTCGTCGGAGCGGTTCAAGAGCTTCGCAAGAGCGGGCTGGTTGCCCAGATCCTGGGCGCGCGTCACGGCGTGCGCGGCGTCATCAACGACGACTTCATCCCACTGAACGATGCGCCTGACGAGTTGCTGGAGCGGATCGCGCAGACGCCCGCCGCAGCCCTCGGCTCGACCCGCGACAAGCCGGACCACGAATACTGCCAGAAGATCTTCGATTCGTTCACGCGTCACAACGTGCGCTACTTCTTCTACATCGGCGGCAACGATTCGGCCGATACGGCGCGCATCGTCGGCGAGCTGGCGGCCAGGAACGGCCACGACCTGAAGGTCTTCCACATTCCCAAGACGATCGACAACGACCTGCGCGTACACGACCACACGCCGGGCTACGGGTCGGCGGCGCGGTTCGTCGCCTGCGCGATGATCGGCGACAACTACGACAACCGCTCGCTGCCCGGAATTAAGGTGGACGTGATCATGGGCCGCCACGCGGGCTTCCTCACCGCCGCGGCGGTCCTGGCACGCCGGAACGATGAGGACGGCCCGCACCTCATTTACGTTCCTGAAGCCCCCGTTAGCGAAGAGAAGTTTCTGGGCGATGTCGATCGCGCCTACTCGAAACACGGCCGTTGCCTGATCGCCGTCAGCGAAGGGATGAGCCGGCCCGATGGGAAGACCTGGGCCGAGGCGATGGCGTCGAACCTGGAGCGCGACGCGCACGGCAACATCCAGCTCTCCGGCACCGGTGCGCTCGGCGACTACCTCGGCGACCTGATCACGAAGAAGCTGACCAAGCCGGGCGGAAAGAAGCTCCGCGTCCGCGCCGACACGTTCGGCTACCTCCAGCGCAGCTTCCCGGCGTGCGCGAGCGATGTGGATGCCCGCGAAGCCAGGCTCGTCGGCCAGACTGCCGCGAAATACGCCGTCGAAGGGCGCGAAGGGGGCTCCGTGGCGATGAAGCGCGTGGGCGGCTCCGCCTATGCGATCGAGACGTTCCTGACCCCGCTTTCCACGGTCGCCCGCGAGACCAAGCACATGGACCCGTCACACATCATCGACGGGAACAACATCTCCGACGCCTTCAAGCAGTACGCCCGTCCCCTGGTCGGCACGCTGCCGGCGGTGGGGACGTTTGATGAGTTGAAGCGGTAGGGCAATCTTGCGAGTTCATCTCGCCTGGGAATCGCTCACAACTTGCTCAGCCCATTTTGCGTCCTCCCCTTCGAGAGGGGGGACGGGCGGACGCGAGTAATCCAGGTCAATCGCATACGCGCCGTTTTGATATACACGGTCGATCAGGGATTGGAGGTCCAAAACCGCTTCCGGTTCGCCTGGGCGCAGGGGCACCGGGATTCCGCCGAGCCGTTGCCGCAGGGGAAGCGGGAAGTAATCGCATTGCAGCCCCGCCCAGGATCGACGAACCGCGGCGCAGTAGGGAGTGCGATTCTTTGGGGCGATTTTCCACGGAGGCGCCTGCACCGTTGGCGTTCCCGCCCGCAGTAGATCGATCTCAACCAGGCTGATTCCGGCGTTGCCGAGCTCTTTCTGCTTGAGTTGGTATTGCTTGCGCGATTCGCCCGGCGTCTTGTTGGTCAGGGACAGGAACTCGATCACCGTGATCACCTTAGCGCCATTGCGCGTGTCGATGATTTGGATAAATCCTTCTTCAAACGCTTCGTCGGCCAGGTCAACAGTGACTCGGTCCGCGAGCGCCACGCCGGCCGTTGTCATCGTCGGCTGAGGTGGGATGACCTGGCGTCGCTCGACGATTCTGATATCCGGGTAAATGGAACGCTCGTCGTTGGCGGGCAATTCGACGACGAGTCGCTCATCGATTCGAGCGATGAGTCCTGTCGCGCCGAGTTGCGCGGTGAGATCATCGCAAGCGTAGACGCAAAGCCGTTGATGCACATCACGCCATGCCTGCTCAAGATAGGGGTCCATCCCCGGGAAAGGACTCTTGTTCATGGTAATGGCTCAAACGTCAGCCTTATTGTCATCCGCGAAAGGATGGCGGGTCAAGGCAAGTCACCGGAGGCCACCAGCACCGGCCCTACGGACTGCTCGCCGCCTGCCGGCTCCACGCGTCGAAGCGCTTCAGCATTTCGGCTGTGACGGACGGGCGGACGTCGTGGAGGACGTCATCGAGGACTGCGGCGGTGATCTGCCCTTCCTGGCCTGAAGCGACGCTCTGCAGGAACGGGATCGTCGCGGATCGGTCGCAGATATATTTGATGTCGGCGCCGCTGTAGCCGTCGAGCCGTTGTGCCAGCGATACCAGGTCGATGTCGTCGGCGAGGGGGCGTTTGCCGAGGTAAGTTTCCAGCATCTTGTGGCGGGCGGCCAGGTCCGGGAGGGGGATGTAGACCTTTTCGTCGAAGCGGCCGGGGCGAAGGATAGCAGGGTCGAGCTGCCACGGAACGTTGGTCGCGCCCATCAGGAGGATGGGGCGGCCGGCTTTCTTGTCGAAGCCTTCGACGCCCTGGAGGATTTGCGGCACGACGCGCTGCATCACGCTCGAACCCTCATCGCGCCGGGCCGGCACCAGCGCTTCGATCTCGTCGATGAAGATGATGCTGCGCGGCTCGGCAGCGGCGGCGTCGAAGAGCTTCTTGATGTTCTGCTCGGCCTCGCCCACCCATTTGCTGAGGACGTCGGCGGGGGAGATGCGGAAGAAGGTGGCGTCGATCTCGCCGGCGGTCGCCTTGGCGAGCATCGTCTTGCCGGTGCCAGGCGGGCCGTACATCAGCACGCCGCCACCCGGGCGAATGCCGAACCGTTCGGCCAGCTCGCCGTGCGCGAACGGGTAGATCATCTTCAGACGGATGTCTTCCTTCACGTCGTCCAGACCGGCGACGTCGTTGAAGCGGAGCGACGGCTTCTCGCGCACGATCCACTGTTGCGCCGATGCCTCACCTTCCGATTCACTTGCCGGTGACCCGCCGCGCGATCCACCGCCGCCAGCGCGCCCGCCGCCCGGCTGCCGCCGTCCTTCCTTTGCGGCGGACTCGCAATCGCGTGCCAGCTCGAGCAGCCGCTGCGCCATCTCTTTGCGGCCTTCGCGAAGCTCCTCCGTCTGGGCGCCCTTGCTCAAGGCCGCCATCGCGCGGGCTGCTTCCAAAAGATAAATGCGCGCCGAGTCCCACTGCCCGGCCCGGCGCGCATCCAGTCCCTTTTGGCGATAGCGTTCGAAGGTTTCCCAGGAGATCGCCATCGCGGGCATGCCTGCTCTGGTGCGGGAACGTGGGACGCACGCCGTCACTGTTGCTAAACCGCCTGCGGCTCGGGCGCGGCCTTCTTCTGCTCACTGTATTCTACGGCAGCCTTGACGAAGCCGAGGAACAAAGGCTGCGGACGGAGCGGCCGGCTGGTCAGCTCGGGGTGAGCTTGCGTGCCGACGAAATAGGGGTGGACTTCCAGGGGCAGCTCGAGGATCTGCATGATCGGCTGGCCCGGCGCCTTGCCGCTGAAGATCAGCCCGTGCGATTCCAGTGTCGGGATGTAGCGCGGATCGACCTCGTAGCGGTGGCGAAAACGCAGCCGGATGCGCGATGCGTTATCGAACAGTCGAGCGGCGAACGTGCCGGGCTTGAGGTCAACGTCCTTGCCGCCGAGCCGCATGTTCCCGCCGAGGCCTTCGATCTTCTTCTGCTCGGGGAGGATGTCGATCACCGGCTCGGGACAGCGCGGCTCAAATTCAGTGCTGTTGGCCCCGGCGATGCCGCACACGTTGCGGGCGAACTCGATGACCGCCATCTGGAACCCCAGGCACAGCCCCAGGTACGGCACGCGTTTCTCGCGGGCATGGCGAATGCACTCGATCTTTCCCTCGGTGCCGCGCACGCCAAAGCCGCCGGGAACGATGATCCCCTGGCAGTCCTCCAGCCGGCGGGCGACGTTGGATCGGTCGATGGTTGTCGTGTCGATCCACTTGAATTTCACGTCGACGCCCAGGTGCACGCCGCAGTGTTCTCCCGCCTTGATGATGCTGGCATAGGCGTCGCGAAGGCTGGTGTACTTGCCCGTGACGCCGATCGTGATCTCCTTGCGGGCCTTGCCGATCCGGTCGACGAACCATCGCCATTTCGAGCGCGCCTTGTCCTCGGCGCGCTGGTCCACGCGATCGTGCAGGTCGAGCAGCGTGAGCACTTCTCGATCCATGCCGGCGTCGCGGAGCGATTCGGGAATGAGGTAAATGCTCTCGACGTCGTGCATCGAGAAGACGCGCTTCATCGGCACGTTGGTGTAGAGGGAGATCTTCTGGCGCACCTTGTCGTTGACCGGGTTGGAGGCGCGGCAGGCGATGATGTGAGGCATGACGCCCACTTCCATCAGCCGTTTGATGCCGAGCTGCGCCGCCTTGGATTTCTGCTCGCCGAGCGTCCCCGGCTCCAGCACGTAAGTGAGGGCGACGTAGATGACCGAACCTTCGCCTTCCTCGTAGGCGAGCTGCCGACAGGCTTCCAGGTAAAACGCGTTCTCGTAGTCGCCGACCGTGCCGCCGACTTCGATAAACACGACGTCGGCGGCGCTCTTCACGGCCAGCTCGCGCAGCTTCAGCTTGATCTCGCCCGTCACGTGGGGGATGACTTGCACGTCACGCCCGAGGTACCCGCCCTCGCGCTCTTTCTTCAGCACACCCGAGAGGATCTGGCCGTTCGTCGTGAAGTTGGCCGCGGAAAGGTCCTGATCGAGCAGACGCTCGTAGGTCCCCAGGTCCATGTCCGTTTCCATCCCGTCGTCCAGGACGAAGACTTCGCCGTGCCGGTAGGGGTTGAGCGTGCCCGAATCGATGTTGAGGTACCCCTCCATCTTGATCGGTGCGACTTTCAGGCCTTTGTCCTGCAAGAGCTTGGCTAACGACGAAGAGAAGATCCCCTTGCCCAGTCCGCTCATGACCGTGCCGACGACGACGACGTAGCGGTGGTGCCCGCGGCGGTAGCCAGAAGGCATCGGCGTGTAGAACTCGGTCTCTTCGCTCGACTGCCCGACTCGGGCCAAAGTCTCTTCGGTGGACATGGGGTTCCTTATTACCATGAATTTCTCAAGGAGTGAAACCGCCTCCCTTAACACGCTCGACAAACGCCGCGTACTGCTCCGGCGTATCGATCCCATGCGTGGCCCGAAGGACCTGAAGCACGTAGATCAGGCGGCCATGTTCCAAGGCGCGAAGCTGCTCGAGCTTTTCGATCGTCTCCAGCGGCGTGGGCGCCCACGACGCGAACTCCAGCAGGAATTCACGACGATAGGCGTAGATCCCCAAATGCAGGAGATACGCGGCAGGGGAACCGGACACGTCCCGCGTGAACGGGATCGGCGCGCGGGAGAAATAGAGTGCCCGACCCTCACGGCTGAGTACGACCTTCACCAGGTTCGGATCACGCGGATCGGCCTCGGCCGGAAACGGAGTGGCCGCGGTCGCCATCGCTTCGTCGAGGTTCTTTTCCAGTCGGTCGATCAGGTCGTCGATGATCTGTGGCTCGATCTCCGGCTCATCCCCCTGCACGTTGACGATCAGCTCATCACCAAGCGACCGCGCAACCTCGGCGATGCGATCCGTCCCGCTGGGGTGGGCAGCAGAGGTCAGGACGCAGCGCGTCTGGAACGGTCGAAGCGCATCGACGATCCGTTGATCGTCCGTGGCGACCAGCACCTCGCGCACACGCCGACACTTGCGCACACGATCGACCGCGTGCTGCACGAGGGGGCGCCCCGTCTCACTGGCGAGAATTTTTGCGGGAAAACGGGTGGAGGCAAAGCGGGCGGGAATGACGACCGTCGCAGCCAACGCGTTACAGGCCTCTCCGAGCCGTCCGGCTCAATCGAGGGCGGAGGCTAATGAGCGCGATGGGTCCTGTCAAACCGGCATCGGCCCGATCATTGCAGGCGGGATGCGTGCCAGATCCGGTGGCCCAAAGGACATCTCCCTCTCCCGGTACGCCGGCCTTCGACTCTGAGGCTCAGGCTCAAAGCGGAGAGGTCGCGGGGTGAGGGTCTTCTTACCGATTTGCCCAAAACGTTCAGCGGTCTATACTCGCCGATTATGGCGGGCACGGGTGTGCGAATCATGTGGATCGCGCTGCTGGCCGGCGGCTGCGCGCGGATCGAACGGACGATTACCGTCACCAGCGAACCGGCCGACGCCCTCGTTTACCTCAACGACCAGGAAGTCGGCCGCACGCCCGTCACGCGCACGTTCAAGTGGTACGGAACGTACGATGTGGAAATCCGCAAAGAGGGATTTGAGCCGCTGAAGACGACCGCCGCGGTGATCGCACCCTGGTGGCAGTTCCCGCCGGTCGACTTCGCAGCCGAGTTTGTGCCGGGCACGCACGAGGACCATCGCAAGTTCAACTACGTTCTGCGCCAGCCCGCCTTACAGGAAGAAGATCCCGCGCTGCTGATCCGCCGTGGCGAGCAATTACGCGACCGCCTCGAATCCGGCCAGCGCACCCCCGTCCCCGACACCCGCCCCCACACGAAGCCGACGACCGCCCCTTCAAAATAAATCAATGTGTTCAGCAAGCGGATCAGGCGTCCGATAGAGGAGGAGGGGAGACGGCGCGCCGCCGTCGGCGCGCTACGGGTAATCGGACCCTGGTAGCCCTCCATTCATGACCTTATCCGCGACCGGTCCCTGGCAGGTTCAATCGACGGCCGACCGCGCGCCCGCATCGGATCGACGGCTGATGCGATGGCTGCTCGTGATCGGCTTCGTCAGCGGAATGCTGTTCGTCATCTCGCCGCATTTCTCGGACGTTCAACAGTTCTGCGAAGAGGAACGAATCGCCATTCACCTGGCGCGCGGGGAGGGATACCTCAGTCCATTCGATCTCTCGGCGAATGCCCCGCCAACGAGCTGGTGCCCGCCGGTCTATCCGATCTTCGTCGCGGCGGTCTATCGATTGAGCGGTATTCGGTCGGACACATCGCTCATGGTACTCCTGGTCGCACAGGTGCTGCTTCGCGCTGCGGCGGCCGGGGCCTTGTTCCAGCTCGGCAGCCGGCTCTTCAGCCGTACTGCGGGGGTCCTGGCCGCCTGCCTGTTCCTGCTGCATCCGCTCTTTCTTCGTGCGCTGGGATTTTACTGGGACAATTACCTGGCTCTGTCCGTCTTCCTCTGGCTGCTGGCGTGGTCCATTCACCTGGGTGAGCGAAAACGAACTCTGGCCCAGGCCTGCAACTTCGGATTCGCGCTGGGGATTCTCGCCCTGACCAATACCGCGTATGTGCTGACGTTTCCGGTGCTGGCGCTGTTGGCCGGAGGCTGGATCGCCGTTCCGCGTCGCGGGGATGCAATTGACACGCGAGCCGATGCGGGCGCCGGTTGTCGGGCCGGCTTCGTGTTCGTCTGCGTGGCAGCGCTTGCAACCATCGCGACGCTGGAGCCGTGGACGATTCGAAACTATCTCACCTTTGGGGAAATCTTCTTCGTGCGTGCGAACTTGAACACCGAGCTGTTAATCGGCAACGGGCCGGAAAGCGCCGGCTGGATGACCTTTGCCACGATCGATTTGCACCCGTCGAGAAACCGCCTGGAGCAGGAATGGCTTCTGCGGCGCGGGGAGATAGGCTACTTCGCCGATTGCGGACGCCGGTTTGACGCGGAATATCGTGCGGCGCCGAGTGCGTTCTGGTCGCGCTGTCGCAATCGTGTCGTCTACGCATTCCTGGGCGATCCCGCCTCGGCGGTCCGAGAACCCTTTATGCTGCATTGGATATGGCACGGAATGGTGATCGACCGGCTGATGCTCAACGCGCTGCTTGCGATGTTCGGCATTGCAGGCGCCTGGGCTGCCTGGCGCATGGGCCAGCGCGCGGGAATGATCCTGCTCCTGCTGGCGTGCCTCTCCGTCGCGCCTTACGTGTTCACGCAAATGTATGACCGCTATACGTTGCCGCTGACCGCTCTGCTCCTGCTTCCGGCCAGCTACCTGATTACAGCGGTGGGAAAGCGTTGGGCAGAGGGACGTTGGCCGGATCAGGATGTGGCCGTGCGAGCGATCGCCGCCAGCGCCTGACGACCTCGCTCATGATGTCGCTCCTTTCCCGGCCGCATAGTGGGCCGAATCGTCGAGTCCTGCTTCCGCGAAGCCGCGCAGTCTCAGGAGGCAAGCATCACATTCCCCGCACGCGGCGCCGGTGTCAGGAGCGGGGTCGTAGCAACTGCTCGTCAGCGCGTAATCCACCCCGAGATCCAATCCACATCGGATAATCTGTGCCTTGGTGAGCCGGATCAACGGCGTGTGAATGGTGAGGCGCTGCCGGCCCTCGACCCCTGCCCGGGTGGCGAGGTTGGCCATGCGTTCGTATGCCGCGATGTAGTCCGGCCGGCAGTCAGGATATCCGGAATAGTCCAGGGCATTAACGCCCAGGAAAATGTCCGCGGCCCCTACCACCTCCGCCCAGGCGAGTGCGAACGATAGGAAAATCGTGTTGCGGGCGGGCACGTAGGTCGCGGGAATCTCCCCACCCATCTCTTCCAGAGAGCGCCCTTTGGGGACGTCGATGTCGTCACTGGTCAGGGCCGATCCGCCGATTGCGCGCAGGTCGATCTGCGTAATGACGTGTTGCCGCACGCCGGCTCGCGCCGCGACGCGCCGGGCCGCATCGATCTCGTGCAGATGCCGCTGGCCGTAGCGAAAGCTCATGGCATAGGGCGTGAACCCTTCGCCGATCGCGATCGCCAGCGCGGTGGCTGAATCCAGCCCACCGCTGAGCAGCACCACCGCGGGGCGCTCCGTTCGTGAGGCGGAAGATGCTCGGGGATCATCGGACATTTGCACGCGAAGGGGCGGCTTACGGAGCGGACGCCGGCCCGCTTGTGCCGCCACTGCCTCCGCTGCTGGTTCCGCAACCCGCGGCGAACATCGTTGCGACCAGGCTGGCAAACGGGAAGCGATACATGCGATGGATGGAGTAGGACTTCATCGGTTTCACTCAAACAGGTTCTGCCCGACCGAGATCATCGTAACACTTCGCCGGTCGTTCGAGCAGGTGGATCGTGTGGATCGTGCGGACAGGGTTGCGGTGTGATCGAACCCAGGACCACCCGTCGCCGCGCGCCGGTAGCCGCCGGCACGTTTCCCGCAACGCCATCGAGCGTGGCCGCCCCCAGCAGCGCAAAGGCAATCGCTTCCTTCGCCGCCGAAGGGATCCCCAGGTCGTCACTGGTTAGCACTTGTTCGATCCCCATCTCGCCTGCCATTTGGCGGAGGAACGCCATCATCGTTCGATTCTCGGTCCCGCCGCCGCTGACGATCAGGTCGTGGGGAGCGGAGGGGCAAAACGCGCCGAGCCCGTCGATCACGGCACGGCTCGTGATCAGGCAAGCGGTCGCGAGTTGTGACTCGAGAGTTCGAAATGATTCGCCAACGGTCGCCAGGGCCACCCGATAGATGTCGATCATCTCCGGCCCATCGGTGGATTTCGGCGGCCGCCGGGAAAAGTGCGAATTGCGGAGGAACGCATCGGTCAGCGAGCGATCGGGCGTGCCTGAAGATGCCCGCTGACCGGCGGGATCGAATCCGCGGCCGGCGGGGTCGAGCGTGCGGCAGAGGTGGTCGCTGATGCAGTTGCCGGGGCCGGTGTCGAAGGCGATCAGGTCATCGACGTCGCCGCCCGCCCGCAGGAACGTCACGTTGGCAATGCCGCCGATGTTGAGCAGCGCGCGGTTGCGCGTGGCGTGGCGGAAAAGGAGGTAATCCGCCAGCGGCACCAGCGGCGCGCCCTGGCCGCCGGCCGCACAATCGGCGCGTCGAAAGTCGCTGACGACGCGGCAGCCGGTTTCCGCGGCGAGCAGCGACGGGTCGAGCCACTGCATCGTCACCGGCGGCGCGTGATAAACCGTTTGACCGTGAGCGGCGATCGCCTCGATCTGATCGACGGCGATCGGGCCGATGGAGAGAACATCACGGACCGCCTGGGCGTAGAGCCGGGACACCTCGAATGTCAGACCGGCCATTTCCGCGAGCGTGATGCGGGCGTCCGTGGCACGTGCCGCGAAAATGCGGCGTTTGAGCATGTCGGAGTAGGATAAATGCGCATGATGCATCAGGCGTGCCGAGAGGCCCGGCCCGCGGCCACGAATCGCGACGATGGCGGCATCAACGCCATCGGCGCTCGTACCGCTCATCGCGCCGATGACAAGACGATCGTGACTCATGCGCCGCGAAGGATAAATCGGCCACGCCGCCACAGGCAAGGACGGCCCGTGCTACCCGTCGCGCCGCACACTGTCGGAGGCGCCCATGCCACGGAAGCGAAGATCGCTGCCGCCGCGACTTTATCCCACATGGTTCCGGTCGTAAGCCTTTATTCGCGGCGCACGAATTGCTCGCTGATCTCCGCCAGACGCACGCCGAATTTGGTGACGATCGTGCGGTTCAAGAGAGTGCCATTGTCGGCCAGGTACATCCACTGCTCCATCCTGACGTTGAACAGGCAATTGCCCGGCTTCGTCGCCAACGTCCAGGTCCAATGCAGGGTCCGGCCGCTTGGCACGCCGCGCGCCGTGCCGACCACGTCGTTTGCCGTCGCCTCGAACTGATGATTGCCGAGCCGGCGAACGTGCCAATCGCGCACGCTGTCCTTGCCGCCGGTCACGACGTGCTGGACCATGTGCAGGCCTCCGGTGCCCTCGGCGGTTCCCTCGGTGCGCGTCGTGATGATCGCGGTCGGCGCGCCATCCCGGTTCTCGATCACGCCCCAGGAAGCCGAGCGCCCCGTCCAGAACGTCACCGGGTCGAACGCAGGCGCGGTGTCCGCGAACGCCGCGGGCCGCAACGGCGCGGCGCACCCGGCGACGAGCACCGCGGCGCAGAGGCAAAGGACGCATTTCAACAGGAAGATCAAAAAGCCGGGGAGCGGCGCCCGGTCGGCAGCCGGGGCGAGGAAGAACGTAAGACAAGTCAAAGGCGCCTTTCGTCGGAAAACAAAGCTTTACCTGAAACTCGCTGCATCGAATACATGGTTGAGCGACCATGACGGCGAATATGATACCCTTCACGGAAGTGGCGAACCGCGCCCCGCGACTGCCGTAGTCGCCGCCGCCGGTTCGCTCGCGTTGCCGCGGGCGCTGTCGAGCTATCGTTGGTTGAGTGGCGCACTGATGGGCAAAGCTGGTCCGGGGAGCCAGACTCGGTAATATTTCGTGCGGAGGACGTCGCCATGCGAGGAGCTGCCGCTGCGTGGGTCAGGTCGAACCGCACCAATTCAAGAATGGCCAGGGATATGTCGCGGCTCCTCTTTGATGCGAATGCCGCGGGCGTGGACTGCTGGTTTCTCATCGGCAGGTCTTCACGTCAACGATCGGCTTGTGTCGGCGATCAACAGCCGTGATGCCAGGCTGCTCGACATCCGCCGCCAACGCAAACAGATCGATGAATCGATTCGCGAGGCGCTGGACCAGACGTTCGGCAAGCGGCAACACATCAGCGCGGACGGCGGCTTGTCCCTGGCCACGCCGGCCAGCGATGGCAAGCATGTGTTCGCCCTCTTCTATACGGGTTTTGCCACCAGCGCGGGAGTCTGTTTCAGCTACGATCTCGAAGGCAATCGGGTGTGGTCGCGCCACATCGATGAGGGGGGATCGAACGAGCACGGGTACTCGGGCTCGCCGCTGGTGGTCGGCGGCAAATTAATCGTCCTGCTCCAGGGGTTCACGGCGCTGGACGCCGCAACCGGACGGATCGTGTGGTCGACTGCACCTCAGCGCCGTGCATACGCGACGTTCGGATCGATGGTGGCCGCCCGCGTGGGAGACGACGCAATCGTGATCTCGTCCAATGGCAACTGCGTGCGCGCCAGTGACGGGTCGCCGATGTTCACCTTTACGGACCGTTTCAAGGGGGAATGTCCGAGTCCGGTCGTCGACGACGGGATTTGGTACAACTTCGACCGCTCCGGAGTCTATGCGATCAAGCTGCCGACGAACCTCAAGATGTCACGGGACGGCTCCGCGCCACCCGCCACCATCCTCAAGCATGTTTACACCCGTTCGTCTTATGCGATCTCCTCGCCCCTTTACCACCAGGGGCTGCTCTACTGCGTTGAAAACCGCGGTACGCTGAAGGTCGTTGATCCCGTTGCCGGCGAAATCGTTTACACCCAGGAACTTCCCCTCAACGGGGGAGGTGGCCATGCCGGCGGCAACAACTCCGGCGTCACTTCGAGCCCGACGTTGGGGGGAAAGCACATCTTCGTGTGGGACCAGGACGGCACGTGCGTCGTCTTCGAGCCGGGCCGCAACTACAAGCAAGTCGCGTTGAACCATATCGAGTCCATCGACTACGACTATGCCGAGCCACACCCCGCGGATCTCATTTCATCCTGCCCATGCTTTGACGAGGGGCGAATTTATTTACGCGGCGCTCTTGCGCTGTGGTGCCTCGGCAAGTGATCTGCGACATCATGGCTAAGTTTTACGCGCCAAGCAGGCACCGCCTGCTCATCAACCCACCCGTTCTTATCGAGGATCGGATTCATGGGCCTGACGGACTGCATCCTCCATCCTGGTCACCAACAAATTGGTGCCGTCATACTTGAGTGCGAACTCCAGTTGGGCAGCCAGCTCGTCAGCGGGGTCGTACGCGGCTGGAAACAGCTCTCGGCCTTGACCATCGGGCCTTTCGATTCGGGACGCGGGGCCGGTCGTGATACCCGATTCGTGCCAGTTCGGAATGACAGCAAGTTTGTGACGTTGGATGATTTTTGCATACCCGACGGGATTCAAGGTCACATCCTATTGCAGGTTTCAAAACGATTACCGCGACATATTTTCGATTGGAAACGGGGCTAGGTCAAGAAAAACGATTAAAAAATGGGAAACGAGGCATTTGGACACAGGTCATGGCGTTCGAATAGCTGTTCACCTTTCGCACGATCAGCACTGCGGAATCCCGCCTGTCAAGCTAAAGCCACTTTTGATGGCGATCCGCAGCTTGTCTAGCAAAGCTGTCCGATTCGGTTTTGTCGCGGCAAGTGGCGAGTTGGGACTCCAGCCGAATCTTCATCGTGCGTCTCTTTCATTCCCTTCGACCTCACCTGAGCGGCAACAGTGTGAATCTGAGCGAGGCTCAACAGCCCTGCTTCAGCTCATCCACTTCCCCCGATATTGCGGCCGGACGAATTTGCCGGCTTCGGGGGCGTTGGTGGCTTCCATCGATTCGCCGTTCCAGTCGAGGGTTTTTCCGGCTCGAAGGGCGACGACGCCGGACAGGCCGATTTCGGTCAGCTGGCCGCCGGTGTCGAAGTCGGAGAAGGTCTTTCCCTCGCCGCGGCAGGCATCGACCCACTCCTGGTGATGCCCTTTGCTGCGCGGGAGGGTCTTGGGAATGGCCGCCGTCTTCGGATGTTGCGTCACGTCGGTCATGTACTGCTCGCCGTGGAGTTGAACGAGGCCATCGGTGTTCCACAGGCTGGTGTAGATCCGGCCTTTCTCGCCGACGATCATCACGCCCGAGTGCCGGCGGCCTTCCACCTTCGTCCCCAGCGGCTCGAGCACGTCGGCGGCCGGCTTCCCATCGCCTTGCCAGTGGATCGTCAACGCCGGTAATTCGCCGCGCGCGGCGAAATGAAATTCCAGCGCTGCCTTGTCCGGCGTCTGCTTCCCATCCTTCAGGTTCACCACCAGTTTCTCGGGATAGCTGAGTTGAAGCGCACGCACCGGCAGATTGAGCGCGTGGCAGCAGAAATCGGCGAGGCCGCCGTTGCCGAAGTCGAACCAGTTGCGCCACCGGAACGGATGGTAAACGTCTTTCTTGAATGGACGCATGGCCGACGGCCCCACCCACAGGTCCCAGTTGAAGTCGGCGGGAATGGGGTCCTCTCCCTCGGCGCTCCCTTCCGATGCGCTCACGCCAATGCCCCAGACGTAGGCCTCTCGGATCGCTCCCAATGCTCCGGCCTGGATGATCTCCGTGCAACGCCGGAGCGACTCGCTGGCGCTCCCCTGGTTGCCCATCTGCGTGACCACCTTGCTGCCGCGGGCCAGCTCGCGCAGCCCGCGCGCTTCGCCCACGCTGTGCGTCAAGGGCTTCTCGCAATAGACGTGCTTGCCTGCTCCGATGAAGGCCCTGCACAACGGCGCGTGCCAATGGTCCGGCGTGGCAATGAGCACGGCATCGAAACTTCCCGCCTGCTCCAGGAGCTTTCGGTAATCGTCATAGGCTTTGGCATCCCTGCTATTTTTGCCGGGCCGGTCGGCTTCCTTGCGGGCCTTTTCGATCATGGTCGCATCCGGATCGCAGAACGCGACGAGGTTGACGCCGGCCCCCAGCAGCGCGCCCATATCGCCGCGTCCCTGTCCGCCGCACCCCACCATCGCGAGATTGAGCCGGCTGTTGGCCGCCGTCGAATCGGCGGCGCCGCGCAGGATCGTCGGTCCGCCGATCGTCGCCGCTCCCACCGCCGCTGCCGAGGCGGCGAGAAATTGTCTGCGCGTGGGACTGGTCGAAAGGGTGACGTTCGCGTTCTGAAGTTTTCGTTGCATGGGTTTACACCTCCGGGCCTTGGCGAAAGATCGATGCGGACTCAGCAGATGATACCCGCGCAGCGGCAATTCGATGAATAGAAAGTGAAGGCGACATGAATCCGGCGCGATGCGCGCACCAGAACCTTCTGTGCACCAGCATGTCGTTGGCCCGTGGGCCCAAAGGTAAGATGTGGCGGTGAATGCACGCATCACATTGCCCGTGCTGGAGCGAGAGGGCATCAATCACCATTCACCCTCCGCCGCCAAGATCGCTCTCTTTCGTTCGTTGTTTCGCGGTCGAGAGGATGTCTACCCGCGCCGGTTCCAGAGCTGTAAAACGGGCAAGGCGGGCTATTCGCCGGTCTGTGCCAATGAGTGGGTCCGCGGAATATGTGAAAAGCCCAGAATTAAATGCGCCGAATGTCCGCACCGGCGTTTTCTTGCCGTTACGGATGACGTGATTCGTTGGCATCTGTCTGGTCAGGACGACAACGGTCGTGATTTCGTCATGGGTGCATATCCGATGCTCCATGATGAAACATGCTTTTTTCTGGCAGCCGATTTTGACAAAACGACCTGGCGGGAAGATGCGGGCGCGTTTCGGGAGACGTGCCGCGGAATGAATCTGCCAGTTGCGTTGGAGCGATCTCGTTCCGGCAACGGCGCGCATGTCTGGCTTTTCTTCAGCCAGCCCGTTCCAGCAATGCTGGCTCGTAAACTGGGCGCACATGTTCTCACAAAAGCGATGGAACGCCGCCCGGAGATCGGCTTGGGCTCTTACGACCGATTATTCCCCAATCAAGACACCGTTCCGCAAGGCGGCTTTGGCAACCTGATCGCGCTTCCGTTGCAAAAGATCCCCAGGGAATCTGGCAACAGCGTTTTTCTTGACGACGAATTGAATCCAATTCAGGACCAATGGGAGTTTCTATCTTCGATTCGTAAAATAGCCCGCGAAGAAGTTGAAGAACTCGTTCGTCGCGCCGAAACGAACGGACACGTTGTTGGAGTGCGATTTGCTCCCGATGACGACGAAGACATCGCTCCGCGGACTTTTCCGCCGTCCCGGCGTCGCGCCGTGGAGGCGATCCCGGGTCCGCTCCCGGCAACATTGGAACTCGTTTTGGGCAACGACATCTATGTTCCGAAGAACGCTTTGCCACCCGCGCTTCGCAACAGGTTGATCCGCCTGGCGGCATTTCAGAATCCGGAGTTTTACAAGGCGCAGGCAATGCGCCTTCCAACGTATGACAAGCCTCGGATCATCGCCTGTGCCGAGGATCGTCCGCATCACATCGGATTGCCTCGTGGTTGTCTGGATGACCTGCTTCACGTGCTTTCGGATTTGAAGATCAAGACGACAACCCGGGACGAGCGAGTCGCGGGGCAGCCGTTGACCGCGGCATTCCAGGGTGAATTGCGCCCGGATCAGAAAATCGCCGCTGAGGCGATGCTTGCCCATGACACGGGAGTGTTGGCGGCGACCACCGCATTCGGGAAAACCGTGGTTGCCGCATGGCTGATAGCCCAGCGCGGCGTCAGCACGCTGGTGCTCGTGCATCGACGGCAATTGCAGCAACAATGGATCGAGCGACTTTCCACATTCCTTAAACTGCCGGAGCGATCCATCGGCCGGATCGGCGGTGGACGGCGAAAACCCACGGGCCTCCTCGACGTCGCGGTCATTCAAAGCATGGCGCGCAAAGGCGTCGTCGACGATTCGATCGGTAACTACGGCCACTTGATCGTGGACGAATGTCATCATCTTTCAGCCCGTAGTTTCGAGCTTGTCGCGCGCCAGGCAAAGGCGAAATTCGTCACCGGGTTGTCGGCGACGGTGTCGCGGAAGGACGGTCACCATCCGATCGTCTTCATGCAATGCGGCCCCGTGCGCCATCGAGTCAATGCGAAAGAACAGGCGGCGGCGCGCCCGTTCGATCACGCGGTGATCGTTCGTCCCACGAACTTTCGACCGCTTCGGCCGGCCCACGCCGACGTGCGGATGCAGTTCCACGAGCTCTACGACGAACTGATCGCCGACGGAGATCGCAATGGGATGATCTGCGATGACGTGATCCAAGCCCTTCGCGATGGACGCTCGCCCTTGGTGCTGACCGAGCGGAACGATCATCTCGACGCGTTGGCCGATCGATTGGCGAAAGATGTGCGTCACCTGATCGTGCTCCGGGGTGGAATGGGCAAAAAAGAATGGGGCGACGTCAGCGCCAGATTGTCCGCCGTTCCCGCGCAACAAGACCGCGTGCTACTGGCGACGGGGCGATATGTGGGCGAGGGTTTCGATGACGCCCGGCTCGACACCCTCTTCCTCACGCTTCCGGTTTCCTGGCACGGGACGATCGCTCAATACGCCGGCAGATTGCACCGGCTTTACGATGGCAAACGCGAGGTGCGCGTATTCGACTATGCCGACCTCAATGCACCGATGCTTTCGCGGATGTTCGATCGGCGCTGTCATGGATATGAAGCCGTCGGCTACGCGATTCAACTTCCAGGCAGCGCCGTGCCCGGCTGGCCCGCGGACGTGCCGCTTCCCATTGAGCCGGAATGGAAAAGTCAGTACGCCGCCAGTGTGCGAAGGCTGGTTCGGGACGGCGTGGACGCGCCGCTGGCGAATCTTTTCGTTCATGTTGCCAGGTCGCCTGCTCCCGAGTCCGTTGGCGTGGATCGCGCTCGAAGCGCGACGGAGGCGTTTCTGTACCGCCGACTCGAAACACTGGCGGAAACCAGGAAAAGGTTTCGGCTGAATGCTGAGTTGCCGATTCCGTTCGATGCCTGGGGACGGATGGAAGTTGACCTGCTGTGCGAGGAGCCGCGGATAGCCGTTGAACTGGATGGTGGCCAGCATCTTGGCGACGCCGACGCCTATCGACGCGACCGGCGCAAAGATGCTCTGCTTCAAGAAAACGGCTATCTGGTTCTTCGGTTCCTCGCCGAAGACGTTGGCAAACGACTCGATCAGGTTCTGGATGCGATACTGTGGGCTCTGTCCCGTTCAAGATCCTGACGCGGTCCACGATATCGCGATCCCATTTCCTTCCTCGCCTTCTCTTCGATCGTGAAGCCGGACATGAGATCACTGGCCAGAATTGTGCGACTTGGTAAATTGTCCAGTCGCGGAGATTGCCATGCAAGGAGCTGCGGCAACCTGGGTGAGGTCGAACTGCACCAATCCGAAGATGGTGAGGGAGGTGCTGCGATTTCTGTTCGACGCTAATGCGGCTGACGTTAACTGCCGGCTTCTCATCGGCGGCGGTTTGATTCGCTCGGGGGCCGCGATGCTGGTGCACTGTTTCGGTGGCGAGCTGTTCGTTTTTCAACTAACCGATGCGCAGGCGGCGATGCAAGGCGTTGAACGCCGGGGGATGTGCCTGGGTCATGGCCGCATTCCATCGCCGCAAACACGCGCGCGAGCGAAACTTGCCATCTCGCTTGATCGCAGTGGCCAGAGGGAGCAGCCGTAACAGTTCTTCCTCAACTTTTGAGTCCGCTGCGACCGGCACGAGCAACTCATCGTCCCTTACGCCGTCAGCACGTTCGCAATCGGCGTCTTGCTCGGCAGCGGGGAGTCTTCCCCGCGTGCCTGGGCCGATTCAAACTGCCGAAGTTTTTCCTTGGCGACTTGAAGGCGGTCGGTTCCGGTGGAGACTTTTCGTTTCTTCCCGGCGAGCGAGTAACGGATGTAATAAACGGGGCCGCGTTTGATGAGCCAAGCCATTGGGCTCTCCCTTCGTGGGAGGTGGACGCCCTGGCGAGGCGCTTCTTCGGTGGGATTCTTATTGCGGGGGTCCACCTGGGGGCCCAGTTGGTGCAAAAAGGCCAAAAAAAGAAGGACTCACATTGCCGTAAGTCCTTACTCTTTCGACAGTAGCGGGGGGAGGATTCGAACCTCCGACCTCCGGGTTATGAGCCAGATTAAGCTCACAAATGGCAAATCGCGCCAGTCCCGATATTTACGCCTAATTCCCGCTAAAGCAAAGCCTTAACGCGTGCAGATTGTACTCCGCAT
>JBBSDP010000050.1:0-33519 GCA_038240605.1 Tepidisphaerales bacterium | reverse complement strand
GAGCCTGGCGTATTGGCGTTCGTCGGCCCCCTCGGGCCGTGTAAAGCCGCACTTCCCCGCCGCATCACATTTGGGGCCGTCAATCGTACCGAATAATCGCGTGCCGGCGCTGAGGACGATCGCGTCATTCTCGCTCCAGAAAACCAGGGACAGTCACCTATTTACGTGTGCGAAAATAGGTGACTGTCCCTAGTATTCCCTAGTATTCCTAGTATTCGCGCCAAATAGCGCGGCACCATGGGCACAATCGTCGCCGAACGAAAGTGCGCTCTATTCACCTGCCGCCGACAGCGCATCCGGTAAAACGGCTACGATAAACGACACCGATCCGATCGGCGCGTTCGTTCGCACTAAGCTCCTTATCGGCAACCAAGGTCCGCTATTGATCGCCGCGAGGCTCGTCAGTGATTTAAACCGTTATGTGGCCGCGCGCACGACCGAAGCCATTAATGGATCGGATCAGGTCTACACACAGCGCCTCAAGGTCCATTGGAATTTTGACGCGAGCGGAACCGTGAAAACCGTGAATAGGAATGAGTTTTATGTGGGCGCTGCGGCCCACCAATTCGCCACCCCGGCGGCTTTCGGCCTGCCCGACGGCGTGGGCAGTGTAGTCCCGATTACCACGGGATCGACCTACAACGATCTGTTGCGGAATATCAATTGGGTGCAAGGCAATGATTAACAATACATCGAATACAAGTGTTCTCACATCTCTGGGCTTCCTTATCACCGCACTGGCCGTCTCCTTGTTCGCCGGGCCGCCTGAACCCGTCGTTAATCAGTATGGCGAATTTCGCTGGCTCAGGAGCGACACGCCGCTCGTTCTCGGCCGCGTCGCCGCCGTCCAGCAGTCAGCGAAGCCCGGCGATGGAATCCCGATTACCGCGATGCGGTACACGGTTACTGTTATCTCTGACTTTCGGGGGAGAATTCACGATGGAACTGAGATTGTTGTCAGCGGGGAGCGTGGGCTGTTTGGCTCAATGACGGCAAACATCCCACTCATGGAACGAGGAACCACTTTCATCTTCGTCCTAACGCCGACGGAGCGGCCCGGCGCCTTCGCCTATGACCTTGTCGCCCCGCAGCCACTTCCAATCGGGATAAGCTGCCCTTCAATCATTCCGGAGACGAATGTCGTTGATGTGCTTGATGCTTTTGTACGGCTATCGAGCGTGGTGCGCGAACACGGCGGAATATTGAGCCACAAAGACGCACTCGCGCTTCTCGAGGAAAAGAACCATTACCTCTGGGCTCTCGGCGTCAGCGCAACTGTGATCGAGAAAACGCCCGAGAGCGAGCAATTCATCGAGCAACTCTACCGCGAACCAAAGTTGACAGCGAGGCAGGCGCTGTGGCTCGATGATACGCTTGACCGCTTCCCGGAAGATCTACGCCCGAGTTACCAAAGCCGACGCGATCTTCTTCGCGAATTCACCAAACGCTCGGCCGGCGGCCCTATTATCCCCAGATAGTAATGGAGAAACGGACGGGCCGCGGTCGCCGTTGCGGCGCCCCCAATCAGCTCGGGCAGCTTCGGGTCCGCTCGGCGGCCGTGGCCTCAGGTATGTTCAAGTGGGCTATAGCCAGAATGCAACTGTGACCCAACGGAACGCGGATTATACAGGGCAGCCACTTCAGCACCGCACGTCGTCGCTCGAAGGTCATTCATTTCTCGACACCGCCAGCGGAGGTTCCTTGCCCTGGTCGATGTCCGTTACGGCGCTCTGGCGTTTCAGAGATCTTAACACTACAGCGCTGGTTCGGCCATTTTGGATCAAGAATCGCGATGCAAGTGACGAGTCATAAGGACTTACGATCAATCCCGCGCTGTAGTGTTAATTCGGGCGACACCGTTCCAATTAGTGACACGGATCCGATTGCGCTCGGCGTTCCCGGTACAATCAACGGGCAAAACAACGGTGCTGTCCTGGTTGCCGCACACCTCATCGTGAACGCGACGCGTTATGTGGCGGTGTGCACAGCCGAATCCGTGAACGGGTCGGCGGCCGTTTACACCGAGCTCGCGAAAGTGAAATGGAAACTCGACGAGAGCGGCACGGTTGTAAAAGGGGTCTATAACGGCGCTCAGACAAACGCGTTTAGTGGCCCCAAGACTTTTGAAATTGTGGATGACGGGAGCGTAGTTCCAATCACCATCGCGCCGATTCTCAACGACGCAACGGCGCAACAGCAATGGAATTGAGGAGCGAATTATGAGGCTCGCGATGAGGAATCATTATGTTCTCGTTGTTTTTCATTGCGTCGGGATCTTTCTTGTTTCGGCGACGCTACGCGCGGAGTCGGTGGCCGACCCGAAATCGCTGTTTCGGTGGATTACGCCCGATACCCCTCTAATTCTTGGCCGCGTGGAGGATGCAAGGCATGTGGAAAAAAACGGAACCGCTGCGAATCTCCAAGGAATTGGAATACATTACTCGGTACGTGTTCTCGCTGATTTTCGTGCGAAGATCGCTGCGGGGGCGGTAATTTCAGTTAACGGGCGCTATGGAGTGGAGGGCACAAGTCAGCCAAATATACCGGTCATGGATCCTGGCACCGTCTTCCTCATTTACGCTGAACCAACCGGCCGGCCCGGTGAATTCGAGTACAATCTGTTCCGAGCAATGCCGCTACCGATTGGATTGCGTTACCTCTCGATTATCCCCAAAAATGAAACCGCAGATTTGCAATCTGCCTTCATCCGTCTTTCCGCACTTGTCCGGGAGCATGGCGGCGAGATCTCGCCTGATAATGCGATTTCCCTCCTTCGCGAGAAAAATTGCTACCTTTGGGCCATCGGCGTCAGCGCGGTAGCCTCGAAAGGAAACCGGGATGCCGAGGAATCCATCGAAGAGCTTTACCGGGATCCATGGCTAACGGCCCGTCAGGCATTGTGGCTCGACGAAACCCTCACGCGCTTTCCAGAGCGGATCGCGCCTATCGACCGTGATCGCCTTGGTCTCCTACGAGCATTCCTGAAGCGTTCCGCTGCGGGTCCGGTCACTCCGGATGTCGACATCCCTTAAATCGCGGGGCGGCGCTACGCTATTTCGGATTTCCAGTAGGCGGAAAAGGGGGGCGGAAAAGACTGTCATAAGCCTTTGTTGCGATGCCAGTTCGCCCTCGCCCGCTACACGACCACTGGCGCGCTCGACACGACGTTCGGCGCCAATGGCGAAGTCCTCACCAATTTCGGATCCGGCATTACCGCCAACGGCTTCGCCGTCGCCATCGACTACTCCGGCACCGCCGCCACCAATCCCTACTACGGCACGATCCTGGTGGCCGGCACCGACAGCGGCAGCCTCGCCCTCGTCCGCTACAATGCCAACGGCGCTCTCAACGCCAGCTTCGACGTACATCGATCACGATCACGACCAGAGCGTGCCCGGCTCGTGCGGCGCCAGCGCGCCCGATTCCGCGTACGCGCTCACGCTGACCTTCCCGCATACGGGCAACACGGATACGATTGTCTTCACCGCGCCCAACGCCTCGGGCCTAAACGGATTTGCGCTCGCTGACGTCAGCGTTCAGGTGGCTCGCCCGACCGTGGCGATCGCGACGGCCGACGTGGAGGCCGATGCCGTGAATGGCGAACTCTTGCTGAAATCGTCCAACCATCGCTTGCTGATCATCACGCCATGACACCCCCAGTACCCGTTATCGTCCGCGATCTGGTGAAGCGCTATGGGGACGTGGAGGCGGTGCGCGGCGTAAGCTTTGACGTGCGCGCGGGGGAGATCTTTGGGCTGCTCGGGCCCAATGGGGCAGGGAAGACCTCGACGCTCGAATGCGTGATCGGGTTGCGCGTGCCGGACGGCGGGTCGATCCAGGTGTGCGGGCTGGACGCGCGAACACATCCGGCCAAGGTGAAGCGACGGCTCGGCGCGCAGCTTCAATCAACGGCGCTTCAGGACAAGATCACCCCGCGAGAAGCGCTGCGCCTGTTCGGCTCTTTCTACTCGAACGCCGTCGAGCCACGAACGCTGATCGAGCGCTTCAGCCTTCAGGAAAAGGCCGACGCGAGCTTCGACAGCCTCTCCGGCGGACAAAAACAACGTCTGGCGCTGGCCCTCGCTTTCGTCAACAACCCGCAGGTCGTCTTCCTCGACGAGCCGACCACCGGCCTCGACCCGCAATCACGGCGGGAGCTGCACAAGCTGATCCAGCAGGTCCGCGCCGAGGGTCATACCGTCGTGCTGACCACGCACTACATCGAGGAGGCCCATCAACTCTGCGATCGGATCGCGATCATCGATCACGGAAAAGTCATCGCCTCGGGCAGCCCGCGGGAACTGGTCGCATCGTCCAAGTCGCTGCCGCGCGTCGTCATCCGCGCCGCACGGACTCTGGAGCGATCAGTCCTGGCCGCACTGCCGGCGGTACAGGACGCGAGCCCCACCAACAGCGACGACGGGTGGGAATTAAAGACGACGAACATCAGCCAGACCACGATTGACGTCGTCCAATTGCTGCACCGCCAGGGCAACGAGCTGCTCGACCTGCACGTCCAGCGACCTTCGCTTGAGGACGTGTTCATCGAACTGACGGGATCGCGGCTTCGGGATTAGCTATGTCCGGCCTTATCCAACATCTTCTGATCACGCTTCGCCTGAACTTCCGCAGCAAGCAGGCGCTGGTGTACGGGTACATCGTGCCGGTCTTTTTCCTGCTCGCGTTCGGGAGCATCTTCCGGCAACTGTCGCAGGAGTTCGGGCAGGTGCTGGTCATCAGTACGCTGGGCGGGGCCTGCTTTGGAATGCCGACGTCCATGGTCAGCGAACGGGAACGCGGTGTCTGGCGGCGCTACCGGCTTCTCCCCGCCTCCACCGGCACGTTGATCTTCAGCACGATGGTCGCGCGGTTCCTGATCATCGCGTCGGCCGCGCTGATGCAGGTGGGGCTGGCCATGTGGTGGTACCACATGAAGCCGCCGGAGCATCCCTGGCAACTGGCGATTGCCTTTCTCTTCGTCTGTTTTGCCTTCCTGGGAATGGGACTGGTCATCGCGATGCTCGCCGAGACAGTGCCGGCAGTGCAGGCGCTGGGGCAGAGCGTTTTCCTGCCGATGATCATCATCGGCGGCGTCGGCGTTCCCTTCTACATCCTGCCGCACTGGGCGCGGCACGTGGCGGACTTTCTTCCCGGACGATACGCGGTCGATGCGCTACAGAGCTGCATCGACGGCAAAGGTCTGCGTGCGGTCGGGCCGAGCCTTCTGGCCCTGACGCTCATCGGCGCCGCGGGATGCGCCGCCGGGGCCAAACTGTTCCGTTGGGACGTCGGACAAAAGCTGGCGTCCGCGGCGCGTGGGTGGGCGCTGCTCGCACTACTGCCCTGGGCGGCGGTGGGGATCGCCGCCACCGTACAGGGAAAGATCGCGGCGGCGGGCGCGGCAAACCCGATCATCGAAGCGATCGTTACCCGATCGAAGCCGGCTGCCACGCAGGCAGCGCAAACACAGCCGGTGGCCGCGACCGCGCCTTCTACGCATCCGGCCATCGCATCCGCAACCACCGAGCCTTCGACGCATCCCACCGTGGCAAGCAGCACCACCGTCCCCGCGACTTCGCCCGCCCTCCCCGCCGATTGGCGGTCGGTGACCGAGGCGCAGATCGCCAGCATTAGCTACGACGACCTGGAGCCCGACCAAAGCGCCGTCACGCCCGTCTCTCCCAACCTCGACAACCTGACCGACGAGGCGAAGAAACGCATGGACACGCTGGCGACCAACCTTGCCGATTGGAAAGGAACGCTCGAGGATGACCCCGTGCAGAAGGTGCGCAACCTGCTCGCGGTGGCCGGCGTGCCGGACGTGATGCAGGACCCCAACGAGGGTGAGATTCCGCTGATCGTCTTCGACCGCTTGAAGACAACGGTGCCGCGCGATGACCTGATCAAGTGCCTCACCTACGTCGCACTCAAGCCGGACGAAGGGACGTACCCCACCGGAATGGCGGAGCTGGGCTTCGACGTGACCCTGCCGCAGGAGCAGGTGCGCGAGCGCGCGGTCGTGTACGGCAAGAAGCTGCTCGGCCGTCTCCTGGGGAAACTGCCGGTGAAGCACGTGGACCAGTGAGCTTGTGGGGCATCGTCGCCCGATGGCTCAGGGCTCGTGCAGATCCTCCCAGCTCACTGCCTGGCCGCCGACGAAGGTGATGGCGAAGGTGGCATCGCCGTCTTTCCAGGTTCGCATGTCGGCGGGTACGTTCACGCCGTTCATCTCAAAGCCGCTCGGTTTGGATGTGTCGTCGCCGCCGAGGATGGCTTCGGCTTCGGCTGCGGTCATTCCTTTGTGGATTTTCGCGATGTTGGCCGGGATGAGCTTGCCCGTGCGCTTGGGGGGCTCCTCATGACAGCCGGCGAGCAGGACAAGGCCGATCAGGGCAGGCAGCGTGAATCGCAACATGCTACTCCTTTCGGCGGAAATCCTAACGCGCCATGACCTTCCCCCGCGAGATTCCTCGCACTTTGGCCGAGCTCGGCCGCGCACATCAGAACTTTGCGTCCTAGAATGTATCAGGTGCGGACTTTGCAATACGTGGGAACTTCTCCTCCAACAGCGGGACGCACATCATGCGACATCACCTTTATCCGTGGTTGAGTCTCCTGGCGACTCTGCTGCTCCTGGGCTCGACGCGCGCCTGGGCACAGCAGCAGATCAACACTCAGGTCAACAATCAGACCGACCTGGAAATGAACGGGCACAATGGCTCGACGCGAAACTACATTCCATCGCAATTTGAGCTCCTCCCCTCGGAACGACTGTTCGCCTATCCGCGGTCGGGCATGCTCCCCTCGGAATTCCGCATGAACCAGGCGGCGCTGGGTCCGCTGTCGCCCCACGGCGCGGTGGATTACATCGCGCCGCAGTCTCCGCTCCAGCTGGCGTTGCGCCTGCCGCCCCCACTGCTCTACAACCCGGCCTACGTTCCGCCGTTGCCCGCGAACCTCAACGCGCCGGCTTCGCCCCCGCCCCTGCCGTCGGGCGAGTCGTTCAACCTCAGTCGCGTGCCGGCCGGGCCGTCACCTTTTCAGTTGAACTCCGGTCCGATCAACCGCGCGATCCCGGGAACGATTCCTCCGCCCGCGTATGAGGAATCGACCACGACGACCTATCGCCTGCCGCCAAGGCAGCCGGTCTCGTCGGGGAACGGACAGCCTCCCGCGGCGCGGAAATCATCCCAACCCGCCTCGCCCGCCACTCGGCCGGCAGGGAGTCCCTCGCGGAAGTAACGTTTCCGCGCGTGTCGCTCGTTGAATGGCGGTCACTCTTCGGCAGTTGCGGTGTCGTCTGGCACGTTTCGATCCAGTTCCTCCAGCCATGCGGTCGCCTCGCTATCGCTGGGAGCGCGCCAATCCGCGCGCGGGGAGAGCGATCCTCCTGAGCCCACCTTTGGCCCATTGGGCATGGCCGAGCGCTTGAACTGACTGGTCGCGAAGAAGCGGTGCAGGAAGAGGCGCAGCCATTTCTTGATCGTCGCCAGGTCGTATGACCGGCGATCCTCCGGGCGGAACCCCGGCGGCCAGTCGCCGGCGGCGGCGTCGCCCCAGGCATGATGCGCCAGGAAGGCGACCTTGCTGGGAAGGAACCCGTACCGCGTGACGTAGTAGAGATGGAAATCCTGAAGCTCGTAAGGTCCCACGAACGCCTCGGTGCGCTGGACGGCGCGAACCTCATGTTCCCCGGCGGGCACGAGCTCGGGTGAGATCTCGGCGCCGATCACGTCGCGCAGCGTGGCGCGGGTGTCGTCGGGAAACTTGCCCCGCTCGATCTCCCAGCGGATCAGGTGCTGGATCAGCGTCTTGGGGATCGAGGCGTTGACGTTGTAGTGGGACATCTGGTCCCCGACGCCATAGGTGCACCATCCCAGGGCCAGCTCCGAGAGATCGCCGGTACCGATGACGATGCCTCCGTGCAGATTGGCGAGCCGGAACAAATGGCTGGTCCGCTCCCCGGCCTGCACGTTCTCGAAGGTGATATCGTGCACCGGCTCACCCCGTGCGAAAGGATGATCGATGTCCTTGAGCATCTGCATGCAGGAGGGGCGGATGTCGATCTCCGCGGCGCTGACGCCCAGCGAGCGCATGAGCGCCCAGGCGCTAGACTTGGTGTGCGCGCTGGTCGCGAACCCGGGCATCGTGTAGGCGAGAATGTTCTGCCGCGGGAGCTGGAGTCTATCGACGGTGCGACAGCAGACGATCAGCGCATGCGTTGAATCCAGACCACCCGAGACGCCAATCACCATCTTCTTCGTGTTGGTGGCGCGGAGTCGTTGTTCCAGGCCGACGACCTGGATGTGGTAGGCCTCGTAGCAGCGCTGGTCCCATTGCGCCGGATCGTGCGGGACGTAGGGAAAGCGCTCGACGTGTCGCCGAAGCGGTACCCGCGCCGCCCCTGGCACGCCCAGCTCGAAGCGCACGCGTCGCATCACGTCGATCTTGTCCCGGTGCAGGGCAACCGAATCGTTGAAGCTGCTGAGGCGCATGCGCTCCTGGCGCAAGCGATCCAAATCGATGTCGGCGGTGATCCGTTGCTCGGTGTCGCTGAACCGCCGTGACTCGGCGAGGCGGTTGGCGTTTTCGTAAATCAGCGCGTGCCCGTCCCACGCCAGGTCAGTGGTCGATTCGCCGAAGCCGGCGGCGGTGTACAGGTAAGCCGCCACGCACCGGCCCGACTGCCCGGCGCAGAGCTGGCGGCGATAGGCTGCCTTGCCGATCGTGATGTTGCTGGCGGAGCAGTTGACCAGCACTGTCGCCCCGGCCAGCGCCCCCCACGTGGATGGCGGGACCGGCACCCACAAGTCTTCGCAGATTTCAGCGAAGAGCGAGAATCCCGGCAGGTCGGTGGCTTCGAAGATCAGGTCGGCGCCAAACGGCGCATCGCTCCCCGCCAGGTGGATCTCCCGCGACAGCGCGCCCGCGCCGGAGACGAAGTGGCGCTTCTCGTAATACTCGCGATAGTTGGGGAGGAACGTCTTGGGGACGACGCCCAGCACCCGCCCGCCGTGAAGCACCACCGCGCAGTTGAAGAGCTTTTCTTCCGCGCGCAGCGGCGCGCCGACGATGATCATGCTGTTCAGGCTGGCGGTTTCACGGGCCACGCGGGTGATCGCCCGCTCCACGCCGGCCAGCAGCGCGTCCTGATGAAGCAGGTCCTCGATCGAGTACCCGCTGATACCGAGCTCCGGAAAGAGCGCCAGGACGGCGTGATCCGCCGCCACCTGATGCGAGAGTTCGATGACGCGGTCGGCGTTAAATTCCGGATCGGCGATCTTGACCGTCGGCACGCAGACGCACACGCGTGCGTACCCGTGCGAGTAGAGGGAATTGAACGGTCGCCCGCCTTGAGCCATCAGTGGAGTTTACCTCAGAACCAGAGCTGGAACTGGGTACGGAGGACGAACTCGTTGTTGTTCTTCGAGCTGGCGAGGTAGTCGAGGCCCGACTGCGCGGTGACGCCGTTGGGCAGGTAGCACAGCTCCGTGCTGAGGCGGGCGTGGTTGCCCCACGACCCGTTGGGGCCGAACCAGTTCACGCCGACTTCGGCTTCCTGGAACGTCCCCTGGCCGCCTGCGCCGCCGACCTTGAAGTTGCTGTCCAGCTTGACCACGTCATAGCGGGCGACGAGCTGCCACGCGGGGTCGATCAGGTAGCCGCCTTCGATCATGCCGCCGTAGTTGTTCTGCGTCGAGGCCGGCGCCGTGGCGGCCAGGTTGCGGAACTCGTAGTGCGATCCGTATCCGGCGGCGAAGATCGCGAGCTTGCGGGAAATCTGGTACTGGGCGTCAACCGTGTAGCGGATCGCCTGTGCGCCCTGTGCGTCGGTGAAGTCCACGCCGGCGCCGATGTCGAGCAGGTCGTGTCGGCCGTTGTTGATCCCGGTCAGATCGGTCGTGTCGGCCCAGTCGCCGAAGACCTTGTAATCGGCCCGCGCCGAGACGCCCCAGTTGCCGGCGTTGGTGGGCGGATCGACCGGGATTTGCGGGAACGTCGTGGCGGGGCCGTGCGGCTGGGCAAAAGAGGTATTGGCGCCGCCGAAGCCATTGTGCAGCTCCACTTCGACGTGGAGCGGGTTTTCCTTTCCAAGCAGCAGGAAATCGACGCCCTGAAGGACGTTCGACGGGGGCTGGTTGCCGCCGATCAAGTTGTTTGCCAGCGAGCGCTCCGTCATGAGCTGGTTGGTCTCACCGGTGAACTCCTCCTTGAAGACGATATCCTTGGTCTGCCCGACGCGGACCGCCAGGTCGCCGATGTTGAAGGCGTTTTTCGCGTAGACGTATTGCGCCCAGCCGTGCTCCAGGACCGGCGCGCCCGCTGTGCCGTCCTGCCACTGCAACTTGAAAGTCAGGTCCGGGGTAAACACGTTGCCATCGAAGCCGAATTTGGACCGGCGGATTTCGAAGCCTTGTTCAAAATCGCCATCGCCGCTCTTCTTCGCGTGCTCGCGGTCGTTGAGGTTGTAGCGGACCTGGAAGATTCCGATCGGGTGGAAGTAGAAGTTGCCGTCTTCCGACCCAATGAAGAATTGCTTCTTCTTCTCGTTCCAGCCGGCGCTGATGCCGGTGACGTCGAGCATCTGGCTGTGCTTGTCGGCGTCGTTCAGTACGCCGTCGACCGTCGCCTGCTTCTCCTTTTGCTGAATAACCTCGCGTTGGTGAGCCTGCTGGATCTTGAGCTCATTGAGCTGCTGCTGGAGCTCGCCGATCTGCGCCGCCACGTTTGAACCGGGCTGCGCCGGTTCGTCGGCACGCGCCAGGATGGGCGGGAGCGCCATGGCGATGGCGCCGCTGAGAAGCACGAGCCGCATCGATATACCTGAGACCACGTAACCTCCCAAGAATGCCCCGGGTTGGCGGGAACTGGCGATTTGAATTCGATCGGGAATGCCGCCGGGCGACTTTCGGCGCCCGGCGGCAGGAAGGATTAGGTCTGATCAAAACCAGAGCTGGAACTGGGTGCGGAGGACGAACTCGTTCTTGTTCTTCCCGCTGGCCAGGATGTCCAGACCGCCGAAGGCGGGCGAGCCGTTGGGGAGGTAGGTCACGTCGGTCGTCAGCTTGGCGTGGTTGCCCCACGAGCCGTTCGGGCCGAACCAGTTCACGCCAACCGCGGCTTCCTGGAAGGTGCCCTGTCCGGTGACGCCACCAACCTTGAAGTTGCTGTCCAGCTTGACAATGTCATAGCGGGCAACGAGCTGCCACGCCGGATCGAGGAGGTAACCACCCTCGATAACGCCGCCATAGTTGTTCTGCTTCGAGCCCGGCGCGGTGGCCGCCACGTTGCGGAACTCGAAGTGCGACCCGTACCCGGCCGCGAAGAGCGAGAGCTTGCGGGAGATCTGGTACTGGGCGTCAACCGTGTAGCGGATCGCCTGCACGCCCTGGGCGTCGGTGTAGTCCACGCCGGCGCCGACATCGAGCAGGTCATGGTGCCCGCTGTTGATGCCGGTGAAGTCGGTCGTGTCCGTCCAGTCGCCGAAGAACTTGTAATCGACGCGGGCGGAGGCGCCCCAGTTGCCGGCATTGGTCGGCGGATCAGCCGGGGTCTGCGGGAACGTCGTGGCGGTGCCGTGCGGCTGGGCAAAGGAGGTGTTGCTCCCGCCGTAGCCATTGTGCAGTTCCAATTCCGCGTGAATCGGGCTTTCCTTGCCGAGGAGCAGGAAGTCCACGCCCTGCAGCAGGTTCGAGGGTGGCGCGTTTCCGCCGATCAGCGAGTTTGCCAGCGAGCGCTCGGCCATCAACTGGTTCTGGTCGCCCGTGAACTCTTCCTTGAAGACGATGTCCTTGGTCTGTCCGACGCGGACCGCCAGGTCGCCCAGGTTGAAGGCGTTATGAGCGTAGGTGTACTGCGCCCAGCCGTATTCGAGCGACGGCGCGCCGCTGATGCTGTCCTGCCACTGAAGCTTGTAGGTCAAGTCGGGCGTAAAGAGGTTGCCGTCGAAGCCGAACTTGGCCCGGCGGATTTCGAAGCCTTGTTCGATATCGCTCTCGCCGCTCTTCTTGGCGTGCTCGCGATAGTTGACGTCGTAGCGGAACTGGAAGATGGCGATCGGATGGAAATAAAAGTTGCCGTCTTCGGAGCCGATGAAGAACTGCTTCTTGTGATCGTTCCATCCGGCGCTGATGCCGGTGACGTCGAGCGTCTGGCTGTGCTTGTCGGCGTCCTGGAGGACGCTGCCGACCGTGGCCTGTTTTTCCTTCTCTTCGATTTCCTTCTGTTGCTGCACTTGCTGCAACTTGAGTTGATCGAGCTGTTGCTGAAGCGCGGAGATTTTTCCCGCGACATCTGCATCCGATGGCGTAGCTTCATCTGCATGAGCTACGACTTGCGGCAGCGCCAGGGCGACCGCACCGAGCAGTGCGAGCCTCGTTCCTTTTCCTGTCTTCACTGAAACCTCCCGAGAGAGATTGGCCGCTGAGGGCCAAAGTGAGAATCATTTGCGGCGCGCCACGCGGCCTGCCGCTGCGGAATCTCTATCGTCGCTATGATCGTTTTATCTTCACCCCTGCAACGTCCTCTAAAGTCCGCTGGAGCAACAACATCCGATAATATGTTGTGTTCTTGTTAAGGGATCATTCAGACGGCGCGTGCGATGAGCACCCACGCAACACATACAGTTAGGCCGACCCATGTGCGCAAAGCCTACGCTGCGGCAATAAACGATCAATCAATGACTTTGCTGCCGGACCTCGGCCCTCCGTCACGCCGCGATAGCCGATGAGAATGTGCGAAGGCAGTGGAAATCTATCGATTGATCGAGCGAAAGGTTTCCTGCCCTTGCTTGGGCTGGTGGAAGGGCTCGTTATAATCGACCGCCTATGGAGGGCGCCGACAAATTCATTCCCACGCCGGCGATCGTCATCGACGCCGCTGTCGTGCGGCGAAACCTTGATGCGATGGCCGCCTACACCGCCACGCACCACCTGAAGTTGCGCCCGCATACGAAGACACACAAGTCGGTCAAAGTCGGCCGCATGCAAGTCGAGCGCGGCGCGGTCGGGCTGACCGTGGCCAAGAGCGGCGAAGCCCAGGTGATGGCCGCCGCCGCCAGCGATCTGCTGATGGCGTACCCTGCCGTCGATCCGCAGCGATGCATGCAGTTGGCCGAACTGACCCGGACGCGCACGGTGCGCGTCGCCATCGATTCGGCGCTCGCCGCTGACACGTTGTCCAGCGCCGCGCGAGCAGCGGGAAGCTTCATCGGCGTCCTGGTGGACCTGGACGTGGGGCACCATCGGACCGGCGCGCAGTCGCCCGAGGACGCGCTGCGCCTCGCGCAACACATCTCGAAAATGTCCGGCCTGCGCCTCGATGGGCTGCTCTGTTTCCCCGGCCATATCGGCGGCGCCCCCGAATCCCAGAAGCCGGCACTGCTGGCGCTGGACGCGCTGCTGGACGAAGTAATTGGCCTGTGGCGCACGAGCGGACTGGACGCGCCGATCGTGAGCGGCGGATCGACGCCCACCGCGTTCCGGTCACACCTGGTTCGCAACCTCACCGAGATTCGTCCCGGGACGTACGTCTACAACGACCTTAATTGCGTGCGCGGGGGCTGCGCGACATTGGACGATTGCGCCGCACGTGTTGTCAGCACGGTGGTGAGCACTGCCGTGCCCGGGCAAGTCGTGCTCGACGCCGGCACCAAGACGCTCACCAGCGACCGGTGCGGGCCTGCGCCCGACAGCGGTCATGGGTACATCATCGAGCACCCGGAGGCGAAGGTATTCAAGCTCTTCGAGGAGCACGCGCAGGTTGACGTGCGCGAGTGCGCGACCCAGCCGAAGGTCGGCGATCGTGTCACCCTGGTTCCGAACCATATCTGCCCGTGCATCAACCTGATGGACCGGGTCTGGTGGCATGAGCCGGGCGAGGCGCCCACTCCCCTGCCTGTCGATGCGCGCGGGAAGGTTTCCTAGTCTCATGATCGTCCCCCTCTTCGACGCCCACCTTGACCTTGCCTGGAGCGCGGTCGGATTTGACCGTGACCTCACGAGCGAGGTGACGTCCATCCGCATCGCCGAGACCGGCCTGACCGATGAGCCGGCCCGCACGCGAAATACGGTCAGCCTGCCGGAGCTGCGAAAGGCCGGCGTGCGCGTCTGCGTCGCCACGCTGCTGGCGCGGGCTGGGCCGGAGCGGAGAGATCGTTCGACCCCGCTCAAGCGAGCCGATCTCGACTCGGTCTCCCCGGCCCTGGCCTATGCGGCGGGGCACGAGCAACTCGCGTGGTACCGGCTGATGGAGCGGCAGGGGTTTATTCGAATCCTCCGCACCGCCGGTGACCTGAAGGCACACTGGGAACAAGCGGGCACTGACGCGCAAACGCCGCTCGGCGTCATCCTCAGCATGGAGGGGACCGATCCGATTATCTCGCCCGATCAGGCGCGGGAATGGTGGGACGCGGGCCTGCGCGCCGCCGGCCTCGCCCACTACGGCCGCGGGCGATATGCGTATGGCACTGGCGTGGTCGGTCCGCTGAGCGATGAGGGGCTCGCTCTGCTGCGTGAGTTCTCACGGCTGGGGATGATCCTCGACGTCACCCACCTGTGCGACGCCAGCATGGCCGAATCGCTCGATGCGTTCGATGGACCGGTGCTTGCCAGCCATCACAACTGCCGCGCGCTCGTACCTGGCGATCGCCAGCTCACCGATGAACAGATCGTCCGTCTCACGAAGCGCGGCGCGGTGATCGGCGCGGCGCTCGATGCCTGGATGCTTTACCCCGGCTGGGTGCGCGGCCGGACCTTGCCGGAGGTGGTCGGTCTGGACGCGGTGGCCGATCACATCGATCGTGTCTGCCAGCTCGCCGGCGATGCGCGGCACGCCGGCATCGGCAGCGACCTGGACGGCGGTTTCGGCATCGAGCAGACGCCGCGCGACCTGAACACGATCGCCGATTTACAGAAACTGGCCGAGATCCTCGCATCGCGCGGCTATGCGCGGGCGGCCGTCGATGCGATTTTCCACGGCAACTGGCTTCGACTGTTTAGCCAGGCGTTGCCGTCGTAACGATTGGCTTCCCGATCAACAGTTTCTACTAGCATAACGCTATTTTAACTGCCGGAATAAGGAGTTACCGATGCATGAATCGCCGGATCAAAAACTCGAATCGCTCGGCTACTCCTTCGAGAAACGCCTCTCGCGCGGCGCCATCTACCAGCCGGTCTTGATCGACGGGACGACCGCCTACGTCTCCGGCTGCGTTCCGTTCGACGGCGACAAGAACCTGGTCAGCCGTGGTAAGGTTCCATCGCAGGTCGGCATTGAAGATGCGCGCAAGGCGGCGGCCCTCTGCATGGCCAACGTCCTCCGCTTGCTTCATCAGGAACTCGGCTCCCTCGATCGTATCGAGCGGGCCTTGAAGGTGACCGGCTTCGTCAACAGCGATCCCGACTTTGCCGAGCATCATCTGGTGATCAACGGCGCATCGCAGGTCCTGCTGGACGTCTTCGGCGACGCCGGCTGGCACGCCCGATCGGCGATCGGGCTGGCTGCGCTGCCGCTGGGGGCGAGCGTCGAAGTCGAAGCGATCTTCAAGGTCAAGCGATAGAGTGGACGTTGAACGTCATGCCCGCGACGTTTCAATAACACGATGCGTTTCATCATCCTCACGACAGACCGGTAGTTCGGAATACCTTCATGACCATCTGGCGATTTCCACTGCGTCCGATCCTGTACTCCACCGCGATCACCCTGCTTTGGGCCGCGGCCGCCTGTCGGACGACCAACCCTCCGCCCAGCGCGTCCGCGACGACGCGCCCTGCCACGGCGCCAGTTGCCGAGCCGCCGGTCGCCGAAGCGCCATTCGAGTGCCGCTGGACCGATGAGCCCATCGCGATCAACGGCAAGGGTCAAGAGCCGGCGTGGGGGCGGGCGCAGGTCATCGACAATTTTCAGATCGGGTGGCTGAGCGGTGAGGCGCGCAAGCCACACACTGCGACAAAGGCACGCCTCCTCTGGGACCGCGAATACCTCTACTTCCTCGCGGAGATGGAGGACACCGACCTGTACGCCGACGTGACCGAACACAATGGTCCCATGTGGACCGGCGATGTCTTCGAGCTCTTCTTCAAGCCCGCCGACGACAAGCCGGGGTATTACGAGTTCGAGGTGAACCCCGCCAATGCGACGATGGAGTTGTTCATCGCACGGCGCGGGAGCGGCGGGTATGACCGGTACAAGAAGACCACGCACATCAAGATGGAGACCGCCGTCGCGCTTCGCGGCACGCTCAACCACTGGCAGGACACAGACCAGGGGTGGACCGTCGAGGGACGAATCCCCTGGCGCGACCTGGCCCCGACCGGCGGGCGGCCCAACGTCGGCGAGATCTGGAAATTCGCGCTCTGCCGCGGCGACGTCTCGGTCGATCACGACGGCGAGGAGCTGAGCGCGACTGCTTCATTCCGCCAGATGAACTTCCATCATTGGGAGGATTACGGCCGCCTGCGCTTCGTCGGCCCCGAGGCCGCGCCGCCCCCCGCAACGGTTCCTGCCACCACGCAGCCTGCCGCCGCAGGGACGTTCGATGTGTCACACCGCGTTCCCTGGACCCGCTCGCGCGTCCTCGGCTCGCCCGATCCGCCCTTGCCTTACGCCGTAGCCAAGGCGTGGCCGAAGTTCACGGTGAGGCAGCCGCTTTATCTGCTCGAGGAACCGGGGACGGACAACCTGCTTTTGCTTCAGCACCTGGGGATCTGGAATGGGCCGAGTCGTGTGCTGCGCCTGAAGAACCGCGCCGACGTCGATCACGCCGAAGTCCTGCTCGAGCAGGATCGCCTGAGCCTGGGGATGACGCTCCATCCCGATTTCATTCACAACGGCTACCTCTACGTACACGGCAACGGACCGATCACCGCCCTCAACCGGCAAAACCGTATCTCCCGCTACACGATCGGGCGGGCGCCCCCTTACCAGCTCGATCCCAAATCGGAACTCGTCATCCTGGAATGGGATTCGAACGGGCACAACGGCGGCGATCTTTCCTTCGGTCCCGACGGATACCTCTATTCCGCCGCGGGCGATGGCTCCAGCGACTCCGACGCCGACCTTCGCGGCCAGGACCTCACGCACCTCAACAGCGGGATGATCCGCATCGATGTTGATCATCCCGCCAACGGCAAGGCCTACTCGATTCCTCCCGACAATCCGTTCCTGAACATCCCCGGCGCGCGCCCGGAGCTCTGGGCGTACGGCTTCCGCAACCCCTGGCGGTTCGCCTTCAGCCGGAGCAATGGGCAATTGTGGGTCGGCCAGAACGGACAGGACATGTGGGAGCAGGTCTACCTCGTTCACCGCGGCGAGAACTACGGGTGGAGCGTGTACGAGGGAAGCCACCCGTTTAATCTCCAGCGCAAGCGCGGCCCGACGCCGATCACGCCGCCCACTGTCGAACATTCCCACGCGGAGATGCGCTCGCTGACGGGCGGCGTCGTCTACGAAGGAAGCAAGTTCCCCGAGCTGAAGGGATGCTTCATCTACGGCGACTGGTCGACCGGCCGCATCTGGGCGGTTCGACATGATGGCAGCAAAGTGACGTTCCACCAGGAACTTGCCCGCACGACGCTGCAAATCAGCGGCTTCCGGGAAATGTCCAACGGGGACCTGGTCGTGATCGACCAGGGTGGCGGGCTCTATACGCTCGAGCACGCGCCGCGGAACGCACCGACCTCTCCGTTTCCGCAGCGGCTCAGCGAGACGGGACTTTTCGCTTCAACGAAAGACAACGTCCCCGCCGCTGGCCTCATTCCGTATTCGGTCAACTCCCCGCTCTGGTCTGATGGCGCTTCCAAGGAACGATTCGTTGCGATTCCGGGCAACGGAACGGCCGACGTCTCCACGAATCACGGATGGACCTTCCCGGAGGGAACGGTTTTCGTCAAAACGTTTTCGCTGGACGTGCCGGCGCAGTCCGACGCGAGCCACACCGCGCACCGTCGGATCGAGACGCGCCTGCTGACCCGCCAGCTCGGCCAGTGGGCGGGTTATTCCTACCTGTGGAACGACGAGCAGACCGACGCGACGCTCGTGGCCGCCGCCGGGATCGACCGTGACTACGACGTTGCCGATGCCGACGTACCCAACGGCGTGCGGCGGCAGACCTGGCACTACCCCAGCCGGACCGAGTGCATGGTCTGCCACACCCGAGCCGCCAACTTCGTCCTTGGCGCCTCCACGCTTCAGCTCAACAAGGTGCACGACTACGGCAACGGCCCCGCCGAAAACCAGCTCCGGGTCCTGGAGCGGCTCGGCGTGCTGCATGTGGATTACATGGGTCACGTTCGCGATCGAATGCGCACCGAGCTGATGGTCCAGGGCAAAACAGACAAGGAGGCCGATCAGGAACTTTCTGAACTCCTGGCGACGCGCGGGCAGCGCGAGCCAATCGAGCCATCGACGCTGCTCCCCTTCGCGCCCGAGACCATGCCGCGATTACCCAATCCGCAGGACCCCGGTACCGGCGACCTCGCCTCCCGCGCCCGCGCGTACCTGCATGCCAACTGCGCGATCTGTCATATTTCAGCCGGCGGCGGCAACGCGCGCATCGACTTGGATTACACCACCCCGCTGGCGAAGACGGTGTTGTTTGACGAGCCGCCGCAGCACGAAGCGTTTGGCATTGCCGGCGCCCGGCTCGTGGCGCCCGGGAAACCGGAGGCATCGGTGCTCTACCATCGCATCAGCGTGCGTGGACCGGGCCAGATGCCGCCGTTGGCCACACGGCGCGTCGATCCCGCGGCACGGCAACTGTTGCGGGAATGGATCGCAAGCCTTTCCGCGCGGCCGCCCGCGACTCATCGGCCGGCAGCGGCGGCGGGCAAGGATTCCGTGCCGTGATGCCTTCGCGACAGCGACCACTCTGGGTGTTGCTGATCATGTTCGGACCCGTCGTTCCGCTCATGGTTCTGACATCGCGCTTTCTCACGACGCACGGGCGGATCGTGATCGCGCTCTGGTGTGTCTACGGCGTCATCTTTTTCATCGCGCTGGTGGCGGTGGAGACCGGGGACCGGCGCCGGCGTTTGCGGAAACATCGATTGGATTTCGGTCTTTGCCTGGAGTGCGGCTATCGCCTGCGCGGAGTGAGCGGCCGCTGTCCGGAATGTGGCACTCCCATTCAAACGGACGATGACTCATCGCAACGCGGCCAGTAGGATTGCCGCGGGTAGGTCCGAACGTCAGATCGCCCCCTCGACATAAGACGGAGGAGAAGTCAGATGACTGCTGCTGAGATGGTCCGAAACTTCGGCATCCTTCCCGCTGATCAGCCGTTGCCCACCGGAAAAGTCCGCAGCACGATGAAGACCGGAACGGTCGTCGGGCAGTACATCTTCACCGGCCTGCTTTGCGGCTTCATCGGCCTCGGCGGGTTGATCCCGCTCTGCATCGGCATCTTCGGCGACCTGAAAATGGAGAACCGGATCATCTGCATCGCGTTCGGCGTCTTCGGCCTGTGCGCCGTCGCGTTCATCGCCAGCTTCCTGCGCCATGACAATCACTGGGTCGAGCTCGACGGCGACCGCCTGCGCTTCAAGCGGCTCTACACGCGGGCGACATTCGAGCGTCCCGTGACGGACATCAACGACATCCTGACCGAAGTGCTGATGATCAAGACCGTGGCGGCGCGCATCGTCGAGAAGCGGCAGGGACGCATCCGCGCGTTCTCCTTTCGCTTTCACGACATGCCCAGGGGGATCAAGGTCTTCCGGCCGGAGATGACCAACGTGCCCGAGCTGGTATCGGCGGTGATCGCGACGATGTCGAAATATGGCCAGGTCGTCCCGGAAGTGATCGACATGGAAGGCACGCCCATGGTCCGCCGGATCTACTGGGCAACACCGCCAAACGCGGCCCCGCATGATAAGTCGCCGGCATGAGGATTGGTGGCACATCGCGATCGATGCCAGTTCCACCCTATCGCATTCGTTATCATGTGGATGAACGACTTCGAACAGTCAGCGTCATATCCGTCCGCCACAGCGCCCGCCATTCGGAACACTGAGCCCGTGTTCACACCGTCACCCGGTAGACCTCATCGAGCGTCGTGATGCCGCTCTTCACCTTTTCCAGGCCATCGACGCGGAGGGATTTCATGCCGGCTTTGGCGGCGAGCTCGCGTAGCTCGGCGAGCGGGGCGGACTGGCTGATGCGCTCGGCGAGCGCGTCATCGGGGATCAGCAACTCGTGGATGCCGATGCGGCTGAGGTAACCGACGCGGTGGCAGCGCTCGCAGCCGCGGGCGCGGTAGAGCGTTTCACAAGGGCCGACGAACCGTTCGATCTGTCGACGCTCGCTGGCGGCGGGTTGGTACGACTCCTTGCAGGCCGGGCACAGCCGGCGGACCAGGCGCTGCGCCAGGACACCGGCCACGGTTGCACCCACGACGTACGGCTCGACGCCAAGGTTAATCAGGCGCGTGAGGGTCGAGGGAGCGTCAGTCGCGTGAAGCGCGCCGAGCACGAGCCGACCAGTCATCGCCGCCTGTGCCGCGAGCCGTGCCGTCTCCCCATCGCGCATCCACGAAACCATCAGCACGTCCGGCTCCTGGCGGAGCAGGGCGCGGAGCGCCGCTGGAAAGGTGAAACCGCCTTTCTCATCGACCTGAAACTGGTTGACGCCGGCCAGCGTCTGCTCGACCGGGTCCTCGATCGCGCAGAGGTTGAGGTCGGCGCTGCGGCGTTCGTGAAGGCTGGAATAGAGGGTGTCGCGTTTGCCGCTGCCGGACGGGCCAACGACCAGCACGAGTCCGCTGGGCCGCGCGATCAGCTTGCGCCACTGCTTGAGCGTTTCGTATCCGAAGCCAAGCCGTTCGAGGCGCGGCGCGCCGTGATCGTCCTCGGCCAGGTGGAGCACGATCGTTTCGCCGTGATGCCCCGGCATCAGGTTCACGCGAAACGTGATCGGTCGGCTTCGGAACGTGGCGCGGATCGATCCTTCCTGTGGCAGACGCCGGGCCGAAGCCTCCAGGCCCGCCAGCGCGCGAAGCCGTGCGGCGACCGCGTCGCGCATGCGCGGCGGAGGGCTCATTCGCTGCACGAGCGTGCCGTCGATGCGGTAGCGCACGCGCAGCTCATCGTGTCCCGGCTCGAAGTGAACGTCGCTCGCTCCCTCGTCCAGCGCGCCAAACAAGCAGGCGTTCACCAGGCGAATCACCGGCGGCTCCGTTCCACCCGTCGCATCGCCCGCGGCGGATGCGGCTGATTTAACGGGGGGGACCACGACCGCAAATTCTTCGGCGGTCAGGTCGGCCGCGAAGTCTTCGACGACGAACATCCGTTCGCCGGGCAGGTACGCTTCGAGGGTCGCCTGGATGTCGGCGGCGGGCGAGGCGACAACCTGCACGCGGTGGCCAGTGAGTCGCTCGATCTCCTCGGGGAGGAAGACGTTGGCCGGCTCCGCCATGGCAACGGTAAGGACGCCCTCGACGAGGAAGAGGGGGATCACCTGCTGGGTCTCGAGGAAATCCTTGGGCAGCAGGCAGACGATCTGCGGGTCGGCGAGGCGCGGGCTGACGCGGGCGAACGGTACGCCGTACGATTCGGCCAGCGTCTGCGCGACCTGCGCCTCGGAGCAGAACTTCTGCTCGACGACGATCTCCCCCAGCAGCTTGCGCAGGTTGTTTGTCCGCTGCTCGCGCAGCGCGAGCTCCAACTGTTGCGGCTGGATCCATCCCCGGCCGATCAGGGATTGGCCAAGAGGTTTTCGTTCGAGCACCGTCATTCGTTTAGGTTGCTTCCAGGCGCAGCGGGCGTTGGGCAAGCGCCGAGCTGGTTTACGCCCCCATTCCTTTCATTGCGTCGGCCAGTTCGTCGTGGCACTCGAAGCGATGGGCGAGCCGGGTGATCTGGAGGATGGTGAGTGCGTGTTCGTCCAGGCGTGCGAGCCGGATCTGGCCGCGCCGCGCCTCGCACTGGCGCCGGACCTCGAGCAGCGCCTCCAGGCCCTGGCTGCTGAGGAAGCCGGCGTTCTGGAAATCGATTACGACGTTCGCCGACCCGTGCCGCTGAAACTGTGCCGCGACCACATCGCGCAGGGCGACGGTCTGTGCGCCGGCGAGATCGCCCTCGACGCTGATGACACAGGCATTCGCGTAATCTTCACGCCGGATCGGCATCCAAGCTCCTTCAAACCCCTTATCGGCGCGATGGATGCGCGCGAAAACTTCAAAAGGCCGAAGGTGAAGAAATTCCCCTCCCGCGCGAATGCGCGGTGCGTTGCCGATCATTTCCTGCATTGATTATCGGCACCCGGGTGACGAGTATTTACCAGGTCTTCGCCCGTGCCCGCTCAACCGTGGCAGCTTAGGCACCGTTGAGCTCGAAGGTAGTCACCAACGCCGCGCCGCTCGGCTGAGTTGGAAATTCTTCGAGGTAAAGTTCCGTCGCCTCGGGAAGGGAGTCCGCCGGCTACTCCACCAGCAACCCCTCGTAAAACGGAATCAGCAATTGAAGGCGATCCGGCGGCACGTCGGTTGACGCTAGATGACGGCTCCACGTGCGGTCGGAGTTCTCCTCGCGTGGAGTATCCTTCGCCCCCGCAAAAAGGGTCGCCGGCACAGCACAGGAAGATGACGAAACTTCGTATCAGCATGAACGATCCTGAGAAGCAACCGGCACCCGCGGATTCAGTTTCCTTCAGGCAATAGGGCGATCCATGTGGCCATGGTGAGCGGCCGCGGGTTATTAAGGCCGCCTCCGGTGACGATGAGCCGGCCCTCGATGACCGCGGCCGAGGGAGCCATGACGGGCTGGGGAATCTTGGCCAGGACGCGCCAGGCGTTGGACTTGGGGTCGTATTCCAGCAGGTCGGGGACCACATTGCGGACCGGCTTGGAGCTGTTGCAACGGCCGCCGACGACGAGGATACGGCCCCGGCGGATGATCGTGCTGGATTCGAAATGGCTGCGGCCGTCGGGGAGGTTGGCGATCGCTTCCCATTTTTTCGTGGCGGGGTCGAAGCGGTGGCAGGCATCGAGGTCAATCTGCGTGACGTCGTGTCCGTGGCAGCCGCCGAGCGCGTAGATCTTACCGTCGAGCACCGCCGCACAGACATGTCCGCGCGGAACGGGCAGGTCGGCTTCGCGCTGCCATTCTTTGCCGCCGTCAAGCGAGAGGCTCCAGTGATCGGCGGGATTGGTGTCGCGATCCGGCTTGTAGCCGCCGAAGTAATGCAATTCCCGACCGACGATCGCCAAGCCGCCACCGGCGCGCGGTTCCGGCAAAGGCGGCCCGGGGCTCCAGGTGTCGGCGGTTATGTCGTATTTCCAGACTTCGTTGGTGGTGGGCCCGGGATGTTTTCCCTTGAACCCGCCGGCCAGCCAGAGCGTGTTGCCGTCGATGGCGGGGTTGAGATGCGTGACGCGGGTGGGCATGTCCTGGAGACGAGCCCATGCGTCGCTCGCCGGGTCGTAAACGTCCAGCTCATTGGATGCGCCCAGATCGTCGGTAAACCCGCCGAAGAGATAGAGTTTCCCATGGATGACCGCCGTCGGGGATTCGACGCGCGCGAAGGGAGTGGGCAATCCCTTCTTCCACGCCAGCTCCGGCCATGCGGCAGAAGGAGCGGAGGCGGGGACGGCATCGGAATGAGCGAGCGCGGGAATTACGAGCGCGATGGCCAGCACGATATAGGGGCAAGAGGTGAGGCGCATGTTTCTGGTTCCCGGATTTTCGCCCACACCTATCGTAACCGGGAGAGGCGAGTTTAATGTAGCCCAGCGTGGGTTGGCGATTGCGTCTACACTGACGTATTGAATTGTTTGCGCGGTCGAGGCGACGAGACGGAAACGGAATTCATCACCCTTTACTAGGAGGATTGACATGGCGACCCGCGATGCGTGCGACGACCTGGAAGCCTGGGATGGATTTCCCGTACGTCGCTTCCTTTGGCGACGGAAGCATGCTGGCGATCTCGCTGCCCGCATCATGGGTGAAGGCAGGCCGCTCTGGAGAGGCGCTGCTGTTGCCGCCGGCCGTGCGCGCGTTGGACCGGCTGCGCGCGCTGTTCACCGATCACATGAAGTTCACGCCGGGCTTCATCGTCAGCCTGCGCGAAGCAATGGAGCTGACGCAGGCGGATTTCGGGAGGAAGCTCGGGGTGTCGAAGATGACCGTCAGTCGGTGGGAGTGTGGCCGGATGGGCCGACGGGCATCGGCGATCGCCGCGATGCGAGCGCTTCAGGAACGTTCGCGGCGCGAAGGCGTGAGGATCGATGGCGAGAAACGCGTTAAAACGTCTTCATCCCCAGTTCGTCGTGGCCGTCGCAGAGTGCCTGAACGGCGGCACGCGCTCCGGTAGGGGAAGCCGCATGATCGCGTTCGGCTGCCTCTGATGCATGAATCTCCGCCCTTCACCGCACCGCCGGCCCGGCGTGCACGATCGGCGGTTCGCGACGGCGGGGGTCGCGGGGTTGGAGGAGCTTTCTGGATTTGTTCTGGTGGTCGCAGAGGAGTTCGGCGTAGCCGTCCGCGCTGGTGCGCAGGAAGGCGGCGGCAAGGGTGGGATCAAAGTGCTTGCCGGCGCAGGCGCCGATCTCCGCCAGGGCGGCCTCGAAGGGGCGGGCGGCGCGGTAGGTGCGCGTGGAGGTCATCGCGTCGAAGGAGTCGGCCAGGCAAATGATGCGGCCCATCAGCGGGATCGCCTCGGCGGCGAGGTTGAACGGGTAGCCCGAGCCGTCCCAGCGCTCGTGGTGATGGAGCACGCCGGGGATGATCGCGCGGACCTGCGGGACGTCCTGGAGGATGCGGGCGCCGACTTGAGGGTGCTTCTTCATCTGGCCAAATTCTTCGTCGGTGAGACGGCCGGCCTTCTGGAGGACTGCCTCGGGGACGCCGATCTTGCCGACGTCGTGGAGCAGGCCGGACATGTAGACCTGCTCGACTTCCTCGTCGCTCAGCCCCGCCTCGCGCGCCAGGTGACGGCTCAGGAGCGCGACGCGCTCGCTGTGGCCGCAGGTATAAGTGTCCTTGGCATCGACGGCGCTGGTGAGGCTGTGCAGCAGGCCCATCATCAGGCCGTGCACGTCATCGAAGAGTCGCGCGTTCTCCAGGTAGATCGCGGATTCGTTGGCGATCGAGTGAACAAGCTTGCTGTCGACCGAATCGAAATCGCCTTCGCGCTTGTCGAGCGCCAGCAGGCAACCAAAGAGCTTCTGCTCGCGGTGGAGCGGGACGGCCAGCAGGTTCCGAACCGATGCGTCGGCACCGAGCCACGTGAAGGGGCCGGCGGCCGCCCGAAGGTCATTTACGAGCAGCGGCCCGTTGCGGCCGCGGAGGGCGCGCAGCAATTCGGACGAGAGACGTTCGAGCAGTTCAGGCGAAAGCTGGAGCTCGCCGTAGAGCGCGGGAGCGGGACGGCCGGGGTAGTCGAGATCGAGCGCGAAGCCCATGGCCCGCACGCCGATCACGGTCATCACTTGCGTGCAGGCCTGGGCGAAGAACGCTTCGGGTCCGTGGTTCACCTTCATCCCGCCGCTCACCTGGTAGATGAGGCTTAGCTCCTCGTAGGTGTTGGAGAGCTGTGTGGAGAGGGTGTCAAGCTCGCGCTCGAGAGCGCCGTTGCGCACCTGGTCGCGCACCATCTCGCGCAGGAACCGGGCGTGGGTCCGCAGGGTTGGCTCATCGACCGGCGGGAGGTCGCGTGCCTGCTGCGCGAGCCAGCCGGCGTCGAGGTCAAGGTGGCCGCGGAGGCTCAACACGTCGTCGTCGCCAACCGGCGCGGGGTCGCGTGCGAGGAGCACGAGCGTTCCGGGCGGCTGCCGCTTCTCCGCGCAGGGGAGGGTGACGACGCACACGCCGGGAACGTCGAGTCGCTCGACGGCCATCGACTCGCGGACGACCGGCAGCGCGTAGCGGAGGAAAAACGGATCGGCGGCGCCGTCATGCCAGGCGACGGTCCCATCGGCCGCGAGGGCGATGAGGAAGATACCCGTCGGGCGAAACCGGGCCGCAAGCGTTTCGAGGATCGACGTCGGCAGGGGCGGGCGCGGGGAGACGGGCGCGTGGGGAGACGCGGTCGGGCCGGCGATATCGTTGGCGTAGGTGGTCATCAATTCGCGTGGCTTAGAGATCCCACCCGCCGTTGCCGCCGACTCCGGCCGGCAGACATTCGAGCACTTCCTGCACGGTGCTGAGCAGGTTGCGCGGGCTGAAGGGCTTGCTGATGAGGCGGAGGATCCCGCTGGCGCGGGTGTCGATTGGCTCGAGGTGGTAGCCGCGGGCGGTCAGCATGATCAGTGGAATGCCAGACGTGGCGGGGCTTTCCTGAAGCCGCTGGCCCAGCTCCAGGCCCGAGAGCAGCGGCATGTGGTAGTCGGTGATCACCAGGTCGGGGCGCTCGGCCAGCGCCATATCCAGCGCCTCCTGCCCGTCCTGCGCGGTCAGGACGCGGAAGCCGGCATTGCGCAGCTTCAGCGAGACGACGTTCAGGATGTGGGTCTCATCGTCGGCGACGAGGATCGTCTTGTTGTCATTCATATGCGGCTCCGACACGTTCACGCGCGCTGCGGTGCGCTCATTCACACAGATCCAGCTCGAACCCGAAACAGCTTCCCTTGCCCACGTGGCTCTCGACGAATACGCGGCCCTTGTGGGCGCTCTCGATGATGTGCTTGACCAGCGAGAGTCCCAGACCGGTGCCGGAGGCCATCCGGTTGTTCGCCTCGGCCCTGAAGAATTTATCGAACACGAAGGGGAGGTCCTTGGGCGGAATCCCGACGCCGGTGTCGGAAATTCGCGTTACCACCTTTTTTTGCGTTTCGTCCACCGAAATCCGCACGGCGATCGATCCCCCCACCGGCGTGTACTTCACGGCATTGGAGAGGAGGTTGAGGACCGCCTGGTAGAGCATGTCGCGGTCGGCCGAGGTCTGATAAAAGACGGGGGTCAGATCCTCGGTCATCGTGATCTGTTTCTGTGATGCCTGCGGCGCGATCACTTCCATCGCGTCCTTCACGATGACCGCCAGGCTCTGCGGCTGGCGGTTCACCCGCACCAGTCCCGACTCGATGCGCGAGATGTTGAGGATGTTGTCGATCAGCCGGCCGAGGCGGTTGGCCTCGTTCTGGATCACGTCGTAGAACTCGCGCTCGGTCTTGGCATCGCGGGCCTCGCCGTCGATCAGCATCTCCACGTACGCCTTGATGCTCGCCAGCGGCGTGCGCAGTTCGTGGCTGACCATCGAGACGAAGTCGTTCTTCATCTCCGCGACTTCCTTCTCGCGGGTCATGTCGTGCAGGACCGCGACGACCCCGGCGGGGCTGCCATCGGCGCCGGCGACGGACGACAGCGTCGCCCTGTAGACGCGTGGGGCGGCGTCGGGAGAGTTGTTGCGGACGACGTGCTCGACCACGCGTCGCCCCGAGCCCCCTTCGCTCTGGCGCATGCCGCGGATCAACTCGATCATCCGCGCATCGCGCAGGACCTCGTCGATCGGACGCCGGGCGGCTTCCGCCAGCTCGAAATCAAAGGTTTGAGCGGCGGATTCGTTGGCCAGCACCAGCTCGTCAAATCGATCGGTGACGACGACCGCATCGGAAATGCTGTAGATGATCGCCTCGGCATGCCGCCGCTCGGCCGTGGCCACGCGAAGCTGGATTTCCAGCTCCTGGGCCCGCATCGCCGCGTCGGCGATCGAACGCTCGGCGGATTCGATCAGCTCTCCCATCGCCCGCCCGAGAAAGACGAACCCGGTCTCGGGGACCGCGATCTGACCCGGGTTGGAAGCGGAGAGACGGCGGACCTCGGCCCTGAGCCGATCGCAGGCGAAGTAGAACAGCGCGACGACCGCGATCCCCCCGCAGGCCGCGAGGAAAAAGCAGGCGGTGGCGGCGCCGCCCAGGGGCCACGCGGCGGGCCATCCCCTTGCGTGCAGCAGGCCCAGCGCGAAATAGATCAACCCCGCTGCCAGAAGGGTCACCGTGAGAACAAAAAGTCCCTTGGCCCGACCCAACGCAGGCTCCTTGCATTTTCTCGTCCGACCGGAAGACGCCAGGCGAGGGTTCAGGGTTCGGGGTTCAGTGGGGAGGAAAATTCCTCTCTTCACTGAACCCTGTACCCCGAACCCTGAAACCTTCGCTCAACCCTTCTCTAATCGTTCAGATTCAGGATCGAGATAAGCTGTTGGGCCATGGGATCGGTGGGATTGATCGTTAAGGCCTTGGGCAACCCGCTATCCGTGGAGCTGACCTGGCAGGACCGTCACGCCGCCACGCCCATCAAGCACGCGGCTGCACAATCGGTTCTGGCTCCCGCCAGTCATGCTGCGGCACTCACTACCGCAGGCCGAGGCCGGGTGATCCCGGGCTCGACAGGTTTAATTTAAGATTTAATTGGAGCGGCGGCGAAACGGTTGGTGGAATTTTATTTGGGCGCGATGCGCGGGCATCATTTCCCGTAGCACGGCCGCCCCGCCCGTGGGTCGCGGTACGCCGCGGCCATCAGCGGTCCTCCGCTGATTCAGCTTGAGCGCAGCGCCGCACCCACATTGAAGAAGAGGATCGCTGCGCTCTTGCTGATCTCGGTCGAATACAGTTCGACAAGCTCACCGGAGCCGACCGAGCCGGCGTGAGTACACGCCTGCATCGGCGAGGCGCCCATGCCACGCTGGGGGGCTTAGGCGGCGAGGGCTTGCGTCGAGGGGGGCTCGAGGGCTTGCGTGGCAAGCGTTTGGATAGCCAGTCCAACTGCACCGGCCCATTCGCCGGGTGGAGACTGGCGGTCGGCGGGTTTCATGGCGGCGGTGTCGATGCCCTGGAGCGGATCCATCGGTTCGACCGGTATCGAAACCGCCGCCGCAAGGGCTGCTCGTACCTGGGCATCGGACGAATCCGTGCCGCATAGCGTCAGGCGGGTGGGCGGCGCGGTTCGGAACGTAACCATGTGATAGCGCAGGCAGGCCGCCACTTCGCCCGCCAAAGCTTCGAGCGGCGCGCGAGTGGCGTCGAACACCGCCAGACGGACCGATTCGCTTCCCTCATCGCCGCCCGTGACCGCAGCGCCGCCCAGGCGCCGACGGAGCTGGGCGGCATCGGCGGCGGTGATGCCAAGCTTGCGGGCGACGGCGTCATTCAATTGCTCAGAGCCAGTCGAGAGCGCCTTCAGGAACGAAATGCTCGTGCCATTGCCGATCAGCATCCGGCTGCGCGACCCGCCGATCTCGAGCAGCGCCCCGGGCGCGATGCTTGCCGGCGCCACGCGGTTGTGGGCGCGGTACAGTGCACAGGGCCGAATTTCCAGTGAGGCGACCTTGATGCCGGCCTCGCGCCACGCCTCGATCGAGGCATCGACATCGTCGTTCTTCGCCGCGATCACGATCAACTCTTGAAACAGCCTGCTCCCCTGCCGTACCGGCCCGGCATCGAGCAGTCGCGTCGTCGCCTCCGCCAGATCAAAGTCAAACCCACGGCGGACCTCAGGCGCCGCCAGAAGGCTTCCAAGGGGAGCACCCGGCGGCTGAATGACGCTTCGAATCGTACGCACGTGCAGGACCTCGTCGGCAAGGGCAACCACCGCGCGACGACCGACGAACCCCTCGCGTTTCAGAAGCTGGCGCACGAGCGGAGCGGCGGCGACGATCCGCGCGGGACCGCTCGGCGAAGGGTTCGGCAGATTGCGCCGAGCCGCGGCGAGCAGCGCCGGTCCGGCGGGCGACTGCCCGACCTGGACCATGCGGATCGCATCGTGACCGAGGTCGATGCCGATCGGGTGGGCGTGTGTGCGGTTCCAGAACGCCATGAGCTATTGCACCTTGATCTCGCCACTGAAGGGCATCACCGTCACGGTCATGGTAAAGGAGCCGCACGTGACCTTGATCGTGCCGCTGTTGAGCGGGGTCAGCGTGAACCCGCTGCTGCGCAGGGCACGCCGGGCGCGCGTCACGCGAAGGATGGTCGGGTTGGCAGGTATCGAGGTCATGGCTTGCGTGCTGGATTCGCTCGGTTATTTGTTCGCGTTATCCGGCTTATTCCCATCATCGGACCGTACGACCTTCACCTGAACTTCGCCTCCGGCCAGCATCGACAACAGCTTGTCAAGCTTGGTGTTGACGCCGCGGAGCTCGTCCAGCATGGCCAGTTGCCGCTCGCCGGGGTTGCTGACCTGGGCGTCGGCGGCGTGGGCGGGGCTCATCAGCGTGGCCGGACCGGTCCACTGGCCGAGGAGGATCAGGGCCTGCATGACGACGATCGCGCCGAGGTATCGTGAGTTGTTTATAAACATCTCCATCACAAGCCCGGCGCGCACTGGAAGGTGTGTGCGCGGGCTTCCGGGGTTAGGGGTTAGTAGCGGCTGTACGGGATGCCCTGGGCGTCGGCGCCCTGCAAATTGGCGATGATCTGGAGCGTCGTCGGGTTGTAGATCCACCCGTACGGCTGCGATTCATCGGGGGCGGGCATGGAGGCGCCAGTCACGATCAACACGCCGTTCTGGGTCGTCAGCGGATCGTTGAGCATCGTGCTGGGGTACGGTCCGAATTCGAATGTGCCGCTTTGCGTAGGGCTCGTGTTGCACACATCGTCCGAGTAGAGGGTCAATTGCTTGAGGAAGTTGGCGGCGTCCGCGCGTTGCGATGCGGATCGCCATGCCGGCTCGAGCGCGCGGCCTCGTTGAGAAGCGTTAGGGGAGGAGGGTCGTACCGTCGATGTCGGTGCCATAGACGCGACCGGTGCCCTGCGTGAAGTCCAGCTCATATCCGCACGCCGACGCCGCCGAGCCCGGCGGGGCAACCGCGCCGTCGATGACGGTCTGGTTGGTGTTGAGCGCGTTGGCGGGGATCGACTGCATGTACGGGCCGTACGGGAACGTCGTGGAGGACGTCGCGTTCGTGTTGCCGCTGACGTCGGTGAAGAGCGTCATCTGGTTCCAGAACTTGGTGCTGTCAAACGTCCCGGCATTGTCGCAGGGCAGCTTGCCATTGTGCTGGAGCTGGTAGAGCGCGACCTGGCTGCGCAGCGTTTGCACGTTGCTTTGCAGGAGTCAGGGATCCTATCCATGCGGGCGGCTGTCCAATCCGCCCGCGCTTCGAACAGGTGGGATGTACGATTCAATTGGTGGGCGGGCAAATGCGGCTTATGCGGTCTCGACGTCCAGGCCAATGTCCAGGGCGGGCGCGGAGTGGGTCAAGGCCCCGACCGCGATCCGTTCCACGCCGGTCGAGGCGATCGAGCGGACGGTTTCCAGCGTGACGCCCCCGGACGCTTCCAGTTCGACCTGCCCCTTCCGATCGGCACGGTCTCGGGCCTCGACCGCGGCCAGCATTGTCGGGCAATCCATGTTATCCAGTAGGACGACCTGCACCCCTTCGACCCGCAAGACTTCCCGCAACTGCTCGATCGTGTCGACCTCGATCTCGATCAGTCGGGTCGGGTCTTCTGCCCGGCTGCTGCCGATCACCCCTGACAGTTTCGCCGCCAGGTCTCGGTGCGGGATAGCGGCAACGTGGTTGTCCTTGATCAGCAGGGCATCGAACAGTCCAACGCGGTGATTGTGCCCCCCGCCGCAGCGGACGGCGTACTTGTCCAGCAGGCGCATGCCCGGCAACGTCTTGCGCGTGTCGAAGATGCGCGCTCCGGTGCCGGCCACGCGGCGCACGAAGCGGTGCGTGTGCGTCGCCACTCCGCTCATCCGCTGCAAAAAGTTCAGCACCACGCGCTCGGCCGACAACAGGGAGCGCATCGGGCCGCGGATGCGAAGCAACGGCGTGAGCCGGGCGTCGCTCATCCGCCCCTCGATGATGTCCAGGTGAAAGCCGGGGATCAGCTCCACGCGCAGCCGTTCGTCGTAGGTGCGGCAGATCATCTCGACGATCGGCAGGCCGCAGACGATTCCGATCTCCTTTTGCAGGAGCGTGCCCACGCCGATCTCGTCTTCGGGGACCATGAGCCGGCTGGTGACGTCGTCCTCGCCCAGGTCTTCGCGCCGGGCGATCTGGATCAGGTCACGAAGTTGATCGAAGCTGGGAAACGGGTACATCTTTTTTTCCTGGAGGCGCGCGCGGGCGCGTGAACCGTTTCGGCCGCCCTCACGTTCGCTGTAACTGGCAGGCCGCGCGCCGGGGGAGATCGAAACTATTGCCCGGTCTTCGGCGCGGCTTTCTGTTCAGCCTCCTGGCGGGCCTTCAACTCGTCGAGAAGCTTTTGCAGCGCGCTTTGGCGGTCCGGCGGGTCGGTCGGCGCCCAGCAGCTTCGCGGCATGGCCTGGAGCATCAGCTTGGTCTGTGCGAGCTTGGTGTCATCCGGCGTACTCAGCGCTACCTGCTGAGCCACCTGTTTAACGTGCTGGAACTGATCGGGTGTCAGGAACGGCGCCTGGCGGTTCTGGTCGATCCGATTACCCAGCGCCGCGACGCGCTTCCTGGCGGCCTCGACACGGCTGGCGAGGGTCGGGTGATCGCTCAGCTCGGCCGGCGTCTTGTCGTAACCGAGGTCGATCATGCGCTGGAAAAACGCACCAAACCGGCGCGGGTCCCACCCGCCCCGAAAATAGAACTGAAAGCCGTCTTCATCGGCCTGGGCCTCGTCGCCACGCGTGAAACCCATGTTCGCGAACTGGCCGACCTGAGCCGCCAGCCCCGCAGCGGTCTGGGCGTACTGCGCACCGTTTGCGCTGCCGCCGTATAGGTATCCCCCGGCTCCGGCGGCACCCGCGAGGCCGAGCATGGCCATGCTCCGATTCATCCCCTTGTGGACGTGCCGGCAGTAGATGTGGCCGAACTCGTGGGCCATCACCGCCGCGAGCTCGTCCTCGCTGCGGCACTGCTGGAGCAGTTCGTTGTAAACGTAGACGTGATACCCGCCGGTCGTGAAAGCATTGAGCGTCTTGCTGTTCACGAGGTGGAATTCCACCTTCGGCGTGAACATCCACGCCTCCTCCTGCTTCTTGTCGAAGTGGGTCTTGCACCCCCAGTTGTCGTGGTCCGCCTGCTGCGCCGCCGCCTGGATCCGACGGCCGAGGCGCGTCAGGTAGTCGTTGACCTCTGGACTGCGTTCTTCCGCGGGCTGGATGCCGGAGTTGAACGTGTCCGCCTGCCCGATCACCTTCTGGTCTGTCGCGCACCCGCCGAAGAACGGCAGGGTGACGATCGACAGCAGCAGCACACTCCAGAAACGACTCGATTGGTTCATCATGGCCCGATCCTCGTCCGTTGCCTCGCCCTCTTCCTTCAACGCCGTTACCGCTGATCGACGGTAACTTTCAACACCATGCCGCTTAGTTTAACACCGGATTCCCCAGTAGGGCAGAACATTCTTCTGCCGCGGGCCGGAGAGCGGAGGCGTACTCGCCTCCCCGAGCCGGCACGCACTCGCCGGGTTTGCGCGAGGAGAACGCATCCGCTCGGCGGGCGGGCGCGTGACAGGCAGGAATGCCTGTCCTACCCTAACCTTCGCAGCTTCGATCGATTTGCGGAATTTTCCCGCCTGATTTGTGCATTCCCATCGCGCCAGCGCGGATTGATTCACGAGAACCCGTGTAGTGCAGACCTACCCCATTGAAGCCGCGGCCTCCGATTTGGTAT
>JBBSDP010000049.1:0-35248 GCA_038240605.1 Tepidisphaerales bacterium | reverse complement strand
TCTTACTGGATCGGCGCGACCACGGCGCCCCCGTTCCCGTTCCCGTTCCCGTAGGCGTAATACGTCTTGATCATCGGGCCATAGTAGCCGCCACCCTGCACGCGAACCGCGTTGAGGATGACGCCCAGGTGCTCCGCCTTGAGCTGGCGAAGCTGGTCGCGGAGGCGCTGGAGCAGCCCACGGCTGTTGCCATGCGCGCGGACGACGGTGATCACGCCATCGACCCGCGGCGCCAGCGCGATCGTCTCCGACACGATGAGCAGCGGGCCGCTGTCGAAGATCACGTGGTCGAACTCTTCCAGAGCGCGTTCGATGAAGTCGATGAGCAACTGGCTCTCGAGCAGTTCGGTCGGATTGGAGGGCTTGTTTCCGCTGGTCAGGACCGAGAGGTTGGGAACCTCGGTCTCGCGGATCGCCTCCTCGTAAAGCTCGGGCGCGTTCAGCACGTCGCCGAACCCGACATCGTTCCCCACGTTGAAGATGTTGTGCAGCTCGGGGCGTCGGAAGTTGACGTCCACCAGGAGGATTTTCCGCCCGTTGAGGGCCAGGCCGGCGGCCAGGTTGCAGGCGACCGTAGACTTGCCGTCCCCGGGACCGCAGCCGGTCACAAGGATGCTGCGCGTCGTATCGAGCGAGGCGGCGTGCTGGAGGCGCGTACGCACCTGACGGAACTGCTCGGCGATGATCGAGTGCGGCGCCTCGAAGATCGCCAGGGGCAGCCGTGCCCCGGCGGTCTGGGGGTCGTCGCTTTCGTGGGGGATCATCCCCAGCAGGTTGATCTGGCCGACGCGAGCGATGTCGCGCGGCGAACGGACCGTGGTGTCGGTCATCTCCCGCAGGAACGCGATGCCCAGACTGACCGCCAGGCCCACCACCAGCGCGGCCGCCAGCGTGATCGGAAGCTTGGGGAACGAAGGCCGATCAGGCACTTCCGGCATGCTGTGCCAGACGGCGGTGGAGAAGTTGGAGCCGGGCGCAAAGACCGCGATCGCGTCCTGATCCTGCTTCACCTTGACGAGCTGGTCGCTGAGGACCTTCTGGTCGGCCAGGAGGTTCTCATACTCGTTGCGCGTCTTGGCAAGCTGCGCGATGTCGCTGCGAAGCTCATCAATACGCTTGCCGAGGCCCTCCATGCTGGCGCGGGAGGATTCAGCCGCCGAAGCGATCTGCATCTTGAGCGATGCAATCGCCTGAGTCTTGACCTCTTCGTGAACCGCGTTCAGTTTCTCCTGCCATCCCTCGTACATCGTCCGGGCGCGGACGACCAGGTTGTGGGTCTTGCCGAGCTGGTTCTCCAGCAGGCGCTGGCTCATCTCCGCATCGTCCGTAAACCGTCGATCCTCGACGTACGCGGGGTTTCGCTGGATCATGTCCTCCACGATTGCAGGCGTGCCACCGTTCTTCAGTTGTTCGTCAAACGACCGAAGCTCGCTTTGCACTTTGTTGTACTCCTCCTGGATGTGGACCTGCTGGCCGATCAGGGCCTGAAGCTCGTAATCCTTGCTCCCGGGCCCGTTGAGCGTCAGCCCCTTCTCTCCCATCTGCTCGGCGATGCGCCGGATACGGGCGACCTTTTCGTTCAGCTCGTTCGAGTACGTCTGGCGAAGCTGTTCCAGGGTCTGGGTCTTGAGCAGCTCGTTATTGGTGCGGTTCCCCCTCACTTCCTGAAGAAACTCGTTGACGACTTCCTCGACGATCGTGGCGCAGTCGCGCGGCGCCGTATACGACATCGACACCTGCACGAGGCGCGAATTGGGGACCGGCGACACCAGCAGCTTGTCCTGGAGGTCTTCCTTGGCGGCGGCGAGATCTTCGACCGGCTGACCCCGCTCGATCGTCACGAACTCCCTGAACCATTGCGTTTCCCGAATCTTGCTCTTCGCGAGGACCTTCACGAGCAGGGAGGGTTGCTTGAGGCGCTGGGCCTGGTCGTGCTGCTCGATCTCGATGTTCTGCGAGCTCGCCCCGCTGCTGACCCTAATCTGGCCGAACGTCGGCGCCTCCTCCTCGACGGAGACGCGAATGAGCCCCGTCGCCGTGAAACGCGGGTGCTTTGCCGCGAGCCACATATTGATGACCACGCCGGCCGCCATGGCTCCGACGACCACCACGACGATCAGCCAGAAGTTGGCGCGAAGCACGCGCCAGACGTCGCTGCCCGTCATCGGGTTCATCGTTCCCTGCGTCGGTGGCGCGATCGCGGCGGCGGCAGCGGCGACCGGGGCCGCCAGGTGGGAAGGAGACATGGGCCGGGGAAGGCGCATCGGACTGGTCTGCGGCAACGTCGTCATAGGACCTCTCCAGGGGAGCGGCGGACGGCATAATTCGTCCGCGTTGGTCGCCCTCGCCACCTCACAGGGCTGGACCGGGGGAACTCATCGAAGTATACCACGGGACCATGGGGGGATCCCGATCGATTCGCACATTAATGGCTGGCGGCCGCATCACTCTTGGCCGACCGCAATTGTTTCAACTTCTCCAACGCTTCCCGAATACCAGCCTTGATCTCAGGGCTCACCTGGCCGTGGCCAGCCTCGATCGCCTTGGCCAGCGCGCTGGCTGCTTTGATCTCTTCTTCGGCGTTATCGGCCTGTGACCCGCGCAGGTACGCTTCAGCAAGGTGATACCGCGCCTCGATGAAGTTCTGATTTTCATCCACTGCCTGGCGGAGCAGTTTCAGACCGGCAACCGCGTCCCGACCGCCGCAGAGGGTGAGGATCCACCCATGCGTGTCGCGAATGGAGTTCACATCTGCCCCTGATTGCTGGGCAAGCTGGTACGCCTTCTGGCTGTAGACCTTCGCCTCCGTCGGCTGATGCATGGTTTCCGCCAGGAGATACGCGAGGTTGTTCAGGGGGATCGGGTTCGACGGCGCCAGTTCGATCCAGCTCCCGTATGCCTGCCGCGACTTCTCAGGCTGGTTCAGGGATTGATAGCCGTTGGCGAGCGCCTCGGCGATTACCAGTTTCTGCTGGCGCGTCAGGTTGCTGCCGGGATCGGCGTTGATCTGGTCCGCGGTCTTGATCGCGTTGGCCCAGTCGCCCTTGCGCCGGTAGAGCTGAAGGACGAACAGCCGCCATGTTCCGGTTTCCTTGCTTCGCAGCTCCGAGCGGTGGAGGGCCTCGTTGAAATCCACCTTCGAAGCCATCTCCGTCAGCACCTGGGTAACGGCGGCGCCGTTGTCCGCGGCGTCGGCGACCGCGATCGACTTGTCCAAGTCGGCCAGCCCGCCAGCCTTGTCGCCGGCGCCTGCCTTTGCCATTCCGCTGGCAAAGTAAATCCACCAGTCCTTCTTGCCGGCGGCGAGGAGTTTATCCGTTTCCTGAAGCACCGCCTGGTTGTCCTGCGACGCCAGCAGGATCCCCAGGAAATCGTAGTTCAACGTCGAATTTTCCGGCGCCAGTTTCATCGCGGCGCGAATCTTTTGAACGGCCTGCGGATATTGCTTGCGCGCGGCCAGGCCGGCAGAGTCCTTCTGGAGCCAGGTAGGATCATCGCGCAACCGAGGATCGGCTTCGGCGGCGGCCAGAAACCGATCGAACTGGTCCCAGCGCGCGGGCCGCGCACTAGCGTACGCATTCAGCAGGGCCAGGCTCGTATCGCGGTGCAGCGGAGATGCCTGGTGCGCGTCTTCCAATTCGCGGATCGCATCATCGTGCTGCCCGCGCCGGTCTAATACCTGGGCGAGCACCAGGCGAGCAGGAATGGATGCCGGGTTGTGCTCCTTCACCGTCCGCAGGTCGCGCAGGGCCAGTTCCAGGTCCGCGTCTTCCATCAGGGATTCGGTCTTCGCCTGCTGGTAAAGGGCCACATCGTTGTTGCGGTCAACCTTCAGCGCGTTGCGCGCCGCAACCCGCGCGTCCTCCAGGCGGGCAGCGTCCAGGTAAACCGCGGTCAACAGGTTCAGCATGTCGGCCGAGTTGGGCGCGGCCGCGATCGCGGCTTTCACCGTCCGCTCCGCGTCATCGAATTTGCGGGCTGCCACCAGCGTCTGCACCCGCTGCTTGACGACGCGCGGCTCGGTCGGGTTGTCGGCCAAGACCCTGGCCGCCTCGTCGAACTTCGATTGCCGCGCCAGCAACGCCGCCAGCCCAAGCTCCAGGTCCACGGCATGATTCGATCGCTCGTACGCGCTGCGCAGCGCCTTCTCCGCCGCCGGCAGGTTCCCCGCCCGCAGATAAAAATCCGCCAGAAGACGGTCGGGCTCCGGCTTGTCCTTCCACTCGGGCTGGGCAGCCAGTCCCTGTAACAGCTTCTCGCCCTCGGCAGACTGCACGAGGTACTGCAACGTTTGGGCGAGCGTGGCAACAACGCGGATATCGCCGGGCCATCGGGTGACCGCCTTGCTCAGCACGGCCTGGGCATCGGCGGCATATTTCTTGGATGCATCGGGATCCGCGGCGGCCCGGAGCTCAGCCAGCCTCAGGTCAGCCTGCGCGAGCGCGAGGTGACTGCCGATCTGGTCCGGATTGGCCTTGAGGAGCTTGGTGCGCTCCTCGATGACGGTCTCGGGATGCGAAGAGTAGAACAGGTCGTAGTTGAGCGCGTACTCGCGGAACTGGAAGCTGTCGGGATACAGCTTCCGCCCCTGGGCGATCGCCTTCGCGGCCTCTTCGGGCTGCTTGAGCGAGCTGTAGGCCTCCACAAGGCCGCGCAGCGCGTCGAAATTACTGCTCTGTCGGTCCAGGGCGTTGCGAAATTCACGGACCGCGTTCTGGAATTGATCGTCTAGGGCATACGCCTGGCCCAGCATGACGTAACTAAGGGCAAACTCGGGATGAAGGCTCACGACCTGCTTGGCCGCCTTCACCGCCTCGTCGCCGTCCCCACGCGCCATCGCCAGGCGCGTCCGCGACATCCACCCGTCCGATTCGTCCGCCTTCAGCTTGACCAGCGTGGGGATCTGCTTCTGGGCGAGGTCGAAGTTCTTCTGCCCCAGGTAAAACTCGAAGTAAAGCTGCGCGATGAGCTTGTCGCCGGGCTTGAGCTTGTCGGCCGCCTGTAGGTGCTTAATCGCCTCGTCCGCCTTCCCGTGGGAGAGCGCGAGTTGGTACTCCTGGACCTCACGCGTGAACTCGTCCGCCCCGGCGATCAACTGCTCGTTGAGCTTTTCCAGCTCGGCCGGGGTCGCGTTGTCGAGCTGTTTCTGAAGGATCAGCAGGCGCCGGTCGTTGGGACTGGTCTTGAGCGCGTCGGCGATCACCGCCTTGGCGCTGTCCTTCTGGCCGCGCGCGGCGTACGACTGCGCGAGGGCGAGCATCGCCGCAACGTTGTCCGGCGCTTCCTTGCGCGCCGTCTCGAGCAGGCGAATGCCTTCGGGATAGTCCTTCATCTGTAGCGCGATCTGCGCCTTGACGAGCCGTTCCTGGAGCTTCGTTTCCGGAAGCTTGTCGTAGACGGCCTTGGCCGCCTCCGGCTTCTTCTGCATGGAGTACTGCATGACGCGCATGCGCGCCAGCTCGGGGGAATCGGGCGTCAGCTTTTCCAGGGCGTCAAGGTGGCGCTGCGCCTCGTCAGGGTTGTCCTGGCGCAGGTAAAGGTCGGCGAGGTAGAAGCGCGCGGGGGCGTACGATGGGTTGAAGTCGACGATCTGCGTGAGCAGCTTCACCGCCGATCCGGTCTGGCCCATGCGCATGTCCAGGCCGGCGGCATCGTTGATCGTGTCCCATTCCTTGATCCCGTTGCGTTCCATGAGGTTCAGGGCCCGCTGGTAGCTGGCCATCGCCTCGATGTATTCGCCTTTGATGTCGTGAATCTTGGCCTTGAGCCGGAGCTGGCCAAGCGATTCGCCGCCCGACAGCTCGTTGAACCGCTTCTGGTTGTCGAGCAGGTCATCGAGGATCAGCTTGCGCCGCGCGGGGTCGGTGGTGGCGGCGTAACTCTGCACCCGCAGCATCGACAGGTGGTAAAGCCGTTCCGCTTCGGCGTTGCGCGCCGCGTAGGCTTTGAAGCCTTCGAGGCCGGTGGCGGAGATGGGCTTGGCGAGGATCTGGATCGCCTCGTCCTGCTTGCCCGGGAGGGTGGCGAGATAACGGCCCAGTCCCAGGATGGCCATCGGATCGTTGGGGCGCTGCCGGTAATACTCGCGGTAAATCGCCTCCGCGCGCTTCGTGTCCTTCGCGTGCAGCGCGGAACTGACGGCGATCGCCTGGATCTCCCCGTAATTGGGGTCCTCGGGCTTCACCCGATCGTGGGCACGGTCGGCAGACGCCGAAGCCTGTTTGAGATAGGCGTCGGCGTTCTTCGCATCCATCGTCGAAAGCGTGCCGTAAACCGCCGCAGCCCGCCACAGGAGCGATGGGTTGTCGGGCTGCGCCTTGACGGCGCTCTCCACCATCGCGGAGACGTCCGTGACCGCCTTGTCCAGGACTTCCGGCTGGCCCCCCCGCGCAGCCTCGCCGGCGCGTCGCAGCTTGGCGGCGGCAACGTAAAAGAGCAGGTCAGCGTTGGCCGGATCTTTCTTCATCAACCCCTGGAGCGCGTCGATACTTTCCCCCAGGGCGCGCGGGGTCGTGCTGATACCGGCAAGGTACTGGCGCACGGTCGCGAGCGACACGTTCGCCTGCGCCTGGAAATCGCTGGGGTCGACCTTGCCGAGCTTCAGGGCGATCTCGCGCAGGTTGGCGAATACCGCAGGATTGGGATGCGGACCGCTCCCCTCCAGCTCATCGTTATACGACTGCATGAGGTCGCGCATCGCCGCCTTGTTCTGCGGGTCCATCGAGAGCGCGTTCTGCCACGCGCCCCGGGCCCCCCCGAGGGACTGCGAATCGACGCTGACAAGGTGGTTGAGCGTGTCGCCGAACTTCACGCGCAGCTCGGCGTTGCCGCGGTCCAACGACATCGCTTTGCGGTAGTTGATGGCGGCGTCTTCGTAGCGACCCTCGGCGGTCGCCTTCTCGGCTGCGGCGATGAACGGGGCCGGATTCCGATGCTTCGTGATGAACACCACGACCACCAGGGCCAACGCCAGCCCGACCACCGCGATGGTAAGTCCCAACAGAAATTTTTTATTAACCCGCTTTGCCATGAAACTCGACTCGTGTTGTTCAGGTGGTTGGTAAGCCGCACCGTGATCCGACGGTGCGGCTCGCGCGGGCATCTTTGCCCGCCGCACGCCGGCTCTTGCACGTCACTTCGCCCGACTTTTCAGCGCCTGCCAGTCGGGAAGACATCGTTCGATCTCCGGCAGCGCAGCCGTCAGGAAGCTGTTGATCGTCGCGTCGAGCTGCTCGCCCGCCGCAGGAACATCCGTCATGGGACGGGTCACCATCAGTTCGACCTTGGCATAGTACCCGTAGCGCTCCGTGAGTTTCTGAAGGTCTCCACGCACGGCCAGGGAATCCGATTCGTACTTGCCGTTCACGTGGAACAGGTAAGCGACATCGCGCGCCACGCGACGGCTGGCTGTCTGATCTTCGAAGTGAACGAGCCGGTATTCGACGTTGCGCGGCTTGCCCTGGTTGGGACCATGGTCATAGGTGCCGGCCTCGGTCGACTTGGTCTCGTACGCCGAGACCTCGTACCCATCCCCGACGTAGCAGCGCTCGGGAATGTGAGCGACGGTGTCGGCCATGCCGGTGTAGTAGGTCACCGCCACGCGCAGGATCGACTGCGGCTTCTGAAGCTGCAACCGCACGAGGGCGGCGGCACGATCGGGCGCGGAAAGCTCCTTGAGCCGGGGGACGTCATCGGGCCAGACTGCGCTGTCAACGTAATCGCGGAAGACGTACTGCGAAGTCCCGAGCACCTGTTGGACTTCGGGATCGATCGCTTCATCCTTTGAGACCTGCACCCAGGTGCCCATGTTCGCGGGCACCCCTTCGCTTAGCGAGCTTACCGCCAGTGGAACCGGAAGCTTTTTGAAGTGCAGGGAGAGGAAGCTCGTCGCCGCATTCAGGCCCAGCGCGGAGATCACCAGGACCACGACCGCGGCCACGAAGGCCGGCTGGGTCAGGATGCGGCGCGTCGGCCCACGCAGGGCCGGCGCGAAGTAGAGCACCAGCGCGGCGGCGCCGAGCACCAGCACGGCCAGCAGCACCGGCCACAGGCTGCTGCCGGCGTCGGCCGCATCGCTCAGTAGAAAGGAGCAAACGATCACGATCGGTCCTCAGGTTTGCGCGGCGCAGCGCCGCTGGGAGGTGGCGGCGTCGTCGTGTTACGACGCGGGGCGCCGCCCGTCGATCCGGCGGGACGCGGCGGAAGCGACTGGGCCCGCGGCGCCGCGGCACCGGTCCGGGTGCCCGTGGCCACGGGCGCGGCGCCGACAGCGGATCGTGGTTCGGTGGCCGCGGGCCGCGCGGCTGTCGTGCCGGCGATCGTCGCCGTTGCCGCCCTGGCCTTCAGCTTCGATTTATCGATCACGTCTTCCACGAACAGGTGGTCGAGCATCCAGGCGGTCAGCAGGATCAGGAAGAACGCGGGGATCAGCATGATGAGGCCGACGAACTGGTGAGCAAACCCCTCGGAGAGCGACGGGCTCACGTAATGGTCGAGCAGCCCCTGTCCGGCTACGCGCATGACGTTGCAGAAGATCGCGATCGGCACCGCGCTCGCCACCAGGAAAAGCCGTTGCCAGAGCGGCCGCGCCGTCAGGAACGCGACCGCGGCCGCCACCGAGATGAAGGTCATGAGGGAGCGCAAGCCCGCGCACGCTTCGGCGACGTTCAACGTGCGAACGCCGTTCGTGCCTTCCATCAGGATCTTGGTGCCGGAGACGGCCGCGTCGACGCCCGTCAGCGTCAGGACCCGGACCGCTACCTGGGCGGCGAGGTGTTGAAGGGGCTGTGCGATCTTGCTGTAGACCAATCCCGGCCAGGGAAGCGCGCACAGGAGGAAGACGATCGGGAACCAGGCGATCCGCATGACCCGCCAGCCGCACAGGAGCGTGACGGTTCCGAAGAGCGCGGTTACCATCCCAATGTCTTTGATGTAGTCGTTCTGCCCGGGCCAGATCCCGTAAACGAAAATGAGGATGCCGGCCAGCAGGATGGCCAGGCCCGCCCATGCGGTGCGCACGGGAGCCGCCAGCAGGGTCTCGCGATTGATGTAAAGGTAGTACAAGCCGACGAACGGGATGACGATCGCATGTCCCCAGTTCGGCTCCCCGTAAAACGGATTGGTCTTGTTCCAGAGCCGTTGAAGGTTGGGCCAGAAGACCATCCCCATCAGCAAGCTGATGACCGCTGCCTTGAGCCATGCCGTGAGGGGCAGGCCAAAGTAGACCGGCTCGTCGCCATCCGCCTCAAGTGCGCCGGTGCGGGATCCCGCATCCAATCTGGTTGAGACGCTAGTCACAGGATGACTCCCACTCCGCCGGGCCCCGCGCGGTCATTCCCCGCGTGCAGACCGGTCTGCTCCTCACCGCTGACGCAGGTAACCGTCAGAAGGGCACATGCGGCTGTCAGAAGCCACATGCATGCGAAAAGGGCTGAGCGTGCTCGGCCCAACTTCGGTCCTACGACGCCCGCGCGGCGCGGTTCGTCAAATCCACCAGTTCCGCGTTGGGCGGAACCAATTTTGCCCTAGAACCCACCGGAGCCGTTACCATTGCGCGGATTGAAAAAGTTGCGGTCGTAGAGGAACCCAAACCCGTAAGTAATTCGGAACGCGCCGCGCACGGCCGCGATGAACGGCGCCAGCGCGTTGGTTCCAACCACCACCTGGTCGTCAGGCCGCAAGAAAAAGTCCGGCTGCTGGCCCGCGAAAATCTTGTCCAGGTCAATTCGAACGAACACTTCGTGATCGGGCCGGATCCGGCGGATGACGTCCGTTCGCTGCGGGATTGCGACGGCGTCCAGCATGCCCGCTGAAACCACCGCGTTCTTCAGCGTGATGTGCTGGCCGGTGAGGTTATACACGCCGGGCCGCTGCACGTGCCCGCCCATGTAGTAGACGCCGGTTTGAAGGGGTTGAACGAAGATCACGTCCTTGGGACGAACCACGATGTTGTAGCGCAGCTCGCCGCTGCGGAGCGCCTGGAGCGGAATGCGGATGATGCGCGGGGCACCGGGCATCGTCGGCTCGTTAAATTCAAAGGGTTTGGTCGTCGCGTTGCCGCCGGTCGTGGTGCCGGGCCCGGTCGGAACGATTGCGGGCGCATCGACAGCCGGGGCGGTCGCGGGGGCTGTATCGGGTGCGCTTGCGGGCGCGGCCGGCGGTGCATCGGCGGCCGCTACGTCTGCCGCAAGGTGAACGACATTGTGATCGATCGGCGTCGCCTGGGAGTGCGGGGCCAAATCTTCTGAAGCCGGACCCGAAGCCGGAGCGCTGGCCGGCCGGCCCCCGACGGGACGAGTCGTGGCCGGGCCAGTCCCGACGTGGGGCTGCTCGGAACGACGGATGACGTACGCGTATTCGACGAGCGGGGAGGTCACGTCGCGGGCAAGGACCAAAGCATTGATGATGCGGAAATCGGACTCGGCAATTGCGTATTCCCCGGGCTGAACCACCGCGCCGAGGATGCTGAAGGCGCGGCCGCGGGGCTCGACCACCGACACCGATACTTGCGCGTTCTGGATTAGGTTGGCATTTCGATACGCTTCGATAATCGCCTGTTCGAGCTCGATCTCGGTCAGGCCTTCAGCGTGAACGGCCCCGACAAAAGGCAAGCTGATGTTGCCGCTTTCGGTCACGCGCGTGACCTTCACCGTCTCCTGGCCCGGGCCCTGAAGGTCGGAGATCGCGATGCTCAACTGATCGTCACGGCTGATGCGGTAGTCGGTCGTGGTATCGCTGAGATCCGAGGGAAGCGGATCGGTGGCGCCGGCGAACTCGTCGCTCTTGGTCTCGATGGCGGGGTCGAGGGTGTTCAGGATCGGCGACGCGAGCGGCTCATGCTGATAGCGGCCCATTTCTCCGGGATCGATGAAGCTCTTCGAGTCGCACCCAAGCGGCACGACGATCAAACCGACGCCAAGGAGCAACGCGCGCAAACTACTCATCGCAAACCTCGTTGAATTTTGACGCTCGAGACGCAAGAGGCGCTCCTTTCGAAGGGGGGAACCGCCCGGGCTCAGCCGTACTCAGGTCCCGTCCAGCCGCTCTGCCAGACCCAACGCTCAGCCCATTGTCCTGCCTGAATTCGATTGCTCCAAGTCGTAATCTATATCCACGACAGGATATTGCAACAAAAGTAACCCCACTATACCTGATCCGTCAATCGCCTCCCTACTGGTCGCGGCACCCGGATCGTTCCCCTTCCTTCGACCGATTCGGCTTCTCCATCTTAACGGGTAATTCTTGCTGCTTGAACGCGAGGGTTATGGGACGTGCGCCTGCGGCAATGTGAAGACGAAGAGTGGAAATCTGTCATGATCTGATGCACGATCGTTGGCATAGGCGGATGCGAGTATCTCGGCGTTGCGAGTGAGACGAACTGGATGAAGCCCCACATCATTGGCGATGACCTTCTGTCGCGGGATGAAAACGGCCGCCTGCGTACGCGCATCGCGACCGTTTTCCCCTACGCCAATACGATCGTCACGCTTCCGGGAATTCATGCCACGCAGCGCGTCGCGTTCGTCGAATCGCTGAATGCCGCTCGGGCGGCGCGGGGGATGCCCTGCCTCAGCGAAGCCGAGGAGGAGCGCGAATGGATGGCCGCGGTTGACCTGGTGCTGGAGGATGACCAGATCCTCATCCGCCCCGACCCAGCCGACATGGCCCTCGCCTTCGAGGCCGACGAGCTGCTCCAGCAGGTCGTCTCGAAGAAGAAGATCCGGTTCCTGCACGTCCTCAATGAGCACGTCCGGCAGGCGATCAAAGGTCGTGGCGAGTGCTGGCGAATCAGTCCGCTGCCCCGGTCCGCCGACGACATGAAGCGCATGATCGCCGCATCGTCGATCGGCATCGGAGGCCGCGACATCTACGCCTTCAACGCCGCCAGCGGCACGCGCCTTCTCACGTATGCCCAGTTCCGTAGCCTCGCTCAACTTGGCGAAGATCAATTGCGGGCGCACCTTCAGGAGATCCGTGACAATTGCTCACGGCTGAACCGCCTCGGTAACCCGGAGGTCGGCTTTTTCGTCGCGGATGATCCGGGGCTGGCCACGGACTTCACCGACTGCGACTTTGCCTCGATGGGTAGCAAGCAGTTGTGGGCGGCGTTCGAATCGCTGCGGGAGCGGTTTTACCGATCGGTGCCCCCCGCCCTGCGGACCGACGACCCCAACTCAGCCCTGTGGCGAAGCCAGATGTACGCCGCCCTGATTGGCCGCACCGACAAATCCATCTCCGAGGAATCTCTGCTGGGGCTCGGCGCGGAATTTTTCATGCAGGTCGAGTGGGTGCCGGGCGGCCGCGTCATCGATGGGGAACTGATCCTCGATCCCGTCTTCGACGAGGAAGATCAAACCGATTGTGACCCCGCAAGCCACCGTATTTGCGACCATGCCGCGCGGGGGTTCATCTTCAATTTCGTCCGAGATTACGGGGATCTGGAATACGTCAATATCGGGCGCGTCGTCGACTCGCTCTCATCGCGCCAGCCCTTCGACGGCCGACGCGGTGTCTACCTTGCTGAAGTCAAGCAGCGCGGGACCGAACGTCCAATCCTGCGCATCATCCGCATGCAGAAGTGGGCGGTCCGCGAGCATCTCGACGAGGGGAAGGACCTGCTGACGGCGATCCTCGAAGCGGAGGACTACACCGAGTACATCCTCGACCGCCGGCTGGGCTGCCGGCAACTCGGGATGAACCTGTCGCCGCGCATCACCGCGCGGAAGATCGGCGAGGAATACAACGGAGGCAACGCTGCCTACCGCGGCGTGGCCATCTGGTCGGCCTATTTCGAGCGGGATTACCTGGAGGGAGCGGCCACCGATAAGGTGCCACTCTGCCGCTTCGAGGATGATCGATTTGCGCTGGCGTTCGCTTCGCTGCTGGGACGGGCCGCCGCGCCCAACCTGATCCTCGGGCGAGCCGAACATCATGGGGCCGTCATCTTCGACGACGGGGACGAATTGATCGTCGAGGACGCCACCGGCCTCCCAATCGACATCGTCGTCGCCGATCCCACCGGAACGTTCACCGACTACTACCGCGATCTCAGCCAGGCAGCCCCGGCCTACGCGCTGGCGATCGCCCATCGAATGGATCACGTCGCCGACGCTAACGCGTTCGCCGAGGCCTTCCTCGATGCCTTCGTTCGACGGTTCTCCCAGATTCAGAACGAATATCGCAAGCGGCGTCGCGCTTTCGATACGCTCTTCAAGCACAAGCGTCGCGACGAACGAGGCAGCTTCGCCTATCGATGGGAACGGGTCCTGACCCGCCTGGACGAAGCTGATGCCGCCAAGCTCGCCGACCTGATGCGCAAGTGCCTGCCGCGCATCACCGGCGCGACCGCACCACAGCCGACGGCGATGCATTAAGCATCGTCTCGCACGCCTGGCGGTTCATTCAAATCATTAACCGGGAAAAGGCCGAGGCCGGATTCGAACCAGCGATTCGCAGACTTGCGGTCCGCGCCCTTGAGCCACTTGGGTACTCGGCCACCCGTTGTATCGACCGGTCGGGTGGTTCACTTAACGGCCCATCGGCGCGGGCACGTCCATTCCATGGCGGTCAAAACAAGGCCCGCAGTGCGCCTTCGTCGGGGACAAGGTCCGGCGGTGGCGAGTCGGCATCCATACAGGGTGTCCCCGCCTCTTCGAAAAATTGCTCAAAGCCGGCGGGCGTGTGGTAATCGACGAGCCGCGCGGTGGATGTTGCCACGTTGCGGAACCCGTGCGTCACGCCGCGCGGCACGAAGACGGTCGTGCCCGGCGGAGCCAGGGTTTGAACGCCATTGATCTGAAACTCGAACGTTCCCTCCAGCACGTGGAAAATTTCATCGATCGTCCGGTGGGAGTGGGCCGGCACGCCGGTGCCGGGCCGGCTCGTCAATTCCGCCAGGCTGAAATTGCCGCGCGTGTCGCCGGCAATCAGCCTCAATGTAACATGCTGCCCACGCACCCAGAAGGCGCGCGGAGAAGGCGAGGTCTGGGCGGCGCCGGTCGCGGTGGGATCGGGAAGTTGAACATCGGGCCGCATCTGGAGTCCGTGAAGCGCGCACGCGGACATCAGCTTTCCAAACTCGGCCTGCCCCACGGTTGGCGGAGAGGCGGGATCCGTGCAGGGGCAACCCGCATCAGCGACGAACTGCTCGAATCCGCTGGGAACCGCCGCCACGAGGAACCGGGCGGGATGATTGCCCATGTTCTTGAACGTGTGCAGCCCTCCCTTGGGCAGGTAGGTCGCAAAGCCGGCGGATCCGCGAATGATGCGCCCGTCGCGAAAGAACGCGAGTTCGCCATCGATGACATAGAACATCTCGTCCTCACGGCCGTGAATATGCGGCGGCGGTCCGCCGCCCACTGGAACGATCGTTTCCGCTAGCGCAAACCTGCCGCCGGTCTGATCGCCGCGCAGCTTGAACGTGACATGATCGCCCGCCACCCAGAATGAAGGGCCTTCGCCGGCCCGCACGACCACACCCGAATCGCCGTTGGAAGACATGGCGCGACCTCCTTTGACATTGTAAGAGTATACCAATCCGCATACTGAGGTCAGCGCCCCGGCCACGTTGACCCCCGCCAACGCCGGACGTAAATTCACGATGGGTTATGAAATTCGGAGCCGGCACGACAACCGGGTGAGTCAGGACGAGCCTATGTCCACGACGATCGGCCCATTCTCATTGCAAGGGGTGGTGAACGCAGTGGAAAAAGTCCGCCTACGTTTGCTCAAGGCCGCGGCAGCCCTCAGGGCCGCCGACGTCCCATACGCCATCGCGGGAGGCAACGCCGTTGCCCTGTGGGTTTCTCGCGTGGACGAAGCCGCCGTTCGAAATACCCAGGACGTGGACGTGTTGCTGCGCCGTCAGGATTTCGATCTCGCCCGGACTGCCCTGGAAGGTGCGGGCTTCGTGCATCGCCATGTCGCTGGAATGGACGTGTTCCTCGACTCGACGACGGCCAAGCCGCGGGATGCGGTGCACGTCGTGTTCGCCAACGAAAAAGTTCGTCCGCACGAACCGCTGGCCAACCCCGACGTCAGCGAATCAGAGGACGCGGGACCCTTTCACGTGATCGCTCTACACGCGCTGGTGCGCATCAAGCTCACCGCCTGGCGCGACAAGGATCGAACGCACCTGCGCGACCTGATCGACGTCGGCCTCATCGACGCCACCTGGATTGCAACGCTCCCCCCAATCCTGGCTGATCGCCTCCGCCAGTTGCTCGATACCCCCCTCGGGTAAGCGTGGATGCGGGCCTGTCGCCGCCAAATCAATTTTCGTCATTCGCGGGTTCTCCCGGCGTGAAGAGTCCCTCCACAGGCGCAGAGGGCGGACGATAGCGGATCCCCAGGTGCTCATAGGCCAGCTTGGTTGCCCGCCGGCCCTGCCGCGTGCGGGTGACGAACGCGTTCTGAAGCAGAAACGGCTCGATCACGTCTTCCAGCGTATCCCGCTCTTCCCCCATCGTGGCGGCCACCGCCTCAATGCCGACCGGGCCGCCCTCATACACTTCGATCACCGTGCGCAGGAACGTACGGTCCTGCTCATCGAGGCCCCGGTCGTCGATGGCGGCCAGCTCCAGCGCCGAGCAAGTGGTCGGGAGCGTGAGCCGGCCATTTCCCTCGACCGCCGCAAAGTCGCGCACGCGCCGCAGCAGACGGTTGGCCACGCGCGGCGTCCCCCGGCTTCGGCGCGCCAGTTCCCACAGCGCGGTTTCTTCGGCCTCGAGCTTCAACAACTTCGCGTTGGCGCGCAGGATCTCGTGCAGCGCTTCCGGCGAATAAAATTCGATGTGCTCGCTGATCCCAAATCGCCCGCGCATCGGGCCGGTGAGCAGGCCGATGCGCGTCGTCGCGCCGATCAGCGTGAAGGGTTGAATCGGGATCGTCACCGTCCGCGCGTGCGCGCCCTGGTCGAGCGTAACGTCAACCTTGAAATCCTCCATCGCCGGATACAAATACTCTTCCACGATGGCGCTGAGGCGATGCACCTCGTCGATGAACAACACATCGCCCCGGCTCAGTTTGGTCAGGATCCCCACTAAGTCCGCGCCCTTGGTCAGGGCCGGTCCGTTGGTGACGTGAACGTGCGCCCCCACCTCGTTGGCCACGACGTGCGCCAGCGTCGTCTTTCCCAATCCCGGCGGCCCATGCAACAGCATGTGATCGACCGGTTCGGCGCGCGAGCGAGCCGCCTCGACCGCGATACGCAACTTGCGGATCAGCGTTTCCTGCCCGATGTACTGGGCGAAGCGGAGCGGCCGCAGCGCGTAGTTCTCGCGCTCTTCCCCCTCGCCCCCCGAGACTCCAGACACGATACGCTCGCGCGGCATCCAAACAGTTGTAGCGAAGGAGAACATCATCACAAGCGTCGCCCAAACCGGCGGCAGACTTCGGACGAGCCATAGATCGGGCAGCCGAAAAGGCCTTCGGTTCGCCCGCCTTCGGCTCTGAGGCTGAGGCTCGAAGAGGTGAGGGCGCGGGGTGAAGGTCATCTTCCCGCCCCCCCGATGGGGGTTCAGCCGCGGGCGGTGCGCATCCGCAGCATCTCGCGAACCATTGCATCGGTGGTCTTGAGGCCGGCGTTGTTCTGCCGGGCCCGGTCCAGGAGATGCTCGGCATCGAGGCGGCGCTCCCCCAGCGCCATCAATGTTGCGATCGCATCCTCTTCCGCCGCGATTCGGCCGCCGACGCTCGGCTTGCCGTTCACGACCGCGGTCGCGAAGTCGCCCGTCTTCCCCGCCAGCTCGGCGACGATCTGCTCGGCCATTCGCTTGCCGATCTGCGGCAGTGCGACAAGGAACCGCGCATCCTTCGATTCGATCGCCTGGGCGATTTCTCCGACCGGCTGCGCCAGCGCGCGCAGCGCCTTCTTGGGTCCGATTCCTTTAACCGTGATGAACAGTTGGAAGAACGCCTTGTCGTCGGGGCGCAGGAAGCCGACCAGGCGCGGCTCGATGTTTCCGCCGGACGAATCCCCTTCGAAATACAGAAACGTGTGGAACGTAACTTCCTCGCCAACCCCCGCGTGAAGGAGATTCAGGTCCATCGCCGGCACGAGCAGCTCACACAGGACCGGCCCCACCTGCAGGTGAACCCGGTCTTCACCAACCCGCCTCAATTCGCCCGTTAATGCTGAAATCATCGCCGTTCCATCTTAGGACTGGGCGACACTCACAACAAACGTTGTCTCGAGCGCTCGTCGCACGCAGGCGGTGTGATGGCGATTCATACTATCCCGGCTTCGTCATCGGACAACGAGCGATCTATCGCAACTGGCTTCCACTGGGAATCTCCATCACTGGCGGCGGCACGTTTGTCCTCACGCGACCCATGTCGCAGGCATCGATGAAACCGATGCCGATGCGCGCCCGCTATGCGCTCGTTGCCGTACCGATTCCGTTACTGGCGCTCCTGGCCATTCTCCCCTGGGGAGCGCCGCTGCTGATCACCCGCTGGAGAAGACGGAGAACCGCCGCTCGCAAAGAAGCCGGCTTCTGCCCCACATGCGGATATGACCTGCGCGCCAGCCCCGCCCGATGCCCAGAGTGCAGAACCGACCTGTAACACGCACCCTATTCGATGCGATACAGCGCCTGTTCCGTCCGCAGGAACATCGCGTTCCCCCACCGCGGCCGGCGATGCCATGATGCGGCTGTCGAGCTGGCTTTCCCCCACCCTGTCCAACGTCGGTCCGGGGCGGATCGTGACGCTACGACCGTGCTCGTCGAAGAAGTAGATCAGCTTGTTCGCGTAGATCTGCGATGCGCTGCACGCGCCCAGGATCCGTCCCTGCCAGCGTTGCTCGCCCGTCTTTGCCGCCAGGCTGTGGGCGACGCCGTTGTCGGACACGAAGTAGAGCGCATCGTCCACCAGCAGGATTTACGGCTTCAGCGGCGCGCCATGTTTGAATTTCCACAACACGGTTGGCGTGCCGCGCGGGCCGGTGGCATCGATCTTCACCGCCCACAGCTCCGCCTCCATATACCCGGTGCTCAGGTACGCGATGCCGTCGCGGTAAACCGGCCGCGGCACGTTCGACCACCCCGTCAGGTCCAGCTTCCACAATTCTTGCTCGTCCAGCGCGTCATACCCATACGCGCAGAAAGCGCCGACGCTGATCAACTGATCTTTGTCGCCGACCCGCGCGATGGCGTTAGGCTATCGCCGCCCGTGCAACAGCGACATTGCATCCTGCTGACGCAGCTTCGCAAAGACGGCGTCGGCAACTGCTTCGGGCTTAGCCGGATCGCCATGCGCCTCGGTGGTAATGACCGGCCCCTCACCGCCGCGCCCGCCGACGCAGGCGCGCAGGTGAAGGTCCGCTCCGATCTCCCCAAGTGCGGCGATCGGCGACAGGCAATCTCCCTCCAGCGCAACGACCAGCGCTCGCTCCGCCCTCACGCACCGCGCCGTGTCGGCATCATCCAATACTCGCAACAATGAACTGATCCGCTCATCAGACCGCCGGCATTGCAACGCTAATGCGCCCTGCCCTGGTGCGGGAAGCATCACTTCATCAGGGATGGCGGACATCAGCGATGGATCGAATAAACCGGTCCGTGCGATGCCGGCCATCGCCAGCACCACGGCGTCGAACTGACCCTCGCGCAGCTTCCGCAGTCGCGTGTCAATGTTCCCGCGAATCGCCTCTACCCTCAGGTCGGGCCGGCGGGACCGGAGCTGGCAACGCCGTCGCAGGCTTCCGGTGCCAACTCGCGCGCCCTGCGGCAGCGCGTCGATCGTCTCCGCCAATGGGTTGCTCGCCAGCACGTCGCGCGGGTCTTCGCGCATTGGCACGGCCGCAATCACCAGTTCATCCTGCCTGACCAGCGGCATCGTCACCGGCACGTCCTTGAAGCTGTGGACGGCGAAGTCGATTTCCCCGGCGAGCAGGGCCTGCTCAAGCTCTTTGGTGAAAAGTCCCTTGCCGCCAACCTCGTGAAGCGGGCGATCGACAATCTGATCGCCGGAGGTTTTCAGGATAACCAGCTCCACGCGGATCCCGGGATGAGCGGATTCCAGCGCATTGGCGACGAGCTGGCTCTGCGCGCGCGCCAGCATGCTGCCGCGGGTGCCGAGGCGGAGTGAAGTTGATGGCGGGAGGCCTGCACTCATGCGTTCGATGCCGAACCTACAGTGTACGGGCGGGCTCGCGGCCAATGAAGCAGGAGCCGACGGATGAAGGGTCGAATTTTCGTGACGGGCGCCAGCGGGTTTGTCGGCGGCGCCGTCGTCGCCAAACTGCTCGCACGCGATTACTCGGTTAACGCATTAGTTCGCGACGGCAAGCTCAAAGCTACCGCGGAGCGCGTGAACATCATCGAGGGCGACCTGTTCGACCCCAAGGCGCTCGAGGACGCAATGCGCGGCTGTGACGCCGTGATTCACCTGGTCGGCATCATTGCCGAACGCCCGGGCATGGGAGTCACCTTCGAAAAGGTCCACGTCGAGGGGACGCGTGCCGTCGTCGAGTCGGCGACCCGCACCGGCGTCTCCCGCTACCTCCACATGTCCGCCCTCGGCACGCGCGCGGATGCGGTAAGCGAATATCACCTGACCAAGTTCCGCGCCGAGGAAATCGTCCGGAGCAGTTCGCTCGCGTGGACGATCTTCCGCCCGTCCCTCATCCACGGCCCAAGCGGCGAGTTCACCCAGATGGAAGCCGCCTGGGCCCGCGGCAAATCCGCGCCATTCCTCTTCATGCCCTATTTCGGCGCGGGCATATTCGGCCGCGGCGGGGCGGGAATGTTGCAGCCGGTCTACGTGAAGGACGTCGCGCGCGCCTTTGTCGATGCGATCGAAAAGCCGCAAACGGTGCACAAGACCTATGACCTGGCCGGCGCCGAGCGCGTCACCTGGCCCCCGTTGCACCGCGCGTTCGCCGAGGCAGTCATCGGCCGACCGCGACCCGTCGCCGCCATACCGGCCTGGTATGCACGCTTGCTGACCCGCGTCATTCCACGCTCCCTCCTCCCGTTCAACCGGGATCAGGTCATCATGAGCCAGGAAGACAACACCGGCCAGACGCGCCCCTTCATCCATGACTTCGGCTGGGAGCCGGCGGGATTCAGCGTTGCCCTCAACGAGTACGCCGGGCAGTTATGATCTGGCACTGAAAGGCTGAATTCAATGCAGAATGTGGTATCATTCCGCTTATGGTTGCCCTCAAGGCTCATTACGATGGCAAAGTGATCGTGCCCGACGAACCGCTCTCACTGGCGCCGAATCAGCCGCTGCGCATCACGATTGAGCAGATCGAGCCGGTTCGGTCCGACGGGGCCACGTTTTCGCCGTACACCGATCTCACCGCCGCGCTCAGGGCCGGCGATATGTGGGACGAATCGGCGGCGTTGCACATCGACCCGTTCGACGCGGTGCCGGCGGACTTCGTGCGCCGCCCCGGCTCAGCAGCCGGTCAGATCCAGATGGCCGATGACTTCAATGAGACGCCCGACGATTTTGAGGAGTACCTGTGACGGGCGCGTTGATCGACACACAGGCACTGCTTTGGCTACTTGATGGGAACGCGAAACTCACACCCGTTGCCGCAGCACGGATCGCCGAGCCGAAAAGCGAACTTTTCTTCAGCTATGCCGGTGTCTGAGAGATCGTGATCAAGCACGGCAAAGGCAAACTCACGTTGCCATAACCACCCGAACTTTTTCTTCTCAAGCAGCTTGCACTCAACAAGATTCGCCTGCTGCCGAACCGAGAGAGAGTTCGGGGTTCAGTGAGAAGGCTGGAGGCGAAGCCTCATGTGGCACTCTTCGGTGAATCAGCTCTTCTTAGTCTAATACCCGGGCATCGTCATCGGCGGCGGGCTGTTTTGCGCCGACGACGTCGTGAAGTTCAGCATGCCGAGGAGGCCGTCCTGCTCATCGTTCACGCCGGCCGTGAAGTAGATCGACTGGGTGCTGCTGGTGGCGGAACCGGTGCCGGGCGCGAGGGCCCAGAGTCCGGGGATCTGAACCGGCGTGCCAGTCGAATCTTTGAGTGCGGTAACGAAGCGCCCGTTCTTCGCGGAGAAGGCGTCGATCTCGCCGCTCTTGAACTCGCCGATCAGGATATCGCCGGCCAGTTTCCCCCAGCTCGATGGCGCAACCGCCTCGCCCCATGGCGAATTGAGGGCCTTGGTATGCTGCAACTTCCGCAGCAGTTTTCCGCTGGTGTTGAATACATCGACGAACCCGGCGCCGGCGCCGCCCACATCGTCGTGCCTGGCGGCGTTCTGTTTCGCGTAGGTCACGTAGAGCTGTCCGTTGATGTTTTGCACGTTGAAGGGGGCGAATCCCTTGGGCACTGAGCGGTCGCGGAACGCCCTGGTGGGAAGTGAAACGCGGGTGAAGTTGCTGTCGTAGGCTTCGATCGCGCCGGAATTGAAGTTCGCGACAAAGAGCTGGGTCGCCGCTCCGACCTGGCCAAGCGCTGCGCCTTTGTAGACGGCGCCGCTCGCCGAGTTGTCCTTCGCGATGATGGCATGGTTGAAGTCCACGTTGGGGTTGATCGGGATGCTGATCGCGCTGTTGCTTTCCGCGCTGGTTGCGGCCCGGGAATCGATGAACCGCGTGAAATGCGCCAGTAACCTGCGCAGCATCGGCCAGTTCGTTTACCTCTTCGCGGCGGACCACCATGGCCGCGTGCCCGAAGCGCAGGACACCCCGTTGTCCGGAGCCGGCGCGCAAATTCCCACCTGGATGTATACGAAGGATTATTTCCTGCTCGTCGACGAGTACGGCGCCGACCAGCGCCTGTTCATCTGCCCCTCCTCGCCGCTCGCGGAGCTCGGTCCCAGCGCGTTTCGTTACGGCCAGGGGAGCGAGATGGCCGCACGGGCCGAACTTGATAATCTTCCAGACGACCCCCGTTCAGTCACGGCGGGAGATCCCGACCTCACCGAATATTGGGTGGAAACTGACTACGTCTGGATGGGCCGTAACATTCAGGAAGTTCTCGCGCCCGGCGGATTCAGCTCCGACGGCGCCCCGTTCGAAGTGACCAAGCTTGCCCGCAACACCTCCACCGGCACGGCGGTCGATGCCAATCCTCCCCTCATGGCCGACCTGGCGTATTACGACCTGTCCGGCGATTACCATTTCACGCATGGCAAGCACTGGCAGATCCCCTCATTCAACTCGACGCCCTCCTTCAATCCCTGGTACAGCGGCACGGCCAGCGCCCAGGTCGGCGACGTGCGCATCAACGTCCTGTTCCGCGACGGGCACGTCGAGCTCAAGCCGCCCGATGATCACGCCTACGTCAGCGCGAACAATCTCTCTTTCTTCCGGTGACGCCCGCCTTTTCTATTCCCCCGCATCAAAACGCCTTAAATTTATCGCCAAGTTGATGCCGGAGATTCCATTTTTTGGTGGTGTCGAGGGCGAGTTCCAGGCAGATGAAAAAAACATCTTTGTGAGTCTTGAAATAATCCACCGTGGCGGCGTCGATGTCGGGGTCGAGGCAGATCAGGCTTTGCTTGAAAGCGTCCGCCGCAAGAAACACCTCATTTTTCACGAATTCGGGGCGGCGAGTGAGCGTGTAATTCAACATGAAGCCGTTCTTCAGGAGAACCTCGTCGAGCACCGTTTCCCGCTCCCACTGAATGTGGAACGTCGCTTCCTTGTCGCGTATGTATTGCTTGAGCAACTCGATGTTCTCCGCCTCGGTCTTGTCCGGATCGGGCGCGAACTCGACGCGCGGGAAAAACGATTTGTTGAGCTTGTAGACCTTGAAGCCGAGTGAATCGGCGAATTGGCGCTGAGGATCGTCCGGCAGCAGGCCTTGGGCATCGTTCCGTATCTTTTCGATTACTCGCTTGTTCCGGTCAATTGTGATGTCGCTGACCTTCCTTAAACCCAAGTCGATCGCGCGCTTTCCAGTTCGCGTCATCTCCGAAATTGCTTCGGGAAACTGAACGAGAATGAACTCGCGACGTCCGTTCGCCAGCAGCACGGCATGAGCTGCGCTGCCGGATCCGGCGAAGAAATCCAGAACGATATCTCCCTCTTCCGATAAATAATCGACGATTTTCCGAAGGTCTTCAAAGTGCTTCGGATTGTCGAAAACTTTCTTGCCGCCAAAAATCTTCTGGAACTCTTGAGTAGCGGTCTGGGCATAGCTGAATTGGACGCTTCGCAATGCTTGGGTCTTACTGTCGAAAAGATTGGTGCGAACGCTCGGTACCGTGGTCTCGTCAGGTCCGAACACGATTCGACCCCTTTTGTACTCCTGCCAGAACCGCTCCGCCGTCGGATAGCGCCAACCGCTCACGGGAAGTTTACAAGCCCTATGCGTTGAGGGATGGCATATTTCGTAGGTTGGTCCACCACCGCCGGGCCAATTGATGTTCCCGTCGTCTCGGTACGGTCCTTTTGCGTCGACTTTCGAGTACCTCACCAACGGCTGACGTTCATCGTCTTCGTCCCAGGTAGCATAAAGGGCGAGCAGTCCGTCGCGCACCTTCTTCCAATCTTCTTTGTGTACCTTTCGTAGTTTTTCAAAAAGTTCTTTGACCTCGTCGACCCCTTCTTTGTCGGCCCGTAGAACAAGTCCCTGTTCTTGGAGCCAGAGCTTGTCTTTCGCATACACGAGCATGTATTCATGACCAACCGAGAAGAACTTGGCGTCATTTTTTCGATTCTTGTCCCACACGAGCGTCGCGATGAAATTCTCCTCCCCGAAAACTTCGTCCGTCACGCGTGAAAGGTTGAAAACTTCGGCGTCATCAATGCTGACAACAATAAAACCGTCAGGTCGCAATAAATAACGAGCCGTCAGCAGCCGGCTGTGGATCATCGACAGCCAATTCGAATGAAACCGTCCGTCGCTGTCGGCATTCGTGTCCACCTTAACGCCGTCTTCAGTGACGCCGGTTTGCTCCCAGTACGGCTTTCGGCCTTCCGCGTAGTTGTCGGAGTAGACAAAGTCCTTCCCTGTGTTGTACGGCGGATCGATGTAGATGCACTTGATGCGCTCGCGGTAGGCGCTGGTCAGGAGCTTGAGGACTTCGAGATTCTCCCCTTCGATAATCATGTTGCCCCCGGCCTTTTCGGGATTGACCGAGCGGGCGGCGTCATAGACAAGGGCAGCGCGGCTTGGGGTGAAGGCTTCACGCTTTGATTTGGATTTTCCGTACCATCGGAAGTCGTAGCGTTCGCTCTCGCCGACCAGCGCAGGATCCACCACTTTCTTCAGCTCATCGACGTTCAGCCGGCCCTCGTTGGTGAAGAGGTCCGGGAAGAGCTTTTTGAGCGCGCCGAGGCGCTCGGCGTTCAAGTCCGGGCTGAGCGGCAGCAGGTCATTTAGCGTTTCGGTCGGCTCGCTCATCGTTGGGGAACCTTCGATTTGAAGTCGGCACGGTAATCCTTAACCGGCGCGACGTATGGCCTGTAATCGAGCCGGGCTTCGATGCCAAGCGCATCAAAATGCTTCATCGCGCACTTGATCTTCCAACGCTCCGAGTCGGTGAGCGCGCGGCGGTCGTCGATATTGTTCGTGCTCTTGGTTTCGATGACGAAATAGTATTCGTTCTCGTCGCCGGAGCGCAGGTTGCGGCCTTGAGCACGAGGCCGAAGTCCGGCTCGTAACAATGGCCGATGGGAGTGAGGATACGGTAACTCCTGGGCAGTTTAAGAAAGCAGACGACCTCGTGATCGCCCTCGGCGCTTTTGGTAAACGCTCGCTCGATGGAACTGCTGTATGCAACGCCATCGTAAACCCCGCGTTCGGGCGTTGGTTCAACCGGAAGAAAACTCCAGATGACCTCTTCAAATTCCGCGAGCGGAATACTCTCACCGGTCGGGTGATAGCTGAGCGTCCGCAGCATTTCCTCCAGTTCGATTTCGCGGACGAGGGCACAGGCGGCGGCGAGGAATTTCGGCGGGTTTCTCACCAGCGACGCGAAGTTGGACTCGATCCCCGCAACGATCTCGACGGCGGTGGGATAGGATAGTGACGTGTTTTCGCTCAGTTCCTCGACGAGATCGAAGGGCGTGAAGCTGGCGCGAAGGCTTTGGGTGTCGCGCCCCACCTCCTCACTACCGATCGACTCGGCGGCGATGCTTCGAATCCGGGTCAGCACGACCTCCGCCTCATATTCGCCGATCGCGAGCTTATTGAGCGCTTCCACCGAACGGGAAATGATCTGCTCTTCGTTGAAGGCAACCGTGTAATCGGTCTTGCGGGCAAGCTTCTCCCAGAATGCCCTGAACGCATCGGATTCGAAACGTCTGGTGCGGCTGATCTTGTTCTTTGCGTCCGCGCCCTTGTGCTTTTTGCGGAGAGCGCCTCCGGCGGCGGCAGTCCCGTAAATTTCCTCGATCTGCTCCTGATACTGCGCCGCGAAGGTTTCGTACGTTTCGTTGGGGACGACGGTGAGAAGATTAAGTTCCGCTCCCTCTTTGACGCCCTCGGCGTCGTAGATGCGCCGGCCATCCTGATTGCGGCAAATACGCAGGCCGCGTCCGAGCTCCTGCCGCTTTTTCGTGTCGCTGTAGGATTCGTTGAGCGTGGCGATGTTGAAGATATTGGGGTTATCCCAGCCGACGCCGAGCGCGGAGTGGGAGAAGATGAACTCGCGGGGGTTGCCGAGATCGAGCAAGGCCTCCTTATCGCGGAGGATCTCGTCGAAAATCTTCTTGTTCCTCAACATCGCGTTTTCGCTGTCCGTGTATTCATCCCCGCCGGTCCTGGCGAAGTAATAGCCCTGGGCGGCGGTGATTTGCCCAGGCGACGGATCCGCGCCCGTTATCTCGCGGTAGACCGAAGCGTATTCCTCGTGGAAGAGGATTTTGATTAACCCCTGGTCGCGGACGTAATTGTCCACCTTGTCAATGAAGATGAGCGACAGGCACTTGATCCCCTTTGCCGCGAGAATCGGTTTCTTCTCAAAATGGCGGCGAATGAGCCACTGAAGCTGCTGGCGGAAAAGCCCGGAGATATCGCCATTACGTTCTTTGAGAACGAGCTCGATGCCGTTGCCGAACTTCAGGTGGAATTTCTGGTCGTGAAGGCTCTTCCAGATCCGCTCGATGGTGTAGTCGCGATAGCTGATGTTTCCTGACTTATCTCCCAGGTTGTCGCCGACCTTGAGCCAGTTGGTTTCTTTCCATTTGAACCCGTCTCCATTGACGCGCCATACAGCGAGCTTCGCCTTGATCCCCTTCCCATTCTGAACGTTGGAGAATTCGATCTTCAGCGTCGCCTCGTCGTTCTTTTCGGCGACTGACAGGACCTCGATCTTCTTCACAAGCCCCTGGCGGTACGCCTCGAAAGGCGTGAGGCGGTAAAGGAGATTCTTCACGACCTTATGCGTGGCGGAATAGCGTAACTTGATCAGCGGGTTGAGCGTGGCGAGCCGTGCGATGGCGTTTTCGGTGTCCATCCCTTCCTGCGGCTCGTCCATGACGACAATCGGCCGGCATTTGCCCAGCGCCTGGAGGTACGTCAGCCCGGAAAAAGAATCGTCCCGGCCCGCCTGATTGATGATGCGATCGTCGGAAGCCATTGACTGGATCGTCATCACCATGATCTGCGGCTGGGTGTCCTCAATGAAATGGCGCAGCCGGGAAAGCTTGCCGCTGTCGTACTCGAAGCATGCCGGGGTGAAACCGTACCGATCAGCGAGCGGCTTCTTGAAATCCTCGACCGCGGCGAGGACTCCTTCTTTGATGGCGATGGACGGAACCAGAATGATGAACTTGGAGAGCCGGTATTCTTTGTGCAGCTCGTAGATCGTCCGGAGGTAAACCAGCGTCTTGCCGGTGCCGGTCTCCATCTCGATGCAGATGTCGTTGTCCCGCGAAAGCTTCGCGTCTTCCACGGAAATGCTGTTTTCGCCGATGACCCGGCGTTTATTCTCCTCGATCTGCTCGGCACTCAAGTCGGAGACGTTGGCATGAATACCAAAAACATTCGCCTTATCGAAGGTGTTCTTCGACTGCCCATCGAAAACCCCCAGGGCGACGGCTATCGCCTGGCGTTGATATTCCAAATCTTCGAGTTCAATGGGCATGCATAAAAAGCGTTAACCTTTCGACTTGATAACGGGGCGTATGCGGTCTGGCAAGCCAACAGGCGGAGCGAGGACCGGGGCGACGACAAACCCCGCTCAGGCAGGCGCCGGAAAGCGGTGAGAATGGAGGCTCAAACCGCGTCAGTCTCCTCGCGCTCACCTAAAAGCGTGATCCCGGACAGCATCAGGACCAGACCCAGCGCGAAGCACATCATGGTGATCAGCACCGACGCCCCGCCCGTCTCACGGAACCAAAATCCCCGCCACAGCACCAGAGCTGCGGCGACGAACAGGCCGCCGGCTCGCATGATTCGCCCAAAACGATCCCAGAATTCCGAGTCCATCTACATCCTTCCCAAACCCAGCCCTGACAAGCACCAGAGCTGAATAACAAAACTGGCACCTTCCGCTTGCTGCGGCGCGAACCGGTCTTCCCCGGTGGCCAACGCCGACCATCCTCAGGGCATCCTGCCTCTGTTGACGGAGCCCTATACCACCGCCGGTGGCATGATGTTCATTTGGCGGCAAAATCGGGATGGTCTTTACGGCCTGCCGACTCGATATAGGCGATCATATCGAAGATTTCATCCTTTGTCAGGCCGTCTACAAGCCCCATGGGCATGGGGGAAATCTTGGAGACGGCGTTCAGCTTCACATCGGATTTCTTGATCGCCACGGTCTTCTCCGGCTCCAGCGGGTTGGGGCGGACGACGAACTTCTCCGGCTTGTCTTCCACCAGGCGACCCACGATCACCTCGCCATTGGCGAGCTTGAAGACGGTGTCGATGTACTGCTCGGAGATCACCTTCGACGGCGCGATCACCGACTCGAGGATATCGCGGCGCGTAAAACGGCTCGCGACGGCGCTGAGGTCCGGCCCGATCGCGCCGCCCTGGCTCACGAATCGGTGACACGCCAGGCACTGGCTCGTCTCAAACATTTCCTTGCCGCGCTCGAAATTGCGACCCTTGCCGATCTCCGCCAGCGACGGCTCCAGGTCCTCCATCTTCCATTCTTTCACGAGCGGGCGCGGGTGGGCTGGCCGCGGAAGTGTTTTCTGTGCCGGCGGCCAATTCGCCAGCACGTCCGCCAGCGCCAGCGTATCCTCATTGCTCAACGTCGCCATCGCGTCCCGGCGAAGGTTCTTCAGGAAATTCGAGTAGCTCGCGCCGTTGTCATAACCGCGTCCCGCCTCCTCGAACCACTGGGTCACCTCCCTGGGGTGAGTCGATGAAGCCTGGTTCTTCGGCCACCAGGAGAAGTAGGCACGGCGAAGCTCCGGCGTCCAGCCGTCCTTGATCGTGCGCAGATTCGACACGTACCAGAGCTGTTCCTCCTGCGTCGGGCTGGAGCCGATCAGCTTGACCGTCTTGGCAACCGCGTCGGGCGCGCCCAGCGCCAACAACACGGCCGAGAGCTCGTGGTTCAACTCGAAACTGTTTGCCGGATAAAGCGGGTCCAGCTCGGCGATCACCTTCTGTGCCTGCACCGGCGGAAGCTTGCCCTGCCGGCTCATGCTCACCGACAAAACCCGCAGCTTTTCGAGCTGCTGGGTTGGCGTCAGCGAACCGATCGAGAACCGACCCAGCGCCTCGATGAGCGCCGCCTGATCGTCGTGCGTGCCATGGCGCGCCAGCGCCAGGAGGGCTGTCAGCGCCGCCGCCGGGTTCTTCTCGGCCAGGGCCTTTGCCTTCCATTCATCCAGCGGTTGACTCTCGACGGCAATCCGGGCGGCGTAACGGATGAAACGGTCCTCGCTGCCGAGCTGCGGCCAGGCCGCCTCGATCGCATTGGGATCGGCGTGGCCGTGAAACGCCTCGAGCTTGTGGCGGAGTGCCCGCGCATCGGCGCCGTCGGCATCGTGCAGGTTGGCCGGGGCGGTCGGCTCGCTGCCGGTGTAGGTCACGCGATAGAGGTAACCCTGCGTACCGCGGCCGCCGGTGGTGAAGTAGAGCGCGCCGTCGTCACCGATCACGACGTCCGTGAGGTTGTTGGGCGTCGCCGCGTGCTTCTCGGACATGCCCTTGGGGGCGACCAGGTTTTCCCAGGTCGCATCGTACGTCGCGCCGTGCGGCGTGGTGTGTACCGCGATCAGGCGGCCGTACGTCCAGTCGAGAATATAAAATGCCTTCTGATACTTGGCCGGGAATTTGGCGCCGGTCCCGAAGACGACGCCCGTCGGGCAGCCCACGCCGATCGTCTTCACGGCGGGCAGGCTGTCGGCGTAGTACTCCGGCCACTTGCCGGTCCCTTCGCGAAAGCCCTGGTCAGCGCCGCTCGTGGCATGGAAGACGCGGATCGGGCGATACCAGGGCGTGCCCCAGTCCCACTCCATGTCGCTGTCAAAGCCGAACAGTTCGCCGTCGGCGTTGAACGCGATGTCGTAGGTGTTGCGCTCTCCCGCGGCGAACAGCTCGGGGTGCTTGCCGTCCATGTCCACGCGGGTGATGAACCCGCCGGGCGGCTTGTTTCCAGCTCCGAACCCATTGCCATCCTCGGCGCGGGGGAGCACGAGGTCATCAGCGTAGTTCTTGTGCGGACTGGTCGGCTCCATGTCTTTGGGCTGGCCGACGAAGTTGCCGCTGACGATGTAAAGTTTATGGTCCGGTCCCGGCACGATTCCGTGCGTGCCGTGCTCCCCGGAGCCTCCCTGCCACTCGCGAAGCATCTCGACGCTTTCGAACTGACCCGTGCCGTTGGGGTCGCGAAGGCGAAACAGTCCGTAGTGCTTGGAATCGGCCCCGTCGACGTACAGGCTGTCGCCGACCCACAACATGCCCATGATTTCACTGACCGGTACCTTCAGCACTTCGGACTTGACGACCTGTCCATCCTGAATCGTCAGCCGGTTGAGCGGCTGCCCGCGCTGCGTGCCGAGCAGCAGCCGGCCCTTGTCGTCCTTCGCCAGCGAGATGAACGTGCCGTTCACCTTTGGATCGGCCTTGAAGACCAGCTCGATCTTGAAGTCAGGAAGCGTCTGAAGCTTTTCGGCGGGACCCTGGTCCACCACCGCACGCACGGCGACGGGATAAGACAACGTGGCGGCGAACCACGCAAAGACAATGCTGCAAAACCATGCGCGGTGACGCTGAGGAGCCATGATCGACCTTCCAGTTCTGGAGGAGAAGTCCAGTCTCTTGAGAAACCGCCAGGCGGGCCGGCCCGCCAGGCGATTGGATTCGCTTGCCCACGCCCTACCGTACAGGCAACGCCTAACCGCGTTGCTCACGGGACCCCATGGGCCATAGTGTAGGTGACGTGAAGCACAGAGCGCCCGCGCTGCCGCCCTCATGCGGCCTGACCACAGACCGCCAGAGACGCAGTACAGTGGAAGGATACAATCGTCCGATGGCGGACGAGATGCGCAGGACAGGCCATCGGTTCGGCGGCCCAAAATCTCCTCCTCCTCCTGGTACTCCAGAAGAGAGAGGGGTGGACTGATGAAAGTGACCGATCGTTGGCCCGCGCGCCGCCCAATTTCAGAGCCGCGACGGTAAGGGAGTGGTGTGCGTGGAACCGCGAACACCACTCCCTCACGGTCGCGGCTCTGAAGAAGAGTTCCGGTTCGCCCCACGTGACCAAAGCAACGGAGCTGACAGCAACATGAAATGGATTCTCCTGATCCTCACGCTCGGACTGATCGTCCTCCACCAGGATTTCTGGAACTGGGCGCGGGCGGAGCCGGCCTGGTTCGGTTTCCTCCCCGTCGGTCTCTGGTATCACGCGCTGTTTTGCGTATTCGCGTCGGTACTGCTGTGGCTTTTCGTTCGCCTCGCCTGGCCCGCTCATCTGGAAGAGGCGGAGCGGCACGAAGAGCCGTCTTCCCGGCCGGAGCAGCGCGGCGCACATTGATCGCCTCCGGCAGGCTCCATCGAACGTTCACAAGTCATTGAGGTCGCCTTCCCCGGCAAGCAGGAGCAGACATGGTCGAGTGGTTACCCGCCATCGTGATTTTCATCTACCTGGCGGTCGTGCTTTACATCGGCATCTTCGCCTTCCGACGCGGCAAGGAGACGGGGGAGGATTTCTTCCTGGCCAGCCGGTCGGTCGGCTCGATCGTCTTCTTCCTGTCGCTCTTCGCGACCAACATGACCGCGTTCGCCATCATCGGCAGCTCCGGGATGGCCTACCGGGTGGGGATCGGCGTCTTCGGAATGATGGCGACCAGCTCGGCGCTGGTGATCCCGCTCACCCTCTTTTTCATCGGCACACGGCTCTGGGCGGTGGGCAAGCGCTTCGGGCACATGACGCAGGTCTCCTACTTCCGCGATCGCTGGGAGTGCTCGGAGATCGGCACGTTCATCTTCATTCTCACCGCCGCAATGATGCTCCCCTACCTGATCATCAGCATCATCGGGGGTGGGACGATCCTCGAATCCCTCACCGACGGGCGCATCTCTTACGCCGCCGGCGGCGCGATCGTGGCCCTGGTGGTGATGGGGAACGTCTTTTTCGGCGGCATGCGCGGCGCGGTGCTGGTGAACGTTTTTCAGACGCTCCTGTTCCTCAGCTTCGGCTTCGTCGCGTTCCTGCTGATCGGGCACCAGGTGAACTTCACCGAGACGGTGCACCGGATGTTGAGCAACCCGGCGCAGGCGCCCCTGCTGACCCGCACGCCGGGCGCCGCCGGAATCCCGCCGGGCATTCCCTTCGTGGTGTTCCTCAGCTACATGCTGATCCCCCTCTCCTCGATCATGTTTCCGCACATGTCGATCATGTGCTTCACGGCCCGCAAGGTGACGGCGTTCAAGAAGACGGTGGTCCTCTACCCGCTGTGCATCATGCTGATCTGGCTGCCGTGCGTGTACCTGGGCACGATCGCCGCCGGCCAGCCGAAGGTCAGCGCCGCGATGGCCGGGACATCCGAGCCGATGCGCGAGTGGGTGGCGAATCCGGCCCATCACAAGCCGCCGCAGCTCATGCTCGATCTGGCCAGGGCGCCAGGCGGCCCGGCGTTTCGCGACGAGCTGCTCGCCAGGCATGAGCTGCCGCCGCCGAAAGAATTTTCTGAACGGCTCTACAACGTCGTTCACCCGCTCCAGGACCCGATCGGTACGCCAGCGCAAAAGGCCGCGGCCAAGGGCCTCTACGGCGCGCTAGTGAAAGACGTGCGGCAGCTGGCAGTGACGCCGGGCGCATCGGACAGCGTGCTGCTTCAGATGATCAAACTGAACATCTGGCCAGTGATCGCGGGACTGCTGGCGGCCGGCATCATCTCCGCCGTCATGGGCTCCGACTGCCACCAGATCCTCGCCCTCTCGACGATGTTCGCGAAAGACATTGTGGAGCATTACGGCGGGCGGGCTCGGCTGGGGGAGCGGGGAACGGTCGCGGTTGGCCGTACGTTCATCGTGCTGGCCAACGTCGTTGCTTACCTGGTTGCGCTGCGCCGCCCGGCGATCTTCGAGCTGGCGGTGCAGTACGCGTTCTCCGGTTTCGCAGCGCTGGCGCCGGTGATGATCGCCGCACTCTTCTGGAAGCGGAGCACCAAGTGGGGCGCGTTGCTTGCCGCCCTCTGGGTCGCCGCATGCGTGGTCGCGACCGGGATGCTCGAATCGCACTTCCGACGTGCCGCGGGGCTGCCTCCGCTCGACGTCCACATCGTCGGACAGTGGGCGGTCTTCCTCAACAAGCAGGGTCAGCTCCGCCTCTTCGGGTGGATGCCGGTAGTCCCGATGGTGCTCGGATCGGGACTGCTCATGATCCTCGGATCGCTGATTTCACCGCCCCCCTCCGAAGCAACGCTGGAAAAATATTTCCCGCGCCGCGCCGCCGGCGCGGGCGGAAAGGGCGGATTCGTCGGCAACGGGTATCCCGCCGCGACCGCGGTCGCGCGGTGATCGATCCGGCGCGTTCCAGCCGACGTTTAGCCGCTGCCCTGGGCGGCGTATCATCTGGCATGCGCGCGGCATCGCGTCCACTCAATTAGAGTCGCACCGTTCCCGATCCGCGAGGTGATCGCTCTTGAACATCTGCATCCTGGCCGCCGGTGCGGGGGGCATGTACTGCGGAAGCTGCATGCGCGACAACGCGCTGGCCGGAGCGCTCAAGCGACTCGGCCACGACATCACCCTCATCCCGCTCTACACACCCCTCAAGACCGAGAATCACTCCGACTCCATCAGCGAAATTTTCTATGGCGGGGTCAACGTCTACCTCCAGCACCTCACCGGCCTCTTTCGCCATACGCCGCGCCTGGTCGACTGGCTCTTCGACCGGCCGTGGCTGTTGGGCATCGCCGGCCGACTCGGGACAAACACGCGCCCGGATAAGCTCGCCGGCCTCACGCTCGATATCATTCAGGCCGAAGACGGCGCGGCGCAGAAGGAATTGCGAAGGCTCCTCGAGTACCTCAAGACCGAGACGCCCGACGTCATTTGCCTCCCCAACCTGATGTTCGTCGGCATGGCCCGGCTCTTTCGCCGTGAGCTGGGCATCCCCGTCATCTGCGAACTGACCGGCGAAGACATCTTCCTCGACGCAATGCAATCGTCCGATCGCGAGCGGCTCCGATCGGTGATTCGCGATCGCGGCGCGGACGTGAGCCGGTTCGTCGCCAGCAGCGACTACTACGCCGGGCAGATGGCCGAGTACCTGGGCGTTCCCCGCGAGCAGATCGATGTCGTCTACACCGGCATCGCGCGCGAGTACCTCGCCCCCATCGCCGCGCCGCCGCCACAGCGCCCGCCGACGGTTGGCTATCTCGCCCGCATCTGCCCCGAGAAAGGCTTTCACAATGCCTTGGCGGCGATGGCAAAGCTGATCGAGCTCCCCGGCATGGCGAACGCGAAGCTCATTGCCGCCGGCTATCTGGGCGGACGTGACGAACGCTGGGCGAACGACCTGCTGGCGGCTCTCGCCGGCACACCGTTGGAGTCCGCCGTCACGTTTTTGGGTGAGGTGGACCGCGAGCAGAAGCTGCGCATGCTCGACTCGATCGACGTGTTGACCGTGCCGACCGTCTACCCCGAATCCAAAGGCGTTTACGTGCTCGAAGCGTTCGCCCGCGGCGTCCCGGCGGTGCAGCCGGACCACGGCTCATTTCCCGAATTGATTCGCATGAGCAACGGCGGGCGCCTCGTCCCGCCAGGTGATGCCAGCGCCCTGGCGGCGGCGCTCGCCGAGCTGCTGCGCGACCCTTCGCGACGAGCCGAGATGGGACGGCGCGGACGGGAGACGATCGAGTCCACGTTCACGGACACGCGCATGGCGAACGAGATGCTGAAAGTGTTCGACACAGCCCAGGCGGCCACCAGGGCGCGTGCATCGCTCAGTAGTGGTAATAAGAAATAGCTTTGCGCTACACCTGGCACCGGCGCCTCGCCCGTGCTGCAAACAAAAAACACGGGCGAGGCGCCCGTGCCACAAGAGACGAGAAGAAGAAATGAGCGCCGTGACAACCGCGATGACAACAGGACCCAAGACGGCAACGGCCGAGCCGCTCGTCGTCCGCGACCTGCGCAAGGAATATCCCACGCCCACTGAGCCCCTCGTGGTGCTGAGCGGCGTCTCATTCTCCCTTTCGCCAGGCGACACGCTGGCCATCGTCGGTCCCAGCGGGTCGGGCAAGAGCACGCTGCTTAACATCCTCGGCACGCTAGACCGCCCCACCTCAGGCTCGGTCACGCTCGGCGGCGCCGACCCCTTTTCCCTCCGCCCGGCGGAGCTGGCCCGGTTCCGCGGCGAGCGCGTCGGATTTGTCTTCCAGGACCATCACCTCCTCCCGCAATGCACCGCGATCGAGAACGTCCTCATCGCCCGCATGGCGACCGGGCGCGTCACCGCTGCGGACGCCGACCGCGCCGCCGAACTGCTGCGCCGCGTCGGCCTCGAAGGCCGTACCACCCACCTGCCCGGCGAACTCTCCGGCGGCGAGCGCCAGCGCGTCGCCATCGCCCGCGCCCTGATGAACCGCCCCGCCCTGCTCCTCGCCGACGAGCCGACCGGCAACCTCGATTCCCACACCGGCCAGGAAGTTGGCAACCTCCTGAAGGAACTGACCGCGCAAAACCACGCGATCCTCATCACCGTCACCCACAGCCCCGCCCTCGCCGGCATGTTCGCGAAACAGATGCGGATGGGGGATGGCGTGTTGAGTTAGCCCAACCTTCGCAGTTTGGGGCGTCTATCTGCCTTGGCGGGGTCAGGAACGCGGTTTTTTGCCAAAGGTCTGCACTACAAATTCGATTCATTTCTGAAGGGCAGGCAATGGTGCCTGTTCCGCCAACTCGGCTTGCC
>JBBSDP010000048.1:0-35421 GCA_038240605.1 Tepidisphaerales bacterium | reverse complement strand
TGAACCATGATTAAATCGCTCGCCGTCTCGGGAATCCTTGCATTGCTTTCGGTAATGGGATGTCGAACTGCGGCAAATGCGCCGCCTCCCAAGGTTGGAGAAACGCCGGAGGCGCAGTTAGAGAAAAAAACGCCAGGCGCCATAACGGGTCGTCCGCAAGCCGTTGAATCGGCCGTTCAGGTGGTGATCTCAACAGCATTCTCGACGAGAGCTCGCAGCATGAGTGCCTCCATAACCATCTACACCATTTGACGCATGCGCCTATGGAAAGTTCAGCCCGGCATCCACGCTCCAGTTCCGGATCGTGAATCGTTCACGCCTCGAACATGTTCAGGTCGTGCACGACGCCGCACGATGTCAATTTAGCGTCATGGTACTTCACCGCCCCGGCTGGGGATTACGACATCCGCGTAAATATTGCCCTGGGCGACACGTGGGCGGGCGGGACTTATTCTGTTTCAATCGGAGGGACGGAAATTAACGGGACGACCGCCGGCACGGGCGGCCCGAATAACTCCGCCGACCAAATCGTTGGCCGCGTCCATCTTTCGGGCGGCAAACAGATGCTTTCGATCAAACCACTCAAGTTCGCGCGCGAGGGTTTGTTGGATCTCCACGCGATCACATTGACGACCGCGAGGGCGGAGTAAGCACCTTCGATAGATGTTGACATAGACGGCCAACATGACCGCGGTTACGACGCCGTACGTTCAGCGGGAATAAGGGGGTCACTCCACCTTATGAGCGATGTTAAGCAGGAGTGACCCCCTTATCCGACCCCCTACGTCTAGTCCAAGACAAGCTGACCACGGCATTCGCCACAGCATCGGCGTGCGCGGAGGCACGGCGGGCGCAATGATCGCCTTCAACATGATCGCCTTCAATAAGCTGAGGATGAGACTGCGCCTCCTCGCCGTCCGCTTTCCCCTGTCCGCTTTCCCCCCTCCCTTCCGACGCTGTACCATTTATCATCTGAGTGTGTATCGCCGATGGGGTGTTTGAATTGAGTGGGATATCGCATGGCCCGTAATTCCGCCGAGATCACCAAGACGTCCCGGTTCATCATTCTCGCTTCGACCTGCGTCGTCGTCGCCGCACTTTATTTCGCGCAGGAAGTCCTGATTCCGCTGGCGCTGGCGCTGCTGCTGAGCTTTTTGCTCGGACCGATCGTCGTCCGGCTGGAGCGACTGAAGCTGGGCCGTACGGCGTCGGTGCTGCTCGTCGTCCTCTCGTTTTTGGGCGTGCTTCTCGTGATCGGGTGGGTCGTGAAAACGCAGTTCGTCGCGATCGCCGAGCAACTTCCAAAGTATCGCGAGGACATCCGCCACAAGCTGGATCGTTTTCAGCGTTCCACCAATCCGCTGGAAAAATCGTTCAAGGAGTTCGAGAAGGTCACGGCCACTTCACAGCCGACGACCGCGCCCACCACGCTGCCGGCGGCCGCGCCGGTGGTTCCGCTGGAAGGCACGCGCCGTCCGGGTGGGCCGCGGTCATTGCCCCCGTCATCCACACCGCCTCCGCCATCGCCGCCAGCGACACCGGAATGGACAACGCAGAACCCGATGCCGGTGCGCAATATCCAGATGAGCTCCGCCGTCGAGGAGGCGTGGAACTGGCTGAAGCGGCTCCTGGGGCCGCTGGCGACGACGGTCCTGGTCGTGGTCCTGGTGATCTTCATGCTGATCGCGCGGGAGGACCTGCGCGACCGGCTCATCCGCCTGATGGGTCACGGCCGGCTGAATTTGACCACACAAGCGCTGGACGAAGCGGCGACGCGCATCACGAGCTACCTCTTCGCCCAGGCGATGGTCAATACGGCCTACGGAATCTGCGTCGCGATCGGGCTGTGGCTCATCGGCCGTTTCTTCGGACGCGAGGAAGGCGGGTTCCCCAGCGTGCTGCTCTGGGCGCTCCTGTGCGCGCTGCTGCGGTTCGTGCCGTACGTCGGTATCTGGATCGCGATGGCCTTCCCGGTGCTCCTCTCCTTCGCGCTGTTCAAGGGAAGCGGGGTCTTCATTGGGACCATCATACTGTTCACCGCTCTGGAGGTCGTCGTCGGGCAATTCGTCGAGCCGTACCTGTATGGCTCGAGCACGGGTATGTCCCCGCTGGCGGTGCTGGTGTCGGCGGTCTTCTGGACGTGGCTCTGGGGTCCGGTGGGCTTGCTGCTCTCGACCCCGCTGACGGTCTGCCTGGTGGTCGTGGGCAAGTACGTCCCGTCTCTGCAGTTCCTGGACATTATGCTGGGGGATGAGCCGGTGCTGGAGCCGCCGGTACGAATTTACCAGCGGCTGCTCTCGCTGGACGCCGAAGAGGCCGCCGAGGTGGGGCGCGAATATTTGAAGGAACACCCGCTGGAGGAAGTGTACGACCACGTCCTGTTGCCCGCGCTGTCGATGGCGGAGCGCGACTTCAAGCAGGGGCAGATCGATGAAGAGCGGCATAACTTCGTTCACCAGACATTGCGCGAGCTGATCGAAGAGCTGGGGGACGAAAGCGACGCGGAAGCGGCACGGCACGCCGCCCGGTCGGCCGAACATGCCGCCAAGGAACAGTCGGCGCCGATGCCCATTTCACGCCGTGCGGTGCTCCCCAGGGATTGCACGATCAACGTCCTTTGTCTTCCCGCCAAGGACGAGGCGGACGAGATCAGCTGCATCATGCTCGCGCAGCTCCTCGAGAAGCACGGCTACCGCGCCACCGCCGTACCCGCGGCCTCACTGGCGGCCGAGATGGTCGAGATGGTTTCGGAGAAGAAGGCGAACCTCGTCTGCGTCAGCGCGATGCCCCCCGCCGCCGTCGCGCATGCCCGCTACCTCTGCAAACGACTGCACGCGCGCTTCCCGGATTTACAGATGGTCGTGGGGCTCTGGACCCTCAGGGGAGATCGGGAGAAAGCGCGCCAGCGCATCACGTGCGTTGACAGCGTCCGGCTCTGCATCACCCTGACGGAGGCACTGGACCAGATCGAGCAAATGGTGCCGTCGACCGTCGTCGCCCCCACCCCCTCGGACAACGAATCGGAACCCGTCGCCGTTCGGTGAGTCGCGCGATCCGCGTTTGGCGGATGCGCGTCGCGGCCTGCAATCGCTACCTTCCCATGCCGAGCGCTCTCGCGAGAAACGTCCTGCTTGCTCTGGTCACGACGACCAAGACCCTTGCGTTGGGATGCGCGTCACATCGAACGGTCGGATCAGTTGGTTTTCCCTTTGCGATGCGCGGGCAAGACACGCACTTTGGAACCAGGACCCGGACGACAACGCCGACGCCGCCCTCTCGCTTGCCGCGCGGTTGCTCGCCCGCGATGGCGTGCATCTCCAGGGCATCGGCCGCTCCGGCCTATTCACGGTGGCCGTGAAGCTCACGGATGCGGGCAGAAAACGTTTGCGGGAGGCGATCCGCAATCGGCCGGAGAGCGGCGTGTTCCTGGTGAGCCGTATCGGCCGGCAGCGCATGCGAACGCGCGGTTAACCGCACGGCTCATCGCCTTCGGCTTCCCCTGGCTTCGGCTTTCGCGGAGAGCGGGTCGTCGGGCCAGGAATGTTTCGGATAGCGAACGCGCAAATCTTTTCGCACCTGGAAATACGCGGTTGACCAGAAGCTCCGCAGATCGTCGGTGATCTGCACCGGCCTGAAGTTGGGGCCCAGCAGGTGGATGATGAGGGCGACGCGACCCTCGGCGATGCGTGGGGTGTCGGTCCAGCCGAAGAGTTCCTGAAGCCGTGCCGCCAGTACCGGCCGAGGGCCGGCGGTGTAATCGAGGCGGATCCGGTTGCCGCTGGGTACCTCGATAGCGTCGGGCGCCTGTTGTTCGAGCACGCGCGGCAAGGGATGGGTGAGGGCGGACTCCAGCAGGTGAACGAGCCCGGCCCGCCGTAGCTCTTCTACGCTGCGTTTGCCGGCGCACCCACTGGCGAGAAGTTCCGACTGCTGCTCGGCATCGAAGGATGGCCATTCTCGTTCGGGCATCGCGCGCTGGAGGAGGCGCAGCCGTGCGAGCCAGTTGGCCGACGCCGGATCGGCGGCGAAGATCACCTCGGCCCGTGGCCGCAGCGCCTCGGCGAGGACGGTGCCGGCGCAGGCGGGATCGACCGGGGCATCAGCGTCTTCGCGCAGGAGCAGGTCCCGGTAATACGTCGCGCCACGGCCGACGACGCGCTCGCGTTCGGGGTCGAACACCAGCACGCGCTGGCGCCGAACCGCGCCGGGGTAAAGTTCTTCCAGCCATTCGACCTTGATCGCGCTGGCAATACGCACGAGCGCCTCGCGCGACACGTTCCGTTCGTCCTGCCGGGCATCGACGGCGACGAAGAATTCCGCCTGGCGGACGACCGATTCGGACGCGAGGCGTACGCCCGAGCCGCCCGCCATCACGGCCGACCCCGCCGTTCCGCGCCGGCGGGCGACGCGGTCGGGATAGGCGAGCAGGACGAGGCGAAGCAGCGATTCTTCGTCGGCCTCGGATTCACGTCGAGCCGCGCCACTACGGCCAATGCGCAGCAGCGCGTCGCGTGCCCGCGCGACTTGCCGGGCGGCATGAACGTCCAGATCATCGAAAGCCAGCGAGCCGGCGCGAAAGCCGGATCGCTCGGCTTCGGCAAAGCGTTGCATCCGGTAAAGCAGGTCCGATGGGCCGGACAGGGTTGCGACGCGCGGTTCCCGGCGTGGGCCAGACGCGCCCTGCTCTGGCGCGGGAGGGCGCAGGATGTCCTTCTCCTCGATCAGCGCCGCGAGCGTCGCGCCCGCCGTCATCTGTCCGGCGTCTTGTGCCGCGATAATCAGTCGGCCGATGCGCGGGTGGACGGGCAGTTCAAGCAGTCGTTGGCCATTCGGCGTGATGTTTCCCTTCACCTCGGCATCGAGCGCCCCCAGCATCGCCAGCAGCCGTTCGGCGGCGACGAGCATCCGCCCATCGGGCGGCTCGAACCAGCCAAAAGCGCGCGGGTCGGTCTTCCCCCAGGCGTGCAGGCCGAGCACGGTCCCGCACAGGTCCACCCGACGGATTTCCGGCAGCTCGAATTCCTCCATCGCGCGCTCGGCCGACGCCGGCCAGAGGCGCAGGCATCGCCCCGGCGCGGTCCGCCCGGCGCGCCCGGCGCGCTGGGTAGCCGACGCGAGGCTGATCCGTTTGAGCTCGAGTCGGTCCATGCCGCGGCGCGGGTCGAACCCGGCGACGCGTGCCAACCCGCTGTCGATGACGGTGCGGACGCCGTCGATCGTCAGCGAGGTCTCCGCGATATTCGTGGCCAGCACCACCTTCTGCCGGACGGAGGGACGCAGTGCCGCCGTCTGTTCTTCGACGGACAAACTGCCATGCAGCGGCAGGACGAGCAGGTCGTGGCGGGACCTGATTTCATCAAGTCGGCGCTCGGTTCGGCGGATTTCCTCCACGCCCGGGAGGAAGACGAGCACGTCCCCCGCCGTGTCGCGCCCGCTCGCCAGCGAATGCGCGAGTGCCGCCGCCACGGCATCGGGCAGTTCGTTCCGCTTAGGAACTGGCGCGCCCGGCAAAAGGTGATCGATCTGCACCGGAAACCCCCGTCCTTCGTTTCGGACGATCGGGCAACCTCCGAGAAACTCACTCACCGGCTCGGCTTGAAGCGTCGCCGACATCACGATCAGGATGAGATCGGGCCGTACCGTCTGCCGTACTTCGCGGAGCATGGCGGCCACGAGATCGGTGTGAAGGCTGCGTTCGTGGAACTCATCGAGGAGCACCGCGCCAACCCCTTCGAGGTACGGATCGGCGAGCAGTTGCCGCGTGAGGATCCCTTCGGTCAGGACGCGCAATCGGGTTTGCGGGCCGATGCGCCGTTCGAAGCGGACCTGGTATCCCACCGCCCCACCGACCTCCCACCCGTTCTCGTCGGCGATACGCGCCGCCGCCGCCCGCGCCGCCACACGCCGGGGTTGAAGCATGATGAGGTTCGGATGCTCGGCAGCCAGCAGCCCCGCCCGCAGGATGGCCGGCGGCACCCGCGTCGTCTTCCCCGCCCCCGGCGGCGCGACCAGCACCAGGGCGCGGTGAGCGCGCACTTCGGCAATGATTCGCGGCAGCAACGGATCGATCGGCAGCGGGATCACGATGGTTTACCGTCAATGCCCCGGCAATCTTTCGACCAGCAGATCGATCTGCGCTTCGGTGTTGTAGAAGTGGGGAGAGACGCGGAGGCGGCCTTCGCGCAGGGCGATCTCGGTGTGGTAGCGCTGGCGCAGGCCGTTGAGGATGTCGGTGTGGTTCAGCTTGGGTGAGACGAAACTGACGATGCCGCTCCAGTCGAAGCCGCCGCGGGGGCTGATCACCTGGTAACCCTTCATCATCACGCCCAGGATCAGGCGGTCGGTCAGAATTTTCAGGCGCTGTGCGACCGCGTCGACGCCCAGTGATCGCAGCAGCCCCAGTGACGCCCGCAGGCCCAGCAGGCCGGCGATGTTATGGCTCCCGCACTCGAAGCGGGCGGCGTCGGCGCGCAGGGTGAAGTCGTACGCGCCAAAATTCTGCGCGTCGATCACGTTCATCCAGCCCACCATCAGCGGGCGCGTCCGCTCGATCAGCTCCCGGCGGCAATAGAAGATGCCCGCCCCCTCCGGTCCGAGGAGCCACTTGTGACCGTCGGCCGAGAGGTAGTCGATGTTCATCGCCTGCACGTCGAGCGGGATCACGCCCAGCGACTGGATCGCATCGACGCAAAAGAGCTTGCCGTTTTCCCGGCAGAATTTTCCCAATGCCGCCAGGTCGTGGCGCTGGCCGCTGGCAAACTCGACGTGGGAGATCGTCACCAGCTTCGTCCTGGGGTCCTTCGCATCCTCGAGGATCTTGTCCAGCGGGACAAACCGACGGCCAGCGCTGTCGGATTCTTCCGGCACCATCACCAGCTTCACGCCGGTGTTGCGAACCTGTTCCATCCAGGGGTAGATGTTGGCGGGGTATTCGACGCCAGTCGTGACGATGCGATCGCCCCATTGCCAGTCGATCCCGTTGGCGACGATGCTGATCCCCTCACTGGTGTTTTTCACGAAGGCGATTTCATCGCGGTGAGCGTTGATGAGGGCCGCCGCCTCGACGCGGAGATGTTCCACGTCTCGGTACCAGTAGGTCCCCAGGTAGGCCTGTTGCTCGGCCTGACGGGCGAAGGTCATCATTGCTTCGGCGGCCACGTGGGGGAGCGGCGCGACGCCGGCATGGTTGAAGAAGTGCCAATGGCGGAGGATCGGAAACGCCTGGGGGTTGCCGACGTAGGAATGAATGCTGTCGCCGGTCATTGGCACGGCCGAACTTCCGCTGCTCATGAGGTCCCCGAGCGTATAATGGAGGTCGCCACCGGCGAAACTTCGCCGCAGACCGCGCGTCCTGTCAAGGCCGGGACTCGCTGCGCCGCAATAAGTGCTGTTCGTCGTGTGAGGTCGCCGATGCCGAAGATCGTCCCGTCATTGCTCATCCTCTTGGCCCTTTTGGCACCCCCGGCCGGCGCCGATCCGAAGGACATCATTCACCTGACGCCGCCCCAGCGATGGCTCGACGAGGTACTGCCTGAGTCGCTCCCGGATCAGCACTACCCGGCCTACCTCAACGACCTGGACAAGGCGAAGGCCCAGGCGTTCCACGGCGGATACAAGCTTTCGCTGATGACGCTGGCCAGATTGCACCCGCGGAAGCCCGAGGAGCTGGTCGCGGCGGCGCTGATCAAGGGGACATCGCTGGCGGCGCTGGGCCGGCAGCAGGAGGCAATCGCCGCCCTCTCTGACCCGGCGGTCGCGAGCGATCCGCACGTGCAGTTGCAACGGGCACAGGCCCTGGCGGCGCTGGGTCTTACGGACGATGCCCTTGCCGCCTTGCGCGAACACCTGCGTGCTCACCCCGATTCCATGGGCGGGCATTATCTCCTGGGGATGGTCTGCGAGCAGGCGGGCGATGTCGCGGCCGCGCGCGACGCGTACGCCTGGTTCGTCGCAGCGCCGCAAAAGTACCTGGAGAAATGGGAGACGCACGACAAGGGCCCGTTCGATAACGCCGAAGACGTCACGTGGATGGGGCGCGCACTCGATCGCTGGGCGGCGCTCACCGAGGCTTATCGCGACAACGCCAACCTTCACCGCACCATCCTGGGGATGTTCGTGAAGGCGTACGATGCCATCGATCGGGAATACTGGCCGGCCCACGTGGCGGCGGGCGAGTATTTCATGTCGCACGATCAGCGCAAGGAAGCATCCGAAGAGCTGACGGCGGCGCTGGAAGCAAACCCCAACGACATCCGCTCGCTCCAACTGTTCGGCCAGATCCACCTGGAGACGTTCAACTTTGACGCCGCCGACCAGGCGATCGATGCGATCCGCCGGGTGAATCCCCACGCGACGGAAGCCGACACGCTGGAAGCGCGCAACCTGCTGCTTCAGCGCCGCCCGCTCGATGCCGAGACGCCCGTGCGGCACGTGCTCGAGCGACAGCCGAAACACATCGAGGGGCTGGGCCTGCTGGCGGCGGTCAACGCCCTTCAGCTCAACGAAGAGAAAACCGCCGACATCCTCCGCCAGGTTGACCATCTCGACCCGCACAACGCGTCGGCCTATTTCGAAGTGGCGCAGCAACTGGCGGCGATGCGCCAGTACCCCCGTTCGGCCGACAAGTACAAGCTCGCGATCGCCCGCGCCCCCTGGTGGACTGCCGCGCAGAACGGCCTGGGCCTCCTCTACACGCAGAGCGGCGATGAAGACCTCGCCTACGCGGTCCTCAACGATGCTCACAAGCTCGACCCCTTCAATCTCGCGACGACCAATTACCTGCGCCTGCTGGACATGATGAACACGTTCGCGAAGAAGGAATCGGCTCACTTCGTCGTGATGTACGACCCCAAGGCCGACCCGGTGATCCCGGAATACTTCAGCGAATACCTGGAGAGCGTTCACGCCGAGTTGTGCGCCGCGTTTCAGTTTACGCCCGCCGTGAAGACGTACATCGAGGTCTTCCCCACCCATGCGGCGTTCTCGGTGCGGACGACCGGCTCCCCGTGGATCGGCACGGTCGGCGCCAGCACCGGTCGCGTGATCGCGCTGGTCGCGCCGCGGCCCGGCGAAAACACGATGGGCCCGTTCAACTGGTCGCAGGTGCTGCGGCACGAGTACACGCACACGATCACGCTCGGCGAGACCGACAATCGCATTCAGCACTGGATGACCGAGGGCTTGGCCGTCTCGCAGGAGCGGGCGCCGATGCGGTGGGAATGGGTGCCGATGCTCTACCACGCCGTCAAGCACCATGAGCTCTTCCCGCTGGATAAGCTGACGTGGTCGTTTGTGCGGCCCAAACGCCCGATCGACCGCCAGCTCGCGTACGCCGAATCGTACTGGATCTGCAAGTACGTCGAGGACACGTACGGGCACGGTGCGATCCTGAAAATGCTCGAAGACTTCCGCAACGCGCAGCGCCAGGAGGAAGTGTTCCCCAGGGTGACCGGGCGTTCGATGGATCAGTTCCAGACCGAGTTCCTCGCCTGGTGCGATCAGCAGGTCGCCAAGTGGGGCTACGACGAGGAGTCGAACAAGAAATACACCGCCCTGCGTGAAAAGGCGGAGGGGCTGATGAAAGCCCGGCAGTACGCCGACGCAGCCAAGGCGTGGGAGGAGATTGCCGTGCTGCGCCCTGTCGATTCGCTGCCGCACCAGCGACTGGCCGGGCTCTACCTGACCAGAGAACTTCGCGACAACGCCAAGGCGATCGAGCATCTCCAGGTGTTGGCGAAGGTCGAGCTGAAGGACAACCGCTACGACAAACGGCTCGCCCGCCTCTACCGCGACACCGGCCGGCTCGACGATGCCGCTCATACCGCCCTCGACGCCGTCTACATCGATCCCTACGACCGCTCGGCGCACGAACTGCTCGCGGAAATTGACGAGAAGGCGAACAACGCCAGGGGACTGGAGCGCGAGAAGCGCGTCATTGACATGCTCGACCAGCTCAAGGCGGCGCAGGACAACACGGAGAAGGAGAAGCCGCCAGCCGAGGGCAATTAGTCGCGCTCCGCGATCAAATCCGGTATCGTTGCACCGATGAGTCGCTATCGCTCACCCCGGAACCCCGACGGCAGCATCGACCCGCGCCAGATCGAGATCATGGATCGGCAGATGGTGCCGATCTTTCGGGCGATGAGCGGCGCGCAACGGCTCAAGATCGCGTACGACCTGTACGATTCGGTGCGACGCACGTTGATGCACTATCTCAGCACCGAACATCCTGAATGGAATGCCGAACGCGTGGCGCGCGAGACGGCACGAAGGATGTCGCATGGGACAGTTTGAGCTGTTGGCGCTCGCGGTCTCGATCCTGGAGCGGCTGGGGTTGGCGTACTTCGTCACCGGGTCATCGGCGACGATCTACTACGGCGAGCCACGTCTCACTCTGGATATCGATATCGTTGTCAGCCTGCCACTTAACCGTGTAGTCAATTTTTGCTCCGAGTTTCCCACTTCAGACTTTTACGTCAGTGTTGAGGCGGCATGCGCCGCGGTGGAATCGAAAGGGCAATTCAACGTCATCCACCCATCGTCTGGGCTTAAGATCGATTTCATCATTCCGGGAGAAGATGAATTCAGTCGGTCGCGAATGCACCGTGCCCGACGTGTCAGCCCGACCCCCGGCGTGGCGGCGATGTTCGCATCACCGGAAGACGTGATCATCAAGAAGCTCGACTACTACCGCGAGGGTGGCTCTGAAAAGCATTTGCGGGACATCGCCGGTGTTGTGGACGTCCTCGGGGACCGGCTTGACCGAGGTTACATTGAGCGTTGGACGGCCGCACTTGGTCTCCAACAGCAGTGGGAATCAGTTCTGAAACGACTCGCCAAGGGGTAACTTCATTGCTCCGCGTGGGCTCCCGCCTACGCGCGCCGTCCTGACTGCTATATGCTCCTTCCATGCGTTTCACGAAGATGCACGGCATCGGCAACGACTACGTCTACGTCAACGGCTTCGCCGAGACGGTCGGCGATCCCGCAGCCGTGGCGCGGGTCGTGGCGGATCGGCATTTCGGAATCGGCGGGGATGGGTTGATCCTCATCCTCCCGTCAACCGTCGCCGACGTGCGCATGCGGATGTTCAACGCCGACGGGAGTGAGTCGGAGATGTGCGGCAACGGCGTGCGCTGCGTGGCAAAGTTTGCTTACGACCACAAGCTGTCGGTCAGCAACCCGATGCGCGTCGAGACCGGCAATGGCGTGCTGACGATCGCCCTCAACATGGACGCCGGGGGCAAGGTGACGAGCGCCACGGTGGATATGGGTGAGCCGATCCTCGACCTGCCCCGAATCCCGGTCGATCGGGAGAAGCTGATCAAGGGGTCGCACGAGCACGAATTTCGGCTTTCGATCGCGCCGGGCGGTGAGGCCCTTGATGCCAGCTTCGTCTCGATGGGCAACCCGCACGCGATCGTCTATACGCCGGATGTGCGCGCGATCGAGCTGGAGCGGATCGGCCCGCTCGTCGAACACCACCAGGCGTTTCCACGCCGCATCAATGCCCATTGGGTGCAGGTGCATTCGCCGTCGGAAGTGACGATGCGCACCTGGGAGCGCGGCAGCGGGATCACGCTCGCCTGCGGGACGGGCGCCTGCGCCGTCTGCGTGGCCGGCGTGCTGAGCGGGCGCACCACCCGTTCGCCGCTCGCCCACCTGCCGGGCGGCGACCTTCGCCTCGAATGGCGCGAATCGGACAACCACGTCTACATGACCGGCCCGGCCACCGAAGTCTTCAGCGGCGAATGGAACGGCTAACCCGTTCCCCCTACCATCTCCGCGCGCCCGCGTGCGCAAAGAAACGGAAAGGACCCGCCATGGACCGCCTGATCGATCCCGCTCACCCGATTCACGAGCTGCATCGCCGTCGATGGAGCCCGCGTGCGTTTGCCGATCGGACCGTCGAGCCCGCCAAGCTCCTCAGCATCCTCGAGGGCGCAAGGTGGGCGCCGTCGAGTTCCAACGAGCAGCCGTGGTACTTCATCATTGCCACGAAGAACGAGCCGCAGGATTTCGAGCGGATGTTGAGCTGCCTGGTGGAGCAGAACCAGCGCTGGGCGCGCTCGGTGCCGGTGCTGATGATCACCGTGGCATCGAACCGATTCGCCCGCACGCTCAAACCGAATCGCCATGCCTACTACGACCTCGGGCAGGCGGTGATGGCGATGACGGTCGAGGCGACGTCGCTCGGACTCTTCGCCCACCAGATGGCCGGGTTCAGTCCTGACAAGGCGCGCGAGGCGTACCGAATTCCCGAATCCGCCGATGCAGTTTCAGCCATCGCGCTGGGGTACCCAGGCGATCCCGCAACGCTGCCTGACGATCTGCGCACCCGCGAGCTGGCGCCGAGCCAGCGCAAGCCGCTCACTGAATTTGTCTTTTCTGGCCGCTGGGGCGAGCTGCCGGCGTGGTTGAAGTAGCGTGCGCTGGGCCCTTCGATCACGCTCGTTCTGCGTTGCTCCTGCATTCTTCATGATCGTGACCTACGCGTGAACAAACCCATGGCCGCACCGATAGAAGCGGTTAATGGGAGACGCGTCGTGGACATCTCGCTCGTGCGTTCGGCAGTGGCCATCGCTGGTCCTCGGCGCCTTCGTTTTTCTTGGATGCCCGAGCGCTCGCGGCGCCCAAGTCGTCCAGGGCTGGCGCGGCGACGGAACTGGAAAATATCCGACCGCCACTCCCCCGCTGACCTGGTCGCGAACGAGCGCGGGGATGAGGGAAATGCGATTCTCGGCGGAAGCGCCCGCCGGGGCCGATGCCGGTACGGCCATGACCGACGGCGTGATCCGGGAATGGCTTGTCGCCGGGCCGCTTCCCTTGACGCAGCACGGCGCGGGAGAGCCGAGCGCGCTTCCCAATGAAGCAGCGCTCACTCCCACGGCCGGGCAGGCGGCGGGGACCAAGCGATGGAAGCGGGTGAAACTGGACTCAGCCTATCTCGATTTCACGCGGCTGGTGGGGAAGGCGGAGGATGAAGACTCCGCGGCGCTGGCGTACACGAATGTTTATTCGCCCTCGGGTGGAAAGTTCCGTGTCAGCCTCACCACGGTCGGACATGCGCGCCTGTCGATCAACGGAAAACCGCCGGCATCGATGGGGACCCGGCTGATCGTCGAGCTGGCCAAGGGGTGGAACCGGCTGTTGCTCAGAGTATCGCCCGGCGAGAAGGACTGGTACGTCGTGCCGGTGATCCGTGGTGAAGGCCACGGCGACTATGACCAATCCGGCTTTGCCTGGCACGTCTCATTGCCGGGAACGATGCCCGCCTTCTATGGCGGCGGCATGGGCGCGGGAGCGCCGGTGATCGTCGGCGACAAAATGTTCCTGCTCAGCGAGCCGCACGATCTGATCTGCCTGAGCAAGGCCGATGGCAAGGTGCTCTGGAGCCGCCGGGCGAGTTACTTCGAGGCGGCAAGCGAGGATGAAAAGAAGCACCTGGCCTATCCGGCGGCCCAGGCGCTGGCGGGGAAGATCGACGCGATCAACACGTCATTCGTCGCCGGCGCCGCATCCGCGGAATACCTTTTGGAAAAGGGAAAGCTGGAAAAGAGCCTGCGCAAGCAGATGCAGCAAATCAATGGCGCGCGATATGCAAACCAGGAAGTCCCCGATGTCGGATTCTCCGGCTACACGGCTGTCACGGAGGGGCAGTTCATCTATGCCTGGTTTGGAGACGGCGTCAGCGCTTGCTTCACGCTCGATGGCGTTCAGCGATGGATCCGGGTCGATCAGCGGGCTGCGGTCGAGCATGGCTTTTCCTCCTCGCCGTTGCTGGTCGGTGGGAAGTTCGTCGTCTTCATGCGCGACCTGATGGCGATCGATTGCGCGTCCGGGAACCTCGCCTGGCACACGCCAATCGTCAGCGCGGAAGGCCTGAATCCCGGCAACTTCATTCACGGCTCCATGGCCTCGGCAACGATTGGCGATGCGCAGGTCATCCTCCTGGGCAACGGCACGATCGCCCGCGCCGACGACGGAAAACTCATCTGCCATCCGGAAGGCGACAATCAGTCGGTCCCCTCTCCGGTGATCGAGGGCCGGCAGGTCTTTCACGTTTCTCAGGGGAACTCCAACCTGACGATCCGCACGCTTCCCGATCAGATGGCGGATCCGCTCAACGTGCCGTCACGGACGACTCCGATCGATCTGAAGATGTTCCCCGCACATTACCTCCCCTGGCACCTTTCGTCGCCGCTGGTCCATGATGGGCTGGCATACCTGGTGAACAATGCGGGCGTGTTGACGGTGATCGACATCGCGGGCGGGAAAATCGTCTATCAGAAGCTGCTCGACCTGGACGTGTTTCAGGACCACAACGAAGGGGCTGCGCGCGGAGTTGGCGCCAGTCCCATCCTGGCGGGAAACCACATTTACATCCTGGGCAACAGCGGCACGACGCTCGTGCTGGAGCCGGGGCGGGTGTATCGGCAGGTGGCCAAGAACACGATCGAGCGCGTGGCGATGCGCGGAGAATGGTCCGAGCGACAGGAACGGTTCGTGGCCAACCCCGTCGCCGACGGAGATCGTCTTTACCTCCGCGGGGAAGACGTCTTGTACGCGATCGGCTCGCGATAAGGACACTGCTAGGTCCGCGGGGGATCGGCCGATCCGATGCAAAAGAGCATGGTTCCGCCACGGATCAGCAATGTATTTCCATGCGGCAGCAGACACGCTCCCGATCCTTTGGCGAGCCGGTTGATCGCGACCTCCTTGTATTCATTGCCGCCGGTCAGGACCACGGTTTCACCCGCGTCGTTCGAGATGAAGATGGACTGCCCGGCGAGCGTGATGCTCGGGTAGAGGTTGGCGGGTTCGCCGCCGTTGCCGAGGGCGGAACGGATCGGCAGTTCCTTGCTGTAGACGAGCTTGCCGGTCGCGGCATTCAGGACATACAGCGTCCCCTGGTTGCCGGCGCAGTAGAGGTTCCCATCGTGCCAGAGGGGCGAGGCAAACGTCTCCCCCTCCACCTCATCCGATTTCCACAGCAACGATGGCGGAAATGACTCTCCCGCCTTCTCGGGAAGCTTGATGGCAACCGTCGAAGCACCGGCGTAGTAGGCGACGCCGTCGTGGACGATCGAGCTGCCATAAGCCAACTCGCCCAGCTTGCGGGCGAGGATCGCCCCATCGGCGACGCGCACACAGACCCCGGCGGGCGTGAGGGCCGCGTCGGTGTCACCGATTCGGGCGACTGCGGGCGTTCCATACGCCGCTTCGGCTTTGTCAGCCTGCCACAGCGTCTTGCCCGTCTGTGGATCCAGCGCCATCAAATTTGCCAGGGTAATGAGCAGCTTCCCCCCTGCCAGCACTGGCGAGGCGCTGCGGCCGTATTGCGTCGTTTGCGGCACTTCGAGGTATCGGACCCATTGGCGATGGCCCTCCAGGTCGTAAGCGGCGATCACGCCGGTCGCGTAACAAACGTAGACGCACTGCCCATCCGTCACCGGCGTGGCGGCGCTGTAGCCGCAACCGGATGCCGGTCGCTTTTCGCCTTCCTTGATCTCCGCGCCGACAGCACCCGAGCCATTCTCACACTGCCAGACGATTTTCCCGTCGCGGCAATCGAGACAGAGCAGCTTGTCCGGCTCGGCGGTGAGAAATGCCCGCTCGCCGACAACAACGGGTGTGGATTGCCCTTTTCCCACCTTCGTCTGCCAAAGAATATTCTTGCCCGTCCCCGACTCCCACGTCGCCGGCGCGTTGGCCTGCGGCCATCGCCCCGAACCGTCACCACGCCAGCCGGTGATCTGAGCCGGCACGTTCGCGGCTCCGGCCAGCGCGAGCAGGCTCACCCGCGCGCAACAACGCAGCATCCAGGAACGACCGCTGGCGCGGGTCCGAATTGGCTCGAGCAGGTTAGGCATAAGAAACAGTACCGAGATGGCCGGCCAGCGCGAGTCGTCTGCTCGGAAATGCTGATCGCGCTGTCGTTCCATGTTATAAAGAATTGCGATGATCAACGACGACGAGCGGGCGAAACAGCGCAATAGCGACTGGGTGATCGTGCGCGACGTGAACCTGCTGACGCCAAAGCCCGATCTGTAGCGGCGAACCGGACGAAGCAATACAAGCCATGACGTCCTGTAGTCGCCGGTAACAGTCTTTCCCGGCCCACAATTCACGCAAACGCAACAGCCTTCATGTCAACCGGTATTTTCTGTAACGGATGAAACGCCATTTTGCCTTTCGAGGGGTTTCTAAGCGCCATCGCGCGATCGTGCGGATCCTGCTCGGGGCGATGACGCTCTGCATCGGGCACGCATCACGCGCCGCCGACACACCCAACCCACCTGACTCGAGCGTGAAAGCGGGTGCCGATCATTGGGCATTCCAGCCCGTCCGCAAGACTGATCCGCCCAAAGTGAACGACCCGTGGTGCGCCAATGACGTTGACCGGTCTACTGCGGCAAGAGTCAGCCGTGGGATACCCACTCCAACAACACGGACGGGCATCGCAGCCTAGCGAAGGTCGTCGATCAGCCGGTCGCAGCGCTCCTCCAGGACCTCAAGCAGCGCGGCCTGCTCGACGAGACGCTGGTCGTCTGCGGCGGCGAGTTCGGCCGCACGCCCACCTCGCAGGGATCCAACGGCCGCGACCACAATCACTACGGCTTCACTGCCTGGCTCGCCGGTGGCGGGGTCAAAGGCGGATTGACCTACGGCGCGACGGACGAGTTTGGATTCGCCGCCGTTGAGAATCGCGTTCACGTTCACGACCTGCACGCCACCATGCTTCACCTGATGGGACTGAACCACGAAAAGCTCACCTACCGCCACGGCGGGCGAGACTACCGATTGACGGATGTATACGGCAACGTAGTCAAAGACATCCTCGCATAGTCGACTCTCTTTTTCCCAATCTTAATCTTAATCTTAATCTCGATCCGTTTGGGAATGAGATTAAGATTAGGATTAGGATTAGGATTAGGATTAGGATTAGGATTAGGATTAGGATTAGGATTAGGATTTAGATTATGATCGGATTAGTAGATCGATCATCCAATTAGAGTGTGACGAATCGCGCGTCGGTGGGGGTGCTCGTTCGCCTGGGGAGGCGAATGAGGCCGAAGCTGGTGGCTTCGAATCTCGTGGTGGGATCGGCGGATTGGGCGGTGAGGGATTGGATCGAGCCTGCTCCGGCGGCTCCGGCAACGTCATCGGGGGTGCCGAAGATGCCGTCGATGCCTGGAGCGATGCCGGCAGCGAGAATCGACTGGGCGATGGAGCCATGGACCTTCAGATTCGAGATGGAACCGCCGCCGAACGTGTCGGCGGCGGCGCCGCTTCCGCCGAATTGCCCGTCAGTTCCGAGGTTTGCCCCGGCGAGGACGCGTGCGCCGTTGAGGGAGAGGATGTTGAGGCCGGAGATATTTCCCGACGCCGCGATCGTGCCGGTGACACCTCCCAGCGTCGTACGGGTCAGGTTGCCGACTACGTAAAACGTGCCGGCCACGTTTGTCTGGGGCGCATTGAAGCCGGTGAGATTGCCGTTGACGATCACATCGCCCAGCGTCGCCCGACCACGAAGTGCCTTGATGGAGAGTTTTCCGCCGGTGAGGGTTAGCGTAATGCGGCCGGCGGCATCCAGACCGGCAGCGCCGCTACCACCCGCAAGCCAAACGGTGACCGGCACGCCATTCTGGTTGAGCGAGAGCTTCACTGGCCGTTTCTGACCGGCAACCGCGCCAAACGGCATGGTGGGGATCGCGATGCTGAAGTTGGCGGCCGTGCCCGTTGCTGCGTTACCGCGGCTGTCGGTGACGGGATTCGCCGAGTTGAGGTTCACCGACCAGGCGCCGTTGTCGGCGGCGGTCCACGACCCGCCGGGCGGGGTGAAGCGATAGGTCGCGGTGACGCTCCTGGGGTCGGTCGGCAAGGGGGCAATGATGACGGATGCAACGGCGGCCTGGCCGCTGGGACCGCTGATCTTCAGGTTGCCGATGCCAATCGTGCGGGTTGTGATCGGGATCTGCCCGTTGTAGACAACGCTGACAACGCCCTCCCCGACCGGCGCGATCACGTCCGCCGGCGCAGCGATTGATGCGATCGGCGGCAACGGACGCGTCGCCAAAACCGCGACCGACGTGCTCGCCTCCTGTAGCGAGCCATCGTTGGGCGTAGCGACGATCGTGTCGGTTCCGTCCACGTCGCTGAAGGGCGCGGTGTACGTACCCGCGGCGCTGATTTGTCCGCCCACACCGCCGGGGCTCACCGCCCACGCGAACGTCGGCTGCGGCGCCAGCGCGTTTCCGAACTGGTCAAAGGCGGTTGCGACGAAAGTCTGCGACGCGCCGCCGCTCAGCGTCGGCGTCGCCGAGGGTGCGATCGTCACGTGCGCGTCGAATTGCGGAACCGCGAACGACGTCGAGGCCATGACGGAAAGGCCGGCGGGATCGGTGATCGTCACGGTAAATGTGTAGGCGCCAGCCTTCGAGACGATCGCGTCATTGTTCTGGGAGAAGTTGTCGTCATTGCTCGCGAACGTGACAGGCGCGGGGCCGGTGGCGGACCAGTGGTAGACGAGGCTCGATTCTCCGGTATCCACGTCGGCGCCGAGCACGCTCAGGCCAAGGTCGGTCCCTCCGCCGCCCAGGGCCCCGGCCGAGGGCGCCGTCGCGATGGTCGGCGCGTGATTGGTCGTCACGGCGACGGCGGCCGTTCCGCTGAGCTGCGCTGCCGGGTCGGTGGCCCGCACCGCATCGTTGCCGGTGCCCGCGGGAGGCGCGGTGTACAAGCCTGTCGGGTCAATGCCTCCGCCAATGCCGCCGGCGTCGACGGACCATGTGACCGCCGGCGGGGGAGACATCGGATGACCGAACTGATCGGACGCCTGCGCCGTGAGCGACTGAGTCTGCCCATCGGTCACCGTCGCGGTGGCGGGCGTCACAGCCACTTGTGATTCGATTTGCGGAACCGTGTAGGAAAACACGGAATTCACTGAGCTGCCGCCCGGATCGGAAATCGTGGCCGTGAAGGTGTAGGCCCCGGCCCGCGAGAAGACGGCGCTGCTGTCCTTGGCGGCGTTGCTGTCGTTGCTCTGGAACGTCACCGGCGCCGGGCCGATGGCCGACCAGTGATATGAAAGGCTCGACTCCCCGGTATCCGGATCGTCTCCCAGGACGCTGATCCCCAGCGTCGTGCCGCCGCTCCCAGCCGCGCCGGCCGCTGCCGCCGTGGCCACGGTGGGTGGGCGGTTGGCGGTGGTCGAGGCGATACCGTTGGCGATCACGGAAATCTGGTACGGATCGTTCCCCAGCGCCGTCGGGAGGATGAAATGCACGCTCTGCGGCGTGTTGCCGGTGTCGACGCCGGTCGAGCTCCACCCATACGTGGTCGCGTAATAGACGTTGCTGGTGGCCGAGTCGACGACACGCACCATCGGGTAGTTGCTCGACATCTCGGCGTCGTCGCCGTACGTCGCCCCTTCGGAGATCCCGTTGATCTGCGTCCCGGTAAGCGTGTGGACGCCGAGGCTGTCGGCCGTAATGCCGCTGATCGTCGGCCGCCACGAGGCCTGCGGCGCACCGCCTGGCGTGTAAAGCACCATCTGCCCGCTTCCACCGAGCAACACTTGCCCGGTGGGAAGCACCAACATCGTGTCAACGTAGCTGTTGCCGGTGAAGTCAAAGTGCACGGTGCCGGGCGTCGGAGTGACGTCGGTGTAAGCGGCGGCAGCCGTCGTCGCGTTGGGATTGAACTCGAAGATGCGCGTCGGCCCGCCTGGCCCCGCGTCAGCGGCGAGCAGTGCATCGCCATTGGACAGCATGGCCGCGGGCGTGTCTCCCATCACGTACCCGCCCGGCAGCGGAAAGTCGGCACGCCAGGAGTCGGTCGCGGGATGATAGAGCGCGGTCTTGCCGTTGGAGCCCGTGAAGAAAGCATCGCCGCTGGGCAGGAGCAGCGCGGGGCCGATTTCAAGATCGGTGCTGAGCAACGCCGGCAACGGCTGCGTCGCCACCCACTGCCCCGTCGAAGGGATGAAGCGTTCCGCCTCCCCGACGCCGGCCGCGATGCTGGAGCGAATGTCGTAGGTCAGGATGCTGCCGTCCGGCAGCTTCAGCCAAGATTCTTCGTCGCTGGGATCATTGTGAATCTTCGTGCCGGCCTGGGACCAGGTGTTGGACGCGGGGTCGTAAATGTAGGTCTGCGGGCCTGCGAAATATCCCGCCAGGATCTGTCCATCCGGCAGGATGGCGCTGGGATCGTCGCCGAACCCGGCTTGTGGGAACGGCGCCGCCTGCGTCCAGGTGTTCGAGGCCGGGTCGTAAATCTCGGCGCTGTTAAGGTAGACCGCGGTGGTGCTGCCGCTGAATTCGCCGCCGAGCACAAACACGCGGCCGTCGCGCAAGACGTTCGCCGGAAACCACTGGCGCTTCGTGTGCATCGACCGGAGCGGCGACCAAGTCCCATTGGCATATCCGCCGCTGGCGTCAGGAGTGAGTTGGTCCCACCCCGCCTCATTGTCCCCCATCCGCATCATCACCGTGCCGTTGGAGAGCAGGATCGCGGTCCCGGTGCCGTGGGTCGAAAGGTTGTTGACGTTGCTCCACGGCCCGGCGGCGAAAAACAACCGTTCCTCCAGGACCTCGGAAGTGAAGGTAACCGGAGCGCGCCGCTCCAGCCTGGAACGGGTACGTAACCAATTTCGGCTCTCGCCAATGAATCGCCCGAATGGACTTAACACGTTTCGGATACAGTCCTCGTCATACATCCCCTCGGCAATCTTACTTGCGCCGCCATCGACTGTCGAAGGCCGGTCGTTATAGTGGGCGACAACCAACCTCGGCGGCGAATTGCGCCCTGCCGCCGATCGAGCGCCAATGCGGTGTAGACGGATTGTTCAGATATGGCCATTCGCGTTGCGCTGAACCACAAGACGACCTATCGATATCCCCGCGCCGTCTGGCTTTCGCCGCAAGTCTTGCGGTTGCGCCCGGCGCCTCACTGCCGAACCCCGGTGCTGAGCTACGCCCTCTCGGTCAAGCCCGAAGGGCATTTCATCAACTGGCAGCAGGATCCCTACAGCAACCGCCTGGCCCGGCTCGTCTTCCCCAGGCAGACGCGTGAGTTTTCCGTTGAGGTGGACCTCGTCGCCGAGATGACGGTCATCAACCCCTTCGACTTCTTCCTGGAAAAGGAAGCGGAGACGTTCCCGTTCAACTACGACGCGACCCTCCGCCGGGAACTGGTCCCCTATCTCCACGTCGAGCCCGCCGGTGCGAAGCTCGCCGAGTTCGTCGCCGGCATCCGCAAAGAAGGCGTGCCGACGGTCAATTACCTCGTCGCGCTCAATCAACAGCTATCCCAGCTGATCAAGTACCTGATCCGACTCGAGGCGGGCGTGCAGACGCCGGAGGAAACGCTGACGCTGGGAAGCGGATCGTGCCGCGACAGCTCCTGGCTGCTCGTTCAGGCTTTGCGCCAGCTCGGGCTGGCGGCACGATTTGTCTCGGGCTATTTGATCCAGCTCAAGCCGGACGCGAAGAGCCTCGACGGCCCCAGCGGCGCCTCGGCTGACTTCACCGACCTCCATGCCTGGGCCGAGGTTTACCTGCCCGGCGCGGGATGGATCGGCCTGGACCCGACCTCCGGCCTGCTCGCGGGCGAAGGCCATATTCCCCTGGCCTGCTCCGCCGAACCCTCCACCGCCGCCGCCATCTCAGGCTTCATCTCGGAGGCCGATGAATCGATCACGACCAGCGATCCGGAAGACGGCGCCGCACATGGCGACGGCGCGTCACAGGTGAAGGACGGGTTCGGCTTCTCGATGACGGTCACGCGCATCCACGAAGATCCGCGCGTCACCCGCCCCTACTCCGATGAACAGTGGACGCGGATCGAGGCCCTGGGCCACCAGGTCGACGCGGACCTCAAGCGCGGCGACGTCCGCCTTACGATGGGCGGCGAGCCGACGTTCGTCTCGATCGATGACATGGACGGCCCCGAGTGGAACAGCGAAGCCGTCGGCCCTGAAAAGTACAAGCGCGCCGACCAGCTCATCCGCCGCCTGCGCGACCGGATCGCACCGGGCGGGTTCCTCCACCATGCCCAGGGCAAGTGGTACCCCGGCGAATCCCTGCCGCGATGGGGACTGGGACTTTATTGGCGAGCAGACGGCGAGCGGGTCTGGAAGGACCCGGTGCTGGTCGCCGACGAATCGGCGAACCTCAAGCATACCGACAACGACGCCCGTGCGATCGCGATCTGCATTGCCGAACGGCTTGGCGTCGAAGCCCGCTACGCGATGCCCGCCTACGAAGACGTCTGGTACTACCTCTGGAAGGAGCGCCGACTTCCGATCAACGTGGACGCGTTTGAGTCAAAGCTGGAAAATCCCCAGGAGCGCTCCCGGCTGGCGCGCATCTTCGAACAGGGCCTGGACAAAGTGGTCGGCTACGCCCTGCCGCTGCGCCGCGAACATTACAACGACGGCACCGGTGCGTGGGTCAGCGGCGACTGGTTCTTCCGACCCGAGCGCATGTACCTCGTGCCCGGCGATTCGCCGATGGGATACCGGCTGCCGCTGGATTCGATTTCATGGGTGGCCAAATCGGACTATCCCCACGTTCACCCGCAAGACCCCTGGGCGCCGCGCGGACCGCTCGCCGGGCGCCAGGACCTCTCGCGCCAGCGCTATATCGCGGGCGCCCCCGAGCCCCGTCTCCCGATCGGCTACGTCGAGCAGACGCTTGGGCCGGCTGAAGAGGAGAAAGGCGAGGGGAGCTTCGGTCGTCCCGATCCACAGGGCCGCTCACGCCCGCCGGGCTACACGCCGCTCGTCGGCCGCCGCCCCCGACCGGGCGAGTCGGCACCCTGGATCGTGCGGACCGCGCTGTGCGCCGAGTCGCGCGGGGGCGTCGTCCGCATCTTCGTCCCCCCGCTTCGCTACCTCGACGACTACCTGGAGCTCATCGCCGCCATCGAGGATTCCGCGGCCGACCTGAAGCTCCCCGTCCTCGTCGAGGGGTATCCGCCTCCCTACGATCCCCGGCTGCACCAGATCAAGGTGACGCCCGATCCCGGCGTGATCGAGGTCAACACACGCCCCACCGGAGCCTGGGACACGCTCGTCGCCGAAACGACCGCCTTGTATGAAGAGGCGCGGCTCTGCCGTCTCGGCACCGAGAAGTTCATGCTGGATGGCCGCCACACCGGGACCGGCGGCGGCAATCACATCATCGTCGGCGGCGCGACGCCCGCCGATTCCCCCTTCCTCCGCCGCCCCGACCTGCTCAGCAGTCTCGTGGGGTATTGGCACAACCACCCGGCGCTTTCCTACCTCTTCAGCGGACAGTTCATCGGCCCTACCAGCCAGGCGCCGCGCGTCGATGAGGCGCGCAGCGACCAGGTCTACGAGCTGGAGCTGGCGTTCCGCCAGGCGCCGTCGCATGGCGATTGCCCGCCCTGGCTGGTCGATCGGATCTTCCGCAACCTGCTCGTCGATTCAACCGGCAACACGCACCGCGCCGAGTTCTGCATCGATAAACTCTTCGCCCCCGAGTCCGCCACCGGCCGGCTCGGCCTCGTGGAGATGCGCGGGTTCGAGATGCCGCCCCACGCGCGGATGAGCCTCACGCAGCACCTCCTGCTGCGCGCCCTGATCGCACGCTTCTGGCGGACGCCGTACACGCAGCAGCTCGTGCGCTGGGGAACCGAGATCCACGATCGCTTCATGCTGCCCCATTTCATCCGCCAGGACCTGGAGGACGTGGTCCAGGAATTGAACGGGGCCGGGTACCCGATCAAGAGCGAGTGGTTTGCGCCCCACCTGGAGTTCCGCTTCCCCCACTACGGGTCGATCAACCAGCGCGGCGTGGTCGTCGAGCTGCGACAGGCGATCGAGCCATGGCACGTCCTCGGTGAGGAACCGGCAGGTGGCGGCACCGTCCGCTATGTCGATTCATCACTGGAACGCCTTCAGGTCCTCGTGAACGGCATGGTCGATTCGCGACATATGATCGGCTGCAATGGCGTCCGCGTGCCGCTGCACCCGACGGGCCTCAACGGGCAGTTCGTGGCCGGCGTGCGCTACCGTGCCTGGCGCCCGGCAAACTGCCTCCAGCCGACGATCCCGATCCACGCGCCGCTCACGTTCGACGTCGTCGACACCTGGGCGGGACGGTCGATCGGCGGGTGCACGTATTACGTCTCGCACCCCGGCGGTCGAAATTACGAACGATTTCCCGTGAACGCAAACGAAGCGGAAAGTCGGCGAATGGCGCGCTTCTACTCGATCGGCCATACGCCGGGTGCCATGCGGCTCACCGAGCTGCCCGTCACCCGCGAAATGCCGTTTACGCTCGACCTGCGGCAGTCCTGATCATCCAACTCGTAGCATGGGCGCCTCGCCCATGCAGGCGAGTACGCTCGCCGGCTCGGTTGTAATCAACCGAGAATCAGCAAGAACGGAGACGACGGCTCCGGCGTACCGCGGCCCACGGGCGGGGCGCCTCGTGCCACAAGGGAAACGATTCCGTCTTGAACGTGTCCCCCTCTGCTATGGCCACCGAAACCGCCAGCGTCCCCGCCCTCCCGCCACGCGGCCTTGCCGCGGGATATGGCGCGCCCCAGGGCGGACAAGATGAAATGGTGGAGCAGGACGGAGCGCTCCGCGCCCACTGGCGGTTGCTCGTCAGCCATCTCGACGACCTGGGCCGCGAGCAGATCCTCCGCCGTTGGGAGCAGGCGCGACGGCTCATCCGCGAAAACGGAATCACCCACAACGTCTACGGCGATCCCAATGGCCGCGACCGTCCGTGGAGCCTGGACCTGATCCCCCTGATCCTCTCCGCCGCCGAATGGAAGGAGGTCGCCGAAGGACTCGTGCAACGCGCCCGCCTGCTCGATATCCTCCTGGCGGACCTGTACGGACCGGCGCGCTCCGTCCTCGAAGGATGGCTCCCGCCCGAGCTGCTCTACGCAAACCCCGGATTCCTGCGGGCCTGTCACGGCGTGGAGCTTCCGCAGAAGCGCTGGCTGCACCTGTATTCGGTCGATCTGGTCCGACTTGCAGAAGGACAGTTCCGCGTTCTCAACGATCGCACCCAGGCGCCCAGCGGCGCCGGCTATTGCCTGGAGAACCGGATCGTCCTCTCCAGCGTGCTCCCCAGCGCCTTTCGCCAGTGCAACGTCTATCGCCTCGCGCCGTTCTTCATGGCGCTCCGTCAGACGCTCAAGAGCCTTGCCCCCGCCAACCGGGAGAACCCGCGCGTCGTCCTGCTCACGCCCGGGCCTTACAACGAAACGTATTTCGAGCACGCCTACCTCGCCCGCTACCTCGGCTATGCCCTCGTCCACGGCAATGACCTGACCGTGCGCGACGGGCTGGTCTACCTCAAGACGCTCGGCGGCCTGCTCCGCGTTGACGTGATCCTCCGCCGGGTCGATGACGACTACTGCGACCCGCTCGAGCTCTTCCAGCACTCCTACCTGGGCGTGCCGGGACTGGTCGAGGCGGTGCGCGACGGGAACGTCGCCGTCGCCAATGCCCTGGGCAGCGGCATGGTGCAGGCGCCGGCGTTCCTTTCGTTCCTCCCCGCGCTGTGCAAACGTCTGCTGGGCGAAGACCTCAAGCTCCCGTCGGTGCAAACGTGGTGGTGCGGCGATCCGCGGTCGCTCAAGTACGTCCTGGAGAACCTGTCCCAACTGGTCATCAAGCCCGCGTACCCCACCGTCGGCTCGGACCCGGAGTTCGGCGCCGAACTTTCGCGGGCGCAGCTCGACGAGCTGGCGGCCCACATCGCCGCCCGCCCCGCCGATTACGTCGCCCAGGAATATGTCGACTCCCGCACGGTGCCGGTGCTGAAAGACGATGCAATCGAATCGCGCCGCTTCGTCGTGCGCGCGCACGTCGTCGCGGATCAGGGATCCTACTCGGTGATGTCCGGCGCTCTGACGCGCGTCACCGGCTCCCCCGAATCGCGCGTCGTCTCCATGCAGCGCGGCGGCGGCAGCAAGGACACCTGGGTGATCGGCGACGGGCCGGTCAACGAGGTCAGCCTCCTATCCTCCGTGTCGCAGCCGCTGGAGCTGAGCCGCGGCGGCGGCGAGCTGACCAGCCGCGTCGCTGATGACCTGTTCTGGCTGGGCCGTTACGTGCAGCGCGCCGAGTCGGACGTGCGCATCGCACGGACCGTCTTCGTCCGGCTGCTTGACGTCGGCCGCGCCGATGTGCTGGGCACCGTGCAGGCGCTGAAAAGCGCGCTACTGGGGCCGGGGCGGCGACTATTTGATGGATCGGAACTGCCGGCCCTGGTAGGCGAAGTGTTTGACGCCGGCGCGGTGGGCGGCGTACGGCCGTCGATGGAGCGCGTCTGCAACCTGATCCGCGGCCTGCGCGACCGGATGTCCGCCGACGCCTGGCGCATTCTCCAGGGGATCGAGCGCGAGCTGGCGGAGTTCGACGACGCCATCGAGGACGAACAGTTCGGACGCGTGGTCGAGCTGCTCAACCGCCTGACCGTCGGGTTCCTCGCCTTCGACGGCGTGGCCGCCGAATCAATGACCCGCGGGCACGCCTGGCGATTCCTCGACATCGGCATGCGCGTCGAGCGGGGCATCTCGGTGGCACGCCTCGTACGGTCCACCCTCGTCGAAGTGGTGCCCGAGGAACCGGCGCTGCTCGACGCCATCCTCGAGATCGCCGACAGCTCGCTGACCTACCGCCGTCGGTATCTCACGCAGCTTCAGGCAACCGCGGTCGTCGACCTGCTCGTCGCCGATGAGACCAATCCGCGCGCCGTCGCATATCAGGTCGCGGCCCTCGAAGAGCATCTGGCGCAGCTCCCGCGCGACGGCACGCACCCGCAGCGCAGCCCCGACCGCCAGGCGGTCCTCAAGTTGCGCACGCACCTGCGCCTGGCGGACCTCCACACCCTCTGCCAGACAGACCCGGCCTCCGGCATGCGCCGGGCGCTGGACATGCTGATGAGCGAGGTGATCGACGCGATGGCGAAGGTGTCCGAGCTGGTCAGCCAGATCTACTTCAGCCACGCCGCTGTCTCACACAGCCTCGAGGGGCTGGGCGAGGAGGGCGCCAAGTGAGGTACCAGGTCACCCACGCGACCGAGTACTACTACCGCGACCCGGTGCCGCTCTGCCACAACGTCGTCCACCTGATGCCGCGCGATACGCCGCGGCAGAAGCGGCTGGCGCACTCGCTGACGATCACTCCGCACCCGATCTCGCGCAACGCCCGTTTCGACTTCTTCGGCAACCCCGTCACCTGGTTCAGCCTCCAGGAGCCGCACGACAGCCTTCAGGTCGTTGCCCGCAGTGAGGTGGAGGTCAAGCCCTTCCAGCCACCCGCCGCGCTCTGGTCTCCGGCCTGGGAGCAGGTCGTGCGAACGCTGCGCGAGCGCCAGGACGCGGATCTGCTCGACGCCAGGCAGTTCACCTTCGAGTCCCCCTTCGTCACCCTCCATCCCGAGCTGCGCGATTATGCGCTCCCCAGCTTTCCGCCCAGCCGGCCGCTCCTCGAGAGCGTGACCGACCTGACCGAACGCATCTATCGCGAGTTCACCTTCGACAGCCGGGCCACGACGATCGGCACCCCCGCGGTCGAAGTGCTCCGCCACCGCCACGGCGTCTGTCAGGACTTCGCGCACCTCCAGATCGGCTGCCTGCGCACACTGGGCCTGGCGGCCCGATACGTCAGCGGTTACCTCGTGACCAAGCCGCCGCCGGGCCGGGCCCGGCTGGTCGGTAGCGATTCATCGCACGCCTGGGTTTCCTGCTTCTTCCCGGAGTTCGGCTGGATCGATTTCGACCCGACGAACGGGTTGATTCCCTCCGCCGAACACATCACCCTCTCCTGGGCCCGGGATTACGACGACGTCAGCCCCGTCCGCGGTGTCGTGGTCGGCGGCCACCGCCATTCCCTCGTCGTTTCGGTTGACGTTGAACCCATCACGGCAGCCGCGCCCAAACCGACGGCGCGGTAGCGGCTCCCTTTCAGCAAATTCTTGTGCCTGGGTGCGGGGATTTGACGATAAGCACGCGCGTCGTCCGATATTTCTTTCATCCGCGGAGTAGGATTCATGTTACGCAAGTCCACCAAGAAGTCCGAGAAGAAGTTCACCGCCATCCCCACACTGAAACTGCCGAAAACCGCCACGGTCAGGGCCGAGCCGGCGAAGGCGTCCACGGACGCCGCCGCCAAACCCGTCGTTGCCGTGACGGCCACCCGCGCCGTCACCGCTCCCACGACCACTGTGGCCGCCCCAGTTCCGGCAGTGAAGGCGATCGAGCCGGGGGCGGTCGCCACTTCGATTTCTGATCCGAACGAGGACCATATGGCTGCTGTCGCCGCCACCATCCTCGCCCTGCGGAATTCCGATGCCGACATCGCCCGCGATGCCGCCACGGAACTCGGCCGCCTCGGCGATCGTTCGGCGATCGAGACGCTGACCGATGTGCTGGCCAATGTCGACGGCTACTACCACGCGGTCGTGCGCGCCGCCGCGGCCGAGAGCCTCGGCGTCCTGGCCGACCCGCGATCGGTAAACGCCCTGCTCATGGCGATCACCGATCCGATGGTCGAAGTGAGCAGCGAGGCGATCCGCGCCCTGGCCGCGATCGGCGACGAGCACGCCGTCGACGCGATGATCGACGTCATCCGCAACCGCACCGGCTACTTCCTCCCCGTCGCCCGTCGCACCGCGGTCGTGGCCCTCGCGAAGCTCGGCGGCGCCCGCGCCCAAGCCGAGCTCCTCTCGATCGCCCAGAACACCTTCGAAGAACCCGCCATCCGCGACGCCGCCGCTCAGCGGTAATTCGCCGCGGTGACGCGGAGATCGCGGAGAAGGCCAAGAGAAAACTGAAAAGCATTGAACCGCGGATAACGCTGATAACGCTGATGGGAAGCCGGTTGCTTCCATCCGCGTCATCAGCGAAATCCGCGGTTTCTTTTTCGTACTTTTGGTTCGAGGAATTCTCCGCGGTCTCAGCATCTTCGCGGTGATTCTCTTATCGAATGGCGACTCGTCGCGAGTCGTGATTCACGCGGCATTTCGGCGTGAACGTGCCGCGGTGAGGATCGGGATTGACGTGACCGGCTCGGGGCGCGCCCGGCGGCGAATGCCGGCGCCGCGAAGTATCATCGCAACCAGGAAGCGGAGCGTTTCCGTACAGGTTCGGGCGGTGGGCTCGTGGATGAGGGGAATGAAAACGACCGCCGCCGCCAGGCGCAGCACGCCGCTGCCGGCAAAGAGCAAGTCGTAGAACGAGAAGGCGCGCCATGCTACGACCGGTCGCCACGACCAGGCGGTGAGACGTTGCGCCAGCAATCCCGCCGTCAGGCCGCCAAACAAACCGGCCACATTGATCAGCAGCGTATTGACCGCGGCAAATCCACTCCCGCCGGCGCGACCGCGCCGTGAGCCGGAGGTTCCCAGGACGAGGCTGAGGTTCGCCACTTCAACGCCCGCCCAGAGTGCCATGCCGACCGCCGACAGGATATATCCCAGCCAGGCGTTACTCGAGGAGACGAAGCACCAGCCGAGCGTGACCGGGGCAAGTCCCAGGGCGGCGATGAGGAGCATCGGCCGCTTTCCCATGCGGTCGGCCGCCGCGCCCCACGCCGGCAGGACCAGGAGCTGCGCCAGCATGGGCGTGACGACGAGCATCATCTGCGCCGTCGTGTCACGCACCTTGCAGACCTCGAGCAGGAACAGCGTCTGGAACTGCGCCATGAAGCTCAGCGCGAACGTGAGGACGGCCACGAACCCGCCGACGTATAGGAACTGCCGGTCGCGCAACGGCTCGCGGAGCGCCCGCATCCAACCACCCGCCACTGCCGGTTCACCCGGCATCTCCGGCACGAACTGAAACATCGCGATGTCGACCAGGCCGCACACGGCCCCGCAGCAGAAGATGATCGCGCACCAGCCGAGCGCGCCCGGCGTGTGGTTCGGCCCCACCTTCTGATCCAGCACCCACCCGACCAGCAGTGCCGCCGGGATCGAGGAGAGGATCCCCCAGCGGCGTCGCTGCGAAAAATAGGTGCCGTGAACGCGGCGCGGAACCAGGTCCGCCATCCAGCTCGCCCAGGCCGGCCCGCCCACCCCCTGCCCGCAGTGCATCAGGAGCGTGAGGGCAAGGAAGACCAGGACCGCGTTCGCGTGAGCCGTCGGACCGAAATGGAAGATGATCCAGATCGGCGCCACCGCGAGCGGGAACCACATCAGTCGCTGGAAATAGAGGCTCAGCAGGAAGACGCCCTTGCGATGTCCCGTTCGTTCGATGAACAAGCTGGACGGCATCGAAAGCAACGCCGCCAGGTAAGGCAGCGCCGCCAGCAGGCCGAACTGCATCGGCGTCGCGTGAAGCCCCTCGGCGAAGAGCGTCAGCGGCGCGCCGGTCGTCGCGGTCATCCAGACAGCCCCGAACACCCACGCCAGCGTCGAAAGCTCCATTGGCCTTCGGGCCGAACGGGAAGGAACATCCACCCACTTCACGACGGGTGCGTCGGGAACCTGAGCGGGGACAGCGCGAACCACGGCGTTCGTTTCCATGGAAAATACTTGAAGAAAAATGGGTTAACCCGCGCGCCGGCGATCCATTCAATCGCCGGCCCAACCTGCACGGGTCAGGGGTGGGGTGTAATGACTCTTTGTACCGACGCCGGCAGAAGTTTTCGTGGCACGGGCGAGGCGCCCGTGCAATGCCCACAGAACACGGGGCGAGGCGCCCGTGCCAAGCGCATTCCACCCAAACATCACCTCGGCGAACGTCAGACCGCAGGCGTACGACATGAATCTCTTATCGGCCGACGGCCGCACGCGAGTTGCGGTTTCCTCGTCTCGTGGGCCGGATCGCGATTTGAATCCTCACACGATCTCATTGACCGCAATGGGCGAGCGTGAACTGAGGAACTCCACCACCGCGTTGGCGACCAGGATCAACCCTGCTCCGGCGAGCGTCATCGGCCCCAGCCCGTGCCCCCCCACCGTCGCCGCCCACGCCGCCGCCACGACCGGTTCAAAAAGATAGATGAGTGCCGCCCGCGTCGGCTCGACCCGCGGCTGAAAATGCGTGAGAAGCCCAAAGGCGCCCAGCGTCGCGAAGACAGTCAGCAACCCGAGATTCAGCGCCACATGGTCCGCACTGAGGACGTGCAGCGCCGCCGCCGGGCGCAGGATCGCCGCGCTTCCCGGCACGAGCGCGCAGGTGGCCAGACAGATGACGCCGACCACCAGGAACTGCCCGCCGCTCATCCGCCACGGATCATCGCGAGCGACAGCGGCGTTCACCGCCAGGATGTAGAGCGCGAACGCCAGCGAGCATCCCAGCCCCAGCAGCTCCCCGACACCGAACGCACTGGCCTGCGCCCCGGTCATCATCCAGACGCCGATCGTGGCGAGGACCACGCCGACCCAGAGCACGGGTCGCGGCGATCGCCGGGTGGTGATCGTCACCAGGATGGGCACGAAAAGGATCGTCAGGCTAGTGAGGAACGCGCTGACCGCCTCGCTGGTTCGATCGAGTCCGACGTGCTGAAGGATCAGTCCCAGGGCGAGCAGTCCCCCCACGCCCAGCGCTCGCCCCACGCTCGCCAGCGACCATCCCCGCCGCGCCGCCGGGAAGATCAGGAACCAGATCAGCGCCGCCACCCCAAACCGGATCGACAGCGTGAACAGTGGCGCGAACAATGCCCCATGTGCCAGCCCCGCCGCCCGATTCGAAGCTTCGATCGAAGCCTTCGCCCACGTAAACCCAGCCCCCCAGAACACCGTCGCCAGGAGAAGCATTAAGGACGGAGGGTTCAGGGTTCGGGGTTCAGGGTTCAGTTGAGGGTTCGGGGTTCGGGGTTCGGGGTTCAGAAGGGAAGGCTTCTCGCTCGCCAGGTCGCCATGAATTTCGGCACGATCACTCCGCATCGACGTCCCGAACACTCTCTTCACTGAACCCCGAACCCTGAACCCTACAAATGTACTCTCCTCGTATACACCCACCACTCGATCAGCAGCAGCGGGAGAACGCAGCAGGCTGCGATCCACCACCATAGCTCCAGGCGGGCTCGCGTGTCCTTCACCTGTTCGACCGGCGCGTTGATGTCGCCGGGGGCTTTGTCGACCGGCAGGAGATTGCTTTCGGTTTCGTCCAGCAGGTTCACCGACATCTGCTCGTACCCCGGCACCGCGGGCTCGGTCGAATACAAGCCAACGTAATTCAACGGCGGCAGCGCGAAATCGCCCGTGTCGGGAATATTCACGTTCACGCTCTCTCCCGGGGCCTTGAGCCGGATCGCTTTCAGGTCACCCAGCTTCTGGAGCGCGGTGCGCGGAATGAGCGGCGTGGCACCCGGCGCGAAGCTCTTGCGGACGTCCATGTCGGACCCGATGGCGAGAAACTGAAGCGCGTTGTGCAGGAAGATCGGGAAGCTCACCTTCAGTGGCCAGTTGGTCTGGAGCACATCGAAAGGGAGGATCAGGCTCGTCGTCTTTCCCTGCCGCTGGAGAACCATCAGCGGACCCTTTAACCCATCCATCAGAATCTCCGCCTCCGGCGGGGTCTGGAGCTTCGCGCACTCGGCGACGTACAGCTTGGTCATCGCCAGCTGATACAGGATCGGGTGATCGCGCTTCCAATCCAGCACGCCCTGGTCTTCAAGCAACACCGGCTTGCCGTTTTCCTGTGCGACCTTCACCTTCAGATCGGCCGGCAACGCCGCACGCGGGCCGTCGAGGAAGTAGACGAAGTTTCCCGCCTCCGGTAGCCGATCGGGCTTGTAGCGGTCGAAGAGGATGACGTCGAAATCCGTCCGCGTTTTCTGCTCGTAGACGGATGGCGGCATCACCGCCGGCTTCTCCAGGCCCAGGCTGTTGATCGCCTTCTCCAGGAAGTAATTTCCCTCCGTCACCAGCAGCACCGAAAGCGACTTGGGCGGCGGCACGACCACCTGCGCCGCATCATCGGCCGCGAGCACGTCCCCCGTCTTGTGCATCTGCTCGAGCTTGATGACGGCGGCCGTCAGCAGGTCCAGCTCGAATTCGACACTGTCGATCGCTCGTTTGCCATTCGCCTTCTCGTACGCCTCGCGCTGATCCCGGCTCCACCGCTCGGGCAGCAGATACGTATTGCGCGTCTGGCTGCCGCCGATCGTAACGACCTCCCCGTCCACGCTGAGCTGCACCGGCGTCTCGACCGCCTCCGGGCCAAAATTCGCGAGTCGCGCGAAGACCTGCACCTGGGTGGGTCGTTCGTAGTTGCGCTTGGCGCTGAGGGCGACGATTCCGACGTTGGGCGCGGTATCCGATCCGATCCGCTCGAAGATCAGCCGTCCGCGCAGGCTCAGGTCGTTGGTGTCGTCGAGGACGCGCCCATCGGAAAAAAGCCGCACGTCCGGCATGTCCTTCTCGGAGGGACGGAGCTGTTCGGGATTGAAATTGGTCGAGGCTTCGGCGAGCTGAAACGCAAGCTTGAGGCGCGTCCGCCGATCGGTGGGCTGAATCGTATCGACCGCCCGTCGCAGGGCGGAGGTATCCGCCGTCCACTGCTGGACGGTCTGCGCCGCGTCGTCGAAGGCGATCACCATGGCCGTCGCGTGGCGCGGCATCGAATCGATCAACTCCTTCGCGCGCCGTTTCGCCTCCTCCAGACGGCTCATCTTTCCATTATCGATATCCCGCGCCGACATCGACGCCGACCGATCGATCAGGATGACGGTCCGTTTCCCCGCGCCCGGCCGGTAGTGGGTGACCGGCCGCGCCAGCGCCAAGAGCAACAGGATCAGCAGGAGCAGCTGGAGGAGGAGCAGCAGGTTGCGCCGCAGCTTCTGAAACGGCGCATTGACCTGAAGATCCTGGATTGCCTTGCGCCACAGCAGCGTTGACGGCACCGCCATTTCCCGCCGTCGCAGCTTGAGGAAGTACAGGACGAGCAGAGCCGGTATCGCGATCGCACCGGCGATCAGCGCGGGAATCCAATTGAGGAAATGCGGGACGTATGCCATAGCGCCGCTGCTTCAACCGAAGTCTAAACCCAGTCACCGGACGAGGCAAAGCATGGCTGACTCGGCGTCGTCTCGAACTGGCTTGAATTGCAATCGATCAATTCAATTCGGATGCGCAGGGGCTTGCCGCCCCCGCACCCCCGCTCGGGGACAGTTCCCCGAGCGGGGGTTGCAGGGGGCAGCCATCCCCATGCCTCTGCGACTTTGCATGAATTCGACTGCATTTTAGACGCAGCAGAATTAGAATCGTCACCCGCGAAAGGCGTCAGCGAAGGCCCACCCATAACGAGATCGCGCACGATGCGTAATGAATGAAAGCCATGACCAATACCCCCTCATCCAAATATCTCATCCTCGCCGCGGCCCTCATCACTTTCTTCACTTCCACCACCCGCGCGGCTGAAGAAAACATCCTCTTCGATGAAGGGATCGAATACGCCAACCCCGACAACCAGCACCTCCAGCTCAACCTCGCGCGACCGAAGGACGATACCGGCCCGGCGCGACCCGCCGTCCTCTGCATTCACGGCGGCGGTTTCCGCGCCGGTGAACGAACCGGCTGGAACCGCCTCTGCAAGAAACTCGCCGAACACGGCTACGTCGCGGTCACGGTCACCTACCGCCTCGCCCCCAGGTATCCCTTCCCCGCCGCCATCGAAGACGTGAAGACCGCCGTCCGCTGGCTCCGCGCCAACGCCGCCAAATATCACATCGACCCCGACCACATCGCCTCCCTCGGCGACTCGGCCGGCGGGCACCTCGCGCAGTTCCTCGGCGTCACCGGCGACGTCCATCGCTTCGACGGCCCGGAACTCCTCACCTTCTCCAGCCGGGTGCAGTGCGTGATCAATTATTATGGCCCCGAAGACTTCACGAAGAGCTACGGCAGAAGCGTCGATGCGGCGGAAGTCCTCCCCCTCTGGCTCGGCGGCGACGTCGCACGCGCCCGCGAAAAACACCTGCTCGCCAGCCCCCTCTACTGGGTCACCCCCGACGCCGCTCCGACCCTGCTGCTCCACGGCACCGAGGACAAGTACGTAAATTACGAACAGGCGACCTGGATGCACGACCGCCTCAAGTCCACCGGCATCGACGTCGAGATCCTCACCCTCCAGGGCGCCGGCCACGGCTTCAAGGGCGAAGACGCCGCCCGCGCCGAAAGCGCCGCGATCGCGTTTCTCGATAAGCATCTCAAGGTCGAAAAGAAATAGACGCTTCGAGTAATTGAAATTTATCTTGCAACTTCTGTAGCCGTTTCGCTAGATTAACGCGGCCGAGGGTGGACACTTCTTTTATCCCCCTCGTGTTGGTCTTGATCGGGGCTGTACGGGCATTTCATTGGGAGGAGTTTCATGAGTTCCCGCCGCTCCGCGCGAGCATCGCGCACATCGTCCATCCTTAACGACCCGGTTCCACCGCTGCCCCCAAGAAGACCGCACGACCGCGCTCGCGCAGCGGCC
>JBBSDP010000047.1:0-35674 GCA_038240605.1 Tepidisphaerales bacterium | reverse complement strand
GCGGTTCCACGCATCATATCCAAACGAATCACTGCGTTCGTCGGCGGTCATGTTCCCGTTGTTGTCGAGCGTCAGGCCCGTCGCGCCGACCGCCGTCACCTGGTTACGGCTGTTGTGGGTACGGCTGGTCCCTGTGCCATTGGTGGCCGAACTGGTCCAATTGCCCAAAACTGATCGAAATTACTATTCCTCGCCGCCCCACGGCGTCTGGCCGTGATTCTGGCGGATGTAGTGGGCGGTCTTCTTTGACCAGTCGGCGAAGAGGTCGGGATTGCGGTTTTGGCGCAGGGAAGCCATCTGCTGCTTGTCGGCAATGTCAGGGGCGGCTTCGGCGGTGTAGCCCATCTTATTGCGGAGGGTGTCGTCGGCCCGCTGTCGCTCGACTTCGGCGGCCTGCTTCTCCCTGGCCGTCTGAGCCTTGAAGGCGGCATCGCGCGATTCACGCAGGTCCCGCTCCTTATCGGCGATATCCTTCGTGCAGCGGGCGCGCTTGTTGCACAGTTCCGTGATGCGCTGGAACCAAAGCGTACTCAAGGCGTCGTCTTCGAATTTCTTGAGCTGGGCAGAGTTCTTCCCAGGGTGCTTGCGGGCGTAATCGTCAAACTTAAGCAGGGCTGTTGCGTGGTCGCCCTGCCCGCTGGCCTCGTCCACGCTGTTCCAGTCAGGATCGTCGGCGTGGGAGTCGGGATCGTCCGCCGGGGCGGATGAGCCGGAGGCGGGCACGGGGGTCGGCGCCGCGCTCGCGACCGCGGTCGGCGCGTCGGCCGGAGGCGGGGTTGCCGAGGAGCTGTCGTCGGAACTGTCCGGCACGGCGGCGGGCGGGCGCGTCGGCGCGGGCGCCTTCGCTCGGGGCCTGGCTTTGGTGGGCTTGTCGTTGGGGATGTCGAAGATGCTGTGAACGTGCCGGCTGTCGTCCTCGACGATTTTCTTCGGGGCCGGCGACGGCGGAGCCGGGCGCGTGTAGCTGATGATCGCGATCGTGACGCCGACGATGACGACGACCGCGATCACGCCGACCGCGACCATCGCCCCCAGGTTGCTCTGCGGCGGCTTGCGGCGCCGGGGTGCGGGAGAAGATGGATCTCCTGACGATGCGAAGTTCCAATCAACCGAATCTTCATCCCCCGCGCCAGCGGTCTGTGCGCCCAGTGGCGGCGGGAAGGCTGACGGCATGGAGGCGGTCATCGGGCGCGTTGGCGCCCGCCCGTAGCCGGGCGCTGCAACCGCCTGAGGCGCGCGCGATGTCGCGGCTGATGCGGCCACGGGCGCAGCCGTGGGCAAGGGGGTCGCGACGCTCTCGGCCGCCGGTGCGCCGGTACGGCCGGCTTCGACGCCCGCGGGATCGATTTCGATCGTCGCCGGCGCGGTACCGCCGCCGATCGTCAGGATGTCGCCAACGTACAGCGCGGTGGGCCCGGCGATCGGCGCATCGTTCAACAACGTGCCCCCCACCATGTCCTGCACGACCCATTGGCCTTCGTGAACGAAGAGCACGCAATGCTGCGCGGCGACGGTGACAGAGGGGATTTGCAGGTCGGCTTCTTTGGAACGGCCAATGACCAGAGCGCGATCGACGGTGCGCGGCCGAACTTCGACCACGCGCTCGCCCAGCGCGTGCCGCAATCGGATCTGCAAACCCATGGATTACCTCGCTGTGGCGATTATATTGCATCGCGCGATAAACGCCACGGCGTGAGCTTCATGCGCTTGCTTGACGCCCTTCCGGGGAGGCACTAAGTTGCCCGCTTGATCCGCCGTCGTTGTTTTTGGAAGTTAGTTTGAACGTCGGTGCCTTGTACGAAATTCGACTTTGTGCAAAATTGCACGAAGTGGTGGCAGGGCTATGCCGCAAGACCCCAAACAGACCAACTGGGGTAAATACGCCGGGATCGGCCTGGAGATGGCGGTCGGCGTCATCCTCGGCGTTGTGGTCGGCCAGTGGCTGGATCGGAAATATCACTGGCACTTTGCAACAGTGATCGGTGCGGTCATCGGGTTCACGACCGGCCTTTACCTGCTGATCAAAAGCGCCAATGAGATCAATCGCGACTGACCTGTTGACCAGTGAACGTGCTCTTTACGCTGCTCTTCAACCCCGTCATCCTCGCACTGGCCGTCGGGCTGGGAATTGCCGTCTGCCGATTGTTCGGCGCGGATCCGCACGTGCGGGAACTCCTGATCGCCGCAACGGTCTGCCTGATCTCCGTTGAGGCGGGCGTGATGCCGCTGGTTCGTCGCAAGGTGGGCGATCCGGGCGCACTCTTTCAGGCGGGATTCGCGGGAACGCTGCTGCATCTGGTGCTGGCGGCGGGGCTGGCGGCAACGGTGATGTTCGGCTGGAAGGCCGGTAATGCCTTCGCGTACTGGCTCCTGGCGTTGTACTGGGTGACTTTGCTGGGATTGTGCCTGGTGATCGTGAAGCGGCTGCGGGCGTCGGAGCGCGGCGCCGCGACGACGACGACCATGGATGGCCACGTGTAACACGCGGCCGGACGCGCGCGACGCATCCGGCCGAAAGGGAAAAGGGATTCGCGAATGTTCCTCGCCAACGCAGATCCTCTGGAAGAGGTGCTGCCTCACACGTTCCACTTCGGTCCGCTCCATGTGACCAACCAGATGATCATGGCGCTGGTCGCAGCGCTGCTGATGCTCTGGCTGTTCACACGGCTGTTCGGCAAGCCGGATCCGGGCGTGCCGACGGGCGCGAAGAACTTCTTCGAATCGATCCTGGAATTCCTGCGGATCGAGGTCTTCCGCCCCGCCCTCAAGGAACATACCGATCGTTTCGTCCCATTCCTCTGGACGCTCTTCTTCTTCATCCTCTTCTGCAACATCCTGGGCGTACTGCCGCTGGCGGCGTTCTTCGAGCTGATCACGCTCGGCCACGTCAAGCACCTCGGCGGCGCCGCGACGGCGAACATCTCCGTGACCGCTACGCTGGCGGTCTGCGCGTTCTTCTTCATTCACGCCAACGGGATCAGCACGATCGCCCGGGCGCTGATGAACGGGACGTACGGAAAGCACGAGCATCATCACGACGAGCATTCCAGCAGCGGGACGCCCGGTCACGCCGCTGCTCATGACCTCGAACACCTTCGCGGTGAAGGCCTGCCGGCAGACGTCCCGGGCGACATGCGGGCGATCACCGATCCGGTCGGCCACTATCGCGATGGCGAATATCCCGGCGGCCAGCCTTCACACACTCATGCACAGGCGGCCCATGGCGGCGCGGGCAAGGGCATACCGGCGGCGCAGGCGATCGGGCTTGCGGTACCGCTGTACCTCTGGAACTTCGCACCGCATCCGTTCCGGCCCGCCGAAGGGGAACCGAAGAGCAAGTGGCTGCTGGACATCCCGCTGTTCGCCCTGCTTCTGGTGCTGGAGCTGATCGGCGCGATCATCAAGCCGTTCGCGTTGTGCATGCGTTTGTTCGCGAACATGGTGGCGGGCCACGCGGTGCTGGCAGTGCTCGTCAGCCTGATCGTGGCGATGCCGACGATCTTTGGACAATTGGCCATCGGCGTGCCCGCAGGGCTACTGGACCTGGGGATCCAGTTCCTCGAGCTGTTCGTCGCGCTGCTTCAGGCTTACATCTTCACGTTCCTGACGACGCTGTTCCTGGCCAGCGCTGTGGCGCCGGAGCATTGATTATCGATATCTCACGGTCCTCCCCGGGGTTGAGCCGACACCCGGGACTTCCCAAACAAAACGTCGGCCATACCTACGCGTTGGGGCCGATCGGCCCGGAAGGAGTCTGAAATGATTGAAGTGATGAACATCCTTGCCCAGGTTGATACCGGCAAGGGTCTGGCGGTCGGTGGCGCCGCCATTGGCATGGGCCTGGCCGTGCTCGGCGCAGGTCGTGGTATCGGTCAGATCGGCGGACAAGCGGTCGAAGGGATCGCACGTCAGCCGGAAGCGGGTGGACGCATCGGCACCAACATGCTGATCGCCGCCGCGCTCGTCGAAGGCGTGACCTTCGCGGCGATCATTTTCGCTTACCTGCTGGCCAAGTAATCGCGCGTTTGCCGGCCGGCAACGCCGGCCAACGCCATTGTCCCTGCAACGAGGTTCGCGCCCATGATCATGCGATCACTTCTCGCGGAAGGCGGCAGCCTGGTCGATTTCGACCCGGCGTCGGCCGTCTGGGTTCTCGTGCTCTTCCTGATCCTGCTGGCGATCCTCTACAAGACCGCCTGGAAGAGCGTGCTCGACGGCCTCAAGGGTCGCGAGCAGCGCATCCGCAACGACATCGCCGCAGCCGAGGCGGCACGGCTCAAGGCCGAGGCGATGCTGAAGGAGTACAACGCGCAGCTCGCCGCAGCCGAAACGCGGGCCCAGGAGGTCATCAGCCGTGCCACCGCGGACGGGGAGCGCCTGGCCGCGCAGATCCGCACCCACGCCCAGCAGGAAGCCGAAGAGTCGCGGGAGCGGGCGCTGCGCGACATCGAGGCTGCCCGGACGCAGGCGGTCGCCGAGATCTACGAACAGGCGGCGACGCTGGCCACCAGCATCGCCGAGAAGATCCTCCGCCGTAACCTCAACGCCGACGACCAGCGTGACCTGGTCGCGCAGAGCCTGGAGCAGATCCAGCAGGTGGGCAAGAACTAAGAGCCATTGGCAACGGGTAACCGGTAACGGGCAACTGGCATGTCAAAAGTAGAGCAGATTTCATCGACCGCAAACGCCTACGCCCGCGCCCTGCTGGAGTTGGCGACCGCGCAGGGACAGGCGGAGGCGGTCCGCGCGGAGCTGGAAGGCCTGCGCCAGATCATTGAATCCAACCCGGTCTTCGCCGAATACCTGGCGGACCCGGGCATCAGCCTGGTCAAGCGGCAGGCGACGCTCGAACGCATCTTTCGCGGGCGCATTTCCGACCTGGTCCTCAACTTCCTGGGGGTGGTCAACCGCAACCACAGGTTGCGGCGGTTGGCCGAGATCGAGCACGCCTACCAGGAGCTGTACGATGCGCAGCTCGGCAACGTCGAGGTGGACGTGACCTCGATGATGAAGCTCAACGACGAGCAGCTTGAGACGGTCCGCCAGCGCGTCAGCGCCGCGATCGGCAAGAACGCGATCATCCACCAGTACGTCGATGAGTCGATCCTCGGCGGCCTGGTCCTGCGGGTGCAGGACCGGCTGATGGACGCCAGCGTCCGCACTCAACTCAAGGCGATGCGGGCGCAGCTGCTGGCGGCACGACCCAAGTAAATACACGAGACACGCAGCGCGCGGTCGCGCGCTGCCCACTAATAAACGCGCGGTTGCGCAGGCTCAGCTCAACGCACACGGAGATCAGTTCCATGGCCATCAACGTTGCAGAGATCACCAACATCCTGAAGCAGGAAATCGCCGATTTCTCACAACAGGTGCAGGTCAGTGACGTCGGTACCGTCGTCGAGGTCGGCGACGGTATCGCCCGCGTCTACGGCCTGCGCAACGCGATGGCGGGCGAGCTGCTGGAGTTCGAGGGGGGCATCATGGGGCAGGTCTTCAACCTCGAGGAAGACTCGATCGGCGCCGTCATCTTCGGCGACTACCTGGGCATCAAGGAGGGAGACGAGGTCCGCACCACCAACCGCCTGCTGGAAGTGCCCGTCGGTGACGCGGTCATCGGGCGCGTCGTCAACCCGCTGGGCCAGGCGCTGGACGGCGGGCCGCCCATTATCTCGACCGAGACGCGCAAGATGGACATTGTCGCCCCCGGCATCGCCGAGCGGCAGCCGGTGAAGGAGCCGCTCCAGACCGGCATCAAGGCGATCGACAGCATGATCCCGATCGGCCGCGGCCAGCGCGAGCTGATCATCGGCGATCGCAAGACCGGCAAGACCGCGATCGCCCTGGACACGATCATCAACCAGAAGGGAACCGGCGTCCGCTGCTTCTACGTCGCGATCGGACAAAAGGAATCGAGCACGGCCGGCATCGTGGAAACCCTGCGTCAGCACGGCGCGATGGAGTACACGACAATCGTCGTCGCCAGCGCCGCGGATCCCGCGCCGCTTCAGTACATTGCCCCCTACGCGGGCTGCGCGATGGCCGAGTACTTTATGTGGAAGGGCGGCGCCACGCTGTGCGTCTACGACGACCTTTCCAAGCAGGCGGCCAGCTACCGGCAGCTCTCGCTGCTGCTGCGACGTCCGCCCGGCCGGGAGGCGTACCCGGGCGACGTGTTCTACCTCCACAGCCGGCTGCTCGAGCGCGCCGTGAAGCTCAGCGACGAAAAGGGAGGCGGCTCGCTGACCGCCCTGCCGATCATCGAGACGCAGGAAGGCGAGGTGTCGGCCTACATCCCGACGAACGTCATCAGCATCACCGACGGACAGATCTACCTGGAGCCGGACCTGTTCTTTGCCGGCGTCCGTCCCGCCATCAACGTGGGCATCAGCGTTTCGCGCGTGGGCGGTAACGCCCAGACCAAGGCGATGAAGAAGATCGCCGGCTCGCTGCGGCTCGATCTTGCGGCGTACCGTGAGCTCGAGGCATTCGCCCAGCTCGGCACGGAACTGGACAAGGCCACGCAGTCACAGCTGGACCGTGGCGCCCGACTGGTGGAACTGCTCAAGCAGCCGCAGTACCGACCGATGACCTTCGAGCAGCAGGTCATGGTTATCTATGCGGCCACGCAGAAATTCCTCGATGACGTTCCGGTAAACCGAATCCAGGATTTCCAGAACGGGTTCCTTCAGTATGTCGATTCCAGCGCCGCCGGCCTCCGCGCCGCACTGGCCGCTAAGAAGGAACTCAGCCCGGACATCGAGGGGCAGCTCAAGGAAGCGCTGAAGAACTTCAAGGCCAACGTCTGGAAGAAGTAGCCACCGATCTCATCTGAAGTCGCGCGCCCTCCGCGGGGACGGTGCCGGCAAATGAATGGGGATTGCGCGTATTGAAGCGCGCGCTATGATCCGGCCGTGAAGATCTGTCACGGCATTCAGCGAATATCTTCAATTGGGGCGATCTTGTTTCTGCCGTAAGTGCAGTACCCCCTCTTCGCTGATCGGGGAGTCCAACGCATCGAACTCCCTCTGCTTCCACGATTTACCGCGAGAAGTCGATCGGTGCAGTGCATTCTTTGCGCCACGCCAATATCTGACGGTTTCGCACGTATAGTAAATGGGAACTCTCAGAGGCGAGATGGCCGGGCGCGCAACTAAACCGGCCGAATCCGTATCATGACCACCAGACCTCACGAATCGCAGTTCAATCTGCCAAAGTCGCTCTTCGGATACGACTTTCTGGAATTTTTGGGCGAAGGCGCCGCCAGCGCGATTTATGCCGTCAGCGATCCTGACACCCGGCAGCTTTACGCGCTGAAGCACGTCATCCGCAAGACTGACAAGCACGACCGCTTCATCGAGCAGTTGGCCAGCGAGCTTCATGTTGGGACGGCCGTGAGGCACCCGAGCCTGCGCCGCATCCTCGAGCTGAAGGTGAACCGGACGCTGTTGCGGCGGGTGATCGACGCCGCCCTGATCATGGAACTGTTCGACGGCGAGCCATTGGAAAACCGCCCGCCGCGCACGCTCCTGGACGTGCTCGATCGCTTCATTCCGACCGGCGAGGCGCTGGAGGCGATGCATGCGGCTGGATACGTTCACTGCGACATCAAGCCGAACAACATCCTCCTCGGGTCTGACGGCTCGGTGCGGCTGATCGACCTCGGCCAGGCCTGCAAGTCCGGGACGATCAAGCCGCGTGTGCAGGGGACGCCCGACTTCATGGCACCCGAGCAGGCCAAGTGTGAGGCGGTCACGTTCCGCACCGACATCTTCAACTTCGGCGCGACGCTCTACTGGACGCTGACGGGTAAACACGTCCCGACGCTGTTCCGGATCAAGAAGGCGGAGAATAGCTTCCTGCTGGACGCGCAGATGGCGTCGCCGAAGGCGATGAACCCCGACGTTCCCGAACCGCTCTCGAACGTGGTGATGGAATGCGTTCGATCATCGGCGGCCAAGCGGCCTGCTTCGATGATGGATGTCGTTCGCCGACTGGAAACGATTCGCCACGCCATGCGCCGCCACGCTGTCCAGATTCACCACCTGCCGGCGGCGGCGACCGATGCACCGCTGCCCGTTGTGGCCGTGTAACCTCACCTTCGCGAGCTTCGATGAAACCAGAAGACCGCGCCCTAGAGGAGCTGACGCAACTCATCAGCGCCGAGTTCGGCTTGATTTAGAATACTTTTCACAATCGAGCGTCGCAGATCGCCGGTGTGAATCGGCACGGTGACGAGGCTTTTTCGTCCGGGATGCCACAGGTGCAGGTGACTGCCCGTCTGCCGATGCTCTTGAAACCCGCCACGTTTCAACGCTGCCACCATACGCCGGGCTGAGATCGAGGGCAGGCGGCTCCTACCGACATCGGTAAGTTGACGCGCACTTTGCTGATCACCGCATCGTCTTCCTTTGTCTCCTCGGGAACCGGCTGATTCAATTCGACCAGCGATTGCACATGTCCCGCGATTGCCTCGTGCGCCCGCTCCAGGCACTCCTCAATCGTTTCACCTTGGGTGAAGCAGCCGGGTAGAGCCGGGACTTCAACCCAAAATCCCATTTCGTCCGAATCGACCGGATGGATCTTGATGGTGTACGTGTATGTTTTCGTGCGTTTGCTCTTACTCCGCCGATTGGCGGGGCGAGCCGTGGACCGGCGTTTTGTCTGAGGCATGCCGCGTTCCTTTCGCGAATCCACGTCACCTTACCACAAGTTGGTTCTGCGGCGCAAGCGCATCCCATCGAGCTCCGCCTGCTTCACCTGTTGCCGTGAGCTTGCACCCGTGACGAGTGCAATCGATGCGAAGGACTGCTGCCTGGATCAAGTCTTCGGAGGTTTGGATGCGCATCGTACCAGTTCTTCCAGCTCAATGCGCAGTACCTTCTCCACCCGGCGGGCGTGACGCCCGTTGGCGAACTCGGTGCTGAGGAAGATTTCGACGATCTGGCGGATGTGGTCTTCGCTGAGCAGGTCGGTCCCCAGGCATAGCACGTTGCAATGGTTGTGTTCGCGGGCCCGACGGGCGGTGAGCTCGTCGTGGGCCAGGGCCGCGCGCACGCCGCACACCTTGTTGGCGGCGATCGACATGCCGATTCCGCTCCCGTCCATCAGGATCCCGGCGTCGGCCCGGCCACTGGCCACGGCGCGGGCGACCGGGACGGCGTGGTCGGGGTAGTCGCAGGAGGCGGTGCCGTCGCACCCCAGGTCGTTCACCTCGTGACCGAGCTTTTGCAGCAACGGCAACAAGCGGCGCTTGGCCTCGTAACCCCGGTGATCACAAGCGACGGCTAACTTCATCATCGACGTCCCTCTACCCCAGCGACGCGCGCGGGCCTCGGCTTGCGCGCGACATGCGTGCGCTGGGCGAGCGGACAGCCTTCTCGCCGCTCACTCGCGTCCGCGCATGTCCCACTTAATACTTTTGAAGCGAGTCCGGCAATCGGGCCTCGATCAACTGGCGCAACTGCCCGGCCAGATCCTGGTACAGCGTGAGCTCGCCGCCGATCGGGTCGTCGATATCGCCCGACGGGTCAAGCGTGGACACCTTCTGCGACGCCGACGGGACCAACGCCATCACCTGGTGGGCATGGTTCTGGCTCATCGTATAGATCATGTCCGCCTGATGAATCAGCTCCACGGTCAGCGGGCGCGATCGATGATGCGTCAGGTCCGCGCCGAACTTCCTGACCGCCGCCACCGCCTGCGGCGTCGCCCGCGCGCCCGGAAGGGCATAGCTGCCGGCGGAAAGGATGCTGATCCCCTTGCGCTCCAGGTCCGGCTCGGATACATCGAGCCGTTCGGCCAGGATGTGACGCGCCAGCGCCTCGGCCATGGGGGAACGACAGGTATTTCCGCTGCACACGAAGAGGATCGTCGTCCGCAGCAGGCGGTCGATGATCCGCTCGTCGTAAACCCCCTGCCGCACGATCTGGTAATTGTCCGCGCCGACCTTCAGCAATGTCGAAGGTTTGGAATACTTCGTGGGCCCGGCGTCGATGATCAGGTCGACCTTCTGGTCCAGCGCCTGGGCCGCGTTCTCGATCGACCAGGACATGCCGGCCAGCGCCCCCGCCACCGGCGCCGTCACCGCGACCGGGCCCTCGACGCCCCCGATCAAGTCGGCGGCAACGATGTGCTCGGGACATCGCAGCGTGATCCCCAAATCATCGTAAAGATCCGATTGGTTGACGTTCAGACGCGACGCGACTGCCTTGCGACGTTCTGCGGGGACGGGAAATGACAGGCCGACCGGTCCCGGCCATAACTTGCGAATGAGCCGTTGGCCGTACTCGTTGACTTCCCCCACGTAATTCAGGGCGTCGTCGGGGCGGGCCACATGGACGGTAAACGGCGCTGCGCCGTTGGCGCGCAATGCCGCAAGCCGATCGCGGGCGCCGCGATGGCTGAGCAGGCCGGCCGCGCCATAGACCGTTTCGGTGGGCAACACGACGATGCCGCCCGAGGCGACCAGCTCGATGCCGCGGCGCACATGCGCCACGTAGTCTCCGGTGGCGAAGATGGAAACGACTGGAACCGCCATAAAGAAGTACGAATTATATATGAGGCGAGCAGCGATGGAGTGTCAAGCCGCGCCCTGCCAGCTCCCCGCGTCGAGCATGCGCTCGCGCACCGCACGCGCGGGCGATCAGACGTGCGCCGCTATCGCGTCGTGGCCAGGAACTGCACGAGGTCGCGGAGGTCGCGCTTCGAGAGGAGCTTGGCCAGCCCCTCCGGCATCGGCGAAAGCCCGTGCTCGCGGGAGGCGATGTCCGACTTGGCAATGCGGATCTCCTTGCCATCGTTGTCGATCAGCACCAGCGCATCCGCGTCATCCTTGCGCACGACGCCCAGGAACGTCTTGCCCGCCTTCGTCTTCACGACCGCGCTCTCGAAGCCAACAGCGATCTTCGCGTTGGGATAGATGATCGACTCCAGCAGGTATTCGCGCGTCTGCCGGCTGCCGATCCCGTCCAGCTTCGGACCCACGATCCCCCCCTCGCCACGAACCGTATGGCAGCGGACGCAGGATACATCGACGCGCTCGCGGAAGATTCGTAAGCCCGCTTCGGCATCGCCGCCGGTTAACGAAACTCGGAATGGCGCAAGCAGGTCGTTCTTCGGCAGAGATTCTTCATACTGCTTCACTTTGGCCGCGACGGCGGGGTCGGAGCGATGCGCCGCCGCTTCCAGCACGTCCAGCCGCAGGTCCGGGGCGAGCTTTCCCGCCAGCAACGCGTCCATCGCCTTGCCGAGTGTCTCATCGGATTCGTGGCCGGCGAGTTGCCCCAGCGCAGCATACGCCGCCTGGGCTTCGGGGACGGAGGCGTGAGCCAACAGGGAATCGAGCTGCGTCGAGGCGCTGGGCAGTTTGGCCAGGCAGCGGATTGCTTCGATCCGGACGGCCGGGTTGCGGTCCTTGAGGCAAAGCGTCACCGCGCCGGCCAGCTTGGGATCATCGCGGGCCGCCAGGACCTGAAGGGCCGTCACGCGAAGCTTGGGCGACAAGCGCGTGTTGGAGACGATCTCGACGGCGACCGTTGCGTCCTGGATCTTTAGCTTGTCGATCAGGGCCGTAGCAGCCACCTTCACCGACTCGGGCGCGTCGCGGATGATCGACGCGAGGACCGGCGCGACCGCCTGCTGCGCGACTTTCACATCGCGATCCGCCAGCGGACGCCAGAGGTTCATCACGTAATCTCGCGCGGACGGATGCTCCCATTCTCCGAGGAGATGGAGGGCCTCGACCCGCCACCGCTCGGGCGCGGTGGAGCGAGCGGCAAACCGCGCCAGCGCCTCGGCGCTTTGGGCGGTGCCCAGGCGGTAGTTGGCATTGAGCGTGCGGATGATGACCGGATCGGAGAGCGAATCCGAGGCGATCAGCGCCGCCAGGGACGGCCGGGCTGGTTCGTTAAACGTATCGTTGATGGCCCGGGCCGCCTCGCGCACGACCTTCGGATCCGCATCGCTGACAAAGCCCCCGACCGCCGGGCTTCCCAGCCGCCGCAGCGCGAGCAGCGCTGCCATGCGGACCCCCGGCGACTCGTCCTTCGCCGCTGTCTCGATCGCGCTGGTGTCGGCCAGCCAGACGAGGGCCATCACGCCGGCATGGCGGAGCCAGGCGTCCTGGTCCTGGTTCTCGCGCAACATCTGAATGACGGGCCCGACGGCATCCCTGGCGCCGAGCTTGCCCAGCGCGAACGCCGCGAACATCCGGTCCCGTGACGAGGGGTCGGCCAGCAGCTTGACGATGCCGGCGTACGCTCCCGTAACGTGCCCTTCTCCGAGCAGCTTTGCCGACTGGGCGCGGACTTCCGCATCGGGATCGGCCAGGAGCGGCACGAGCGGATCGAGGGCCTTGGGATCTTTCCTGGAAATCTGGCCGAGCGCCCAGATGGCATGGAGGCGCGGGTGGAGTTCCCCTGCCTTGGCCGCGGCGCCCGCCAGCGGCGCGATGGATGGCGTGCCCCGATCGGCCAGTTCAAACTGGGCCTCCTGTCGGACGCGCTGATCGGGATGAGACAGCAGGGTGACAAGTTCATCGACTGATTTCTTTTCGAATCCATCGGCGAGCAACTTTTTCACTTCGAGAACGCCGGGGCTCTTCACGGTTTGAGGGTCGAAGATCCGATAGACGCGTCCCTTGCCGGTCGTGTCCCACCCCTGGACCCAGTCGGTCACGTACGCGCCGCCGGCCGGCCCGAAGCAGATGTCGGTCGCCAGGCAGTTCCAGACAAATTCCTCGTGGTCGTTCAGCGTCCATCCCGCGCCCTTGGGCTTGAGGACAAACGTGTGGACGCCCGATCCCGTCGAGCCGCCGCGAAAGTCGCACATGAAAAAGTGTTGCTGGTAATGATTGTTCAATCCCGTGCCGGGGTAGTAGGCGACGCCCGACGGCCCGGCGCCGAGGTGGGCAACGGCAGGGATCTGCGATTCGGCATCGAGCTTATCGGCGGTCTGCCAGAGCGATTCGGCCATCCAGGGCCCGCCGTTGCGGGGGTGCGGCGCGTGCTGGTATCCGATGCGCCAGCCGCTGTCGCCTCCTTCGATGAGGTAGACCCAGCGGGCCGGGTCGCCGAAATCGGGATTGTTGTCGCCGGTGAAGAGGTTGCCGAAATCGTCAAAGATGAGCTGTTGCGGATTGCGGACACCGGTCGCGAAGATTTCCAGGCCGCTGCCGTCGGGGTTGCAGCGGAAGATGGAACCGGACTCGGTGTTGACGACCGTTCGGCCATCCACGGTCTTGGTGACGTTGGCGGCGCGGTCGCCGATGCTGAAGTAGAGCCGACCGTCGGGCCCAAAGCGCAGGCCGTGCAGATCGTGGCCGAGATAGGCATAGCGGATGCCGTATCCATAGCTGAGGCTCTTGCGGACGTCGGCCTTCCCTTCGCCTTTGGTGTCCTGAAGGAGCCAGAGGTTGGGGATGTCGGCAAAGTAGACGTTCCCCTTGCGCGCCAGCACGCTGGCTGCGACGCCGTCCGCAGGATCGTCGAAACCATCGGCAAAGACGGTGGATTTGTCTGCCTTGCCCGTGTCGGCCGCGTCCTCGAGGCGCACAACGCGATCGGAGTTGGTCGCGGTCATCCGTCGGTAGTTGGGGCCCAGTTTCCGCTTCGTCCACGCCATCCGTTCCTCAATCGTCTTGCCGGAGAGGTCATCCTCGTACCAGTCCATGTGGCCGCGGATGTCGAAGACATCGTGCTGAAACCGATATGTCTCGACGACGTAGAACCGCCCTTTCTCATCCGCGCAGATCGCGACGGGGTTGGCGAGCATCGGCTCGGACGCGAACAGCGTGACCTTCAAGTCCCTGGGAACTTTCATCTTCCCAATTGCCTGCTCCCCGTCATTGGAAGCCGCGGCGACCTGTGGAGCCGGCTTCCGCTCCGTTCCCCCCGCCGCCTCCGCGGGCACGGCTAAGGCCGATGCGGCAAGACAGATCAGTGCCGCCGGAGCCAGCAGGGTAAGGCATGAATTGAACGATCGTGCGAAAGTTAGATGGAAAGTCATAGTATTGCGTGTCGGGCAACGTCCTGACCCACCGGGGCGGAGGCTGCCAGCGTATTGAATGGTACGTCGCATTCGCGGGTTTGTGGACGCCTTAAGCATTGTCCTCGGACAAGGCGGTCTGCGATAATCTTAATGAATCGATCGTCATCGAGATGAGGTGCGGTCGTTCCTTGAGGAGATCATCATGACGGTCGCCGAACAATTGACTCGTACAGGAACGGTGACGGGAATGATCACGTTGGAAAACGTGAGCTGGGAGCTTTACGAGATGCTCCGCCATGAAACCGACGAACAACATGTGCGCATCACTTACGACGATGGAAGGATGGTGCTCGTGTCGCCAAGGCCAATTCACGAGAGGATGAAGACACTGGCGGCCCGTTTGATCGAGTTTGCTACATTCGAGTTGGAAATTCCGATCAGCTGTTTCGGTTCCACCACCTGGAAGCGACAGGACCTGGCCAAAGGCCTGGAGGCCGACGAATGCTACTACATTCAGAGTGAGCCGCGCATCCATGGACGCACAGACATTGATCTGAAGCACGATCCGGCTCCCGATCTCGCGATTGAGATCGACATCACGAACATGCCGATTCACAAACCCGGTGTTTACGCCGCGCTGGGGGTGCGGGAGTTGTGGCAGTTCGATGGCGAGCGATTCGTCTTCGTCCGTCGCACCAAGAGTCAGGCATATGAGCCGATCGCGGCCTCTGAGGCGTTGCCATTCCTGACACCCGAGATCATCGATCGTTTCACGCAACGGATGCTCTCCGATGAGAACGCCGGGCTGCGCGCCTTTCGTGACTGGCTGCGATCGCTACCCCAATAGGCCGAATTTCTCATTCGCGCGCTGAAGCATATTCAACGGTCACCGTTCCCGCCGTCCCGCCGCGGACGGCGAACTCGCCAACCACTTTCATCTTTCGCGGCTTCAACACCGCCACGAGGTCATCGAGGATCGTGTTGACGACGGCCTCGTAGAAGATCCCTTTGTTGCGGAACGAGAAGAAATAGAGCTTCAGGCTCTTCATTTCGACGCAGGCCTGGGCGGGCTCGTACTCGATCCGGATCGTGGCGAAGTCCGGCTGGCCGGTGACCGGGCAGAGGCTCGTGAACTCGGGGAAGTCGAACTGGATCTGGTATTCCCGGTCGGGGAACGGGTTGTCGAACGCTTCGAGGATCGATCGCGGATTCGCCAACTGGGCTTCGGTCAGGACCGAACGGGCACCGAGCTGGGTCAATGGGGGGGACATGAGTAAGGGTTCAGGGTTCAGGGACGAGTTTGGAGTTTAGAGTTTAGGGGGGGCCGGAATTTCAACGTTCGATGTTCGATGTTCGGCTCTTCCTCTCAGCACTCAGCACTCAGCACTCAGCTCTGAGAATGGTATCCGAAACAAGGGTGAATGGAGGGGCGGGACGGCGTCGAAAAGATCGGGCTGGGCGTCGAGGACATTCGGGTTCTCAATCGGGGTTGGGGGAGATGGGGGCGACGACGGGAGCCGGGAAAGGCGCACGATCCGCTCGAGCTTAAACGTACGGCGGTCGTTGCGCAGATGGCAAAACGCGATGAGGATCAACTCGCCCCCCATCCGGCGGACGTGGAGGGGCTGGACCAGGCGCTCGGTCCGCTGCTGGCGCGCGTCCAGATATTCCATCATCACCGTGCAGCGTTGCTCGAGGGCCTCTTCCAGCTCGAGCGGAAGGAGCCTTTCCTGCGGGCTGGCCGGCAGCAGGCACATCGGCCCGCCCTGTTCACGGATCACGTCGCAGAGGCACATCGACCAGCCGCCAACGGGCTCGAGAAGCCGCTCCAAGACGCCGGCGGTGGTTTGGGCATCGGCAAGTGCTCGATGCGCGGCTGAGGGCTGCACGCCCAGTCGCGGCGCGAGCGCCTGAAGCGCATTACCGCCGCGTCCGAAACGACGGCGGGCCATCCTCACGGTGTCGAATACCGGGACGTCGCCGAGCACTTCCTGGATTTCCGCGCCGCAACGTCGGAATTCCTTTCGCAGAAATGAAAGGTCAAAACGGACGTTATGGCCCAGGATCGCCGCGCCGCGGAGCAGTTCCATCGCCGCCGGCAACTGGTCGGCAAATCGGGGCATGCCGGTGACCATCTCCTGCGAGATGCCGGTGAGGGCGGTGACGCCGGGGCTGATGCGCCGCTCGGGATCGATGAGCTGGCCGTATTCCGCAGTCACCCGACCGTTTTCCAGGCGCACGATGCCCAGTTCGATCACCCGGTGACCGAACGCCGCGCACGCACCAGTGGTCTCGACGTCGAGGACGGCGATCGGGATCTGGCTCAGGGGTTGAATGAGGGAAAACGACATCCGTGTCCGTCATTCGGCGACAAGGATTATACGTTAAGGAGAGTTTAGCTAAAACGAACCCAGCAACTTCTCCGCCAGTTTGCGCGCTGCCGGACTCTGGAGCAGCACCGAAGGGTCCTTGAGGACCTGTTTCAACGGCAAGGTTCCACTGAACTGAAGCGGTACGCGCACAGGCCCGGCCAGCCCGGCGGCACCGGCGAGTTTGAACTCGAGCGCGCCGTCAAAATGATAGGGGACGTCGCCCCCACTTTGGCGAATCGCCTCTTGTGCGGCGAGTAAATTTTCGAAGCTTAGCGTCACCGGCAGGGTCAGGGGCAGGGTACCCTTGGCCGGCAGGTCGCCGGTCGTGGCAACCTTGCTGTCGAGGACCTGCGCGCCGCCCAGGGCAAGCTTGTACTGGGCACCGCTCATGGGCACGCTTACCGGGTTTGAGTTGGCCACGTCAACGTGGAAATCAATTGTCACGCCGTCCGGGCCGGGGCGACGCAGTTCTGCCGATTTGAATGTGGCGGTCGGCTTTTGAATCAGCGGGGAGCAGGCAATGTTTGAAAAGCAGACGAGGAGGGACAAGACCGTCAGGGCTAACGATCGTGATCGCATGAAACCTCGTTGAATGTGACCGACTGCCCCTTCGCCCCGCTGTACGCAATTAGAACTGAGCTCCGATGATCGTGGCCTCGAAGACGGTGTGCCCGTCCACGAGCCCCTGGATCTTGCAGCCAATGCGGTGGTGCCGTTCCCAGATTTTCAGGCCCACGATATGGAGCCGGCAGCCGGGCCGTACCGGCTGGCGGAAGCGAATCGCCTCCGCCCCGCCAAAACCGATGAATCCCTCCCACCCGACGTACTTGCGCGTATAGAAGGAGGCGAGTTGGGCGCCGGCCTCGATCATGAGCACCCCGGGCAGCAGTGGATTGCCGGGAATGTGCCCGTCGATCCAGAACTCGTCCGTCCGCACATCTTTGAACCCGACGATCTGGCCTTTCTCGGGATCGACAAACGAGACGGCGTTCAACTGCTCCATATCCCCGCGCTGGGGATTGACCCGCCGGATCGCTTCCTGGTCGAAGAGGACCTGGTTCAAGTCAATTTTCGAGATATCGTAAAGTAGTTGCGGAGGCATGATCGAGTGTTAACCGCAGATAAACGCCGGGATGCGGCTCCGCGTCCCAACAAGTACCAAATGGCAGATCGCAGTGCGTCACGCGCGGCGGACACCGCGCAACGAGTCAGAAATGCGTACTCCCCTGTTTCTCAGGCCTGTGGCGCGACCGGCGGCACGCCCGGTTCGGCTTCGCGACCTTCGAGGATCTTCTTGCGCACTTCCTGCGCCGCCGCCTTGATTTCCTGCATCTTCTTCCGCACGCGCGTGCCGGCGGCCTTGTTTCCGCCGAATGCCTTGTTTACGTCGTCCTCGGCCTCCGCGACCAGCCGCTTGAGCGTCTCATATTCCTGCATGGCCATTGTTGGACCTCCGTTAGGGTCGTGTAATGAGGGGCAAAAGTAAGGGGCGGGAGGGGGTGTGTCAATTGGGGCGATCCCAGCGGGGTCGGCCTTGGCGGCCGCATTGGGGCGCTAGGATTCGCGAATGTAGGAGCGAAATGCCTCGATGAGTTTCCGCGTAATGGGGCCGGGAAGGCCATCGGCGATGGGCCGGCCGTCGATGCGCGTGACGGGTGCCACCTCCGCCCCGGTCCCCGTGAGGAAGCATTCATCGGCGATGTACAAGTCGTGCTTCTGCAACGTCTTCTCAAGGTACGGAATCGAAAGCCGCTTGCAGAGGGTCAACATCACCTGCCGAGTAATCCCTTCCAGGATGCCGTCGGAGGTGGTGGGCGTCTGTACCTGGCCATTGCGGACGATGAAGATGTTATCCGCCGTGCACTCGGCGACGTTGCCTTCATGATTCAGCATGATGGCCTCGGCGACGTTCGCATCGGCCGCTTCAATTTTCGCCAGGATGTTATTGAGGTAGTTCAAGCTCTTGATGCGCGGCGAGAGGGCGCTGGGATGGTTACGGATCACCGAGGCGGTGATGATCGACAACCCCTTCTCGTACATCTCCTTGCTATACAGCTCGATGAGGTCGGCAATGACGATGACCGACGGCTTTTCGCAACGGTTGGGGTTCAGGCCCAGGTATCCGATGCCGCGGGTGATCAGGGCTCGAATGTAGCAATCCTGAAACCCGTTGGCACGCACGGTTTCTTCGATCGCAGTCTGGAAATGCTCACGAGTAAGTGGGATCGTCAGACGGATCGCCTTGGCCGAAGCGAAGAGGCGGTCGAGGTGCGCTTCGATCTCAAACAGCTTGCCGTGATAGGCGCGGATGCCCTCGAAGACGCCATCGCCGTACAACAGACCGTGGTCGTAGACGCTGATTTTGGCATCCACCTTGTCGACGAGTTTTCCATCCAGCCAGATCTTGAGCGCCATAACCTATTCCGGCCGATCGAGGCGGCCTTCCTTTAGCACGAGGATGCGGTCCGCTTGACGGGCGAGGGTGCGGTCGTGGGTCACCATGACGATGGTCTGCCCCTTCTCGCGATGCAGTTGTTCGATAACGCCCATGATCTGCCGGCCAGTCTCGGCATCGAGGTTTCCGGTGGGCTCATCGGCAAAGAGGATCCGCGGCGAGTTCATCAGCGCCCGGGCGATCGCCACGCGCTGACGCTCGCCGCCGCTGAGCTGATTAGGCTTGTGCTTGAGTCGATGGTCCATGCCAAGCTGCTTGAGCACTTCCAGCGCCCGCTCTCGCAATGGCGTGATTCGCGAGCGAAATCCGAACCACGAGTGCTGGATCATGGGGCCCAGCAGCGTGTTCTCCATCACGTTCAGCTCGGGCAGCAGGTGGTAAAACTGAAAGACGAAGCCGAACTGAGTATTGCGCAGAACGCTCCGCTGGGCGCCATCCATCTGGGCGAGGTCTTCGCCCTGGTATTCGACCGACCCCTCATCGGGCGTATCGAGCGCCCCCAGCAGATGCAGCAACGTGCTCTTTCCCGACCCCGACCGCCCTTCGATCGCGACGAACTCCCCCGCCTGGAGCGAGAGGTCGACGCGCTTGAGCACCACCGTGACCTGCTCCCCCATCTGATACGACTTCTTCAGCCCCTGAGCGCGCAGGATCGACTCCTTGACGCGCGAGGAGGTGGGAACGGAGGTTTGGACGGCCTGAGACATGGCTTTGTCAGTTGTCAGTTGTCAGTTGTCAGTTGTCAGTTGTCAGTTGTCAGTTGTCAGTTGTTCAAAAGCAACTGACAACGGACGACTGACAACGGACATTGAATTCATTCCCAACGCAACGCTTCCACCGGATTCATTCGCGCCGCTCGGTAGGCGGGCACGAGCGCCCCCACGACCGATGCCAGCACCGCCACCGCGGGGATGATGATCACGTCCTTGGCGCTCATCGTATTGGGGATCTTGTCGAAGAGGTAGACTTCGGGATTCCAGATCTGCACTCCGAACATCTCGCCCAACTTGCCGTGCAGCCAGTTGATGTTGTGAACGATGAGGAAGCTGCACAGCAAGCCCAGCCCGCTCCCCAGCACGCCGATCGCCAGGCCGTAACCCAGGAAGATCCCGGCCACGCCGCCCGAAGTGGCGCCGACACTCTTGATGATACCGATGTCCTTCGTCTTCTCGACGACGATCATGTAGAAAATGCAGAAGATCAGGAAGATCGCCACCAGGCTGATGATGGCGAAGAGGAAGACCATCAGCAGCTTTTCGTGCTCGATCGCGTCGAGCCAGGTGCGCTGGCTGTCTTCCCACGTCTCGACGTATGGGCCCATCGACATCAACCGGTCCGGCTGCTTGTCCTGTAGGACGGAATGGACGATCTTCTCGACATCGTCGCGCACGACGTTCAGGTTCGTGCCCGGCTTCACGCGAACGTGAATTTGCGACGTCCGCGCGGGGATCTGGATCGCGTCGCCCGTGATGGCATCGGTGCCGGCCCGTGCGGTAACGCCCAGATCCTTTTGAAGCTGCTCAAACGGCACGTAGACCACGTTGTGATCGTACTGCCAGATCTGCGTGCGGCTGGTGTCCACGATCCAGTAGTGCCGCTCGGCCTTGTTCTTCACGTCGATCTGACCGTTTTCGATGCCCAGCACGGTAAGCGTAACGGGAACCGCGTAGATGCTCGGGCCGCCATTGAAGGGAAGGTCGCGCGAGCCGAGCGGTGACTCCCAGACTCCCTTGCTGTTGCGATGAATGAACGCGACGCCGATGCCGGGGATCATCCCGGGCCAGGTGGAGGGGTCATCGCGAGCGCGCGGCGCCTCATCGCGATAATCGATCGTCCGACCGCTGTTCGATGCCTTGAAGAGCGCATCGATCGCTTCCTTGAAAGTCGGATCCTCCGACAATCCGCGCAACAACTGAAGCTCATCTGGCCGCATGATCCCTTTGAAGGTCAGCTTTCCGGAGGTTCGGTCGAACGCGAGTCGGCCCGCCAGCCCCTTGGGCAGGCCGCCGATCGCCCCGGTCACTGGATCGGCAGCCGGCACGTCGCCCGGCAGTGTTTTCAGCGGGGTGGTGCTTTTGTCCAGCAGCGCAAACGACGGTGGCCCCTTTCGGTCCGGGTCGAGCTCATGCTGGCGGTAAAGCGAGTCGGGGAACTTGTTGACCATCCCGATCTTTTCGATCGGGATGCCCATCACCTTGACCGCGGACGTCGGAATGCTGCCGACGTTGAAGAGCCCCCAGGTTTCGATCGTCGACACGGCGGAGATCACGTCGTCGCGCTTCTCGATGCGATCGATCATCTGCTGGTAATACGGGAACCCTTCCAGCGACTCGCTCTTGACGATCACGTCGCCGGTCAGCCCGTGGAACGACTGCTTGAACATGCTGAGCCAGCCGCCCATCACGCTGATGACGACGAGCACCATCGTCGTACAGAGCATGACCGCGCCCAGCGCCACCCAGGCAATTCGCCGCTTCGCCAGGTACTTGCCCATCAGGCGGAGCACGATCGACGGCCCGCGGAGCATAGTGACGACAGCGCACACCGCAGCGCACGCCGCAAGGGCGAGCGCCGGATAGTTCCAATTGATTCCCTGGAAAGACCAGATAAAGGACAACATCAAGGACCGGCTTTCCGTTTACGCCAATGGCTTCATCAGGGGGAACAGGATCACGTCGCGAATGCTTTCCGCGCCGGTGAGCATCATGACCAGTCTATCGATCCCCAATCCCATCCCCCCCGCCGGCGGCATGCCGTAGCGAAGGGCGTTGAGGAAATCCTCATCGGTCTTCTGCTGCTCGGCCGCATCGCCCACCTGGTGGGCGAAGTGCTTCGCCTGCACGTCCGGATCGTTGAGCTCGCTGTAGCCAGGCGAGATTTCCTGGCCGTTGATTGCCAGCTCATACACGTCGGCGAAAAACGGATCTTCGCGATTCTCCCGCGCCAGCGGGATGACCACGGATGGTACGTGCGTGACGAAGACTGGATCAATCAACGTCGGCTCGATTAGCTTCTCGTAGACCTCCTGCAACTGCTCCGCAGGAGTCATTTCCTGAAGCCTCAATCCCCAGATTCGTGCGATTGGTGTCCAATTCGGACCTTCGGTCGACTCTCCGAGAAGCGGCTCGCGACTCGTCAATTCCCGAATCGCGTAGAGGGTTTTCAGGTGCGACAGGCTCGAGTCGTCCGCATCCACGCCCCGATCCTTGTCGAAACTCCATCCAAGTCGCTCGCGGACCAGCTCCGTTATCCGCACCCGCCGCCAGGGGGGCTCGAGGTTGATCGTGCGCGTGATCTCCCCGACCGCGTTCTTGTGTTCGATCTTGAGCGTACCAAAGACGCTCTGCGCAGTGTGGCAGATCATCCCCTCGACCAGGTCCGCCATCGTCTCCCACGACCCGAACGCCTCGTACGCCTCGAGCATCGTGAACTCGGGGTTGTGGCGCGGGCTGATCCCTTCGTTGCGGAAGTTGCGGTTTAGCTCGAAGACTTTGGTGAACCCGCCGACGAGCAGGCGCTTGAGGTACAGCTCCGGCGCGATGCGCAGGTAAAGCGGGATATCCAGAGCGTTGTGATGCGTGACGAACGGCCGCGCCGCGGCGCCGCCGGCCAACGGCTGCATCATCGGCGTTTCGACTTCCAGGTACCCCTGCCGGCGCAGGTAGTCGCGGACCTCGTCCACAATCCGCATGCGGAGCTTGAGCCGTTGCATGACGTCGGGGTTGGCCCAGAGGTCAACGTAGCGGTGGCGGTAACGAAGCTCGATGTCTGACAAACCTTCCCACTTGGCAGGCGGCTCAAGGAGCGACTTGGCCGCCATCGAGAACCGGCTCGCCCAGATCGTGATCTCGCCCGTCTTGGTGACGCCGATCGGACCTTCCACGACGATCAGGTCACCCAGGTCGAGCAGCCCGCGAACTTCCCAACCGACGTCGTCCAACCGCTTTTTGCTGAGTCCGACCTGCAAGTCGCCGCTGTCGTCGCGCAAGGTAAGGAAGCTGAGGCCCCCCATGTCGCGCTTCAGCACGATTCGGCCGGCCGCCTTGACGACCGGCCCTCCTTCTGAACCCATTTCCGGTTGATACGTGCCGCGAACAGTCGCCAGCGGCAACACGCCCGCCTCGCGCCCGCCGAACGGATCCACGCCCAGCGCGCGCAGTTGCGCCAGCTTCTGACGGCGGACGTTCTCAGTGGGATCGGTTGTTTCCTGCATGGATCGCCGGCTGGTCGAAAGTCCGACGATCATAGTAGCCGTTGGGAAAATTGAAACCCGGGGACTCGCTGATCTCGGTCGGGTACGGTTCGACAGGCTCACCGGAGCCGACCGAGCCGGCGTGGGTACACGCCTTCATGGGCGAGGGCGCCCATGCCACGTTTTGGAGGGAACCCGCCGCGGACGTTGCACCTTCTCGTCCCGTGCGGTCCCTTGTATATTCAAGGCCGGACTCACAAAGGACAGGAAAAATCATGGCTAACGCGCAACCCATAGACCGCAAGAAGATGATCGAGCTGCTGAACGAAGATCTCGCCCGCGAGTACCAGGCGATCATCGCGTACGTGAATTACAGCCAAGTGCTGAAGGGCGCGAAGTACATGGACATCGCCCGCGAGCTGGAGAAGCACGCCCGCGAAGAGCTCGATCACGCGCTCAAGATCTCCAAGCAAATCGATTACCTGGGCGGCATGCCCACCGTCACGCCCAGGCCCGTGAAGACCTCGGACAAGGCCGAAGACATGCTGCGCTTCGACCTGGAGAACGAGCGCGTCACGGTGGACAACTACCGCACGCGCATCCGGCAGGCCGACGCCATGGGCGAATTCGCCTTAAGCGAAATCCTGCGCGGGATCATCGTGCAGGAGCAGGAGCACATGATCGACCTGGCGACGGCGCTGGGGATCGAAGTGCCGGCGCCATCCGAGTCTTCGAAGTAAACCGCCATGTCATCGGGCCGGCATTTCGCGAAGCACGGCCTGGGCCTTGCCGTCGAGCAGGAACGCGACGAGGTCGGCCAACTCGTCGAGGCTCAGGGTGGCGGCAAGTCCTTCGGGCATGAGGCTCACCTTCGATTCGACGCTCCGCTTGATGTCCGCTGCGGGGACGGTGATGTCTTTCCCCTGCGCATCGCGCAGCACCGTTCGCTGGGCATCCGATGAAATTTTCAGCCCTTCGAAAACCTGCCCGTCCCTCGTCGCGACGATGAACGTGCCGTACCCCTCCTTGATCTCCTTCGATGGCTCGAAAATCGATTCGATCAGCTTGGCGGCGGTCGCGTTCTGATAGAGGTTGGTCAGGTCCGGCCCCACCTGCCCGCCGACGCCTTCGAGGCGATGACACGTCACACAGGCGAGCTTGGCGCGGTTCAGGAAGAGCGCTTTGCCCTTCGTGGAATTGCCCCGGGATCGTACCAGTTCCTCCAATCGCTTGGCCGATTGCGCGTCAGAGGCCACGAGCCCGCGCTTGAGCACGCGTGCCCGCAGGTCCGCCAGGTCCGGGGAACGTTCGACGTGGCGCTGAAGCGCCGCCGCCACTTGCGGCAGGAGCGACTCCGGCAATTTGCCGGCGACGAACCGCTCGGCCACCCGTCGTGCCGCGCCGGCGTCGGCGCCGAGAATGGCGACGGCCGCGGCGGCATCGTCTACGTCCTTCCCATCGAGCAAGGCGTTCGCCGCCGATTCGGCTTTCTTGAAATCGATCTGTGCCAGCAGCGCCATCGCGTCACGGCGAACCGGCCCGGCGGAAGCGTCGCCGGCCAGGGCCGCCAACTCGGTCGTAAACCCATCAATGCCCGGATCGAACGACACCTGCGCAAATCGGCGTTGGCCGCGGAGATTGGCCAGAGCGCCCAGGATCGCCTTGCGCTCGTCGGGGCTGCGCCCCGAGTCGGCAGCGGCCGCCATCAGCGGCTTGGCCGCCGCGAGCAGGTGCTGCTCGCCGATGACCTTCACCGCCGCCATTCGCGTGGGCGCAGCGGGGCTGTTTAGAAGCCGCAGTACCGCCGGCATCGCCCGATCCGGGTCCATCTCGCCGACCAGCGCGAGGGATTCGAGCGCGGCGACCTGCGTTGCCGCCGACGCAGTCACGTGCGACTCGAGCCAGGCACCGAGAATGGTGGGATCGATCGGCGGTTCGACCTGGATGTAGCGGTAAGCCGTCAGAATCCGAGCAAGTTGCGCGTCATCCAGGGAATTGGGCGCGCCGATGACACGGTCGAACGCAGCGCCCGCTTCTCGAATGCGCAGGCATTCCAGCTCGCTCACGCCAAACACCCGCGAGTCGGCGTCGGCCGACAGTGCGGCGGCAACCAGCGGCTCGATCCCCGCCTTGCCGAGCCGTTCCAGGCCACGGAGGATCCCGTCGTTCAGGAGGCGATCGCTCCGATCGTCGCTGCGCAGGGCCGCAGCAAGTTGTTCCACGGCCCCTGAACGTAAGGCGTTGCGTTCAGGGAGAAGCGACGCCGCATGACCGAGCGCGAGCGCTGCCGCACGGCGCGGCGCGGGATTGGGATCCTTCAGCCCTGCTTCCACGATGCGGATCGATTCTTCATTAGCCGTCGAAGCAGTGAGATTCCGGCCGATCAAGTCAAGCGCGATTCGTCGCAGCTCGAGGTTGTCATCTTTCAGGATCGCGAACGTCGTCGACTGGACGTCGGGATTCCAAATCCGGCTGACCGCCATCAGCGCCGATGCGCGAACGAATGGGGGCAGCTTCGCGTCGGCGGCCAGCTTCCGCAACGGCGCGCGAACAGGCTCGCCGTGGCGTATGAGTTCCTCGGCCGCGCGTCCGCGCATCTCAATATCGGTGCTGTGCAGGTGTTCGAGAAGGACCGAGTCGCTGTCCGTTGCGAGCGCCGTCCACGCGTCCAACTTTCCTGGCGCAATCCCCGGCGCGTCGGGTACGAGCGTCGAGCCTTCCCAGCTCAGGCGCCAAATGCGGCCGTGCTGTCCGTCACCCCATGCAGCGGCGGGGCCGGCGCTGTTCATGCGCCAGTCACACAGGTAGATCGCTCCATCAGGTCCTTGAATGGCCTGACAGGGTCGAAACGCGCCATCGGTTGTTGAAACGAGCGTGAACTGCTCGACCACCTTGAACGTGCTGCCGTCGCGGGCGACGCGATAACACCGCACGTTGCGCTGGAAGACGTCGGGATAGACGATCAGACCTTTGAAGAAAGCGGGGAACGCGCTCCCGCCGTAGACCATCACGCCCGCCGGTGCGCCGCGGCCGGTCTTGATCATCGGCGGCATGCGACCGGGACGCTCGCCGTAGATGGCGCCGCGGTCGGCGTCCGGCCAGCAGCAGCGCACGGACGGCTTAAGCCGCCAGCCGTAGTCCGCGTCTTCCATCACGTTCAGCAGCCGGCATCCCTGGAACTTGGATCCATCTTCATTGTCGTTGTCGGCATGGAAGATGTTGCCGAAATCGTCAAAGGCGACGTCGCGATACGGGTTGCGGAATCCGCGCGCGAAGAGTTGCAGGCCCCTGCCATCGGGGCGCAGCCGCCAGACCGCGCCGTTGCGCAGGAGCGTCGCACGGGTTCCGTCGGCGGATTCGGCATGGGTGTCGTCGTCCCCATGCGTCACGTAGAGCCATCCGTCGGAAGACAGGGACAAGCCCGACGCCTGATGCTGATTGAATCCCGCCAGACCCTGGAGGATCATTTCCTGAACGTCGTACGGCCCATTCGTCGTCGACTGCTTGCGCCGGATCACGCTGCCACGGGTTGTGAAATAGGTCCACCCATCGTGGAACAAGAGGCTGGAGGGAAGCCGGAGGTCTTCGATGGCAACCGCGGTGCGTTTGAACGATCCATCCGCCTGCGGTGAAAGCTTCACCATCGAATCGGGCACATCTTTGATCCAGAGGTTGGTCGGGGCGGCGGAGCCGTCCTTGAACTTGATCTGGCTGTCGACGGTTTGGATCGAATGGCCGACGTGCCAGTCGAGGTAAAAAAGGTTGCCCGCCGCGTCGAAGCGCATGCCGACGGGGTTGATCACGTCCGGCTCGCGAGCGACGACCTCGACTTTCACTCCCGCGGCGGCCCGGTACCCCTTGAGCGCCGGATCCCGATCGCCCAGGTCCACCATCTTGACCCAGCTCGGACTGGGCGATGGGGGATTTTCGTAAAGTCGTGGGTCAAATCCATCAACGGCGTAGCCACACGGCACGAAAATCAAAGAGTAAATTATGATTGCAGTGCGGAAAGAGGCGGTTGGATATATCATCGCGATTTGTCTTTCTAACGTTTCGGCTTCAGTGTAGTGGAAACTGCCGCCGCGCGTGAGACGACCTGCCCGGCGCGGACGTCATCGCCACCGTACCCGGGTTATTTCGACATTGGGTTCCGTGTGGCTTTGCCCGAAGCAGGCTATAAGAAGCTGCATCCGTAGACTCGCAATCCTGACGCTCGTTCCACAATCGAAAGTAACCTCATGCCGATTCAGTCCACGTTGCGCCGCAACTTCACCTCGCTCGTCATCTGGAGCATCGCGTTTGTCGCGGCGGGTTGTTGCCATTCCATGAGTTCCCAGGAAATGCCGCGCGCGAAGGTCGCCTCGTTTGCCGACTTCGATCAGCAGGCCAAAGCCGGCAAGCCAATGTCCGTCGTCTACTTCGGCGGCTCGCTCACGTGGGGCGCCAACGCCTCCGACCCGCAGCGAACGAGTTATCGCGCCCTCATGGGGCAATACCTCCAGCAGAAGTATCCGAACTGTTCGTTCACGTTCACCGATGCGGCGATCGGTGGCACCGGATCACGGCTGGGCCTGTTCCGGCTTCAACGCGACGTGCTCGCGCGTAATCCCGACCTGGTCTTCTATGACTTCACCGCCAACGACGATCTCTACTCAGCCGATCCCGCCAGCCTCGCCAGTTATGAAACGATCCTCCGCGAGATGATCGGCTGTGGGATTCCTGTCGTTCAGGCCTATTTCGGTTTCAAGGGAGATTATAGCGACCGGTATCAGGCGACCGGGCTCCCGCGCGTGCTCGCCCACCAGAAGCTCGCCGATGCCTATCACACCGCAGTCGGCAACACCTTCTCCTACATCCACGACACGGTGGCGAGCGGCAAGGCAGACATCAACGTCCTCTATGCGATCGATGGCGTCCATCCCGACGATGCGGGTTATCAGTTGTTCTTCGAGCCGGTGCGCGACGGGTTCGAGAAGGCGATCGCCGAACGGCGGGTCTGCGTGGCGCCACCGCAGCCGGTCTTCGGTTTCCAGTATCACGAGCGATCACGCGTCCCTCTCGTCGGTCGCCCGCTCCCCGCCGGCTGGACGCGAGAAAAGACCTTCCGCACCGCCCTCTGGTTCGACGGGCTTTCGAGCCGCTGGATGGATGACGTGGCCGTGGCGGACATCGAGAAAGAGAAGAAGGTCGAGCCGATCACACTGGAATTCGTCGGCACCTCCGTCGGCCTCTTTGGCGAAATGGATCAGGACGGGCTCGGGTTCACGATCAAAATCGATGGCAAGGTGATCCAATACCGACCCAGCCCCAGGATCGAGCCGGTCGATACCTGGCCCACCAGCACCAAGGCCTTCGGCGGCAGCGGCCGTCTCTTCTTTTGGCGCGACATCACGTCAACACTCACCCCGGGCGGGCACACCCTGGAAATCGCTCCCGTCGTCCCTGAGGGTGCGACGAAGGGGCAGCTTCGCATCGAGAGCATTTGCGTTGCGGGAGATTAACTCGAAGGCCGTTTCAACGACTGCGCGTTTTCCGACGCCGAGTTATGCTAGAATCTAATGATTCGCAAGATTCGTTTAGACGGAAGGCACTATGGAAAATGTAAAGGAGCAGGTCCGATCTCTTCTGGACCAACTTCCCGACAACTGCACCCTGGACGATCTTCAATATCACCTCTACGTGCTCGAAAAGATCCGCGGTGGCGAGGAATCGCTGGAGCGAAACGGCGGCGGAATCCCTCAAGATGAAGTCAAAAGGCGGGCCGGGGAATGGCTTCGAAAGTAATCTGGTCTCCTGCGGCGGTGGAGGACCTCCGCGAGATTCACGCATTCATTTGCCGAGACGCCGAGAGTTACGCGACGAGAATGGTTGATCGGATCCTTATTGCGGTCGAGCGATTATCTGACTTCCCGGGAATGGGTCGTGCCGTGCCAGAGCGAAGGGATGTTTCTTATCGCGAACTGATAGTTCGACCATTTAGGGTGATTTACCGGACAGAAGACGACGAGGTCGCCGTTCTTGCAATCGTCCATGGAGCAAGGGATTTCGAACGAGCATTAGGTGGTCGGCTTCCCTGAGCCGGCGTCAATAGAATCCCTCGCCGCGCCCCGCTATACTCGCCTTTCAACGAATTTATCAGGAGCACTTGCCCATGCCCGGCATGACCATGACCGAGAAGATCCTTGCCAAGCACTCCGGCAAGGCCCATGTTTCCCCCGGCGATAACGTCTGGGTGAACGTTGACATCCTCATGACGCATGACGTCTGCGGGCCGGGCACGATCGGGATCTTTCACGACAAGTTTGGCCGTCAGGCGAAGGTTTGGGACAAGGACCGCGTGGTGATCATCCCGGATCACTACATCTTCACGGCCGACGACAAGTGCCACCGCAACGTTCAGATCCTTCGCGACTTCGTGCGCGAGCAGGGGCTGCGCTATTACTACGACCCGGAGTTCGTCAGCAGCGAGCCGGGCATGCCCAATCCCTATAAGGATCCGACCAAAACCAACTACAAGGGCGTCTGCCACAAAGCGCTTCCTGAGGAAGGGCACATCCGCCCCGGCGAAATTCTCCTCGGCACCGACAGCCACACCTGCACCGCAGGCGCCTTCGGGCAGTTCGCGACGGGCGTGGGCAACACGGATGCGGCGTTCGTCCTCGGCACCGGCAAGACGTGGCTCAAGGCGCCGCCGACCATGAAGTTCACCTTCCACGGCCAGATCCCCCCCTACCTCACCGCCAAAGACCTGATCCTCGCCGTGATCGGCGAGATCGGCGTTGACGGCGCGACCTACCGCGCGATGTACTTCACCGGCGACGGCGTCGAGTCGCTCACGCTCGAAGACCGGATGACGCTCACCAACATGGCGATCGAAGCCGGCGGGAAGAACGGCATCTGCGACGTCGATGAGAAAACGCTCCAGTACGTCCGCAACCGCAGCAACGTCCCCAACTGGGAAGTCGTCACCGACGACGTGAACGCGAAGTACCACAGCGAGAACGAGTGGGACCTCTCGACGCTCGAGCCCCTCGTCGCCAAACCCCACTCCCCCGACAACCGCGACACCGCCCACAACTGCCGCGACGTGAAGCTCGACCGCGCTTACATCGGATCCTGTACCGGCGGGAAGATCACCGACATGATCTTCGCGGCCAGCATCCTCAAGGGAAACCACGTAAAGGTCCCCACCTTCGTCGTCCCCGGCAGCACCGAGGTCCACGCCGACATGAAACGGCTCAACCTTCGCGGCGTGGAAAAAGACGCCAACGAGAAGAGCATCGAAGACATCCTCAACGACGCCGGCTGCCTCGTCGGCCCCAGCGGATGCTCGGCCTGCCTGGGCGGCCCGGCGGATACGTTCGGCCGTCTGAACGGCGCCGAGGTCTGCATCAGCACGACCAACCGCAACTTCCCCGGCCGCATGGGCAGCACCCGCTCGGCGGTCTACCTGGCATCGCCCCTCACCGTAGCGGCCAGCGCACTGACCGGGCATATCACCGACCCGCGCGAATACGTCTCGGCGCCGATCGAAACAGGGATGGCGGGCGTGTTGTAAAGTTTGAGGTTCGCATCGTGCGATTGAGCGCCTGGTCTTGCCGCTAGTGCCAGGGAAGGTGAGGAAGTCCACCATGTCTCATAATCCGTCGATCGCAATGTCCATCGCATTTGCGGCACTGTTGCTGGCGCTGCCTGTTTCCCGCGCGGCTCGCGCCGAGGATTTCGCGCCGGCCACTTTCACGGGCTCCGACGGCAAGACGATCCCCTACCGGCTGTTCAAGCCCAACGAGTACGACGCGAAGAAGAAGTATCCGCTCGTCATCTTCTTCCACGGGGCCGGCGAGCGCGGCACGGACAATGCGCGGCAGATCGGCAACGGCATGGACGTCTTCGCCAAGCCGGAGAACCAGGCGAAATACCCGTGCTTCATTGTCGCGCCGCAATGCCCGGGCGAACAGCAGTGGGTGAACGTGCCGTGGGGAGACGACACGGAAGTGCAGCCGGCTGAGCCATCGCAGACGTTGCGCCTCTCGATGGAGTTGCTCGACAGCCTTCAGAAGGAATACTCGATTGACAGCAAACGCCTTTACATCACCGGCCTGTCGATGGGCGGGTTCGCCACCTGGGATGCGATCACGCGCTGGCCCGACCGCTTCGCGGCCGCCGTCCCCATTTGTGGCGGGGGCGACGAGACAAAAGCGGAGAAGATCGCCAAGCTTCCGCTCTGGGCATTTCACGGCTCAAATGACGACGTGGTGAAGACCCATCGCAGCCGGGACATGATCGCGGCGATGAAAAAGGCGGGAGGCAACCCGAAATATACCGAGGTCCCCAACGTCGGGCATTTCGCGTGGGGCGCAGCCTACTCGGATCCGAACTTGATTACCTGGATGTTCGCGCAAAGCCGCAAGTGAGCGCGCAGGCGGCTAATCGGTTCGCCCTTTCACGCGCGTTTCCAACAGTCGAACCTCAACCTGTCCATCGCGAATGCGCGCCTCGAAGCGCGGCTGCGGCTGAGTCGCCGGGCCGTGAACGATGTTCCCATCGCGCAGGTCAAAGACGGAATGATGCCACGGGCACTCGACGCATGTTCCTTTGAACTTGCCCTCGTTGAGCGGACCGCCGGCGTGGCTGCACTTGTTCCCGATCGCGTAAATTTCGTCCCCATCCCTATACAGCAGAACCGCCTTGCCGTCTTCCAGCTCGACCTTCCTGGGCTTGCGCTGGTGCAGCGTCGAAACGGCCGTCACTGCCTTCCAACCCTTGGGGCCTTTGAACGTATCGCTGTGATCGACGCCCACCTTGTGCTTGTAGACCAGCGCCCCGCCGAGCCACGCCGAGAAGCAACTCAGGGCCATCGCGAGCGCCGAGAGCGCCACGCCCCGGCGTCGGTTGCCGCGCCGCCGTTCGACGATCGACCAGCCATACAGCCCAATGTTCACCAGGTTCGTCGCGCCGTGGATCGTCGCGGGCGTCGCCGACCAGTCGGGAAAGGTCGAGAAGTCCGTCAGGCCGGTGAGCGCCGTCGGGACGGCGGAGATCGTGCCAACTTCGGTCAAGCGGTCGGCCACCGTCCGAATGCCATCGTCATCGCTGATCGCGCCAATGGTGTCGAACATCGAGCCGAGCACCCATGCGCCGATCGTGATGTCGGTCAGCACCGGGTGAAGCGGGTGGCCCAGCCACGTGCCATGCAGCACATCCGCGACCTTCCGCGCCGGTTCCCCGCCCGCCAGCACCGCGTTGTGAATCGCATTCGAAACGGCAGTCCCGGCGTCCGCGATCGGCCCTTCTTTCTGGTCGATCGCTTCTTCCAGTTTCACGAGCATCGTCATGGAGGTACTCCTTCAGAACCCATTGGGTCGAAGGGGAACCTACCGTGAGGAGCCGAGTTCCGGGAACCGGAAAAACAAGGTTGCGGCTCGATCCGTTGACTCGATTTGGGGGGACTTCTATTATCCGGCGGCCCGACGGCAAGGTCAGGCATTACCCAGGAGCTGAGTTATGGCAAGTAAGAACGTATCAGAACTGACTGAACTCAATTTTGAAACCGAAGTGCTGAAATCGACGACGCCGGTGCTGGTGGATTTTTGGGCGGAGTGGTGCGGCCCCTGCCGCATGATTGCGCCGATGATCGACAAGGTGGCCGATGAGTTCGCCGGCAAGATCAAGGTAGGGAAGGTCGACACCGATTCCAACCGGGACATCGCCCTCAAGTACAAGATCAGCAACATCCCCACGCTCATCCTGTTCAAGGATGGCCAGGAGGCGCAGCGGTTCGTCGGCATCCCGCGCGAGCAGCCGTTCCGCGAAGCGCTGAACTCGCTCGGCGGTAAGTGAGCCCGATGCTGGGCCAATCGATCAGATGACACCGGCCGCGGGCCTTGTGGCCCGAGGCCGAATGTTTTTGGTCCAACGCTCCAGGGCGCAGGGAGAACCGGCGCCTCGCGATCATCGATGAAGCGACCCGGCCTCAACACCGACGACAACCCGTTACTTCGGTGATTTCTCGGCGCTGGCAGCCGGGGCGGTGGGCTTGGTGGTCGGGGCCGCTTCCTTAACCCCCTTCTTGGCGTCGGCGTCACGCTCCTCGACCTGCGCCAGTTCCTTCTTCTGCGCGGGGGTGAGCAGGGCGAGGATGTCGGACTTCTCCTTGGCGTGGATCGCCTTGATCTCCTCGTTGGCCTTGGCGTGTACTTCCAGGATCTGCTTCTTCTGGTCGTCGGTAATCGACGACAGCTCGCTCCACGAGTTGGTCAGCTTGGCCACGTGGGCCGGCTTGGCGGGCTTGGCGTCCGGCTTGGCCTCATCGGCCAACACGAACACGGAACCAGCGAGGACCAGGGCGGCGGCGCCCGCGAACCACTTCGATTGATGCATCGGATTTCCTTTCGTAAAAACCGCCGAAAATTGTACCGACAAGAGTTAACAGATCGTCAGATGTGATGCGCCTCACGACAGGCGCGCAGCCGTCCAAGGATCGCAAGTATGTTAAACTGGGTCCGCCGTGCCGGAAATGCGAGTCACTTTCGGCGCGTGTCGGCGGTCTCGAAGAGCGGGTTGTTGATCTTGAACGGCCCTGGCGGCAGGTCCAACTCCGACGCCGCCTCGATTGTCGTCGCGGCCAACCCGTCGGCCGGGTTCGGGATCGCGGCGGCGGCTGGCTGCTCCGCCGTGGCCGCCACCACTTCATCGCCATCGGAGACGTCCGGGCGGTAAAGCCTGCCGCCGAACTGCTTGAGGTATTCCGTCCAGTTGCCTTCGGCGCCGGCGGCGACCTCGCCGCGGGTGGCGGAGAGGGCCATCATCAACTTGGCGTCCAGGTTCTCGATCGTGTGGACGAAGATCGCCTCGGGCGTGCTGGGCAACCGCGCCGCGCCGAACTCCGGCAGGCCGTGATGGCTGAGGATGATGTGCTGAAGCACGTCGATTACGTTTTGCGGGATCGGTTCCCCCAGCAACGCCTCGGCTTCCTTCGCCTTGTGCTCGACCCACATCGCCGCCTTGACGATGTGGCCGACGAGCTGCCCGCCGTCCGTATAGCCGAACGCCGTCTCGTAGCGCAGCTCCCAGGTCTTGGCGATGTCGTGCAGGAAGATGCCGGCCAGGACCAGGTCGCGGCTCAAGCCCGGGTAGAACCGAACGACCGCATCGGCCACCTCCATCGCGTTGAGCGTGTGCTCGAGGAGCCCGCCGAGAAAGGCGTGGTGGAAGGTCATTGCCGCCGGGGCGCGGCAGAAGTTGGTCATTAACAACTCGTCGTCGAGGAACGCATGCACCAGCGCGGCCACGTGGCGGTTCTGGAGGCTGCCGAGGATCTCGCGCAGCTTGCCGCACATCGCCTCGATGTTCTTGGTGGTGTGCGGCAGCAGGTCCGCGATGTCAAACGTCCCCTCTTTGGCGGGCCACATCTGCTCGATGATGACCTGAAGGTTATTCTGGTAGTTCTCGACACGGCCGCGCAGGCGCAGGAACCCGCCGTCCGGCATCGCATTGAACATCTCGCGGGTGGCATTCCAGATGCGAGACGCCACCTGCGTGCTCCGGTCGGAGACGAAGACCTTGATAAAGTGCTTGCCGGTGTTGGTCGCGGACAGTTGCTTGCCCGTGACCACGTAGACGTCCTCGATCACGTCACCCGCATTGCATTCTCGCAGAAAGATTCGGCGCATGGGAGCGGTTCTACGCGACGAGACGGCGGGCGGCAAATAAATTGCCGTTTGGTCCACGAAAACAGAGAGAATCGCGCCGGCGGCGCTGGCGGCCGTGCGCGATCCTCATTGGATCCAGACTGATCAAAAGTGTCGGGCGGACTATTTGCCCGCGTTGAACCGCTTCTCGGCCTCGTCCCAGCGGACGACGTCCCACCACTTGCCGATATATTCAGGCCGGCGGTTCTGGTACTTGAGGTAATAGGCGTGTTCCCACACGTCCAGGCCGATCACGGGGTCGATCCCTTCCATCACCGGCGTGTCCTGGTTCGGGGTCGAGGTAATTTCCAGTTTGCCCCCCTTCTTGACCAACCACGCCCAGCCGGAGCCGAATCGCGTGACGCCCGCGTTGGTGAGCTGTTCCTTGAATTTTTCGAAAGAGGTAAACGTGCTGTCGATCGCTTTCGCCAGGTTCCCGGTCGGCTTACCGCCGGCCTTAGGGCCCATGATCTGCCAGAACATCGAGTGGTTGTAATACCCGCCGCCGTTGTTGCGGACGGCGGTCTTGATCGCATCGGGCACGATCGCCAGGTTGTTCTCGAGCAACTCGTCGATGGTCTTGTTTTGCAGGTCCGGGGCGGACTCCAGCGCCTTGTTGAGGTTGGTCACGTAAGCGGCGTGGTGCTTGCCGTGATGGATTTCCATCGTCGCCTTGTCGATCGAAGGTTCGAGGGCATCGGGCGGGTAAGGCAGGGGAGGCAACGTAAATGGCATGGTGGTTCTCCTTCTGATGAGTGATTCGAGGCCGTTAGCCGAGTATTCGGCGAAGCCTATACCGCTGGGCGCAGAGCGTCAATGTCGTCAGCCATCGCTATTTCACGAACCGCCGCTCCCCATTGCGCCAAGGCGGTGCGGACATCCGCGGCTTCGATCTCGATGATGGGTACCTCCGTCGCGGCTTGCACGGGCCGGGATTCGAAGACCTGGCCGCCGAGCATAAGGCCCTCCCAGTCGGGCG
>JBBSDP010000046.1:0-36622 GCA_038240605.1 Tepidisphaerales bacterium | reverse complement strand
CCTGAACCGACTTCGCTGTCTCTACTCGGTCTCGCGGGTACTGGCCTCCTCGCCCGGCGTCGTCGGGCCTGAAACCGACCAGTACACGTTCGAATGCCAGCCTAATCCACCGGCCCGGGTGTCGCCCCACGCGATTCCCGGGCCGCTTTATTTCGCAGTTCAAAATCATCGGCGCTACGCTTGCTTCGCGCGGCCTGGTCTGGATCGCTGGTGTTGTGCTTCACGTAGGTCTTGGGCGACACGTCCATCAAGGCGCGGAACGTGGCGTTGAAATGGCTGAGGCTTTCGAAGCCGACCGCTAACGCCACGTTGGTGATCTTGGCGTCGCTGGAAGAAAGCATGGCGGCGGCGCGGTGGACGCGGTAGCTCTGAAGGTAGCGCCCCCAGGGCATCCCCAGCGTGTCGCGAAAGAGCCGTTTCAGTCCCGTCTCGCTGATGCCGATATCCGATGCCAGGTCATTGGCGTAGATCGCCCGCGCGTGATTCTGCTGGAGGAACCGCAACGCCCGCGCGACCAGGTCCCACTCCGCGATCGTGGTGGCCGTCGAGAGGGCCGTCCCCTGCCCGCCCGACCAGCGCATCAGCCGGACCAGCATTTCCGACAGCAGCGCGCTCAGGCGCAGCTCGCGCCCGAAGGCGTCACCCTCAAACTCGCTGGCCATTTCGCGAAAGCCCCGGCGGAGCTCCCGGTCCAGTCGTGGCGGGGGACGCACCAGCCTGCTGGAGAGAGATTGTCTCGCCGCAAAGCGCCGCAGCAGCCGTAGCCCATCGCGGCCGGGGCTGGCGTTGAGCAGCGCAGCGGGAAGAAAATAGACCGACGCGAATGAAATGGGATACCGCGCGACTTCAAACCAGTGCGGGACGCCCGGGCCGGCGATGAACAAGTCGCCCGGCTTGCGGATCGCCTGCTCCTTCCCCACGAACTGCGTGCCGCTCCCCGACAGGATTGTGCCGAACTCGAAGAACGGGTGTTCTTCGGGGTAGGGAACCGTCGTTCCGCTGCGCACCACCCCGTGGCGAACCCAGATCGGGCACTGCTCCCCAAGCGGCAGTGTCGATTCCCGCACTTGCGACAGCCACGACAGGTCTGGGGGCCTGCTGGGTTGGGCGGTGATCGTGGGCATGTCGCGCTCGCGTATTGCAGTACGTGGGAAGGGTCAGATGGCGCGCAGCAGGATAACGATATATCGATACGGCCGCGTTGTGATATTCGACAGAGTTTCTCCGCTTTCCGTCCACAATCGTTCTGCAATCTTTTAAGCCGTCGCCGAGAGGTTCGCATCGCACTAGGGCGTGGCCGGCCGTGTGGCGGGCTGCGTCGCCGGGTCGTTCTTCTGGAAGACCATCAGGTGCTGCTGCGGGAGGTCATCGTAGGTTTTCACGAACCCGAGTCCGACCGCGGCCATCTCCTTACGAGCCTGGGCCTCGGTCATCTTGTGGTGGGGTTTGATATTCACGTCGGGATCTTCTCCGCGATATTCGACGTCGACCACCCGTCCGCCGACCTTCAACGACTTGACAATCGCCAGCATCATCTCGCGCGGGTGGTCGAATTCGTGGTAGGCATCGACCATCAACACGACATCGACCGCCTCCGCCGGCAGTTTCGGATCTTCGACGGTCCCGAGAATTCCTTCGACGTTCTTGACGCCCAGCGTCTTCGCCTGAGAGCGGACGATCCCCAGCATCTCCGGCTGGATATCCTCCGCCAGCACCTTTCCGCGCGGCACCCGGGCCGCGATCCGGAAGCTGAAGTAACCGGTGCCGGCGCCGATGTCGGCGACGACGTCGGACGGCTTGAACCCGATCAGCTCGATCGCCTTTCTTGGCTGCTCTTCCTTCTCACGTTCTGGCCGCTCCAGCCAGCCCGCCGCAAGATGGCCCATCACCTGCGCGATCTCCCTTCCCATGTAAACCTTGCCGATTCCATCGGCGCTGGCCGGACAGGTCTGGTACCCGTTTGCGTCTGCCGGCTGCGTCGTCGCCGGCGCCGTTCCCGGCGCGTCGCCGGACGCGCCCCGCCACAGGATCGCGACGAGGAACACAGCGATCCACGTGGCCGCTCGTCCCGCGGCGTGACCGCGACAGTTGTCGTTCTCGACATTCACGAATCGCAATGGGCTCATCCACTTCTCCGGATCGGCACATCGTCATGCGCCTTTGAGTCCTGCCCCGTTCATCCGCCCTACCTTAGCGTCAAGCTTGGCCCGAAACGACGAAATTGCCGGCGGCCGATGGAATAAAGTTCGCCCGTTTACGTATGGGAATTGCGGGAGGTGGGCCGAGCTCACCCGACATGAACCGCATCCTCAGCACCCAGCACCCAACACGCAGCACTCAGCACTCAGCACTCCGCACTAATCGTTCAGCACTCAGCACTTTTCCCCTCCGCCACGCGCGATCCTGCATTTGAACTGATCGAGCAAAGCCTCGGCGGCGGCGTCGCTCACGATGGCGCTGCGGTAGGTGAGCGCGACTTGCATGTGATCGGCGAGCGTCGTCGTGCTCAAGGCGACGGGCGCTACCGGTCCGGTCGGGGAGATTCGGACATAACCCAGGACCGACGGCGAACCGTTCAGCGATGGCGAGAGCGCATCGAGCCGGACGTTGGAAAGGCCGCCCGCCAGCGGCATCTGCTTCCGGTAAAACCGATAAATCCGCTCGCGCCGCATCAGGCACTGGAACGCCAGCGCCACTGCCCACCACGCCGTGCTCGAATGCGTGACGCCCGCCCGCCGGTGCAGACGGCCCTGGGCGGCGATCGTTCGCAGCAGGCGCGGCCAGTCCGCCAGGGCCGCTGGATCGCAGACCGCGTTGGTGAATCCCAGGCAGAGGCCAAACGCGTCGAGCGACCGGCCTCGGTAGGGTCGCAGGTCCACGATGTTGCCGACGGCGACGTCACGGCGCCGAGTTCCTGACTGGAGCGGCACGTGCTGCGCGCACGCCTCGGCCAGCGCCGCAAGGAGGACGTCGGACACGTTCAAGCCGCGTCCCCGGCACTCGCTCCGCAGTTCGCCCCCCAGGCCGGAAGGCATCTCAGCCATCCGCACCCGCACGCGGTAATCGTTCTCGCCACTTATGGGCTTGCGCGCTTGCCGGAGCCGGGTGAGTCCTCGGCACAGGTCCAGGAAATGTCCGACCCATCCCGCCGGAGAATGACGACGACCGCACATCGCGGCGTAACCGATTTGCCGCCCGTTTTCCGCGCCGGCGCTAGCCCGGCAAATCGCCGGCGCGGAGGGTGTGTCCGCGACCGTCACCACCGTGGGCGTCGAGCGCGCCACCCATTCCGCCAGGAGCCGCCGGATCGAGACGCTATCCGCGACCCAATGCCGGTAGACGATCCCACAGTCGCGCGTGCCATCGCCTCGCAGCATGACGAACGGCCGAAACGGGAATGCCGCGGGCTCTCCAAACGTCGCGTTCATTTCCGCATTGAGGTAAGCGGCGATCGACGTGGATGGCGGCAGCACCCGCACCGTCCCTAGCGGGATGGGCATCCCGCTCACGCCAAGCGTCGCGACCGCTCCCGCCCACGCCGTCTCTACCGCCGTCGCGTCGAGTGTTCCCCGCACGGTGACGATCTGGGCGGCGTTGTATGGGTGAACCGCCTCCCAGCCGCGTAGCAGCCGCTGCATGAGGTTGAGCCGCTGCGCCGCCATCACTGTCATGATCCGATCGGCTAAAGAGAGCGGGACATCATGGTCCGTACGGTTCGGATTGACAACGATCGGCTGGGTTGAGTCAAGCCCTGATTCCGTGCCCGACGGAAGCTCGTCCCGCGGCACGTCAGCGCGTGTCGGCGTGCCAGGGTTTGGACTGCGCCGCAAGCGCCTAAGCCACCTTGACCCCTCCCCGCGCGACCTCTAGATTCGCAGTTAGTGAATACGTCCTTTGCCAAGCTCAAAGAAGAATTTCCGCGCGTATTCGATCAGGGTGGCGGAGTCAGCGGACGGTCCCCAGGCCGCGGCGCAGTCGATCGCGCCGCGGGCGGCAAAATCAACATCGTTCGAGCGCCCGGCCGCGTCAACCTGATCGGCGAGCACACCGATTACAACGACGGGTTCGTCTTCCCGATGGCCATCGAGCCGCAGGTGCTGATCGCCTGCCGTGGACGGGACGACGCCATCATGCGGCTCGCCTCCACCGCGTTCGACAAGCAGGTCGTCGAAGTTCGACTCGATCGCAAGATCGAACGCGGCGAGCCCGCCTGGGCCAACTACAGCCGTGGTGTAGCGGCGGAGCTGATTGCCGCCGGCATCCCGCTGGCCGGGATGGACGCGTTGATCGACAATTCGCTACCGGTCGGCGGCGGCCTCTCCAGCAGTGCGGCCATCGAAGTTGGTACCGGCCGTGCCCTGCTCGCCCTGGCCGGCCTCGACCTGGACAGCTCACGGCTCGCCCTCCTCTGCCAAAAGGCGGAGCACGAATACGCGCTGGTGCCGTGTGGGATCATGGACCAGACGATCGTCGCCGCCGGCCGGGCGGGACATGCGATGCTGCTCGACTGCCGCGACCTCACCCGCCGGTTCGTCCCCGTCGATGCCAACGAGCTGCGCGTCGTCATCGTCAATAGCATGGTCAAGCACGCCCTCAGCGATGGCGAATACGCCAGGCGCCGCCACGAGTGCGAGGAAGCGACGGACTACTTCCACAGCCACAACGCCTCGGTGCGGGCGCTGCGCGACGTGTCCCTGGCACAGGTGGAAGCGGCCCGCGCGGATCTGCCTGACGTCGTCTACCGGCGGGCGCGACACGTCGTCACGGAGAACGCCCGCACGACCGAAGCGGCCCACCAGCTCGGCCAGCGGAACTACGAGGAGGTGGGTGAGCTGATGCTCCAGAGCCACGCCTCCCTTCGCGACGACTACGAGGTCAGCGCGCCGGAGCTCGACTTCCTGGTCGAACAAGTACGGACGCTCAAGGGCGTGTACGGCGCGCGCATGACCGGGGGCGGGTTTGGCGGATGCATCGTGGCCCTCGTCCAGCCGCGCGGCGTCGATGCATTGACCGCTCACCTTCAGAAGGTCTACCCGGAGCGGTTCGGCAAGGCGCCCGCGGTTTACGTTACCTCCGCGACGGCGGGAGCGAACCTCATTGAGTGACCTGCCCGACAACCTCCGCGACATCCTGTTGAAGCTCTGCCGCCGGGAAGATCTCACGCGCGAAGAGACGCGCAGCGCGTTCACGCACATCATGTCGGGCGATGCGGCGGACGCGCAGGTCGGCGGCCTGCTGGTGGGCCTGGCCGCCAAGGGGACGACGGTCGACGAGTTGGTCGGCGCCGCGAGCGTCATGCGCGAAAAGGTCGTGCCGGTATCGTGCGATCCGGGCGGCGTGATCCTCGATACCTGCGGGACCGGCGGTGACGTCCGCGGCACGTTCAACATCTCCACCGCCGCCGCCCTCATCATCGCGGGTGCCGGCGTGCGGGTCGTTAAGCACGGCAATCGCTCCGCCTCCAGCCGCTCTGGATCGGCCGACGTACTCGAGCGGCTGGGCGTGAGGGTGGATGCCACGCCGGACGCGGTCGCCCGCTGCCTGCGCGAGGCGAACATCTGCTTTGCGTTCTCGCGCGCCCACCACCCGGCGATGAAGTTCGTCGCGGCGGCGCGCAGCGCCCTGGCGATCCCAACGATCTTCAACCTGCTGGGCCCGCTGACGAATCCGGGCCGCGCCCGCCATCAGCTGCTGGGTGTGTTCGCACCGGAGCTGACCACGCGCCTGGCGACTGCCCTCCGCGAGCTGGGGAGCGAGCGGGCGTGGGTCGTTCATGCCGAGGATGGACTCGACGAGCTCTCCACTCTCGGCCCCACCCGCATCAGCGAGCTGCGCAACGGACACGTCAGCACCACAACGTTTGACCCGTGCACGCTCAACCTGCCGTACGCACGGCTTTCGGACCTCCAAGTCAGCAGCCCGGAGGAATCGGCGCAGGTCATTCGCAACGTCCTCGACGGCCATCGCGGTCCGGCGCGCGACATCGCGGCCCTCAACGCCGCCGCTGCCCTGGTTATCGCGGGACGCGCTGCCGACCTGCCCAGCGCTCTGGCGATCGCCTGCGCCGCCCTCGACGACGGCAGTGCCCGGCGTTCCCTGGACGCCTTAGCGCGCTGTTCACAATAGCGTTTGCAGTACGGATTTCTGCTTCTTCTAAAGAAGCGGCGCAGTTATATCTTCGCCTGCCGGGTCGATCTCGCGTAAACTATTGGCATGAGCGCGATCCGTGCCATCCTGGTTTCCATGCTGGGTGCGGTGCTCGTCGCGGTTTCCGCTTCCGCGGCGCCACCCTCGACGCAGCTCCTCACGCAACCACCGCCGCCCGCAAGTACGCCAACGGTGATCATTCCGCTCACGGGCGGGATCGACGATGCCACGCGCGATGGGTTGTTTGGGCGCTTCAAGCACGCTCAGGCACTGGGCGCGAAGGTCGTCATCCTCGAGCTCAACACGCCGGGCGGGCTGGTCACGTCTTCGCTGGACATCGCCCGCTTCCTGCGCGGGCAGACCGACGTGCACACGATTGCCTTCGTCACGAACGAAGCGTATTCCGGCGGCGCGCTGGTCGCGCTGGCGTGCGATGAGGTAATCATGTCGCCGACGTCGGTGCTCGGCGATTGTGCGCCGATCATTCTCAGCAGCGACAAACGGCTCGAACCCCTCCCGCCCACGGAGCGAGCGAAGGCCGAATCACCCGTGCTCGCGGATTTCCGCGAGAGCGCCCGCAAGAACGGTTTTGATCCGCTCCTGGCCGAAGCGATGGTCCGACTGGATACGCCGGTCCACCTGCTTCAGAGTAATCATGGCGAGCGGCGCGTCGTGAATGACAAGGATTTCGCCACGCTTACCGCTCAGGATTGGAAGCCAGTGCCGGGCGTACCTAATCCGGTGAATGCTCCAGGCACGTTGCTGACGGTTGGCCCGGAACTGGCCGTGCAGCTCGGTCTGGCCAAAGCACAGATGGCGACGCCCGCGGTCCTGGCAAGCCAGCGCGGGTTCAACGTCCTGGCCGACCTCTCGCCGGGCGCTGGCGAACGCCTGGTTGAATTGATGGCCACCACGCCCGCGCGGTTTATCCTAATCCTCATTTTCCTCCAGAGCCTCTACATCGTCCTGCATGCCCCCGGGCACGGTTTCGCCGAAGCCGTCGCGGTCGTCGCGTTCACGGTGCTCGTCGGGGTGCCGCTGTTGACCGGATACGCTCAGTGGTGGGAGATCCTGCTCGTCCTCGTCGGCCTTGCCTTGTGCGCATTCGAGGTGTTGGTCTTCCCTGGCCACGGCGTCTCGCTGCTCGTGGGCGCACTGATGGTGGTCTTCGGCCTGGTCATGACGTTCGCCGGGCCCGTGCCGGGGCAGCCTTCGTTCCTGCCGCGGACCGCCGCCGGCTGGAAAGGCGTGGAGCACGGGCTGATAGCGGTATCGGCGGCACTGGCGTGTACGATTTTCATTTCGACCTGGCTGCGGAAATATCTGCCGAAGCTGCCGTACTTCAACCGGCTGATCCTGACGGCGACCAGCGGCCAGCGGATCACGCAGACGCCTGCTCATCAAAGTGCGGCAGCCACACGAGAGACCTGGCCGTTCGTCGGGACGATCGGTAACGCCGTTAGCGGGCTGCGGCCGGGCGGGTCGGCGCGCTTCCCATATGGTGATGACTTCCGCATCGCGACGGTGCACAGCGCGACGGGTTACGTTGCGCCGGGCGGCAAGGTCGTGGTCCAGGAGATTGAAGGTAATCGCGTCGTCGTCCGGGCGCTCGTGTAGAAACGCGTCGAATTTGAACGGCCACATTGCGCGCGGCAAGCGTAGCGCCTCTTGCAGGGGCGCATCACGTTTCCCGCTCGATTTAGACAGGAGTCCCGGGCTATGGGCAACCCAATCGTGCTTGCCGTCCTGATCATCATCGTCATCGTCTTCCTGATCCTGATCACGGTGGTCGGGCAGTTCTTCAAGCTCTACATCCGTGCGACCGTCAGCGGCGCGCACACGAGCCTCGTCGACCTGCTCGGCATGCGCGTGCGGAACGTGAGCCCGCTGGTCATCGTTAACTCGAGGATCCAGGCGCATCGCGCGGGTCTGCAAATCAGTACGCCCGAGATGGAATCACACGTGCTGGCCGGCGGCGATGTGCAGCGCGTCATCAACGCCATGATCGCGGCCAACAAAGCCAACATCGACCTCCCCTGGCAGATCGCCACGGCGATCGACCTGGCCGGACGCGATATCCTCGACGCCGTCCAGACCAGTGTGAATCCCAAGGTGATCGACGTCCCCGGACCCAACGAAGGTCGGCAGACGATCGATGGCGTGGCCAAGGACGGCATCGAGCTGAAAGTGAAGGCCCGCGTCACCGTGCGGACCAACATCAAGAGTCTGGTGGGTGGAGCGACCGAGGAAACGATCATCGCCCGTGTGGGAAGAGGCATCGTCGAAGCGATTGGTCAGGCCAAGGACTACAACGCCGTCCTGTCTGATCCGGACGGCATCGCCAGAGTCGCCCTCGGCGGCGGGCTGGATGCGAACACGGCGTTTGAGATTCTGTCCCTGGACATCGTGGACATCGACGTGGGCGAGAACAAAGGGGCCAAGCTGGCTGCCGAGCGGGCCGAATCGGACAAGCGTCGCTTTCAGGCGGAAGCCGAGCAACGCGCCGCCGCCGCCCGCGCCCAGGAGCAGGAAAACATCGCGAAGATCGCGGAGAACCGAGCGGCGGTCGTGTTGGCCGAGGCGGAGATTCCGCGGGCGATCGCCGAGGCGTTCCGCAGCGGGAACCTGGGCGTCATGGATTACTACAAGCTGAAGAACGTGCAGGCAGACACGACGATGCGCGAGGCGATCGCGCGGCCGGGCGACGGAGCCAAGTCGTAGAGAACGGCAAAATGGCGCGGGTGCCTCGCCCGTGCATGTGAGACATGGGCGAGGCGCCCATGCCACGAACACGCCACGAAGCGGGATGACTGGTGATGATGCTTGCCGACTCTGAAATCGCCTGGACGAAGCTGATCCCATTCGGCATTTTCGTTCTGATATGGGTTTTCAGCGCGTTCGCGTCCGTCGTTAAAAAGGCGCGCGAGCAGTCGCGGCTTCGTTCGCAGCAGGCGCGCATCGTCCCGACGCCGCTCCAGACCCGCTCGCGTCCCGGCGACTCCCGGGCCGGCCCCAGTGCGCAGCGCCGCCCGCGTCAGGTCGTTCTCACGCCGCAAGCCCGAATGCGTCCGCAAATAGACCGCGGTCAGCCCGCGATCGTGCAGCAGGCGCTGGCCCTGGCACAAATGTTCGGCACACCGCGGCCGCCGCCCGCACCCAGGCCGCCTCAGCTCCCGCGCCGGACTCCGGCCGTGGCGGCCGCGAGCGTCGTCGAAAATCCCTTGCCGGTTGCCAACGTCTCGGCGATCGAAGCTCGAACAGCGAAGGCGATGAGGGCTTCCGATGCCCGCGCATCGGAGTCCAGTGAGGGCACGGAAGGATCGGTGGCCCACGAGACCGGCCCCAAGGTCACCGCATGGGCTTTGTCGGCCTGGCTGCGCCCGCCCACGCTTCGCGATCAATTCATCCTCACCGAGATATTTCAGCCGCCGCTGGCGCTGCGGCGGCGAACGGAAAATCTGGAATAGCGCTGCGCGTCCATTCTCGCAGCAGTGCGACGTCCGGCGGCAAAGACGTCATCCCTCTCCCTTTAGCCAGAACCGTATGAATTCACGCAAGTGGGTGAGCGTTGAAAAATCCTTCATCCGGTCGAGGAAGACGATCCCGTTGAGGTGATCGACCTCGTGCTGGATGACGCGCGCGAAGAAGTCCTCCGCTTCGAACTCCACCGGTTTGCCGTGGCGGTCGAGGGCGCGCACGCTGATGCGGCGGAACCGCGGCACCACGCCTCGCAAGTCGGGAATGCTCAAACACCCTTCCCATCCGCTCTCTGTCTCATCTGAGAGAGGCGCGATCTGCGGGTTGATCAATGCGACCAGCGGAATCTCCGCCCGATCGGGATATCTCGGGTTCATGCTGCGAACTTCCACCAGGATGATCCGCTTCGGCACATTGACCTGCGGCGCGGCGAGGCCGACGCCGTCGCTGTCGCGCATCGTCTCCGCCATGTCGTCAATCAGGCGTTGCACATCCGGCGAGCCAATCTGATCGACCGCAACATCCGCCGCCGGTTTGCGGAGGACAGGGTCGCCCAGACGGGTGATCTTGAGGAGTGCCATGGCGAATCAAACGCGGGAAAGGTGGATGGCCAGCACGGTGACGTCCGCCGGCGTGATGCCGCTGATCCGAAGGGCCTGCCCAAGGCTGCGCGGTGTGAATTTCGAGAGCTTCTGACGCGCTTCGTTGCCCAGGCCGGTGATGCGCGTGTAATCGATCGCATCGGGGATCAACTTGGCTTCGAGCTGTGCGAATCGCTCGATCTGGCGATCCTGCCGGGCGATGTATCCTTCGTACCTCGCCCGAATCTCAATTGATGCACGAACGGCAGCCGGGACGGCTTCTGCCGCCGGGAAGCGCGACACCAAACCGGCCCAGTCGACGTCAGAGCGGCGAAGGAAATCAAACGCACTTCCCTCCCCGGCGCGGAGTTGCCGCAGGAGCGCTTCGCCAGCGGCGATGGCGTCGCGCCGTGCTCCAAACCGCTGCCAACGATTGTCATCCACCAGCCCCAGCTCGCGTCCGATCGGCGTGAGCCGCTCGTCGGCATTGTCGGAGCGAAGGTGAAGCCGGTGCTCTGCCCGGCTGGTGAACATGCGGTAAGGCTCGATCGGCGGCTTGGTCACCAGGTCATCGATCAATACGCCGATGTATGCCTGATCGCGTCTAAGGACGAAATCCGCCACGCGACCCGCCGCATGGCGAGCGGCGTTCACGCCCGCCATCAGCCCCTGCGCCGCTGCCTCCTCATAGCCGCTTGTCCCGTTGATCTGCCCGGCGAGGAATAGCCCATTGATCCGCTTGGTCTGAAGCGTCGAACGAATCTGCGTCGGCCAGACCATGTCGTACTCGACCGCGTAGCCGTACTTGAGAATTTCTGCTCGCTCCAACCCGGGCACGAGCCGGATGACCTGGTCCTGCACGTCCTGGGGCAGCGAGGTGCTGATGCCGTTGCAATAGATTTCGCTGGTGTCCAGGCCTTCGGGTTCGAGGAAGATCGAATGGTGATCCTTCTCCGCGAAGCGCACTACCTTGTCTTCGATGCTCGGACAGTAGCGCGGGCCGGTCGAGGCGATCTGGCCGCTGTACATCGGAGCACGGTGCAGGTTTTGCCGGATGATCTCATGGATTGCGGCATTCGTCGCCCCAATCCAGCAATGCACCTGGGGCAAGGGCGGCAGCCACGCGAGCGGATGCGCCGAGCGGGCCGAGCCCTCCCCGCCTGCATACTCGTTCAGGAATGAAAACGGAGTCGGCGCCTCGTCGCCCGGCTGACGCTCAAAGCCGCTGAAGTCGATCGATTCGCGCCGCAGCCGGGGCGGCGTACCCGTCTTCAGCCTGCCGATTTCCAGCCCCAGCCGCGCCAGGCAGCCGGAGAGCCCGCGCGCCGTCGCCTCCCCGATGCGTCCGCCTTCCGTCTTTTTCTCGCCGGTATGCATCAGCGCGCGAAGAAACGTCCCCGTGGTCACGATCGCGGCACGACAGGCGAGCAACGTGCCGTCTGCCAACTTCACGCCACAGATGGAAGCAACGGCGCCCGATCCGCCATCCTGATTGCTTCCCACATCCGCGTGTCCTCGCGTCCCGGCTTCTGTCCATGCGGCGTCTGTTACCAATTCGGCCACTTCACCCTGAACGACTGTGACGTTCGGGCAGGTGGAAATGAGCCGTTGGACTTCGCTCGCGTATTTGTATTTGTCTGCCTGGGCCCGCGGCCCCCAGACTGCCGGCCCCTTGCTGCGGTTGAGCATGCGAAACTGAATGCCGGTGGCGTCGATTGCCAGTCCCATCAACCCGCCGAGCGCATCGATCTCGCGGACCATCTGCCCCTTGGCGAGGCCGCCAATCGCCGGGTTGCACGACATTTGTCCAGTGCGGGTCGGATCGAGGGTGACGAGGGCCACGGAAGCGCCCAGACGTGACGCCACCCACGCCGCTTCCGCGCCGGCATGCCCGCCGCCAATGACGACGACGTCAAAGTTGCTCGAGTTGGTGGTTCTCAGCGCGATCACCGTTTTGTGAACTGTCATGCTATCGGGGCAAGGATCGATCAGTCCAACGAAAGGAATCTTTGACCCGTTGCATTGACTTCAAAACAGGCTTGACGCCGTCGCGATACACGCGGCGTCATCGTTCTTCGGACTGTTCACACGCGTATCGACCGGACCGGCGACCAGCTCACCATCGGGGCATGGCGATAGCAACGGCATGAGCCGTTCGGCCGGCGCCGTCGGATCGAGCCATGTATTGCAGGCATCGAGCGACAAGATCACCGGCATGCGGTCGTGGATCTCTCGCATCAGCGTGTTGGGCGAAGTGGTCAGGATCGTGCACGACTCGATCTCGTCATCCCCCCGCCGCCAACGCTCCCACAGCCCGGCCAGTCCAAACGGCCTGTCGTCGGGACGCCGAATCAGGTAAGGCTGCTTGCCGCGTCCTTCCGCTTTCCACTCGAAAAAACCGTCGGCTGGGAGGATGCAACGCCGCTTGCGAAATGCCTCCCGGAACGCCGGCTTCACGGGAGCGGTTTCACCGCGGGCGTTGATCATGCGATTGCCGACCGAAGGATCGTCCGCCCACGCCGGCACCAAGCCCCAGCGCAGGAGTCCGAGCGTGCGCGCGCCCGACGCGTCGGTTCGGACAGACGGCACCCACTGCGTCGGGGCAATGTTAAACCGCGGCCCAAAATTGAGTTCACCCTGCTCCGGCACCGCGCCGAACAACTCCAGCACGTGCTGCAACGGCGTCCGCAACGTGTATCGCCCGCACATCGCCGTATTTTAGCCTCGTATGGAGACTGATTCACCGTGGAGATGCCGATGGCATTTGGAAAGCAGCGCGATGATGGAGGATTGAAGTTTGTGGAGAGACGGCAGCATCCGATTTCATCTTCAATCCTCCATCTTCTATCTCTCCTTGGGCGTCTCCGCGTTGGATCAGCTTTGGATCGACGTCTGTTCGTTTTCAGATGGGTTGCTATACTGCGTTCCATCGGGTTGGAATTTGGCCTCCACGGACGGAGACCGGCGCATGGATGCGAAGCACACCCTGGGCGAGCCTCGCGTGTTGATCTCACGCTCGGCGCTCTTGCACAACGCCAAATTGATCCGCCGGGCACTGCCCGAGCGGGTGCGCGTCTGCGCGGTACTGAAGGCGGATGCGTACGGCCACGGTGCGGCCCTCGTCGCCGATACCTTTTGCAATTTTTCCACTGACGCGGGCGACGCCCGGCCCGCGGTGGAGGCGATCGCCGTCGCGAGCCTGAGCGAGGCCGCCGGTCTGCCGATTCTCGAGGGAACGACGATCATCGTCCTGCGGCCGATCGAAAACATTTTCATCGGCCGCCAACGCGGCAAGATCGAAGAAGCAGTTCAGAACGACTGGGTCCTGACGATCGGCACCCCCGCCGCCGCCGATGACCTGGCGCGGATCGCCATGTCGTGCGGCAGGCGCGCGGCCGTGCAGGTGATGGTGGACACCGGGATGACGCGGTGCGGCACACCCCTGGAGCGTCTAACGGACCTGCTGCACAAGATCACCGCCCGCTCATCGCTACGGCTAGCCGGGATCTGCACGCACCTGGCTAATGCCGAGCGGCCGCGCGACCCGTTCACGGTGCATCAACTAGCGCGATTTCGGGAAGCGACCGACGACCTCGCGACCGCGATGCCCGGTCGCTTTCTTCGCCACGCCGCCAACTCCGGCGCCGTCTTCTACTCCCCCGCCTCGCACCTGGACATGGTGCGTCCGGGCATCAGCCTGTATGGCATCGACCCGAGCGGCCGGCCCGACCTGAACCGGCCGTTGCGTCCCGCCCTGAAGTGGACCGCGCCGTTGATCGCGGTGCACGCGGTTCCGAAAGGAACCGGCGTCGGCTATGGGCAAAGCTGGATCGCCCCGCGCGATACGCAGATCGGATTGCTCCCCGTCGGCTATGCCGACGGCTACCCGCGCTGCTTTGGCGGCCGGGCTTTCGTCATGGCCGGCGGACGGCCCGTGCCGGTCGTCGGCCGCGTCAGCATGGACATGACGACGATCGACCTCGGGGATGCGCCGGCCAACGTCGGCGATGAGATTACGCTGCTCGACAGCGATCCCCTCTCCCCGGTCAGCGTGTACGAGTTGGCGAAATGGGCGGAAACAATCCCCTACGAGATCTTCTGCCGAATCGGCCCGCGCATCCCACGCGTCGCCGTGGACGCGCAGGAACCGGCGACCGCCGTGCCGAATCGCTGAATTGGAACAATACGCGGGATAATGAAGTGCAATTTCGGGCGCGAGTGGCTTTTCGCCGCACTTGCACACTATCATTGCCGGGCTCCAGGGGTCCCATCATGAGCGAAGCAACACGCATCACTCCTGCCGCGACCTCTTACGTCTTCCAAACTCCCGAAGGCGGATGGCGAATCGTCGGAACGCGCGTGTCACTGGATTCCGTGGTCTACGAATATGTGGACGGCGAACCGCCCGAAGCCATCGTCGCCCACTATCCAGCCCTCACGCTCGAACAGGTGCGCGGCGCGATTGCGCACTATCTCAGGCACCGTGATGAAATTGATGCGTATCTGGTAGCGCAGGACAAATTCGCCGCGCGACTGCGCGAACAAACGCGCTCCCACAACGCCGATCTCCTCAACCGGATGAAGGAAAGACGAGCTTCAGCGGCCGACGCGAGCGGCCAGCGGTGACACGACCTGAATCAGCCGACAGGGAGGGGCTTCGATGGCTCGCGCGCAATTCCTCGCGGACGAAGACCTCCACTTCCCATCCTCGCCGCTATTCGTCGGCTTGAGCCAACCATTCGATTCGCAACGGTTCTTGAACTCGGACTATCGGGAGCCGCGGACCAACGGCTACTGGAGGCGGCAAACGAGCTTGAGTTAATCATTGTCTCGCATGATGTAACGACCATGTCGGCGGCCGCTGCCGCACGAATGAACGCCGGCCTGAAGATGAGTGGACTGTTGCTGGTGCCACAGGCGCGGCGCAGGGAGCGCGCCGTGTGCGACGATATCCTCCTGATATGGGCCGCATCTGACGCAGCGGAGTGGAATTCAAGAATTGAGTTCTTGCCGTTGTAAGAAACTTATCTGAATCGCGACAGGGACCGCCGGAAATTCTTAGAATTCCCGGCGTTGTCTGGCCGTGGCGATGTGGAGGATCTTGCGGTACTTCGCGACGGTGCGGCGCGCCAGTTCGATCCCCTGGTCTTTCAGCTTTGCCACGATCTCGTCGTCGTTGAGCGGGTTCTTCTTGTCCTCGTTCTCGATGATCGCCTTGAGCTTCTCCTTCACGGCGTCCCAGCTCATGTCTTCCCCTTCGGCACTGGTGGTGCCGCCGGAGAAGAACCGCCGCAGCGGGAAAACGCCGCGTGGCGTCTGGATCCACTTTTCGCTGACGGCACGGGAGACGGTGGCGACGTGGATGCCGAGCTGATCGGCAACCTGGATCATCGGTAGCGGGCGCAGGAACTCGGGGCCTTTGTCGAAGAACTCACGCTGGGCGTCAACGACCGCGCGGATCACCCGCGTGATCGTGCTCTTGCGCTGTTCGATGCTTTCCAGCAGCCAGCGTGCGTTTCGGACGTTGGTCGCGAGGAACTCGCGCGTTTTCTTATCGTGCTTTTTATCCTTCAGCCACTTTCGGTACATCCCGCTGATGAAGAGGTTGGGCGCGGGATCGTTGGTCATCTCGATCTCGTACTTGTCCGTCTCCTCGTCGTAATAAATGATCGCGTCAGGGGTGATCGGCGGCGCGTCGCTCCCGCCGATCTGTTTGCCGGGGTAGGGGTTGAGACGGCCCAGGCGATGGACCGCCGCCTTGATCTCATCGATCTCCAGCCCGAGCTTACGGCTGATCTGCGGGTAGCGGTTCATCTCCAGGTCCTTGAGATGATCCGTGATCAGCGCCCGTTCCAGCTCAAAATCGTGCCCCTCGGCCAGATCCTCGTCCCTGGCGACGGCGTCGATCTGGAGAAGGAGACACTCCCGAAGGTTGCGAGCGCCCACCCCGGCTGGCTCCAGCGTCTGCACCAGGCTGAGGGCCGCCGCGAGACCTTCGAGGGTCAGTGGCACCTTTGAATCTTTCCGCACCTGCTCGAAGTCGGCGCGAAAATAGCCCTCGGCGTCGATATTGTTGATGATCGCTTCGCCGGCCTTGCGGACGCCGGGCGGACATTCGACGAACGCCCACTGCCCCAGCAGATGCTCGGCGAGGGTGATGCCGCGCGCTGCGGTGTTGTTCATCGCGTCGAGCTTCTTGTCGCGTTCCCCGTCGTAGCTGGAGGCCTGGCGGTAGTTACTGGCGCGGTTCGTTGAGAACTCTTCGTTTTCGAGGTACTCGCTGATGCGGGCAAGTCGTTCGAAGTCTTCAGACTGCCCCGAATCCTCGTCTTTCACGACCAGAGCCCGTTCACCCTCATCTGTGACTTCGGCTTTTCCGTCGGGGGCGTCGGCGATCTCATCGGCCTCGGACTCCCCTTCGCGGAACTCCAATACGGGGTTGTTTTGAAGTTCCTGCTCGATCCGCTCCTCCAACGCCATCAGCGGCAGCTGGAGGATCTCCATGCTCTGGATCATGCGCGGCGTGAGCAGTTGCCGCTGCTCCATCCGCATCGAAGCTGATTGACTTAACTGCATAATTCCAAAAAACTTATCGACATCCCAAAGTTTGGGGCATGTCGTTTGCTGTCGATAAATCATACCCATTCCCCCGGATGCCAGCAAAGGGGAAATCTCATCCCCACTCGGATTGATTTTGGCATCGTGTCGGCCACCCTCGCGTCGGCGGGCGATACCGCTAGAATGGCTCGTTTCGATTCTCCGAGCGATCGAGGCGAGGAATCAATTTGGCAACGCTGCAAAGTCAGTTTGATGAAATGGTGGACCCGCGCGTCCGCATCGCCGGCAGGAACTATTTGAGCGAAGGCCGGGTCACCAAGATCGATCGTATCGATGAGGTGACGATCGAGGCGGCCGTCGAAGGCAACGAGCGATATTTAGTTTTCCTGAACCTGGATCAGGGCAGTTGCCTCTACGGCTGTTCGTGCCCTTATTACGTGCGGCACATGGACTGCTGCAAGCATGTGTGGGCGACAGTCTTAGCAGCGGACGCGGCGGGACTGGCCGATGACTGGGCCAGGCAGGATCTGGACTTCGCCCCGATGGACGATGATTGGATTGGCGAGTTCGACGAGGAGGAAACAGAGGACCAGTCAGAGGCCCACGAACCCGACGACCTACCCGTCGCCGGGCCAATCAACGAACGGCGGATCCGCACCGCCAGCACCCCTACTCAAAGCAAGCCGGATTGGAAGCGCCCGCTCTCTGCCCTCCGTTCGGCGATGCTGACCGCTTCAACGCGCAACCCCACGACCTGGCCGCCGGGCCGGGAACTGGCCTACGTCGTCGATGTGAAGCGTACTTTGACGGGAGCAGGCCTCGCGCTGGAGGTCGGCTACCGCGAGCACAAGAAGGACGGCACCTGGAGCAAGTTGAAGTTCGAGCCCATCTCCAGCGACGTGGCCAGCCGGCTGAACGATCGAGCGGACCGCGAGATCGTCTCGATGCTGATCGGCGCCACCAACGACTCCTCGGCCTATTTCTCCGGCTACTACGCGAGCGCGACGCGATACCGACTGAACCGGGCGCAGGTCGAGCCGATTCTTCGCCGGGCGAGCCAGACCGGGCGTTGCCTGCTGCGGATCGAAAATGCCCATGAAGAGCCCGCGCTGTTGCCGCTCGCGTGGGACGACGGTCCGCCGTGGCGGTTCATGGTTCACGTCGCGAAGGACCCGGGCAGCGGCCGCCTCATCGTCAGCGGGCGGCTCAGCCGGACCGGAGCGGACGGGATCGAACATCAGATGCCCCTCACGGAGCCGTTGCTGCTCACGGAGGGTGGCCTGCTCTTCACACATGAGCTTATTGCCCCGCTCGATGACTCCGACGCCTTTCCGTGGATCGTTACGCTGCGCGAACACCCGGAGCTAAGCGTTCCCGAAGCGCAGGCCGACGAGCTGCTGAACGAGCTGCTTACCGTCTCACGCATTCCGCCCCTTCAGCTTCCCCAGGAGCTTCAGCACGAGCGCGTCGAACGGCCGCCCCAACCCCGGCTGCGCATCAGCCGTCCCAAACGCAACAACGGGTACGGCGACCGCCTGCACGGCGAGTTGAGCTTCGCCTACGACGGGCACATCGTCGGCATGTTCGAGCAGTCCGGCGGCATTTTTCAGCCGGAGCGCCGGCGGCTGATCGTCCGCGACCCGGCCGCGGAGCAGAACGCGCTGGCCCGGCTGCGCGAGTTGGGATTTCGACAGATATCGAGCTGGGAAGGTGACGAGCAACAACTGGACCTCGCGCCCAACAGCCTGCCCGCCGTCGTACGCAAGCTGACGGCGGAAAACTGGCACGTGGAGGCCGAGGGAAAGCTGTATCGACAGCCCGGCGCGATGAAGATCGAGGTGAGCTCGGGCGTCGACTGGTTCGAGCTGCACGGCACGGCTGATTTCGATGGTCATAGCGTGAAGCTGCCGACGCTGCTGGCCGCTTTGCGCAAGGGCGAAAGGACGGTCACGCTGGGGGACGGCACGCTGGGCGTGCTGCCGGAAGAATGGCTGAAAAAATACGGCGCGCTGGCCGGCATGGGCACCGCCCAGGAAGACTTCATCCAGTTTCGCCGGGCCCAGGTCGGCCTGCTGGACGCTTTGCTCGCGACACAACCCGAGGCGACGTGCGACGCGGTCTTCGAACATGCCCGCGGGCAGCTCCTGACGTTCGAAGGGGTGCGCGCCGCCGATGCGCCGCCCGGGTTCATCGGCACCCTTCGCCCCTATCAGAACGAAGGCCTGGGGTGGATGCAGTTCCTGCGCGACTTTGGTTTCGGCGGCTGCCTGGCCGACGACATGGGGCTCGGCAAGACCGTGCAGGTCCTGGCCCTGCTCGAGGCCCGGCGCGCGCGCCGTCAGGAACATCCCTCCGATGCGCCCGGCCGCCCCGGCCCCACGCTGGTGGTAGCGCCGCGATCCCTGATCTTCAACTGGCGGGAAGAGGCGACCCGGTTCGCGCCCAAACTCCGCGTGATCGATCACACCGGCATTAACCGCGCCAAATCGATCGACGCCTTCGCCGATCACGACCTCGTCCTCACCACTTACGGAACGCTTCGCAATGACGTGGCGATGCTCAAGGACCTTCGCTTCGACTACCTCGTGCTCGACGAAGCCCAGGCGATCAAGAATGCGGCGAGCGAATCCGCCAAGGCCGTCCGCCTCCTCAACGGCGACCACCGCCTCGTCCTCAGCGGCACGCCGGTCCAGAACCACCTGGGGGAGCTCTGGAGCATCTTCGAGTTCCTCAACCCGGGGATGCTTGGCACCGCCCGCGCGTTTCAGGCGGGCGGTGCCGGCGCGCGAATTGTCGAGGATTCAACGCGACAGGTACTCGCCCGGGCGCTGCGGCCCTTCATCCTCCGGCGCACCAAAGCGCAGGTCGCCAGGGACCTGCCCGAACGGCTGGAACAGACGATCCACTGCGAGCTGGAAGGCAAACAGCGCAAGCTCTACGACGAGCTGCGCGAACATTATCGCCATTCACTTCTGGCCCGGATCGAGCGCGACGGCATCCGCCGTTCAAAGATCCAGATCCTCGAAGCGCTCCTGCGGCTCCGTCAGGCGGCGTGTCACCCCGGGCTGATCGACAAGTCCAAGATCGGCATGGGGAGCGCCAAGCTCGATGCCCTGATGCCGCAGCTCGCGGAAGTGACGGAGGAGGGACACAAGGCCCTTGTTTTCTCGCAGTTCACGAGCTTTCTGTCGATCGTGCGCGACCGGCTCGACGCCGCGAAGATGCCGTACGAATACCTGGACGGCAAAACGCGCAACCGCCAGGAAGTCGTCGAGCGATTTCAAAATAATGCCGACTGCCGCCTCTTCCTGATCAGCCTCAAGGCAGGCGGACTGGGCTTGAACCTGACCGCGGCCGAGTACGTGTTCCTGCTCGACCCGTGGTGGAACCCGGCGGTTGAGGCGCAGGCGATCGACCGAGCCCACCGCATCGGGCAGACCCGCCAGGTATTCGCCTATCGCCTGATCGCCAAGGACACGGTCGAGGAAAAAGTCCTCAAGCTTCAGGAATCCAAGCGCGAACTGGCCGACGCGATCATCAACGCCGACAACAGCGTGATCTCGAAGCTCGGGAGGGAAGAGTTGGAATTACTGCTGTCGTGAGCCGACGAAGTGTCGGTTATCATGTGGGCCATGCACCTCGTGCTCTTCGAAGGCCCGCACTGGTCGCAGCTCGCTCCCCTCTCGCTGAGCCGTCCCGTCTGCATGCTGACGCTCGGCTCCAGGACGCTTCTGGAACGCATCGTCGCGCGCCTGCGTCCGGAGCGCGTCTCGCTGTGGATGCGGCCGGAACTTCAGCCGACCTTTCAGCGGCTCCTGCCGAAGCTGGACATCCCGATCTCGATCAACCAGCCGCTCGATGGGAACCCCGCCCTCCTCCTCAACGCGCGAACCGTGATCGTCGGCGAGGGAGAGCACACTCCTTGTGACACGGCGAAAGTTCATCCTGGCGAAGGGCTGCGCGCGTCGCTCGGGTCCGGCTCCGGTCTTTGTCCGGTCGATGCGATGAAGCAGGACAGCCCGTGGCATGAGTTCGTGCGCGGCTGCACCGTCGAACCGATCGGGCGCGTAGCACATTCGCTGGCCGACTTGATCCACTGGAACGCGCAGGCGATCGCCGATGATTTCGCGGAAGCCAACGCCGGCAGTGCCCCGGCGGAATTGCCGACGGGGCCGTTTCACCTGGTAAACCCGGCTCAGCTACGGCTCGGTAGTAACGTGAAGCTGGAGCCGGGTTGCGTGCTGGATGCCAGCACCGGCCCGATCCTGATCGGGGATTCGGTGAACATCGGGGCCAATTCTCTCGTCAAGGGTCCATGTGCGGTCGGCTCGTGTGCGGTCATCGCCCCGTTGTCGCAGATCCGCGGCGGGACGAGCATCGGCCACGCCTGCCGCGTGGGCGGAGAGATGTCGGCCTCGATCATGCTCTCCTATTCCAACAAGGCCCACGAGGGATACCTCGGTCACAGCTACATCGGCGAATGGGTCAACCTCGGCGCGGGCACGACCACGAGCAACTTGAAGAACACCTATGGAGACGTCGTCCTCCGCCTCGGATCCCGCCGAATGGGGAGCGGCCGGCAGTTCCTCGGCTCGCTCATCGGCGACCATGCCAAGACCGGGATCCTCACCCGTCTGATGACAGGCACGTACGTCGGCTTCTGCAGTATGCTCGCCGGCTCCGCCTCTCCGCCGCCGTGCGTTGCCAGTTTCACGTTCCTGACCGACCAGGGTTCGGCTCCTTATCGGATCGACAAAGCCGCCGAGGTGGCGCAGCGCGTCGCATCCCGGCGGGGGATCACCTGGACCGCCGAGGACACCGCGCTGATGCACTACGTCGCGAAAATCGCGCCGCACGTTGAAACCTGAAGCACCGCCATGTCATGGGAACGCGACGACGAGGCGGATGTGGACGATGAAGAATCGCCCGATCCCCACAACGTTGACGAAGACGACTCCCCCGCGCTGATCGACTGCCCCTGCTGCGGTCGGAAGATTTCCGAAGAGGCGGAACGGTGTTCGCACTGTGGCAATTACATCTCCGTCGAAGACGCGCCGAATCGTAGGAAATGGTGGATCGTGCTTGCGACGCTGCTCCTGCTGGTGGCGACGCTGGTGATATTATTTTGGGGTTAAGCGCCATCTCACGTCGCCAGAAAACCGCCGTCGATGGGGAGCATTGCGCCATGGATCAGGTCCGCCTGGTCGCTGAGGAGGTACGCAACGGCGTGGGCTATGTCTTGGGGCTTGGCGAATCGGCCGAGGGGAATTTTGGCGAGCATCGCCGCTCGCTTTTTCGGATCGCTCCAGGCCATTTCGCCCATCGGAGTGAGCGTGACCGTGGGGTTCACCGAATTGACGCGGATGCGATGTGGACCAAGCTCCACCGCCATTACGCGGGTGAGCTGGTCGAGGGCTCCCTTCGACGCGCAATAGGCCGCATGGTCCACGATGCCGACGGTCGAGGCCTGGCTGGAGACGTTCACGATCGCCCCGCCGTTGCCGCGCTCGATCATCCCGCGGACGACGATTTGCGTGACGAGGAGCACCGCGCGCACGTTCACGGCCATCGTTCGGTCAAACGCCTCCGTCGTCGACTCCAGCAGGGATTGCGGGATGGAGATGCCGGCGTTGTTCACCAGGAGGTCGATCGGACCCGCCTCTCGACCCGCTCGCTGTGCCGCGTTCGCATCGCCCAGGTCGGCGACGATCGTGCGGCAGCGGATCTCCTTCTCCAACGATTGCAGATCCGTGGCGGTGCGACTCACGGCGACGACTTCCGCGCCGCAGGAGGTGAGGAGCGTGGCGATCTCACGACCGATCCCCTTGCCAGCCCCGGTCACCAGTGCCCGCTTGCCCCCGAAACGAATGTCCATGCCGTCACCCGAGCGCCGTTCGATACCGGTCGATCAGCGCAGTGAGGCGCGACACCGGTTGAATAGCGTAAAAGAGTTCGCGGTCGAACAACGCCTTTTCCGCCTGGGCCAGCGCCTCCGACTCCTTGATCCGCTCGTCCCAGGCCCGCCCGCGCGGACCAGACCAGGCGCTGGCGAGCTTATCGTGCATCTCGTAGAAGAGCGACGATCGCTCCGGCGAGCGCCGTGGCAGGGCCTCGATCAATCCCACCATCCGCATCTTCTCGGCCCCGAGCAGCGAATGCCGCAGCGCGTGCCCCTCCTGCTCGAGACAAGGCAGGCAGACCCGCGCCTGACCGGCCGCCTGGGGAAAGTAAAGCGTCGCCGTCGTCACCGAAAACCGTGGCGGCTCCAGGCCCCAGTGCCGGGCGATCAACCCATCCAGCACCTGGTCATACTGCCCACCGCCAATGCCGTGCACGAACTGGTCGGCGGCCAGGAGACGAATCACCGCCGTCAGCGTCAGCGCGCGCGGAGAGAGCCGCACCTGCTGGGCGCGGAGCCACGGCCCCAGCCGCTGCACCGCCGACCATCCTTCGGCCGCGACGTCGAAGAAAAATGACGCTCCGTTCGTCAGCCGCAGTTCAAATCCGCCCGTCACCCGCGCAACGGCGGCGCGGGCGCGCGAGCCGTCGGCAAGCGAGTCGAGCCAGAATGGCACTTCGCAACCGTCCGCCGTGCACTGAAGGTCCGGCATGGGCCGGCCCGGCGAACGGATCTTGTTGCGGACCCGATATTCCTTGAGGACGGCGTTGTAGTCCGCCGAGAAGGCATCCGCGCGCGACAGCAGGTGATGCACAAACAGCAGGTAGGGCTCGGACATGCAGATCGGAGAGACGAGCAGCGCGTGATGCCGCAAACCGAGCCGCCAATCCAGGTCATGCGTCGCGTTGGTCAGCGACGTCGGCAGGTCTTCCGCCTCCAGCGCGAGCCGGCACAGGCTCAGGAGAAACTCGTTGACCAACGGCTGAAAATTCCAGGAAGCCGATGCCTGCGCGAACCGTTCGGCAACTCGATTGAGGTGCGCGGGGGTTGGCGGCGGGAGCAGGCCGCTCCATGGCGCCGACTCCACTAGAGCGTCGGCCAGCGGCACCCCGCCGCCCGGCCAGCGTAGCTGGAGATGCTTGGGGGCATCGGTGTCGACCGCGAAGTGGTGAGCCAGGCCGCCGGTCTTGGCCGCGGCCGCGTCGATCAGCGCGTCCTTTGCCCAGACGCCGGGGTGATATAGCTCGGTCTGATGTCCGGTGGCGAAGAGTAGTCGATCGTCGCCCGGCTCCAGGCCGATCCAGCGCCGCAGGCTTTCGCGGACTTCCGGCAGCGGAACGCCCTGTAGGGAGATGGTCCGCGCTTCTCGAAATAGTTGCTGGTTGAATTGTGCGTCGGCGAGGAGCGCCTGGGGAGGCGGCCAGATCAATACTTGGCCGTCCTCAGCGGGCGCGATCCAGCGGTCATAGCGGTCGGCCAGTAATGTCATGGGCCTTATTCGCCGCAGCAACAGGGGACCGGCTCGCGCTCGCTGGATGAATCCTGCACCGGCGCACTGCGCGCTCCGATCCGCGCCATTTCATCTTCAAAGACCTGCGTGTAATGCAGCAGGCGATTGGCGGCATCGTCCAGCTTACCGCCGAAATGACGGTTCGGGTCGTTGTATATGAGACGGACCGGGATTTCTTTCAGCCGCAGGCGCGCCGCCGCGACCTGGGGCCAGAGTTGCAGGGGGAAGGCATACCCCGCGACATCGAGCGTCAGCTTCCGCATCGCAGCGACGCGATGGGCCTTGTAGCCGCAAAACGCATCGGTGATCCCCAGGTGAAGCCGCTCGTTGATCATCCGAGTAATCGTCGCGTTGATCCGGCGTCGGTCGCCCGGCGGGTGATCATCGTCCTCACGGCGCTCGAGATAACGTGACCCGCTGATCAGATCCCAGGCATCGCCGCGGATTTCCTTGATAAATTGCGGAATCCGCTCGGGTTCATGCTGCTCGTCGCAATCCATCGTAATGACCCAGTCGAACCGCTTTCGATCGGCGTATTTGAAGCCATCGATCAGGCTCTGGCCATATCCCAGGTTCGTTGGATGGCTCAGGACTTGGATATCCGGTCGGGCGCGGAGGCGGTCGGCCGTGCCGTCGGTGCTTCCGTCATCGACGACGAGGATGTCATCGTTAAACTGCTTGACCTTGTCGAGCACGCCGTCCACATAGCGAATCTCGTTATGCACGGGGATCACGATCAGAAGTCGCACGGGACACTCCTGGTAAGGCAGGCGGGCCGTAACGATCACACAGGCATCGGGTCGGCAGCCGCGCGGTCAGCGTCAGGCAAACGCCGGGCCGTCGTGCCGCGGGGATAGTAGAAGTGCCGTTAAAAGTCGTCAACCGAAATCACGCCGTGCGGCCCCGGCTTGCTTCCCCTATCCTCTGCGACCCATGCCACTGCCCCAGAAACTCCAAATCATATGGAGCGACACCGACTTCGTGGCCATCGCCAAGCCCGCGGGTCTGGCGACCATCCCCGGCCGCGGTGAGACGGAGGATGCGCTCCACACGCTCGCCCAGCAGCTCGCGTTACCCGCATCGGGCACAGCAGACCCGCGACTGCGCGTTGTCCATCGCCTGGACAAGGAGACGAGCGGCGTGCTTCTTTTCGCCAAACACGCCATCGCGCAACGGCATGCCTCACATCAATTCCAGAACAACCTCGTCAAAAAGGAATACAACGCCCTGGTCTGCGGCCGACCGGCGGAACAATCGGGAACGATCGACCAGCCCATGGGCGTCCACCCGACGTCGCAGCGCCGCATGTCAGTGCTCCGCCACGGCGGCCGCCCCGCGCGCACCGAGTGGACGCTGGAGGCATCCTTCCGCGATTACTCCCTGCTGCGCGTCTTCCCGAGGACGGGCAAGACGCACCAGATCCGCGTTCACCTCCTGTCAATCGGTCTGCCCCTCGCGATCGACCCTCTCTATCACCCGCCGGCTCGTGGTACCGCGCCAGGACTGTTCCTCAGCAGCTTCAAGCGCGGCTACCGTGGAGCGGCAGACGGCGCGGAACGCCCCTTGATCGACCGCCTCACGCTTCACGCGCATCGGCTTCGATTCGTCGACCTCAGCGGCCAGCCGATTACCATCGAGGCGCCGCTGCCGAAGGATTTTCGCGCGGCGCTGAACATGCTGCGGAAATATTCGGCGCGATAGCCGTGGAATCAGGCTCCGCCCAGCAGCACCGCCAGCAGCCCCTTTTGAAAGTGGAGCCGGTTCTCCGCCTGCGGAAAGACAAGGGATTGAGGGCCTTCCATCACGTCGGCGCTGATCTCCAGGCCCCGGTAGGCGGGAAGGCAATGAAGCACGACCGCGTGCGCCGGCGCGACGGCCAGCACCTGGGCATCGATCTGGAAACCGTTAAAGTCCTTCATCCGGCGGGCCTTTTCCGCTTCCTGGCCCATGCTCACCCACGTGTCGGTATAGATCGCGTCGGCCTCGCGCACCGCTTCGAGCGGGTCGGACGTCACCTGGAAATCCATCTCTGGAACCTGGGCCATGATGCGATCGACGTCCTCGCCCGGCAGCGCGTACCCCGGTGGGGAGGCGAGGATGAACCGCACGCCAAACTTGCCGCAGGCTATGGAGAGGGAGCGGGCGACGTTGTTGCCGTCGCCGATGAACGCGAGCGTGCGGCCGGTCAAGTCGCCGAAGCGTTCGCGAAGCGTCATGAGGTCAGCCATCGCCTGGCAGGGATGGCTGTAATCGGTGAGCCCGTTGATGACCGGCACGCTCGCCCACTTCGCCAGACCGGTGACCTTCTCATGCTCAAAGGTGCGGGCCATGATCCCGTCGCACATGCTCGAGAGGACGCGGGCTACATCTTCAACCGGCTCGCGCGTCCCCAGCCCCACCTCTTCATCCCGCAAGAGCAAGCCATCGCCGCCGAGCTGCGTCATCGCCACGGCAAAGCTCACGCGCGTCCGCAGCGACGGCTTCTCAAAAATCATCGCCAGCGTCTTGCGCTCCAGGATCGGGTCGTTCAGGCCCCGCGTTTTCATTTCCTGCTTGAGGCGCGCCGCCACGTCGAGGACGTGATTCAATTCCTCACTGGAGCATTCGGCAATGGCTGTAAAGTGTCGCATGCTTTCAGGGTTTAGGGTTTAGGGTTCAGGGTTCAGGGAAGCTCTCGTCGGCCGCGTCTTCACTGAACCCTGAACCCTGAAACCCGAACCCTCTTCTGAACCCTCAAAGCACAATCTCAGTTCCGATCCCCGCCTCAGTATAGATTTCCAGCAAAAGTGCGTGGGGGATACGGCCGTCGATGATGTGCGTTTTGTTCACGCCGCCGCGCAGGGCGGTGATGCAGGCCTCGACCTTGGGGAGCATGCCGCTGGCGATCGCGCCGCTCTTCACCAGGTCATCGATCTGCGAGACGGTCAGGTGGCGCACGAGGCTGTCGGGATCGTCGGGGCGGGTGCGGATGCCGTGGGTGTCGGAGACGACCACCAGCTTCTCCGCCTTCATCTTGGCCGCAACGGCGCCGGCGGCGGTGTCAGCGTTCACGTTGAGCCGCCCGCCCGCGTCGTCGCGGGCGATCGTCGCGATCACCGGGATCGAGTCCGCCTGGACCAGAAGCTGCAACAGCCGGGCGTTCACGTCCTTGACGTCGCCGACGTAACCCAGGTCGATCCGACGTCCCTCCGGACCGCCGAGGTAGGTCTTTTCAGCGAACAGCACCACGCTCGAAAGCGAGTGAAGCCCCATTGCCTCGCACCCCTGCGACTGGATGAAGTTGACGATGAACCGGTTGATCTGGTTGCACAGCACGTGCTCGGCGATCGCCAGCGTCCGCTCGTCGGTATAGCGACGGCCCATCACCATCTGCGGCTTGAGCCCGGCTGTCTCCATGGCGACGTTGATCGCCTTGCCCCCGCCGTGGACGAGGACCGGCTGCATGCCGACGTAGTTCATGAAGACGATGTCGTTCAGCAGGACCGAGAGGGCCTGCTCGTCATCCATGATCGACCCGCCCACCTTTACGACGACGACCTTATTGTGAAATCGCTGGATGTAACCCAGCGCCTCCACGAGCGCCGAAGCCTTGTTGATCGCCGTATCCATGACCATCGGAGATTCGCTTCCCGGGGAAAGACGGGAAGTGTAGGACTGGTGCGAAAAGGTGTCAAAAGAAGAGCCCTCATTGCCACCCGATCGCGCTTCCGCTCGGCGTTTGGAGTCCTTTGAAACGATGACGTGTGAACGCTGAACGCTGAACGTCCGACGGTGCCCTCAAACGCTTCACGTCCAACGTTCATCATTCATCGTTCACCCTTCATCGTTCACCCCCCCTTGACGCGTGCGACGGCGCAGCCCACCATGCCGCCATGCTGGGTCTTTCCGCATTTGCCGATGAAATCTCGCCGGATTTGAAAGAGCAGGTGCGCGTCTGCCAGGAAAACGACATCACGCACGTGGAACTCCGCTCGGTCGACAACACCAACGTGCTCGACTTCACACCCAAACAGCGGACGGAGATCCGCTCGCGCCTGCGCGACGGCGGACTTGGGGTCGTCTGCATCGGCTCGCCGATCGGAAAGGTGAAGATCCATGACCCGTGGCCGACGCATTTCGATCGTTTCAAGATCGCGGTGGACGCCGCCCGATTTTTCGAGGCGCCGCTGATCCGCGTCTTCAGCTATTACCCCGCCCGCAAGGGAGACGACCCGCGGTCGTGGCGCGACGAGGTGATGCGGCGGATGCGGGCGGAAGTCGAGTTTCTCAGCGATGCCCCGGACATCACCCTCGTCCACGAAAACGAACGCGACATCTACGGTGACACCGGTGCCCGCTGCCTGGACCTGATGCGCGAGATCAATTCGCCGCGGCTCCGCTGCGCGTTCGACTTCGCCAACTTCGTTCAGGTGGGCGAACGCCCGTGCGACAACTGGCCGGCGCTCAAACCGTTCACCACCCACGTTCACGTCAAGGATTCGCTGCTCGCGGATGGGAAGATCGTCCCGCCGGGCCAGGGTGATGGCGACATCGCCGCAATCCTCGGTGACGCCTGGCGGGGCGGCTATCGCGGGTTCCTGAGCCTCGAACCCCATCTGGCGGCACACGGACAGTTCAGCGGCTTCAGCGGTCCGACGCTGTTCAAGGTGGCCGTCGACGCGCTCAAGGAGATCTGCCGCTCGATCGACGTCCCGCTGAGACGCCCGACCTGATTCGTCGTGAAGCCGGAACGCATTAGCTCATGGATTCGGTCGCCCCGACACGCCCTGTTCCCACGACTCCAGCGAGAAAAACCGCGCCACCCCCGATGTTCGGCGCCGCGAATTTTCCGCGACGCGTGTGGGTGCCGTGCATCGGATATCCCCACGGCGAAACGCCGCTGATCAAGCCGGCCGGACTCGCGGTGTCGCGCGGGCAACCGCTGGTCTACCGACCATCCCCCCAGTGGCATGCCGCGTTGGCGCCCGCCAACGGGGTGATCGTCGGCCCCGGCTCGGCTTGGCTGACGGCGACGCACGAGGTACCCGCCGTCGCGTTCGATGTGGACCCGGGCCCGGCTGAAGGAAGCTCAACGACTGGTGTGGTGGCGAATCCGCCATCGGCGCCGCCTGCGTCGCGGCGCGACCTTCCGTTCAGCGGGTGGATCGATCGCCTGCGAAACCTGGGCGTCTGGGCGGACCGCTGGACGAGCCCCGACCTCCTCGCCCAACTGCACGCGTGCCTGCGCCGGCCGATCGACACCGTGGTCTGCAACATCCTCGACGTCGATCCGGCCCTGCCGCTCCAGGCAATGGTGGCGGGACAGTGGCCCGCGGAAGTGATGGCCGGCGTGGCCACGTTCGCTAGCCTCACCGGCGCCGGACGCGCCTGGCTCGCGGTCTCGTCGAGCATCGATGAATCGGCCTGGACAACGCTGCGCTCAGCGCTGTCGGGGACCGACGTACGGCTGGTCCCGCTCCGCAACGACTTTCCCAGAGCAAACCCGGGCCTGTTGATGCGCGAGTTGAGCGACCGTCCGCTCCGCCCCGGACAGCTCCCGCCCGAGCAGGGCGTGCTGATGCTCGATGCCGCCGCCGCCCTCGCCGCCGGCCGTTGCTTCCTCCATGACGAGCCGATGCTCACGGCGCCGCTGGCGGTCTTCGACCAGATCACCGGCCGCGCCTACTTTCGAACGGTGCCGGTGGGGGCGAAGCTGCGCGATGTCCTGACCGACATCGACGTGGAGACGTTCGGCGCCCGTCTTTTTGCCGGCACACCGTTACGTCAGGAATTGCTCAACGGCGACTGCGTGGTCGGCGGTGGCGAGCTGACGATCTATCGCTCCACGCGTATCCCCGATACCAATCCCGACTCGTGCATCCGCTGCGCCTGGTGCGTCGAGGCGTGTCCCGTCAACATTCAGCCGGCCGGCATCCTCGAGGCAGCCCAGCGGGAAGACCCGCAACTGGCGCACGAGTACGGCCTGGAAGCATGCATCGAATGCGGGATCTGCGCGTACGTCTGCCCGTCGCACTTGCCTTTGCTTGAAGGGGTCCGGACGCTTCGTCGCTCCCAACGAAACGCACGAACGCCTCCCCCCGAAAAGGACGCGAGGAAGGAAACGCGCCGCAATCCTGAATTGCCGGAACCTTGAACGCCCTGCGTTCAACGCTCAGTATTCAGTCTTCGATGTTCGACGTTCAAAGTTCGATGTTCGCATTGAACGCAACCAATGACTCAGGCGCTCCAACGTCCCGCATTGCTCGCTCCGCTGCCGCACAGCGGGGTCACCGTCGCCGAGTTTTACTCGATGCACTTTCTGGGCGCGGTGTTCCCTCTGACCGCGGGGATGCTGCTGTACGGGTGGCGGGCGGCGTTGCTGATAGGGGCCGTGATCATCTCCACGTCCGTCACGATCTTCGTGTGGCGGCAAATCGGGCCGCGCGGACGGCAGGTGCGCTATTCGCAGGGCCTGTGGCTCGCGCTGCTGCTGGGTCTCATGCTGCCGGCGCAACTGCTGAGCGCTGCCCGTGGTCCATCCGGCGAGTTGCCGTGGCTGGTGCCCATCGGCGCCGGAATGATGCTGGCCATCTTCCTCTGGCTGCTTGGCGGACTCGGCGCGGTACGAATTCACCCCGTGCTCATCACGTATCTTCTGCTGGTCGCCCTCTTCGGAGACCTGTTGCTTTCCCGCTCGGTCCTGAGCCGTGACCGGCTTTTCTTCGGCGACGTCCTGCGCAGCGGCACGCCGGATCGGAGCATGGTGCGCGAGGATCCGTGGATCTCGCGTAAGCACACCTCGGACCTCGATGCCGAGCGATCGGAATCCGCCTCCGACGTATTGATCCGCTACACGATGGGGCGGGAGAAGCCGCCGCGCGGGTACCTCTCCCTCCAGGGATTGCTCCGCGATGAGATGCCGCCGTTGGAAGACCTGATCCTCGGCGGCCGCCCGGGGCCGATCGGCACGAGCAGCGTGATCGCGGTGATCGTCGGCGGACTGTTCCTGATGTACCGAGGGCTGATCGACTTTCGGATTCCGCTGATCGTCATCGGGGTGATGTACACCGCCCTGCTCATCCTGCCGATCCCCACGGTGATCGCCGAACGGGCGCAATGGCACTGGTTTGCCATTCGCGTCCACGAGATCGGTTGGCCGACCGCCATCACCTTCGCGAACTACGAGATGATGGCCGGCCCCGCGCCGTTCGTGGCGTTCTTCCTGGCGACAGCCCCGGTGATGCGGCCAATGGCACGGCGGGCGCGGGGGATCTACGCCGCCGTCGCGGGGATCCTCGCCGCCGTGCTGCAGCTTTACGTCTCGGTGGGTTATGGCCCCTACCTGGCCCTCCTGCTGGCAAGCCTGCTGGCCCCGACGCTGGATACCTGGTTCCGGCCACGCCCCCTCGTGTAATCCCCTGTTTTTACAGGGGACGCACAACGCCCCCGGACGCCGGTCGGAATGGCCCGCGGACCCCTCAATTCACCTCCTCGCGCGGAACTGGCCGCGGTTTGACAGCGTATGATGTTTGCCGCCTAATGCAGGTGCGCAGGAGTGGCGGAATTGGCAGACGCGCAGGACTTAGGATCCTGTACCGAAAGGTGTAGGGGTTCGACCCCCCTCTCCTGCATCCACCGCTGCACTGGTGAGAGAAGGCCCCAGCGATCAGAGCCGGGAGGCTCAGCCGTCGGGCCACTTTCCAACGCGGGTTGACGACACGCCGCCCGCGCTTCGCGCTGACGAGGAACCACCATGCGATCTCTTCTTCGACCGCCTTCAACGGGGGCCGTGCGAATCGCCCTTTGTTCATTCGTGGGCGCGTTCGCCCTGGCGGGGACGGCCTCTGCCGACACCGTCTGGGTACGCTCCGGGGCATCGGGCAAGCCACTCCCCTTTCCCAACGTGAAGGTTCAGAAGGTCGAGGGGGCGGAGATCTTCTTCGTCTCCGAAGGCAGCGGGCGTGAAACCCGGCGTGCGCTCGATCAGGTCTCGCGAATCCTCCTCGATGACGAGCCGCCGTTCAGCGCCGCGGAAGAAGCCTTCGATGCCGGCAATATAGCGGGCTCGATCGAGGGGTATCACAAGGCGATTCAGGCCAGCACCCGTGACTGGGTGAAGTCGCGTTCGGCCCTCCGCCTCCTGGACGCGGGCAGCAAGACCTCGAACCTCACCGCCGCCATCGACGGCTTCGCGGCGCTGGCCGCGATCGATCCGGCGTCTGCGACCGCTCACCCGCCGGCGATTCCCGCCAATGCCAAGAAGGCCGATCTCGATGCGGCGATCGAGCACGTGAAAAAGGCGACCGTCGCCAGCAGTCTGACCCCCGACCAGCAGAAGCCGCTCCTCAACCTCCTCAACCAGCTCTACACCGCCAACAAAGACACGGCCTCTGCCGGGAAAGTCCTGGAGAAACTGGAGGGCGTGAACGCCGCCGCGGGTGGTGACAATGCCGACACCGGCCGCGTGAAGGCGCAGGTCAAGTTGAACGACGCCCGCGCCGCGCTCGCCGCGAAGAACTATCCCGCGGTCATCAGCGCGATTCAGGACAACTCCGCGCTGTTCACGGACCCGGCGGCCCAGAACGACGCGCTTTACCTCCTGGCCGAAGCCAAGGCCGCGACGGCCGGCAACGATCCCAGTTCCCTGAAGGACGCAGCGATCGCGTACGTGCGCGTCGTCGCCAATTTTGGCAATCAGCCCAATGCACCGCACGTGGCCGAATCGCTCCTGAAGGCGGCGATCATCGAGGAGAAGCTCAAGCCTGAAGAGGCCCTGAGCCTCTACAAGCAGATCGCCGTCCAGTACAAGGACACACCCCAAGGAAAGGCCGCGACCGATAACGCCAACCGGCTGAACGCCTCGCTCAAGAAGGGATGAAGCCGCCGAGTGGCCAGCGCAAATATCGGCCCGGAGCGAAGCGCACCAATCAATCGAATTCCCCGCGCCGCGGTCAGCCATCATCTGCCCGCGCGCGTAACGTCTACCGCCAGGAACCATGTACAAATTCATCAAGAACAATCAGAAGAAGATGCTCGCGGTCTTCGGCGTGCTGCTGATGATCGTGTTCATCATTCCGCCCAGCGCCAAATCCGGGCGCGGCAGGAGTCGCCGGCCGATCGCAAAGATTGGCGACACGCCGGTCTACGAAGACCAGCGCAAGCTCGCCCAGGATGAGTGGATCACGCTTCGGCAGATCCCGCTGTATTACCAGGGACGCGCCGTCCCGTACATCGTCAAGCTTGGCAGCCTCGCCCAGGAGATCTCGGAACATCCGGACCTCTTCATGCTGCTGAAACTGGAAGCGGAGCGACAGGGCATCACGGTCTCCGACGACCAGATCAAAACGCTGGTCGTCAACGACTTCCGCGCCAGCCCGGATGACGAGCGCTACCAGGATATCGCCCGCTCGTTCCTCCTCGTGCAGGCGCTCTACAACCGGGTGGCCGAGAACGTGAAGGTGACCGAACCGATGTGGCAGCGCACCATCGCCGAGCGCTTTCAGAAAGTGCAGCTCGCCATCGCCGAACTCCCCGTCAACAACTACCGCAAGAACGTGCCCGCCCCAACCACGCAGCAAGTGCAGCAACAGTTCGACACATACAAGCACGTCGATCCCAGCGTCAACCCCAAGCCGTCCGATGACCCGCTGGGTTTCGGCTACCGGACGCCCACGCGCATCAAGCTCCAGTACCTCGAACTACCACACAAGGCTGTGGTGGACGCGATTCGGGCGGCTGCGCAGGCTGACGAGGACACGAAGTACAAGTGGAGCGTAGACGCGCGCAAGTACTATCGCGGCCACCAGGACGAGTTTGTCCGCCCAGCGCCGCAGACCCAGCCGACGACCGGACCGACCACCGCACCGAGGACGGGGCCGGCTTCCACGCCCGCCGTCGCCGCAACTCTGCCTGCGCCGTCCACGGAGCCAACGACCCGGCCGTTCGCGGAGGTGCAGGGGGAGATCATGGACAAGCTGATGGAGGCCCCCATCCGCGAGTTGCAGCAGAAGATCCAGGACGCGATAGCCAAACGGCTCGACATCGACTACCGCGCCTTGCACCCGGCCAACGGTTCGACGCCAACGACCGGCCCCGCCGAGACGACCGATCGCGCCAAGTTCCAGACTCAGGCGTACCTGGAGCAGGTCGCGCTCGACATCCAGAAGGAATTCAAGGTTCTGCCGGAAGTGCGGCAAGTTCCCGATCCGCAGAACGCCACCCAGCTCGCGGCCCTTCCCGGGATCGGCAAGGCGCTGACGCCCGACGGCAAGCCCTTCCCCCGCTATGCAACCGCCTCGGACGAAGCGGCCGGCGCGGATCCGACCAAGCCGGAGCAGACTTCGACGGCTTCGCCCTTATCGCTGTACCAGCCCTCCGACGCGCTGACTGATTCAGGCTCGAACGTCTACTTCTTCCGCCTGACTGATTATGTCCCCGCTCACGCGCCGGATCTGGGCGCCGTCGCCAGCGAGGTGACGGTGGACGTGCAGACGGCCAAAGCGTACGACGACGCCATCGCCGCCGGCCGAAAATTGCTCGATGCGGCTCGCAAGGACGGCTTGGACAAGGCCGCACGGGCGCAATCGCTCCACACGTACACGACAGAGCCGTTCCGGCCGGGACTCCGCACCGTGCTGCCGGAGTTAAAGCTTCTGCCGGAATCCGTTTCTGAACTGAGCCGTCGTGCGGCGATGTTGCTTGCGTCGGCCAGCCCCGACAGCGCCGACCATCCGGTTGTGCTGGTCGAACTTCCGCTCGATCGCAAGGTGATGGTGATCGAGCTGGTCGGCGCCACCCCCGACCTGCCGCCGCAACAGATCTATGCCAACCAGATGCAGTTCAGCGACTTCAAGCGGCAGGAAATGGTTCAGAACCTGGCAAAGCGTTATTTCGATTACGACGCGGTGAAAGAGCGACTCCAATATCATTCGGAGGAAACCGATAAGTCCGGCACCTGAGCATCGCCGGACCCGTCTTGACTTCCCGATACCCTCCGTTATTGTTTTTTCCACTGCGCCATTAGCTCAATTGGCAGAGCAGCTGACTCTTAATCAGCGGGTTCCAGGTTCGAGTCCTGGATGGCGCACTGCGGCCGGAATGTGCGATAGCGCTCTCCCCTGTTGCGTCCCAAAGGCGAGTCGCGTTCTACATCGCTTGTCCACTCTTCCCTCTTGTCCCCGGCATGACCACCGCGCCGGGGGCCGTTTCATTCGAAGAATGAAACGGCAGGTGATCCGCTGACGCGACCACTATCTCACGGACGATCGAGCCCCACATCGAGCGACCATCGAAATGAACGTGAACCAAGCTCACTGCCGTATTGAAAACCGATGGGATGATGACCCGGCGCGCGCCGCTGCCGCTGGCAAGGACCATGGCCGATATCTCCCTCGTGGTTTTACATTGGTGGAACTGCTCGTGGTGATCGGGATCATCGCCGTCCTGATCGCCCTTTTGCTTCCCGCGCTGAATCGAGCTCGAGCCGAGGCCCGGTCGGTCGCATGCCTCTCCAACCTCCATCAACTCCATCTGGCGTTCGCGATGTACATGGATGAAGACAAGCAGAAGACGCCCTGGTACCCCGGCTTCCTCGGCGGCAGCGCCCAGGACGCCTACGACTGGATCGAGATCTTCCGGCCCAACTACGTCAACATCGATGCGGTGCGCTTCTGCCCCGCGGCGGACGCGTCCACCACCCCGGCCGACCTGGGGCCCAACGCGTATCCCGGTTCGGCATCGACGGCGTGGCTGGCGGACTTCGGTTCGACGCCGTTCGCGGGGTCTTACTGCTACAACGGCTTCTGCTTCCGCGACAACCCGAGCAATGCGACCAACCTTCAGACGGCATGGGGCATCCCGCTGTCCGAGTTGTTCAACCTGCCGGAGAAGCAGTCGGATCGGATCCCGGTGTTCATCGACGGGATGTGGTTCGGCGCCTGGCCGAAGAGCACCGATCCGGCACCGGCCGACGTCAATGCTGGCGCGCTCGGAGCCGCGACCGGCCCCCACATGGGACGCGTGTGCATCGCCCGCCATCCCAACAAGCGGGTCAATGCGGCGTTCCTCGACGGACACGCCGAATCCATCCCCCTCCGTGAGCTGTGTCGGCTCCGCTGGTCCGAAAACTGGGTCACGCCGGCCAATCCACCGAATCCATAATGTGATGATCGCTGGGGGTACCCAGACCCCGGCGCCCGCTCCAAGCGTCTCGGCTGGCCGATCGAGGAGCCGATGTGCGCGGCCGCCCAACCTGCCCGCAATAACGCGGCGGTCAAAGAAAAAGGCGGCTTCCGCCCTGCTCGGCTTGCCCCACTTGTTCGAGGGCGATCCCTAGCCTAACCTTCGCAGCTTCGATCGATTTGCGGAATTTTCCCGCCTGATTTGTGCATTCCCATCGCGCCAGCGCGGATTGATTCACGAGAACCCGTGTAGTGCAGACCTACCCCATTGAAGCCGCGGCCTCCGATTTGG
>JBBSDP010000045.1:0-37183 GCA_038240605.1 Tepidisphaerales bacterium | reverse complement strand
CGTGTAGGCCCGCTGCTTCTGGCCGCGTGCGGCGTTTCAATAAACAGCGGGCCTACCTTCCCCCCGTGTTCCCGGCGCCATCCTTATTGTTTCCGACAGCACACTCAACGGATTTAGGGCCAGGTGAGAGGGTGCGGGAGAGAGGGCCGGACCTGGAGGCCCTCTTTCCTGCATTCGCATTGAAGGAAATTGGGAAGTTGAATCTGAGTCGCGCAGTTCGGAATCGAGCGAAACGATATACTGGCTGCGTCGGAGATGGCGGAGCCTCAGGCCCACCGAACTCATTTGCCTCGCGCAATATGACTCGATCGGCTGTGATGAGCGAGCGATTGCATGAGTTATGATGCCAAGACTATTGGCCGAAGGCGATGCCGATGCGTAAAACACGAATCAGTGAACAAGGGATCATTCTTCGCGTTCGCCGCCAGGACCGGCCGGACGCTTCACCGCGATGGGAGGAATTCTCCGTGCCGCGCCGGCCGAACGCGAACATCATCTCATGCCTCCAATACATCGCGGCACATCCGGTCACGACCGACGGCACGCCGACGACTCCCGTCGTCTACGACTCCAACTGTCTCGAAGAGGTGTGCGGCGCCTGCACGATGCGCATCAACGGTAAGGTTCGCCAGGCCTGCTCGGCGCTGGTGGACAAGCTGGAGCCGACCTACACCCGTCAACGGTCACGGCGCGATCATCCGGTCTATAACCCGGTGGATTATGGCGAGCACCCGCCGCTACACGGCCGGCGCGGCGATCAGCGGGATGCACCTATCACCCTTGAGCCGATGACGAAATTCCCCGTGGTGCGCGACCTGTTCGTCGATCGTCAGCGATTGTTCGACGACCTCAAACGCACCAAGTCCTGGGTGCCCATCGACGGCACATACGACCTTGGCCCCGGCCCGCCGATTTCGCAGGAGCTGCAAGAGCAGCGATATGCGTTGTCGCGCTGCATCGGTTGCGGCTGCTGTCTTGAGGCGTGTCCGCAATACACCGCGACAAACCACTTCGTCGGAGCGGCGATCTTCAGTCAGGTGAAATTGTTCAACATCCATCCCACCGGCAAAGCGCTGAAGGACCAGCGGCTGGAGGAGATGATGGCCGAGGGCGGCATCGCTGATTGCAGTAAGGCCGGCAATTGCGTGGTGGTCTGTCCCAAGGATCTACCCAACCTCAAATCCATCGCAACCATCGGCCGGCAGACGACGCTGGCGGTCCTCAAAAAATTCTTCGGCGGATGAGCAAGCCATGGCAACAACACACACATTCAAAGTAGGCGATCATGTGCGCTGGAACTCCGAAGCCGGCCGGGTCTCGGGAACCATCAAAAAGAAAATCACCTCCGAAATTTCCTTCAAGGGATACACGGTTCACGCCTCGAAAGAAGAGCCGCAGTATTTGATCAAAAGCGACAAGACCGACCACCTGGCCATGCACAAAGGCTCGGCGCTCACGAAGATCAAGAAGTCAGGCAAATCTCGGCCTGCTTGATCGGCGCGGCAAGGGCTTGGCTTTCGCTGGAACCGCAGCGCGCTCGTCATGTTCCGGATAGGTAATTACCGGCGCGCGGCCTCGTCTCTTCCGCACGACCGCAAACTCCGTCAGCTCGTGCTGTGTGGCGCTCGTCTCACTCATGATGTGCTTCACGGGGATCGCGCGAGCCGCCTCCGCGTCGGCAATCATTCGGCGATGGCAACGCCACCAGACCGCTTCGGAGCACATCACGCACACCCTTCGCTTCTTTCGCCGCTCGTTCAATTCTTCAATCCCTTTTTTGAAGCTGTCGGTCTGCATGTAATCCGCGTAGGCGCGAAATCGCGCGTTGTGCCAACCGCCGTTCGACGAGTCCGGAGTCGGATGCCGAAACCCTCCCAATGCGGGCAAGGCCGCATAGCCGATTCCCGACCGGGCCAGCGCCGCTTTCATCCGCCTCTCGCCAAACCACGGAAACGCGCGCGACCGCCGAACCGTTCGCACGTCCAGCAGTTCTTCGATCTTCCACGCCTTGAGCAACGCGACAAACTCGCTCCATGTGCGCGTCGAATGGCCCACGGTGAAAAGCGTCCTCTGTCCCATCCCGCTATTTTACCTCCGGGCAGGCTTCGAGCATTCATAGCCGCGAAACGAAATGCTATGATTGCGCTCAAGACTTCGATCAAAGGAATGAGGGCCGGTCATGAACCGCTCGGAACCGACAGACACTCCGATAACCGGCGGCGGTGACTCTGTCGAAATTCCGCCGCGCCCGCAAACCGTGGAATTGTCTCAACTGGCCCCCGCGCCGCGCGTGCGGCTTTCAACGCTCCTGCCTCTGGTCTTGCCGTTCGTGCTGCTGGTGTTGGCGGCTTACGTTCAGTGGGGACTAGCTGGCCTGCCGACGCTTCCGCCAACTCCGCTCATCACCCCGGAAACGGCGACGCAGTCCTTCGGATTTCCCGCATGGGTTCGGGTGACCCATTACGTGAACCTTCTGTTCATGGTCCTGCTAATTCGCAGCGGATTGCAGATCCTCATGGACCATCCGCGATTGTATTGGAACGTCCACTGCACGCCCGGCACGGAGTGGGTTCGCTTCACGCCGGTCAAGCTGCCGCGCGATCGGTTTTATACCGCCAAGGAGGACTCGCGGTATCTCACGCCGTGGATCGGCCTGCCCGGCGGGAAGCACACGTTGGGGTTGGCGCGGCACTGGCACTTCATCAGCGCGATGTTTTGGGTCGTCAATGGGGCGGTGTACGTGACACTGCTGTTCACGACGAATCACTGGCGGCGGTTGGTGCCGACGTCATGGCGCATCGTTCCCGACGCTTGGGCGATTTTCGTTCACTATGCGACGTTTCACCTGCCGCCGGAGCCCAACGGGTTTTACGGATACAACGCGATACAGCAGTTGTCATACTTCGCCGTGGTGTTCATCCTGGCGCCGCTGTCGATCCTGACCGGCCCCGCGATGTCGCCGGCCCTGGTCAACCGGTTCAAATGGTATCCCAAACTTCCCGGCAATCGGCAGGTCGGGCGCTCGATTCACTTCCTGGTGTTGTGCGCGTTCGTCGCGTTCATCATCGCTCATGTGACGATGGTGTTCATCACCGGCTTCGCTCGGAACATGAACCACGTCGTGATCGGCACCGATAATTTGCTGCGCTTCGGGATGTACATCGGACTGAGCGGACTGGTGATCCTGTTCCTGCTGAACATGATGGCCAATTGGGCGACTTGGCTGTTTCCGCGAGCGATTCAGCGCGCGGGGGATGTGCTGGTCAATCCGGTCATCCGGCTGCTGCTCTCCCACCATGCGCCGCGAACGGAGTATCGAGTTGAAGACATCTCCCCGTTCCTCTGGCCCAACGGCCGGATGCCCAATTCCGATCAATGGAAAACGATCGCCGCCAATGGCTTCAAGGAATACCTTCTGAAGGTGTACGGTTTGGTGGAGAATCCAGTCGAGTTGTCGCTCGATCAATTGCAGGCCATGAGCAAAAAGACGCAGATCACGCTCCACCATTGCATCCAAGGCTGGTCAGGCATCGCCGAGTGGGGCGGGTTGCCGATGGACGAACTCATGAAACTCGTTCGACCGAATGTCGACGCGCGCGCCGTCATCTTTTACTCCTTCAGCGAGGGCGCGGATGGGGGACAATACTACGACAGCCACACCATCGAGAACGTCCGCCACGCGCAATCTCTCCTGGCCTACGAGATGAACTACCGGCCGCTGGAGGATGTGCACGGTGCGCCGTTGCGGCTGCGGGTCGAAAACCAGCTCGGGTTTAAGATGGTGAAGTGGATCGAAGCCATCGAGTTCGCCAGGGATGTGAAACATGTGTACAAGGGCCGAGGCGGCTACGCCCAGGACAACGAGTTCTTTGATTCGATGGCCGACATTTGAGATCATCCGCCAGAGGAATTTTATGAGCGATGAAGATTCCAACCGATTGCGAACACACCCCGAGCAACGGTTTGCCGCGCCGCAGCATCGGTTTGAGCTGGGTGCGGTGGCGGCGAGGCTCAGACAGGAAGCTCAGGCCGGCGAGGCAGGCCACCGACAGGAGACTTTGTATAAACATGGGTCCACGTCGGTTTCGCTGTTCCTGTTTGGTCATCTCACCCGCCTGCCGCCACACCACACCAAGGGCGTCGTAACCATCCACGTACTCAAAGGAAATCTCAGAGTGAGCGCGGTGGGGCAAGTGCATGATCTGCACGCCAATCAACTGCTCGCCCTCGCCTCCGGCGTGCAACACGATGTCGTGGCGCTCCAAGAGAGCGAAATGCTTCTGACGGTGAACCTTGATTCAAACACATGACGCTGGCGTTTGTTAGTTCCGTTCGAACCGACGCGCATTTGGGTGGGTGAGCGGTTTCACGAATCGCGGTGAACGCGGACGTATGGTCCTCTTGACGGCGCAAGAAGAAACCCGGCCGGGGAACGGAGCGCCCGGCCGGGTCTGAGAAGATGTTGTGATCGGATCAGGCGGCGGGCTGCTCCTGCCGCTGCTTGCGCTTGTCGCCGATCAGTTCCATCACGCGGGTGTGCGTGGCGTCCGCGACCTTCATCAGCACTAGCAGGTCATCGCGGCCGAAGCTGTATGTGCTCTGCCACTTGCCCTCCTCGGTGCGGTAGAGGCGTTGGAAGGTGACGTTGAAGCGCGGCCCGCTTTCACCTTCGTTTCTCCAGATTGCGGCCTTGACGCTGCCGATGCGGACTTCCGCGACCGGATGAAGTTGAGTCTGTGACTCTTTGTTCTGTTTCTTCGCCATGACAGTAGCTCCTTTCAAAAGGGTTTGTGTTGGTCCGTTCATTGGACAGCGCAGCGACGGACCAACATGAAGCCTTTAGGAGCAACGGCCGGAGGGGACGGCGGCCGCGGCGGGAGTCCAGGCTAGCGAGGGCGCCGTGACGGAGGGATTTTTCTTTGCGCAGCAAACTCCCTGCGGGGCGGAACGCGAAAAATCCGGACGGCACCAGCCGTTGCAATGCCGCAGGGCGCAGCCCGGGGACGACCAGAGCGGGCGACGGACCTGCAGGAGGCTTGGCGAAAGACACGGAACAATTCTGTCGGGTCGGCGTGCGCATGAGCTTTTCAAGGCTGTGCGGGGAACGAATGGGGAAGCGCGGCGGGCTTCACCTTCCAATGCTTCGCAACGAGAGCAACCGGGCAGAGCGCGGAGCGCGGTGGCGCGATGTCATGTGGTGGAGATCGCAGAAAGCCAGAATGCGTCGGGATGGAGGGCGACTCGTCGATTGCTGCGGCAGGAGTTCGACGCCGGAGGACGAAAGCCGCTTGCAGGCCCGGCCGGCGGTTCGCTCACCACGTTATCAGCGGCCGTCGCACGGACGCGATTTCCCTGCGCGTGATGGGACCGTAGCAGCGGCTGTCGAAACTGTTGGGGATGCGCGCTGAGAAGACGAAAAACTCATCCGTCCCGAGCACGCGATTTTCTCGCCACACTGGAAGTGGCCCGCCTGCGCTGTCAAAGTCTGGCGGCATCGGCGCGATCGCGCGACCATTGATGACGAGCGATGATCCGGTCGTATCAATCCGATCACCGGGACCGGCGGCGATGGGTTTGAGGATGTACCAATCCTCACCGTCTCGGCCGGTACGCCCCAGGACATACTGCTTCGCACGATCCGGAATACGGAAATCAACGATTCGTCCCACGGCGGGCTCGACCGCGCACCGCGCGTACAGGCCCGGCGCAACGCTCGGCGATGTGTTGATGACAACCACGCGATGGCCGACAAGGGTTGGAAGGATCGCCCACACAACCATCGAGCCCAATGCCACTGGCGGTCGCTGATGGGAAAACGATACGTCTATCTCTGGGCCGACGGCATTTATTTCAATATCCGCCTGACCGACGACCGGCCCTGCGAACCGTGCCGGAACTAAAGGAACGCTTTGGAAGATGTGGGCTGACTGATGCTCCGAAGCTCGCCACGGGAGACGGGGCTTTGGGGTTCTGGAAAGCAATCCGGCAGGTCTACCCCTCCACGACGCATCAGCGCTGCTGGGTGCATAAGACAGTAAATGTTCTGGACAAGCTTCCCCGTGGCCAGCAGGTATCGGCCAAGTCGATGCTCCACGAAATCTGGATGGCTTCAACGAAGGACGATGCGCTGAAAGCGCTGAGCAAGTTTACTGCGACGTTCCAGGCGAAGTATCCCAAGGCGACCGAATGCCTGGTGAAGGATCAGGAGCAGCTGCTGGCGTTCTACGACTTTCCCGCCGAGCATTGGCAGCATCTTCGCACGAGCAATCCGATCGAAAGCACGTTCGCGACGGTGCGTTTACGAACCAGCAAAACCAAAGGCGCCGGCAGCCGCGCGGCTTGCCTGGCGATGGCTTTCAAACTGGTAGAGTCGGCTCAGAACCACTGGCGAAAACTCAACGGCAGCGCGTTGCTGCCCGCCGTGGTGGCTGGAGTACTATTCAAAGATGGGATCAAACTCGCCGCTTGAGATTCAGCGGCCATCCACGACATTTGACAATACCTCAATCGTGGGACCTTCCGAGTGTTGCGGGGCGATTGGAAAGTTTTTTAGTCCGTATCCCCATGAGCGATGAATGGTTTGGCTGGGCCTTAGAGCGTAACGCGCGGAGTGCCTTTGGGCTCGCGTTCCACGGTAGACGGCCGGTCGAATTCCTTTTGAATGCGGCCATTAGCGGCTAGAAGCGGCCAAAAGGGAACATGGGTTCAGATCGTCCAGGCTGAGCCGAGCGGGGTTGAGATTCCCTGCGATTTGGAGGATGCTCCGAAGTCGGGAAAGGGACCGACCGACGTTAACGCAGGCGTATCACATATGACCATAGCAACGACCGCTGCTCCTGTCGCGGCGCCGGAGTACAACCTGACGGGGATCGATTACCGGCGGCCCATACCCCGGCCCAAGGTGACCGGGCCGGTGATCGACTTCCATTGCCATCTGCTGGCCCGACGGCATGCGCCGGTCTGGTTTGAGGCGGCGGATCATTTTGGGATCAATTGTTTCATGACGATGACGCCGTTGGAAGAATCGGTGGGGCTGGCGCGGGAGTGGGGCGATCGGGTGCAGTTTATCGCGGTGCCGAAGTGGATGGATCCGCCGCCCAATTTCGTGGATGACTGGCTCAACCGGATCGAGTCGTTTTACAACCTGGGCAGCCGGATCGTGAAGTTTCATGCCTCGCCGCGGACGATGGAGATGCGCGGGTATCGGCTCGACCATCCGGCCAACCGGCCCGTCTTGCAGGAGGCAGTGTCGCGCAAGATGGCGATCATGACGCACATCGGCGACCCGGACCTCTGGTACTCCGGCAAGTACGCGCAGAAATTCGCATCACGCGATGAAGACTACCGGATGTGGGAAGGGCTGCTGCAGGAATATCCCGGCGTGCCGTGGATCGGAGCCCACATGGGGGGCAACCCCGAAGACCTGCCTCGGCTTCAGTCCCTGCTGGACCGGTTCGACAACCTGATGCTCGACTGCAGCGCGACGCGGTGGATGGCGAGAGAGATCAGTATCCGGCGTGATCCGGCGCGGGAGTTCTTCATTCGCAATCAGGATCGGATTCTGTTCGGCAGCGATCAGGTGAGCGGCGATGACCGGGGGTTCGATTTTCTGGCGAGTCGGTTCTGGGTGCACCGCAAACTGTGGGAGACGGCGTACATCGGCCCCAACCCCATCCTCGATCCGGATCTCCCGCCGGAACAGCAGACCCCGCTGCGCGGGCTGGCGTTGCCGGATAACGTGCTGCAGAAGCTGTATCACGACAACGCCGCCCGGTTCCTCGATCGGGTGGGGATGCGATTCAGTCGGACAGGCCAAGCTTGATCGTGTACATCTTGCCGCCGCGAAGCATTTCGAGGGTATCAACGCGGGACTTGCCGTAGTTGGTGACGAAATAATCGCCCTTTTCGTCGAAGAACATCTGGAAGTTCAGGAGCTTGGTGCGCTGCTTTCCCTTTTCGATGCGCGGAACGAAGACGACGTAATTCTTGTTGATCCACAACTCGACGTCATCCCAGTCTTCGTCGGAATAGTTGAGGACCTCGACCGTCTTGAACGTGTAGTCAATCGCGGTTCGACCGAGGGCCTCTCCGCCGCGCGGGGCTTCGGCCTTGTAGGGGTGTCGTTTGGCGGCGTCGGCGGCAAACTGAGAGCTGGTTCGCCGGAGGCGTGGGTCATAGTTGGGGATCACCGAGGGTCGGCCCGCACATCCCATTCCGACGAGAACCGCCATCGCCGCCACGCACGCCTTGACTGAATTACGCATCATGCTCGCCTTTCGATCGTCAAAAACACAAAGGGCTCGTCCTGAACGCCGTCTACCGGCCGGCGCAGGGCGGGTCCTTATGGTTATCGGACGATGGAAGTGGCGACATTGAGAAAACTGCCGCTCCTATTCGGTGGCAGGGCCGAGGGCATTATAGAGACCCTGATCGGTCTTGATCTGCACCCGACTCACCGGCTCCGAAGTTTCGGAGAAGTTCTGGCCAAAGGCGTTGTAGGCCCGCTTCGTGCTGATATCGACGTTCGATTGCGGGGCGACGCCTGGAATTTGCGTTACGTAGGCGCCGTTGATCCAGACTTCGGACTCGGGAATGGGCTCCTTACTGAAGTTGTAGACCTTCAGCGTCTTATGGTCACGGCTGATGATTGCCGCAGCCCGCAGGTTGTCCTGCGCCGGCTGAGTGGAAGGGAACGCGTGCCGTCCCGCATAGGCCGCGAGCTGTTCGGAGGTCGGTTCGGCAGTCGCCATTTTGGCGCTATTCCTGCTCGACTGGCCGGTGGCCGCACACCCTGCCATGCACGTCAAAGCCGCGAGAACGAGAGTGGGTCGAAGCATCTGGGATCTCCTTCTGGTTTGGCTGGCACGATGGTCCCTGCGACAGTCCTGCAACGCCTGCAAGTAAATTCCGTGCCGGTGAATCCAGTTTCGGCATGCCGGATGCATTAGAATAAACACCTTCGCGGCGACAGGATGACAAAATCCACATCCCCAGATCGGAGACTCGCATGACGGCGGCGGATGAAGGTCTAACCGAACTGGACGTTTTGTCGTCACGCACCGCGACGATCCTGCGAAAAGGTCCGCCGGATGGATACCGACAGCTCGTGATCCCGAGCGGCACGCCGGCGACGGCTCGCACTGCCCTGGAAGGACTGACGCCCGCTGAATTGCTGGATGTTCCAATTCGCGACATGGAAGACGCGCAGGCGATGCTGGCCGGGCTGTGGCTCTGGTTCGATTTACTTGATGAATCGCACCGCATCGCCCAGGACATCGCCTCGCCGACGGGGAGCTACTGGCACGCGATCATGCACCGCCGGGAGGGGGATTTTTCGAACGCGAAGTATTGGTATGCCCGCTGCCGCGCCCACCGGGTGAACCGCATGCTGGGCGCTGTCACGTCATCGGTCGTGGGTGAGACGGGACCCTCGACGCTCCTCAAGCACCTGGGATCCGGCGAATGGGACGGCTCGGCGTTCGTGAACCTGGTGGAGGCGGTGCATGACCGCCCCGATGACGACCGCTATGCGGCGGCGGTGAGGCTCCAGCAGGCGGAGTGGCAGGCATTGTTCCATCACTGCGTATTGGCGGCGGCGGGGTCGCCGTTGGATTGACTGGCAAAAAAGGAGGCACGGGTAAATGCCCGTGCCTTGGATCAATCGAGACTCTCGTCGGATCGTTCAGCAGGTTACCACGCTCGCGGTCGTCGCAGGTCGCTTGAGCGAGAAGGTCTCGGCGGCCAGGCCGGCGATGTGACGGCCGATGGCGATCGACGCGGTGGCAGCCGGCGAGGGGGCATTGAGCACGTGGACCATGCGATCGGCGCGGACAATGCGGAAATCATCCACCAGCGCGCCGCTCTTCTCCAGCGCCTGGGCCCGTACGCCCGCGCCGCCCGCCTGAAGGTGCGACAGTTCCAGTTCCGGCATGAGCCGTCGCAAGGCGAGGAGAAACGCCTTCTTGCTCATCGATCGATAGAGTTCGCCGAAGCCGGTCTTCCAGTGCTTGCGCGCCATCTTCCAGAAGCCGCCGTACGAGGCGATCCCCAGCGCATCGCGCGGGTTGAAGCTCGTCTTGCGATAGCCATGGCGGGCAAGGGCGAGAACGGCATTGGGCCCCGCCTCGACGCCGCCGCCGATCATGCGCGTGAAGTGAACGCCAAGGAACGGGAATGCCGGATCGGGCACGGGGTAGATGAGGTTCTTGACGAGGTGCGTCGCGTGGTCGGCCAGCTGGTAATACTCGCCACGGAAGGGGACGATCTGCACGCCCGGCTCAACACCGCACATGCGTGCGATGCGGTCGGATTGCAACCCGCCGCAGTTCACCAGCGCATCGGCGGTGAATTCGCCGGCCTGTGTCTGAAGTGCGATGCGCCCGGGGAGCACTTCGACGGCGTTCACGCGCGCGTCGGTGTGGACCTGTCCGCCGTTCTCGCGCACGACTTTGGCATAGGCCTGCGTGACCTGCTTGTAGTCGACGATCCCGGTTTCGCGGACGAAGAGCCCGGCGATGCCCGCCACGTGCGGCTCATATTCGCGAAGCTCCGCGCCGGACAGACGCCGCATTTCCTGAAGCCCGTTGGCGATACCGCGGCGATGGAGCTCGTCGAGGCGGGGAATTTCGGCTTCGTCGGTCGCGACGACGATCTTCCCACACGGATCGTGGGCAATGCCGTGTTCCTGGCAGAAGGCGTACATGAGGTCGCGGCCTTCACAGCAGAGCTGCGCCTTCAGCGAGCCGGGCTTGTAGTAGAGGCCGGAGTGGATGACGCCGCTGTTGTTGCCGGTCTGGTGTGCGGCCAGCTTTCCTTCGGCTTCGACGACCACGAGGCGGATTCGATGCTCGCGGAGGATCGCCATCGCCGTGGCGAGTCCGACGGCTCCGCCGCCGATGACGGCCAGGTCAAAGTGGGGCGTGGGGGGGTTGATGAACTGCGGCCGGACTTTGGGGCTGCTGGTATTCGGTGCGAGCATGGGCTTCTCGTTTTCCATCTGCTAAGGGCGAAGTCGAAATCGAAGGAACTTGGGAACTTATCGACCACGCGGGCTGATCACGTTCGAAGCCGGCCGCAGGCTTCGCAGGATCGAGCCGTCCGTCAGCCAGTAAGCCATCGCCAGCATCGCCAGGGCGGGCGCGATGAGGTTCGACACCACGTTATCGGACCGAAGCGGGCGATGGTCGATGAAGACCAGCACGCCCTGCATCAGCAAGCAGGGAATCAGCACCCCCGCTACCACGATCGCCTGTCGCACGCGCACGGACGTTCGCGGATCGCTGACCATCACCCCTAGCAGCAGGCCGATCGGCACGAACAGGACGAAGTAGTAAAGCAGCCGGTAGATCTCCAGGTGGAACCCGGAGATGGGGAGCCGATCGAAGCGGGACACAAAGCGCTCGGCCTCGGAAAAATCCAGCGGCACGTCGACGGCGTACGCCCGGGCGGGCGAGTCGATGTAGACGTGCAAATTCGGTGCGGCGTAGCTGATCAACAGGTCATGCGGGCCGGGCTCGGTGAACAGGTCGCGCACGATCCAGGCCGGCCGGTTGCCGCTGAGCATCGTGCGGATGTGGACGAGCAGATTGGCGCCATCCTGCATGAGCGTGAAGTTGGTGTTGGAAACGTCATCCCCGATCTGGGCGATCACGCGCCGCTCTCCCTGGTACGGCTCGGCGCTGCGGAGGACGATGCGCGTGGTGAAGGCATTGGTGCGGGCGACGCCACGGCTGAAGGCATCGAGCGGGCGCGTCGAGACCAGGTAATGTTCGCCAGAGAGGCTGACGCTGGCTTCAGCGCGGGCGGAGGGATCGCCCGTCCATCGCAGGGACGGTCCTGCACCGTTCCGCTCGGGGTATTCACCCTGGCCAACGGGCACGTAGGCATAGAGCGTCGAGGTATGGGGCAGCACTGCGCCCAGCGATTCTCCCCGGTAGATGCGATCAACCGCGGGGAGGCCGAGGGATGCGTCGGCCAGGTCCAGGGAAAAGACCGTGCCACGCCACGGCTTGGCCGTGCCCCACGGCTCGCTGCCGAGGGCCAGGACGTATTTGGGATTCCATCCTGACAGCTCGCGGCCGTGGTGCCGCAAATGGTACGGCCCGATAAGGGAGAACCCGCAGAGGACGACCACCAGCGCACCGGCAATCCCAAAGTTCAGCCGCCTTCTCAGTTCCTTCAGCGACGCGCCAGCCCATTCCAGAAGCCGGTTACCGAACGCGGCAAACAGGCCGGCGCCGAGCAGGCTGCCGGCGGAGTTGGCGAGGACGTCGGCAATGGCCGAGTCGCGCCCCGGCAGCCACAGTTGCAGCAACTCGATGCAGGTCGAACAGACCGCGCCGGCGAGGAGACCGATCAACGGGATAAGCCAGCGTGTCTGAATCCCGCGCGCCCTCGCCGCGCAGGCCAAGGCGAAGCCAAACGGGATAAACATGAGCACGTTGTCCAGCCAGTCGCTCAGATTGCTGGGGTCATAGAGACGCCAGTCCCATTCGGCCGCTGCCTGCCGAAGCGTCATCCCGCGCGGCACCGTGAAGTTGAAGGGGAACAACGTGCAGTAAACGACCGCGAGGAACGCGAGCGTCATCAGTGCGACGGCCCAGCGGGCCGCCAGACGCCGGGGCGAATCCTGGTCGGCATCGAGGATCCCGCGAACGCGGCGCAGGCGCGCGCGCAGGTCTGCCGCCGGCTGCGGCTGGTCCATGCGGGTGACTCGGATGACACGGGGAGGCGGCATTGGGGGAGGAAATGAATTCGATTCCATGTCAGAAGCCGAGCGCGGGTATGCCCGGATTCAGGCGCGAATTACGCGCGGATGTAACGCCAGGTTGTGTTTGCCGCGCTAGTACCCGACGGTCAGCAACTTCGACTTCAGGCCCATCTTGTCCAGGTCCTTCTGAACCTCATTGCGATAGATGGGGTTCATCAGGATGACGTAGTCGGGCTGGTACTCGGCGAGGAACGCGGGCGCGACGATCGGCTGGCCAGTGCCGGGCATGAACTTGTTCTGCCGGAACGGGTTGATGTCCACGACGTACTCGATCGCGTCGCCGACGCCGGTGGTCGTGAGGAACGCGACGGCCTTGGAGAGGGCGATCCAGACGACCGCTTTCTCGCCGCGTGCCTTGATGTCGAGGATCGTCTTTCGCCAGTATTCGACGGTCTCGGGCAGCTTGCGGCTGGCCGAGTCCACGAGCTCGCGCATCTCCTGCAAGTCGTTCTCAAGCTCGAAGCGCGGCGGCGGCACCTCGCCTTCGATGGGGCGTGCGCCGATCAGCAGGTACTGGTCGTCGTAGCATCGCTCCAGCTCGACCACATCGAACCCGTTCTGCCGGAAGAGACGGGCGAGCGAGCCCGGGCTGAAGTAGGAGCAATGCTCGTAGTAGATGTCCCAGAACGCCCCTTCCTTGAGGACGCGGGTGACGTCGGGCAGCTCGAAGAGGACGATTGTGTCAGTGCGTTTGCCGATCGTCCGGCGGATCGAGCGGAGGAACTCGCCGGTGCGGCCGATGTGCTCGAGCGTATGGCGGCAGAGGACGACGTCGGCGGTGATGTGGGCGTATTTCTCGCCGTAATAGTCCGGGATGAAGTGCACGCGCTGCTTGAAGGCCTCGGGCGTGCGCTCAGGGCGATAACTGGGATCGATGCCGATGCCGTTGTTGTTGCCCAGATCGCACATCAGCACGAGAAACTCGCCCTTACCGCAGCCGATTTCCAGGACCGTCTTGTTGTGGATGTCGTAGCGGTCGATCCAGGTCTGCGCCAGCTTGCGGGCGAAAGAGTTGAAGGTCGGGGAGAAACCCTGGCTCTCCTCGCAGTTGGAGCAGTATTCCTGAAGAGTCGCGTCGTAGGCGATGTTGCTCACGAAACCGCACGCCGGGCAGAAGCCCAGACGCAGGCTTCCGCGCGGGAACTCCAGGGCTTCCTTCGGGGTGGCGGTGTTCACGGTGCTGTGAACGGGGATGTTATCCACGCTGTAGAACGGCTCGAGCCATTGGCCCGAGCAGTTTGGGCACTGGACGGCGGTGGCGTGAGACGCCGTGTCGAGCTTCTTCACGGCGGGCATCGGCTTGGCGAGAGGGGTCATGTTCATTACCTCAGGTTTCGTGCGCGCGGGCGGAACTCAGATCGCTGATACGGGCGTCCGCGCGGGGGCGTCAACGGGCGTCGCGGATTTTAAGAAGCTTTGATAGTGCTTGATCGTATCGCGGGCAATCGCTTCCCAGCGGAGATTTTCCAGCGCGTATCGACGTCCGGCGAGTCCCATCTGCTTCCAATGCGATCGCTGCCGCAACAGTTCCTCCAGCCCGTGGTGGACAGAGCCGGGCGTTGAATCGACGACGACGCCGCAGCCGCTCGCGCGCACGTGGGGAGAAATGCCGGCGATGTCGGAGACGATCAGCACGCGGCCGGAAAGCATCGCCTCGAGGGCCGCCAGGCCGAAGCCTTCGAACCGGGAGGGGAGGCAGACGATATCGTGTCGTGCCATGATCGAGGCCGACGTCGACTTGAAATCCGCTTCCGGAAAATTCACATCGAGCCGCAGACGTTTCGCCAGGCTCCGGAGGGCGTCGCGATCTCCCCAGTCGGGCCCCTGGATCGTGAGGGCGGGGCGCGCATCCGGCGCGACGCGGTGCAGTGCGGTCAGGAGGATGTCCAGCCCCTTGTTGTGGGCGTCGATCCGCCCCATGAAGATCGCGGAAGGAGTGGCGCGCTGCTCCCAGGTCAGTGATGATTCGGGCAGCACGTCCTCGGCGGCGAAGCCGTTGGTCGATTGGAACGCGCGCGTCGAGACCTTGAGCCTGAGCAGCCACTGCGCGTGGCGGATGTCGAGCACTTGAACCGCGGCCGCGCCGCGCAGCATCGGCCGCTCGCGGGCATACCAGTAGGGCCACTTTTTCCAGGCGTTCTTCGTGAAGATCGTGGGGTGATACGGGTCGTGGGGGACCATCACGTAAGGAAAGCCGCGGCGGCGCAGCAGTCGGGAGACCGCACACGAACCAGGATGAAAGATGCCGTTGAGGACGAACAGCGCGCCCTCGCCATGTTCGATGATGTAACGCCGCAAGTCGGCCGGCGGTCCGGCGAAGATGCGGTGGAACTGGGGCTCGCGAAAGCAGCGGAGGTCGCAGCGCGGCGCGATCTGCCGCTGACGTGGCTCGGGGGCCTCGCAGAGGATGGTGACGTCGCACCCTTCGGCGGCGAGCCCGCGCGACAGCCCGTGGACAGCCTTGGCGATCCCGAGCTGGGGCGCATCGGTGTCCGGTGGGAAGTCCTGCAAGTAAACGAAGACGCGCATCGGGCCGTTCTCTTGCCTCTCGGTGCACGCACGCCGCGCGGAGCGATGCCCCGCGCGGCGTGCGCGCGTAGGTGGTCGTTACACGATTTGCGGGGTCGGGATGGGGATGATGAAGCGGCCGCCGCCCTTACGGAACGGCTCCTGCTGCTTGAGAATCTCATCCTTGAAGTTCCAGGGGAGCAGCAGGACGTAATCGGGCTTCTCTTCCATGAGCCGCGACGGATCGTGGATCGGGATGTGCACGCCGGGCATGAACTTGCCCTGCTTGTGGACGTTGCGATCGACGACGAAGTCGATCGAGTCGGTGCCGAGCCCGACGTAATTCACGAGCGTCGCGCCCTTGGCGGCGGCGCCGTAGGCGGCGATCTTCTTCCCTTCGGATTTAATCTTCGACACCATCTCGCGAAGGCTCTTGCGGAGGTCCTTCACGCGCTGGGCGAACTTCTCGTAGTAGGCGTGGCCGTCGATGCCGAGCGATTTCTCTTCGGCAAGGAGTTTCTTGACCGAGTCCTTCACCGCTTCCTTCGGTTCGACGTAGATTCGCAGCGAGCCGCCGTGGATCGAGAGGCGCTCGACGTCGTTTAGGTAGAGCCCGTGACGGCGGAACAGGTGGTCGATCGCGGTCGCCGAGAAGTAGCAGAGGTGCTCGTGGTAGATCGTGTCGAACTCGCCGTGCTCGATCAGGTCGCGGACGTAAGGGAACTCGAAGACACCGACGCCGTTGTCCTTGAGCAGGATGCGGACGCCCTCGACGAACCCGTTGGTGTCGGCGACGTGGGCGAGGACGTTGTTGCCGATGATCACGTCCGCGCGTTTCCCTTCGCCACTGAGGCGGGTCGCGAGGCTCTTGCCGAAGAAGTCGTTGAGCGTCGGCACGCCGATCTTGATCGCCGCCTTGGCGGGGCCTTCGGCGGGATCGATGCCGAGGACGGGAATCCCGTTCTCGACGAAGTTCTTGAGCAGATACCCGTCATTGCTGGCCAGCTCGACGACCAGGCTCTCCTTCTTGAGGCTGCGGATCTTGATCAGGTTGAGCGCGTTGGCGCGGGAGTGGGCCAGCAGGTGATCCGAGAAGCTCGAGAAGTAGGGATAGTCCTTGCCGAACAACTGCTCGGGCGGCACGGTCTCCAGGATCTGCACGAGCGAGCAATTGGGGCAGAACGCGACCTCCAGCGGGAACGCCGGCTCATGCTCCTTGAGCTGCTCGCGGGTGAGCAGGCCATCGGCCAGCGGCATGGTCCCCAGGTCCAGGACCGGCTTGAGGCCTGCCTTCTTGCAGGAACGGCACTGTGTTTCGGTCTTGCTCTGCGGATTCTTATTCTGGGCGACCATGTCAGGATTCCTTCCGTGTCAACGTCACGCCGGGCGGACGAAAAAGTTATGAGACGCTCGGCACGTCGCCGCAATCGCAATCGCGAGCCGTGCCTGTGAATCTGTATCGGTTATCAAAGGTGGTGGAGTGAGCGACGCGCACGCGGTGAACGAGCGATCAGCAAATTCCCACCCCGGATGATCGATGATCCCCACCAAAAGCCCTCCGAGCGGCGTTAACCGCCCGGAGGGGTAGTTCAGAGCAAAGGCCGGCCGATCAGGCAGGCACCTTGGCGCGCTGCGCGGTATGGCGCAGGGAGCCATCGATGATGCCGTCTTCGATCAGCTTGCGGATGTGCCCGATCCGCTGGAACTTGGGCCCTTCGAATTCCTCGAGGGTGAGGCCGACCTTCTTGTACGTCTCGTACAGCTCGAGAGCGCCCTTCTTCGCGTCCCATTGGGGCTTAAATCTGGTCAGCACCCGCCCGATCTTGTCGCAGTTCACGCGATAGCAGCGCTTATCGGGCGAGGCGTCCGGGGCATACTCGACGCGGCAGCCGGGGACGGTCTCGGCGACGATCTCGGCCAGCTCGCGCATGCGGTAGTTCTGGTCGGTCCGGCCGACGTTGAACGCTTCCTTGTGAACCAGCTCACGCGGCGCGGTCACAACCGCGGCGAACGCGCGGGAGATGTCCTCGATGTGAACGATCGGGCGCCAGGGGGAGCCGTCGCTCTTGAGGTAGACGCGCTGGGTGGTGATGGCCCATGCGGTCAGGTTGTTGAGCACCAGGTCGAAGCGAAGCCGCGGCGACACGCCGTAAGCGGTTGCACTGCGGAGGAAGGTGGGGGAGAAGCGGTCGTCGGCCATCGGGGCGACGTCGCGTTCCGTGTAGACCTTGCTCTGCCCGTAGGGGGTGACCGGGTTGAATGCGGAACTCTCGTCGAGGAAGTCATCGCCGGCCGCGCCGTAGTTGCTGCACGAGCTGGAGAAGACGAAGCGCTTCACGCCCGCCTTCTTGGCTAGTTCGGCCAGCTTCACCGAGGCGCGGTGGTTGATGTCGTAGGTGAGGTCCGGGTTGAGGTTGCCCAGCGGGTCGTTGGAGAGGGCCGCCAGGTGGAGGACCGCCTCGATCCCGCGGAAGTCGCCGACCTCCGCTTCGCGGATGTCCTTCTTGATGTGCGGGACCTTGGCGATGCCTTCGCCGAACGTGCAGCGGCTGTAAAGGTCGCTGTCCATCCCGACGACCTCATGCCCATCCTTGAGGAGCATGGGGGTGAGGATCGTCCCGATGTAGCCCAGATGTCCGGTCACGAGAATTCGCATGGTTTTCTTCCTAATCCCTTTGTTGGTTTGGTCCGTTTTTCAGGTGCGCGGCCCCATGCCGCGCACGCAGCTCTATTCCCAGGTCTTCCAGGGCGGATCGCCCTTGGCCCAGAGTTCTTCCAGGAGCTTGCGGTCGCGGAGCGTATCCATGCACTGCCAGAAGTCGCTGTGCCGGTACGCCATGAGCTGCCCATCGCGAGCGAGCTTCTCCATCGGTTCCTTCTCCCAGTGCGTCGCATCGCCCTCGATGTAATCGAAGATTTGCGGCTCGAGCACGAAGAACGCGCCGTTGATCCACCCTTCGCTCGCCTGCGGCTTCTCGGAGAACTCCTTCACGCGGTCACCTTCGAAGACGAGGTGGCCGAAGCGGGCGGGGGGGCGGACGGTCGTGACCGTCGCGAGCTTCTTGTGGCTGCGGTGGAACTTCAGCAGCTCGGTGAGGTTCACGTTCGAGACGCCGTCACCCCACGTCAGCATGAACGTGCTGTTTCCGACGAAAGGCGCGAGCCGCTTGATACGGCCGCCGGTCTGCGTGTTGGTGCCGGTGTCGACGAGATCGACGGTCCAGTCGGGCTGTTGGCCGCTGGTGTGGCGGAGCACGTCACCGGTGCGCGTCTTGACGGTCAGGTCGCTCTGGATCGTGCACAGGTCCATCATGTATCGCTTGATGTACTCGCCCTTGTAGCCGAGCGCCACCGCGAAGTTGTGATACCCGTAGCGCGAGTAGTGCATCATGATGTGCCAGAGGATCGGCATGCCGCCGATCTCGACCATCGGCTTGGGCCTGATCTCGGTTTCTTCGGCAAGGCGTGAACCCACGCCACCAGCCAGAAGTGCAACTTTCATATACGACTCCTTCGTGTCTACCGTGGCCTGGAGACCGCCTTACCCGTGTTTTGGGGAAGAGCGGAATCCTCCACGTGTCCCGCGAAAAAAATGCGGGAAACTATTATGCATGCGCATTTCCCGGCGCGACGGGATGTTCGATTTTTTTTGCAGCGACTTCCGGCGATTTCTCGCCGCGGACCGCGCTAACTGCCCGCCAGAAAAGCTCTTCGGCGGCGATAACCAGATCGCGCGACAGCTTGGGGGACATCTTCACCGTAAACGCGGCCAGGCGCAGGTAGCAACCCAATCGCTGGCCCGCGGTCAACGGCGCCAAAGGCGGCAACGTCCAATATTCTTTCAGGACGCGCCATTCGGGGAAAACGATCTTTCCCTTTTTCAGCGGGTTCCACCATTCCGTCGGCGGGATCGGGCCGACCCCGATGTACTTGCTGAGCCGGCTGCGTCCGCGCGTGAGCCGGGTCGGGACCGAGCGGACCGATCGTCCGCTGTGGTCGCGGTTGAGGAACAGGTGTTCGGGCACCTTCAGGAAGCGGCCGAAAAGGCTGAGCCGTGCGAGCACGACGCTGTCGGCCCGGGCGTACGAACCTTTGCGCGGGAAGCTGCGCAGCGCGGAGAGGCGGATCAACGAGAAGATCTCAAACGCGCCGTGCCGCTTGTGTTTGACGTTGATCAGGCTGCCGAAGCGTGCCTGCGGGCGGGGGTCCGCTGTATTCAGCGTCGAGTCAAAATCGTGGTCGCGGACGAACTTGCTGTCGCTGTCGATGATGCGCGTCGCGGGCCAGGCCATGACGGCGCCCGGGTCGGCGTCGAGAGCGGCCACGCACTTCTCCAGGAGCGTCGGAGCGAGCAGGTCGTCGGCGGCGGCCCAGCGGAAGTATTCGCCGCGGGCCAGGGCCTCGGTGCGGTTGTAGTTCCAGCCCGGGCCGTGGTTCGTCCGGTCGTTGGGGTGGTACTGCACGCGCGGGTCACGGCGGACGTACTCCATGCAGATCGCTTCGGTTTCGTCGGCGGACCCGTTGTCGGAGATGATCAGCTCGAAGTCGGTAAACGTCTGAGCCAGGATCGAATCGATCACTTCGCGCAGGAACCGCTGCGCGTTGTAAACGGGCATGCCGAGGGTCACCTTGGGACTACGCTGTTCCATCCGATCGCTTCTCCCATTCCAGGTCGCGCGTGCGGCGAGCATGCGCGGCCTGACTTCCCTCCGCTCGCGTTCCTGCATGTGACCGCGCGGTCTTTTTCATCCGCGCGGCTCACGAAGGCGGACGGCCTCGTTTCCGTGGCCGGCCGCTGTGTTTCGCCTGTCCGCGATTACTTGTTCGCCCCGGCCAGCTCGGGCCGGAACACGACCTCGCCGTTCTGCGGCTTGGGGCCGGTGTCGTAGAGTCCAGCCACCTCTTCGGGCATGCGCTCCAGGTCCTTCGCCCGCATGAAGTCGCGGAGGGAGGTGCCGGTGCAGCGCGAGTCTATGTTCGCCGCGCCACCCTTGCTCTTGACGTCGTCGAGGTTCACGGTGCGGAAGTCGATGCTGTAGCGCGACAATCCCGCGGTGTTTGGCACCGTCGAGTGCAGGTTGGTGGCGGAGAAGATGATGATCCCGCCCGCCGGAGGCACGAAGCGGATCTGCGGCCAAAGCTCCAGGTCTTCTTCGGGCTTGGGCTGCTTGCGGGTGTCGGTCTTGATGTGCTTGGACGCGTCCTTACGGCCGACGCTGTTCCACTCGTAGTAGTTGAAGTCGGCCGAGCCGTTCTTGATCGGCTTGTCGAAGTACTGCGGGTGGAAGGCCATCGACATCTCGGTCTCGATGTCGTAGATCGGCAGCCACCAGTTGAGCTGCGACATCGGCGCGGAGTACCACGTGTCGCGGTGCGGGTGGTGGGCGTAACCGACGCCGCTGGTCAGGTAGCCGTCGCTGGTGACCATGCGCAGGCGGGGCACGTCGATGTAGGTCTTTTCCAGGTCACACCGGAACTCTTCCATGATGTCCCGGATCAGGCCCTTGGTCTTGGGATGGTGGATGAACCCGGGCTTGAGCGGGGTGCAGATCTCGACGTACTTTTCGACCGGCATGTGGTGCTGCGCCTGGCGCGGGTCGATCTTGCCGAACGCCCCCTCGATCATCTCCCTGGCGTGGTTGATCAGCGCCAGGGTGCTCTTGCGGGGCGAGAAGATGAACACCTGACCTTCGTACAGGCGTTTACGACGGACCTCGTCGCTGGCGTTGGAATCGAAATAAGCAGTGTGCATTTGACTCATGGGTCTTCTATCCTTCCGGCGGGGTTGGAGTAATAGGCTCAAGTTGCCGGGTAACCGGGTTTGCTCGGCGCGCTTCAACCGGCCGGCCCGAACGTCGGGTCGCCAGGGCGCGCGTGTACACATCCATCAATTCGGCATAGTTGCGGTCCGGCGTAAACTTCTGCTCGTAGGTGCGCCGCGCGCCCACGCGAAGCGCCGCGAGCGCCCCCGGGTCGGCTGTGAGGCGGCTGACCTCCGCGGCCAGGTCGTCGGGATTGCCGGGCTCGAACAACATTCCGTTACACCTTTCGTCGATCATCTCCTGCATCGATCCGCGTCGGGAGGCCAGGACGGGCGTTCCCTTGGCGAACGACTCGAGGATCACTTTCGGCTGCCCCTCGTACCATTCCGAAGGGAACAGGAAGAGCGCGGCACTTCCAACCGCTTCCAGAACCTCGCCCATCGGTTTTCGGCCCAACCAGCGGACCCGCGGGTTGGACGTCGCGGCCCGGACCGTATCAGATTCCGGACCGTCACCGAGGATTTGCAGCGTCGGGGCGGCGTTACCCAGCCGTTCCCATGCCTGCAAGAGCGTCGCGATCCCTTTTTCCCGGGACAGGCGACCGACGAACACGCAGTGACCGCTGTTGCCAGTCCCTATTCCTGGATCGGGATGAACGAAGTTGCCCTTGACCAGAATCCTGTCTGCCGGCAGTCCCCCTTCGATCAGCTTTGCCCGCATAAACTGCGTTAACGCGATATATGCGTCAACTGCCCGGTTCCAGGTTCCGATAATCTTATGAGTTGCAAGCATGGCCGCAACCACCGCCGTCGCCGGTCGGCTCCCACGATAGCAGGCATGTCTCACGCCAGACAAGGCAATCCGCTTGCCAATGCATTTCTCGCAGACCTGACCATCCCGCAAAAATAGGGAACCTGGGCAAAGCAATCTGTAATTTGGAACACCCTGAATAACCGCTGCCCCCGATTTGCGAGCGGCGTAATAAGCCGCTGGTGAAATCAAGGGGAAGGTGTTGTGAAAATGGACAACGTCAGGCCGCTCGGCTTGGAGTAGTTCCGTGAGAGCCGCATGAGTGGTCGGATTCCAGATCGTTCGCGCTGCCAGGGCCAGTTGACCCATCCCGGTGATGCTGTCGTTGTGCAGCGTGTATCGCAGGACCTGGTGTCCGCGGCTCTCCAGAAGGCCTGCTTCATCGGCGAAGACTTGATCTTCGCCGCCCGGCTGCTGATAGAAGTTGTGCGCCAGCAGGATCTTCATGCGTGACGCCCCTGGAGGACCGGCGTGCGATAACCGGCGAAGCTTCGCGGGGTCGCGATCTGGCGCCGCGAATTCCTCGCCTGGCGGGGCTCCGTCACCGGCTCTCGTGCCGCCTGGGCAAAGCCGAGCCCAAGACCACAGAACAGGTAGAACGGGATCGCGCCGAACGGGGTCTCAAAGCAATTGCCCGTAACCGCGACCATCATGGTGCTCCAGATCACCCCAAGCATCGCCGAGCGGAGCGGGCGGTCTTCGATCCGTCGCGCGCGGACCAGCAGGGCGACCAGGAAGAAACAGAAGATCACCAGTCCCATCCAGCCCGTGTAATAAATGCAGTAGATCGAGAAATTGTGCGGCGTGTGGATCTCCTGCTTATCCGGCACGAGATCGACCATCGACGCGCCATGTCCCTGGCCCAGGGCCATCAGGGTCGTCGTGTTCAGCGAGCGAATCGCGTTCGTCCAGATTTGCTGACGCCACCGTGCGGTCCCCTGGGCGGCGACGATGATCGACGCCTCCTCGTGATAACCGCGGGCGTCGAGGATGCGCGCCGCCGTGTTCGGATCGAACGTCCCGACCAGGCGTGCGATGTGCACCGATGGGTCGAGCGGCGGGGACTGACCGTGCGGGCCAGGAATCAGCGGTCCCACAACCATTCCCAGGATGGTCACGCCGACGACGCCCATGCCAAGGCGAACCAGGTTCAATCCGCTGTTGAGGGCAACGACGACCAGCCCGGCCACCATGCCCAGCAGCGCGCCGCGCCCGTGGCCGACCGCGAAGATGACCGGGTACGTGCTGCCCAGCAGGGCGACATACCGCAGCGGCCAGCGCTTCAGGTGCGACCAGATTCCCGCGGTCACCACCGGCACGAGCGGCGTGAGCGTGGCGAAGCCGATGTCAACCCCTGCCGAATCGGCGAACCCGGTCAGGACGCAATAGATCGAATAGAGGATGATGACGATCTTCCAGATCCGCGCGAACTGGGAGATCGGCACGTCCCGGCCGATCGCGATGCCCGCCAGGATATAGAGCGGATAGTAGTTGAACGCGAATGTTCGCAGCACGTCAATCGGCGGACGGCCGCCATACATGCACCGGAACACTTCGATCACGCCCCACAGCAGATGCAGGGCGATCGCGAGGCTCAGGATCTCGCCGCGGATCACATCGTCGACGAACTTGCCCAGCCAGTTGTGGCGGTTGCGCAGGACGTTCCACCCGAGGAAAGCCTCGCCGATGAACAACGGCGGCACCCCGATGTAGGCGAAGACCCGGCCGGCTGACAGGTAGCCGGTCAGGATGAAGGCCCAGAGTGGAAAGCGGCTAACCCGCATAGACCACCTTCCAGCGGTCGAGGAACGCGGCCAGGCTATAGCGCTTAACGCTGGCGGCCGCCTGCGATCCGACGGCAGCGCGCCGTTCGGCCGGGCTGTCCACCAAATTCTTCAACCCGACGCCGATCGCCTTGGATTCCGGCTGAACGAGGATGCCGTTGTGGCCATCGACGATAAACTCTTCGACGCCGTTCATTGGCGTAACCAGCAGCGGCAGGGAGGCCGCGGCAGCTTCGAGGGCAACCAGTGGGAAGACCTCGTAGAACGACGGGAGCGTGAACGCGTCTGCCGCCCACAGGAACGGGCGGACGTCTTTCTGCATGCCCGCGAAGACGACGCGATCGCCCAGTCCCATCTTCTCACATTTGGCTTTGTATCGGCCGATCAGCTCCGGCATCCCGCCGACGGAGAGCAACTTGAGCTTCGGCAGGTTCACCTGCTGGAAGGCGTCGAGGAGCTGCGGCAATCCCTTGCGCTCGAAGTGCCCGAGGGCAACGAAGGCCAGGACGACGTCATCGTCGTTCAGGCCATATTGCTTGCGGAAGGCAGCGCGGTCGAAATCCGCCGGACGCTGCATGCGGTCCAGCTCCACCGGATTCGACACGATCGTGATCTTGTCGGCGCAGTAGGGGTATTCTTCCTTCAGCTCGCGGGCCAGCCCCTCCGACGCGACGATGATGCGCTTGACGTGGCGGTAGACCCACGGCTCCATCCGCGCGTGCAGCCAGTGGTCCAGGACGCGCAGGCGATATGCCAGCCCGCTGCCGGCGATTTGGCCGCGGTACTTTCGCAGGAAGGTGCGGTGGCAGAACTGCGTGTAGCAGAGGTCCCCGAACAGCAGGTTGCTCTCGACCATCTGCACGAGATCGAACTTCACGCGATGGCGAAGCTTGTGGAAGAAGTAGTAGATCGGCGCCAGCAGGTGAAACATCACGTAGCAGAGCGCGAGCGGCCGCTTGGGGGCTGGGATGCGCACGAAACGGATGCGCTCCGGGCAGGGGTTGTCGAACTCCAGCGCGAAGACGGTGAAGTCGTGCTCTTTGCACAGCCCGTTCAGCATGCGCCAGTGGCACCCGCCGATCGGGTTGTTCCGCGTCGTCTTGTAATCAAACACCGCGATGCGCACGCACGACCTCCTCGTACCAACGGTTCATCTGGACGACCTTCTTCTCCCACGTCTGTTCCGCCGCACAGGCCGACGCGGCACGTCCCATCGAACGCCGCAGCTCCGGCTCATCGGCCAGCTTTCGCATGGCTTTGGCCAGGCCATCGATCGTCGTGGCCGGGTCGCTTACCGGCACCTTAATGCCGGCATCGTGGGGCAGCACTTTCGCGACGCCCTGGTGGTCGAGGGCGATCAGCGGCAGGCCGCGGGCCATCGCTTCCAGGATCACGGTCCCCTGCGAGTCGCGCAGGCTCGGGAACAGGAACACGTCGTGGCTGAGGAACAGCTCCGACATGCGCGTCCACGGGACCATTCCCAGGAACTCCACGCGGTCGCCCAGGCCTAGTTCTCGTGCTCGGTCCGTCCACGCCTGCCGTAACGGGCCGTCTCCGGCACATGTGAGGCGGATCTTGGCGTCCGGGACCTTCGCCATCGCCTCGAGGACGAGCGGCAGGCCTTTGCGCGGCTCACACCGCCCGGCCCAGAACATCTTGAGCTCGCCCGCGGCGTCCGCGGGCCGCTCGGCCGTGCTGAACCACTGTTCCTGCACGCCGTAGTCCGCGAAATATTCAACGCGTCTGGCCCCAACCCGGTTCAGTAGCTCGCTGGTCTCCCGGTTGGTCGTCAGCACCAGGTCGGCACGCCGCGCCGCGCGGATGATCGCCGGGTTCCATCGCGACATCTTCACGATGATCCGCCGAATCCGCTCCATCGCCCGACCGGTGGTGGCGAACTCCATGAATCGTTTCGGCCACGTCTGGCCACCGCCGATCGGCCCCCAGATGAACGGGAGCCGCATCTTCCAGAGCGGCGGGGGTTGCTGGAGCGTCGCCCAGCTCACGTGATGGACCAGGTCGAACGGCCCCACGCCGTGCAACTCGCGGGCCCGGTCCAGCGCCTTTCGCTGCCAGAGTCCGTAGTGCAGCTTGATCCCACGGTCGTTGCGCTGCGGCTTCCACGGGTCCCATCGCTTGTCCAGCGTAACCCATTCCAGCCGCAATCCGGGCCGCGGCCGGGCCGCCAGCTCCGCATCCACGTGTTCCCGGCAGAGCGGGTGCGTGATCAGCGTGACGTCGTGGTGCTCCGAAAGCTTTGCAGCCCAATTCCATGTCACGCCCGGCTCCGAGCCATGAACCGGAGAGCAGGCATGTCCAACCAGCGCGATCCGCATAAGTACTACCCGTACTACTTTCGGCAGAATTTCAGGTGCGACTGAGCGGGCCATTCCAGCGGTTCCAGCAGCTCCGCGTCTATCTCCATTGCCGCGCCCTGGCCGAGCATCGTCACCTGGAGGACCAGGCGGTTCGGGCCCAGCCGTTGCACGAGCACGCCCTCGAGTCCTTCGAACGGACCCTCCGTGACGCGGCAACGATGGCCGATCGCCGCAAACGGGTACGGATCCAGCACCGCCTTCCCGGCCAGCGCAAGCTCCAAAGACCGCAGGTCGCGAACCAGGCCTGCCTGATCGACGACGTCGATCACGCGGCACAGCCGGTCCGTCGCCAGCGCCGCGTAGCGCGCGTCCTGCCCACCACAGAAAAAGACGTAAGACGGAAACAGGGGCAGCAGGACACGGCGTCGTTTTCCGCCGGAAACTTTGCGGTGCTCGCCCATCGGCAGGAAGTAGCCGATCTCGCGTCGCAGCAAATCGAAGGCAAACGCTTTCTCGAAGCGCGCCTTCGTGTGTGCGATCCACCAGGGCCCGGGCAGCTCGAGCAGCGATGCCGCGCGAGGCGGGAGCATCGGCGGATTATCGCTCAGCTTAAGCATCTGCGGGCGCACTCCGTCCCCGTCGGTGCACCACCACCGTTTTCGCGGGGCCGCGGTTGTCACGGCGAACCGCAAGCGGTCCGCCAATACGAACGGCCGGCCGCCGCGATACAGCCTTGCGGAGGCCAGCCGCCATCAGGTTCGCCCGCCTGCCCCAAACTGCGGGCGGGCGGTGCGATCCATTTATGTTTTCAAACGCTCACTGCGCGTTCGACGGAAGACGACGGTGCTTTCGGCTTCCGCCGCCGTTCCCGCCACCATTTCCTCCACCGTTCCCGCCGTTCCCACCGTTGGACCGGCTATGGGATTCATCGTAATCGTTGTCAGGCTCGGGAAGACGCCGACGTCCGGTTTCAAAGGGCTGATACGAGTGGTAGGTACCGTGGTAGCCGTAATGCTCCTCGCCGCGCATCACGTCGTTGACGACCACGCCGAGCAGGCGGGCGCCGACGCTCATGAGGCTGCCGCGGGCCATCTCCGCCGCACGACGCGTCGAGCAGCCGGCACGAAGCACCAGCAGGCTCACGTCGCATACCGCGCCCAGGATACGCGCGTCGGTGACGGCCAAGACCGGCGGACAGTCGAGTACCACGTGGTCGTAGGTCTGGGTCAACTCTTCGAGGATCGCCGCGAAGCTTTCGCCATGCAGCAACTCCGACGGGTTGAGCGGGGTCGGGCCGGCCGGCAGCACGTCCAGGCCCTCGACCACCGTACGGCGAATCGCGTTCGCGAGCGTTTCGTTGCCCGCCAGCACGCTGGTCAGGCCCGTCGGATCCTTCACTTCAAACATCTTCTGCTGAACCGGCCGACGGAAATCGGCGTCGAGCAGGAGTGTCCGCTTGCCGGCCTGCGCCATGGTGACGGCGAGGTTGCTGGCGAGTGTGCTCTTTCCGTCGCCGGGGGTCGGCGAAGTGACGACGATGGTCCGCGCCTGGCCCGCCGGCACGCCAAAGTGAATGGCGGTGCGAACGGCGCGATACGCCTCGGCTACGTCGGACATCGGGTCCCAGTGAGCGGCCTGGCTGCGGGCGAGGACCGTGAGACCGCGCTTCATGCGCGGGATCGCGCCAACGACCGGCAGGCCGAGGATGGCCGCGATCTCGTCCGCCGAACGCACCCGTTCATCGAGCCGGTCACGTATGATCCCGTATCCGCAGCCGAGCAACAGGCCGACCGCGAGCGTGAGCGCGAGGATTCGGTTGCGAGCCGGGCGGCTCGGTTGCGTGGAAACCTGAGCGGTGCGGAAGACGGCGATCGTCGGGATCTTATAATCCTGAATGATGCCCAGTTGCTTGATGCGGTCGTCCAGGCCGGTGACCAGCTTGTCGGTGGCGTCACGCGAGGCGACGAGCCGCGCGAGTTCCGATTCCTTGGTGTCCATGGTAATGGCCTGGTTCTGGGCGTCTTCAAACGACTTGCGCAGATTGGCCTCGCGCTCGCGCGCGTTGGTGAGGGCAACCTCAACGCTGGAGAGATAACTCTGGGCGAATTCCTTCTCGCGAAGGGAAATGCGATTCCGCAGTCCCGCCGCAGCCTGAAGATCTCCCTGCATCAGCGGCGAATTGACCCCAAAGCGCTGTTTGTTGAGGTCGATCCGACCCTCAACGACGTTCAGTTCGTTTCGCAGGCCAGCGATCTCCGCGTCAACGCGCTGCATTCCTCCGAAGTTCTGCATGACGGCAAGCTGACGAAGCTTCGTTGCGTCGTCGCGTACGGCCTGGGCCGCGTTGTAATTCCCCTGGGCATCGATCATCGCCAGGTGCGCGGTCGTCATCGCGTCGCCGTACTTGCTCAGCGCGGCGCTTGAGGCATTGCCGCCCGTCGTCGTCGCGAGCGAAACACCCGGGTTCTTCCGCTTGAAGTCCGTGACCGCCTGCTGTTCCAGCGCGAGCTGGCCTTCATACTTGTGCTTGTCCGCCATCAGGATGCGGGCGGCGCCTTTGGTGACATCGATGGGCGACTCGGTCTCAAAGCGGATGTATTCATCGACGATCAGGTTCGCGACCCGCGCCGCTTCAGTTGGATCGGGCGCCTCGAACGTGATGTTCAGCGTGTCATCCTTTCGGCCCACCTCCACCGAAAGGAATGAAGCCAGTTGATCGGCGCGCATCGCCAGTTCCACGTCGCTGAGGTTCGCGCCGTAGAGCTGGGCGGCGACAGGCTTGAGGATGACGCTCGAGCCAATAAGCGTGCACTGGGTTTGAAGGTAAGAATCGGGGCGCATAAGCGGCGCCTCGATCGTCCCCATCGGATTGGGGGTTCCCTCCGGCTTCACGTAGATTTGCGAGTAGCCCGCGTAAAATTTGGTGGCGTGGTGCAGGTAAGCGAACGCCCCGCCGAGGGAGAGCAGGGTGATCAGAAGCGCTGCCCAGCGGTGACGCCAAACGCTGAGCAGGAGATTCGCGTTGGGTTCCTGGCGAGGGGGCTGAGGCTCGAATGCCTCCATCGGCTGGTAGCGCGCCAGTTCCTGCGGGCCCTGCTGATTCGGAAGTCGTCGTTGGTTGGCCATGGCCTTTAGGCTCTCTCCGCAAAATAACGGTTCGCGGCGCGCGCTGGAGCGCCGCCGGTACCGCCTTGATCGACCAAATGAAGCGATGGATGCATCGTTCGCACGGAAATTTGCGCAAGCGGGCCGGTTTACGGTCCGATAACCTCAAACGCCGACAACGCGCCCACAGTGGAACAATCGGTCACGGAGAGGCTTCACCCAATTGTCATATCACGCCCGCATCAGCTCACCGTGCCCATGGGCACATCGTGCAAACTTCAACGCGCGTGACGATCAAGATCATAGGGAGGCGGTTCAACCCCACCATATCGCCTACCGTACCACCCAGCAAGTTGAATATCGATGAAGTGCGAGATGGGCAACCTTGGCAGATCGCCGTCACGGAATGAAATGAAACGGTGAGTCTTTCTACAAATCTTTATCGAATGGCTAGTTATGATACGAGCTTTTGCCGCCGCCACCGGTGGTGTGACCGGTGGACTGGCTGGCGTGCTGCGCCGCCGCTGCCTGCTCCGCGGCTTTCTGTTGAGCTGCAATTGACTGCCGCACGGTGGCGAGCTGTTGCTCGGCGGTCTTGAGTTGCCCGGCAAGCTGGATGTATTCCGGATCGGCGGTCAGGGCTTCGTTCACTTGAGCCTGTTCGGCGTCCCAGGCCTTCTTTGCGTCGTCGCGCCGGCTCTTGGCCGCCGAAACTTTCTGATCTTCGCCGATCGCATCGTCTTCCAGCCGGCGCAGCTCGAGGCCCGCTTTGAACCGCTGATCCGCTGCTTCCTTGATGAGGTCCGCCCGGGATTTGCCGCTGTCGATCGTGTCGGCGACGGTGGTCTCCGAAGCCGTGGTCGTATCGCCACTCGCCGTATCGTCCGGTTTAATCAGCTTCTTATTGGCGCTGTCCAGCGTCGCCTGCGCGTTGGCGCGATCCTTGAGTGCCTTCTGATATTCGGGCTTCTTGTGAACCGCGTCCAGCACGGGCTTCAGGGCCGCATCGTACGCGGCCTGGGCGGTGTCGAATTCCTTCTTGGCCGCGGTGTACTCGTCCTTGCTCGTGAACGTTGACTCGATGCGCGTACGGACCTTGGCGATCTGCTTTTTGACGGTCTCAACACCGGCCCGCGCGTCTTCGAGCTGTTTACGCTGTTGCGCGGCGGCCTGTGCTTTGGCGGCGTTCGCCGCGGCGGTCGCACTGGAACTGCTCGAGCCCGGCGAACCAGCAGGCTGGTTGGCCAGTGCGGCGATCGGCAGCGCGATGCCTGACATCAGACCAATCGTAATCAACGCCTTTGAGGGGAAACGCGCGAACATGGTAAGACCTCCAGCAATAACAGTCCTCGCCGCCCCGACACGTCGTCCGCCCCCCGCCAGGGTGCGAATTTGATTATAACACGGACAATCGGCCGAGCGCAGCAAATTCTTCATGGATGTCCCCAGCCCCCATTTGCCGCCGATGGTCCTTGGGATTCGCCAAACCAAGGGAAGAAAATGGGGTCTTGGCTGGAACAGTCCTGGGGAGCAGCAACAATGGTGGGCCCTGAGGACCTGGTCGGAGTGAAGAGGCTTGCAAACCGATTTCGAGCTGGTTCGACAGGCGGCGCAGGGGGACCGCTCTGCCTTCCACGTGCTGGTCGATCGGCACGCCCGGGACCTGTTTCGCCTGGCCCGCTCGCTGTCGAAGACGCGCAGCGACGCCGAGGACATCGTCCAGGAAACGTTCATCGGCGCGTTCCGCGGCCTGGCCGGATTCAACGAAAAGGCCTCGGTCCGCACCTGGCTGTCCAGGATCCTGATGCGCCGGGCGGCCAAGGCGTGGCACCGTTCAAGGCATTCCCGCGGCGCCGTACCGCTGGAAATTGCCCAGGACACAGGTGCGACCGCCGCGACCGCCGGGACGGGCCGGCTCAGCGTGCCCTCGGGTACGACGGGCGTGGACCAACGGCTGGATCTCAACCAAATCCTCGAGTTGCTGGGCCCGGAGCATCGGCAAGTGCTGGTTCTTCGGGAGTTACAAGGGTTGTCGTACGTCGAGATCGCCCAGACGCTGGGGATCCCGCGCGGGACGGTGGAATCAAGACTGCATCGAGCACGCAATGAACTTCGGGAACGACTGAACGGATACCTCGACTGAACGGTTGGGCGCAACGGGAATCGGAAGAGCGGATCAGGACCTGCGGGTCCTGACGACCCATGACCAACGACTGCACATTCCGACAGCAGCTCAGCGCCTACCACGACGGCGAGCGCTCCCCCGACGCTTCGGCCCGGGTGGACGAGCACTTGGCCGGTTGTGAGCCGTGTCGCGTGGCGCTCGCGTCGATCCAGCAGCTATCGGATTTATTTGCTTCGGCACGGGATGAAGACGTCACGCTGGCGGAGGTCGCGCGGGTCCACGATGCCATCGATGCCGAGCCGGCGGGCAATTACTTCCGCACGGCCCGGATGCTGATCGGGCTGGCGGCCTCGGTGTTGATCATCGGCTCCGCCTGGTTGTGGGAGACACCGGCTGGTGTCTCTCCGGTCGGTGGCATTTCCATCTCTACGGGCCAGACGCCGCAATGGGAGTACGTGGCCGTGAACCAGCAGGCCTGGCTCCCGCCCAACTCGGCCAACCCGGTGGTTGGCGATGAATCGCGTTACGCTGAGGCCGAGGTCATTCAATACATGGTTCAGAACCTGAGCCGAGGGCCGGTCCATGGCAATCCGTAACAAGACCACTGCCGTACTGATGGCCGTCTTCGTGCTGGCACTTGCCGCCGGCGTGGTGGCCGGAACGCTGGTATCGCGCCTGCCCGTCGGTGGTGGAAGCGCCGTGCCGCTCGAAGCGCGATCGCCGCTCACGGATCGCCTGCGGTTGAACGAGACGCAGCGCGATCAGATGCGCGGAATCTGGGAAGACGTGCGGAAGCTGTCGGCACAGTGCCTCGTCGATGGCCAGCGCGCCCAGAAGGATCGCGACGACCAGATTTTCAAGATCCTCACGCCCGAGCAGAAGGTGCAGTGGGACGTGATCAACACGCAATTCGCCGGCAAGCTCAAGGCGCTGAGCGAACAGCGCGAAGCGGCCTTTCGGAAGGCAGTGGAGCGCACGCTGACCATCCTTTCGCCCGAGCAGCGCAAGACGTATCAGGAAATGATCGACAGCCGGGTTGGCGCCATTACACCTGGCGGCGGCTTCGGACAGCCGCCGCCGTCAATCGACGGAGGACCGGTGTCTGGCTCTACCAATCAACGGTCCCCGTAACTGGGTCGGCGTGGGTGTCCTCCGCGTCGTTCGGCACGCCCCCCGACACGCAAGGCCCCACGCAGACTCTTTATACTAGTCGTTCTGTCTGAAAGAAGTGGAATGGCCATGAAAAGTGCGGGACATTAACGTTTGCCGTTGACCCGCTCGAACCGGACCCTCAGGATATCCGTGTGAACATGTGGAAGACGCCCATGCGCCATCAGGGAAGCCGCGACCCTAAGCGTATCCGTCGGACCGCCGCCGCTGCCGCCGCGCCGGTGCGATTTGAGACGCTGGAGGTGCGCGCGCTGTTGTCCGCCTCGTCCGTTCCCTCGACGTTCGTTGCCCGCCCCGAACTGACACTGAAGCCTTCAGACGTTCCCGCCGCTGCGGCCTTCGCTCCCGCGCAAATCCGTGCCGCTTATGGCTTCGATCAGGTTACGTTTGCCAACGGCACCGTGACCGGGGACGGCAGCGGCCAGACGATCGCCATCGTTGATGCCTTTCACGATCCGAACCTTGCCGGCGACCTCCAATTGTTCGACCAGCGATTCGGGCTTGCCGACCCGCCCGGCCTGCGACAGGTGGATCAGGCCGGCGGCGGCGCGCTTCCCGCCCAGAACGCGGCGTGGGCCGCGGAGACGGCGCTGGACGTGGAATGGGCGCACGCCATGGCGCCGCGGGCCAACATCCTTGTGGTCGAGGCTAGCTCCGACCAGCTCGACGACCTGATGAGCGCAGTCGACACGGCTCGAAATGCTATCGGCGTCTCCGTCGTGTCGATGAGCTGGGGCGGCAATGAATTCGGCGGCCAGCTCGCGCTCGACAATCTGTTCACCACGCCCGCCGGACATCCCGGGGTCAGTTTCGTCGCCTCATCGGGGGACGACGGGTGGTCGGGAGGGCCCAAGTGGCCTGCCTCGTCGGGTAACGTGATCTCCGTCGGCGGAACCTCGCTGCGGACCGACGCCCAGGGCCAGCACACGTCAGAACAATCGTGGAGCGGCAGCAGCGGTGGCGCCAGCGCGTTCGAGTCGGAGCCGTCGTATCAGGCGAACGTTCAAAACTCCGGCGCTCGTTTCGTCCCGGACGTCTCATATAGCGCCGACCCTGCGAGCGGCTACTACGTCTACGATTCGATTCCGCTCGGTGGCGTCGCCGGATGGCAGGTGAGTGGCGGCACCAGCGCCGGTGCACCGCAGTGGGCGGCGCTGATCGCGGTTGCAAATCAGGGCCGTGCGGTGGCGGGGCTGCCATCGCTCGACGGCGCCACGCAGACCTTGCCGGCGCTATACAAGGCGGGGTCGAGCGGGTTCAACGCGATCAGTCAGGGGACCGGATCGTTCATCGCCGATGCCCAGAGCGGATACCAACCCGCGACCGGGCTGGGCACTCCCCAGGCGCCGATCGTTACCGGAACCGTGGAGAGCACGGTGCCGCCCGTCCCAACGGGCGTATTTTCGGTCAGCGGCCTGACCCACCGGCATCGCCACGTCCGGCCAAACGTCCAGTTCCCTCCGAACAACTCTGGCGGCCGTCCGTTGACGCAGCCGCCTCCAGCGCCGATCGTTGCCGCACGCGCTGCGGCCGCACCGTCGAGCGCGGCCAATCGCACGGCCATCCGACCGGACGCCATCGAGGTGGCTCCTGTTGCGCCAACCGCTACGAGCCGGGCCGCCACCGCCGCCACGTCCGGAGACTCGAACGCCGTCATGCCGTCATCGACAACGCTGGTGACGCGGACTTATCGCGCAATTGCCCAGGACATGTTGAGCAGCGCGGTGCTGATCGGCACCGCTGGCGAGGTTGCCGCGCGTGACGTGGCCGGTTCATTCGTGTCCGTTGCCCACTTCGTCGTCCCGCCGGTTTCGCAGGCGGCGGGCGAACTGGCAGACGCCGCGGCCAACGCGCCGGCCACCGCGGTGCGAACCGTGACCACGTTCATTCACGCGAATGCCCTGTCCGCATTCGCGGACGCCACCGCCGCCTTCATCCATGAGTCGGCATCGCTTCCCGTTGCCAATGGATCGCCGATTCGTCGGCGCATCCGCGCCGCCGCAATCACGGCCGGCGTGATCGCGGCCGATGCACTGCTCGTCGCTCACTGGCATGCCACTCGTCCCCGCACTCAGCGGCGCGCCAAGCCAACAGGCGACGCACCGGATGCGCCAGAGTCGGCATTTCCATTCTTTGTCGGCGAGCCCCTCCCGGCGCGCCGATAACGGCACTCTGCCGCGTGGAACGGACACGCGAACGGCCGAGTGAGGAAGGCGGGGAAATTAGCACACATCCTTACGGGCAGCCGGATACAATCAGACAGAATTGTTGACTCCGTCCCGCGTAAGTTCGCGCGAGCCGCTGACCTCACACGTCGCCAGCGAGGTGGAATTGTGATGGACCACGGAACTGCCCTGCAATCGACAACGCTTGTTCCGGATGCGGTGTCCGGTTCAGTTCGCCTGGAGCGGCCGGCGGCAATCTCGCAAGCAGACGTCAGCGCCGATCAGTCCTCGGCGCGCCGCCTCCGGGAAATCGCCGAATGCTGGAACGCGCTCTCCGAGGTCGCCACGGTCTTCGCGTACGCATACGTCGTTGCGGCCGACGGCACGATCGCCCGCGCGTGGGCCACCGCCGGGTTCCAGGGCGTCACCGGATTCACGCCCGAGGAATTAGACGCTGCTGGCTGGGAAAACTTCCTGCATCCCGAGGATCGGCACATCGTCGCTGAGCGGACGGCGGCGGTGCAGGCGGGACGCGCCGATCAGCGCGATTACCGAATCCTGACGAAGGGGGGCGAAGTCCGCTGGCTGCGGGATTACGTCGGGCCGTCGCCGAGGCAGGCCGGGGGCGAGTTGCGGATCGTCGGCGTCGCCCAGGACATCACCGATGGGCGGCAGGCCCAGGACATGCGCGCCGGCGAAAACCGGGTCCTCCGTCTGCTCGCCGCCGGCGAGAGTCTCGAGGAACTGCTGACCGCAACGGTGCGGGTGATCGAGGAACAGTCGTCGGACATGCTCTGTTCCGTATTGCTCCTGGATGAGGAGGGAACGCACCTTCGCCACGGCGCGGCGCCGAGCCTGCCCGAAGAGTTCAACCGCTACGTCGACGGCCTTGCCATCGGTCCCGCTGCCGGCTCGTGCGGGACGGCCGCGCACCATCGTAAACGAATCATCGTCGCCGACATCGCGACCGATCCGCTCTGGGCGAACTATCAGGATCTGCCACGGCGCTACGATCTGAAGGCGTGCTGGTCACAACCGATCATCTCCGTCTCAGGACAGGTGCTGGGAACGTTCGCGATGTACTACCGGCGATCGCGTAAGCCGTCTGAGCAGGAAGTGCATCTCATCGAGGAGGCCGCCCGTCTGACCGCGATGGTGATCGAGCGCAAGCGGGCGGAACATGCGCTGCGCGAAAGTGAACAGCGTTTTCGCACCCTCGCGGAGCATAATCGCCGTCTCGTTCGCGAGGTCGATCACCGCGTGCGCAACAACCTGTTCGGGCTCCTGGGGATGATCGCGCGGATGGAGCAGACCTCCACCGATGTTCCCTCCTTCGCCGCCGCCCTGAGCGGCCGTCTTCAAGCGATGGCGCATGTCCACCAGTTGCTGGCGGACGTCGCGTGGCAGCCGGTCAACATGAGGACGCTGGTTCCCTCGTCGCTTGCCAACTTGCAACATTTAAGCGGCCATGCGGGGCGCGTCGCCAGCGAGGGCCCGGACGTCTACCTCGCGCCGCAGCAGGTGCAGGCGCTGACGCTGGTCCTGTCCGAGTGGTTCACCAACAGTTGCAAGTACGGCTCGCAAAGCGTTCCCGAAGGGGAATTGACGGTGCGATGGGAGACGCTGACCGGCGACCCCACGCGCGTCCGTCTCATCTGGACGGAGCGGGGCGGGCCGCCGGCCTGCCAGCCAGGTCTTCCATCGCTCGGGACGGAACTGGTTCGCGCGCTCGTGGCCAACGAGCTGCGCGGAGAATGCACGCTGGGCTTCACCGCCGACGGAGCCCAGCACGCGATCGAATTCGTTCGGTCGCCCGCGGCGGCCCCGACGGCAGCCGAACAACATTGTGCTACGCCAGAAAGAGACGCGCTTTCAGGCAAAGACTAACACTACAGCGCGGGATTGATCGTAAGTCCTTATGACTCGTCACTTGCATCGCGATTCTTGATCCAAAATGGCCGAACCAGCGCTGTAGTGCTAATTGAGGCTTAGCGAGGTCAGGGCCGGACCAGGCGTGGCGTGCCGTCAATGCTCATTTCGTCTTCGGCGCGTCCCTACAACCCGTGCCACAATTTAATTCAAAAATGCGGAATTTCATTTGAATTTAGATAGACAGGGTGGGTAATCTGTTCCTCCGACGCCCGCGGGGCTGGCGTCGTGCATCGATTCAAATCTATTTTTGAGAGGGAAACGCATATGACTCCTTCATTACGAACGTCGCTGGTGTGGATTGCCATGGGAGCGACCGCCACAACGAACGCGTTGGCGACCGCCCCCAGCGACCAGAAGACATCCGGCGACGGACCTGGAACGTCGCTCTATTCCGTCGTCGATTTCCTGCATCCCAAGGCCGGGTCGCCAAACGTAGCGGATACGACGTTCGACGATGGCACCGGGTCAATCATCGGCAGGAGGCAGGTCGGGAACAACGGATATCTGTGCGTGCTGACCGCGGATCATGTCGTGGCCGGCGGTTCGACTTTCGTGGCCATCGGGTCAGCGGGAGCAGCCGGCACGACGTTCCCGTTCGTCACCAACGGGATTGGCGGCCCAACAGGCAAGGAGGACGTCCGCATCGGGTACGTCAACATCGGCAACATCTCGGCGCCGGGCGCTGCCCAGACGCTCTACAACAACATCGTTCCCCTCCAGGTCGCCAACCCGTCG
>JBBSDP010000044.1:0-37648 GCA_038240605.1 Tepidisphaerales bacterium | reverse complement strand
TTCGTCCGCTCCACTCGAATTCCCGTCGCCAGCAGGAGGATTTTCCTTTTTTAGACCTCCCGGCCGCTTCTTTCGAAGCCGGGAGGTCAAAAAATTGCTTGGGCCTTTGTGGGCCTAAGCCATCCCGGTTTGGAGTTTTCTTCCCTTTCGGGAGGTGTCTTGTGGCACACGAGATCGACCAGACAACGGGCAGAGCGGCAGTATTTGTGACGGGCGAACCAGCTTGGCATCGCTTGGGCACTGTGATTGAACAGGCGACCACCAGCGCCGCAGGGGATAAGGGGGTCACTCCACCTCACAGGGGATAAGGGGGTCACTCCACCTTACTTGGATGGTAAGCAGGAGTGACCCAATTCCGTTCGGCTCACGCCTTGCCGCGTTTGGCATTATTGTCATGTTCCTTTAAAACGCGGGTCGTTCCGCGCGGCGAGTGTGCGAGGAGGCCATCGCTGGCTCGGCCATCCGCGCAGCATCGAGCCCGGCGCGCCGTCGGGGCGCACCGTCGGCGCGGGTTACTCGTCCTGTTTTTTCAGCTTCTCGATATGGGCTTCCAACTCCTGTTCGCTTGCCCATCCGCTGAAATAGAACTGGATCATCTCCACCGTTCGAAGCGTCGGCTTGCGCCCGCTCCAGAGCGTGATCAGCATGCAGGCGATGATCGCCATGTATACCTGGATCTTGATCCCGCCCTCCCGGTGGCTCAGCAGGTGTCGGCACCCCAGCACGTGCTTGAAAAATCTGAAGAATATTTCCACCGTCCAGCGACTCTTGTAAATCAGCGCGATGACTTCCGCCGGCAGGTCCAGCAGATCGGTCGCGATCAACAGAAACTCCCCTTGCTCGGGTCCGTCCCGCCCGTTGACTGAATCACCCCCGGCACCTCGTCCAGCCGCGTATCGTGCTTCAACGGCGTCAACTTCGCCCCGAGCTCCGCGACAATCCCCTGTAATAGATCGAGATCGAAAACGCCGGCGGCCTCGGAGAAACTTCCCAGGCTGGTGGGCGACACGCCGAGTTTCTTGCGTACCTTGTCAAGCTTGCCGGCTTCGACCAGCCCGCGCATGGAAGTGATGATGGGATTGAAGAAAAACAGGAGTTGCAAAGCCGCGTACTGGTCGTAGTGCAGAGAGCGGTTGTGGGCTTTGTCGCGGGCGCAGGCGTCATCGTGCAGCCGATCCAGCAGCGGGAGGATCGACTGGAAGGATTTGAATCCGACCAGGTCGCAGGCGCGGATCGGCGCCTTGGCGGGCTTGGCGGATTGGGCTGGGGGCAGGTCATCCATGACGGGGCGCAAGATGCCAAAAGCCCCGGCGGGGCGCAAGTGAAGATCAGGTTAATTGTTATTAAAGGAATTACTAATGATACTGCGTTTGGGAACGTGGAAGGCACGGTTCCGTGAAGTGGCCGGTTCCCTCCACGGCTAAATCGTGAGGCGAGAGTCGCCGAACTGACGCTCTTCAAACCGGTCAATCTCCTGAAAAACGTAATAGCTAGTTAACCAAAGCCCGACCGTCGCAATGCACAACCCGAGCATCACTACGGCAACGAAACCGAAAAGCCGCCGACCCATACAGGAATTGTACCGTTACCCCGCCTTTCGGCAGTGCAGAGTCACCGTCCGTAACCATTAGCCAGGTAAACAGGCGCCCCCGCTTCGAACCCCCGACCGGTCGCGCGACATTCTTGTAACGCTGGGATGCTGGCGATTCGTTGCGGGCTGGAGTAGCGGTCATCTTCAATCCACCGCCGTTCACTTCGGATTTGCCTTGAGCCATTGTTCCCAATCGCTGATGACGCCGCCCAGTTGGGCGCTGAACGTGTGTTCCATGACGTGTGTGGCGAACTCCGCGGTCTCGGGGCGCAGGTTCGCGCGCTTCTCGAAGAAATGACGTGCCAGGGAGGGATCGCGCTGCGTGATGGCGACGGCGGCTACTTTGCCGGGCCACGATTTGTCCAGCTCGATGAGCCGTGCGTCGATGGGGGCGACGAACGCCGGGTTCTGGCGGAGTGCGGCTAATGCGAGCAGCAGCTCGTCGCCGCCGGGCTCGCGCTGACGAACGTATTCGGCGAGGAGGTCGTCGTTCGTCGCGATCGCCTGTGTCCAGTCCGGGCGATCCTGAGTCGCTCGGACGCCCGGATCGTTGAAAGCGGCGGCGGACGATTCGACGGCTTTGGCCGGGTTCAAGTTTGCGATGAGCGAAATCCCCTCACGGCGGACGCGGTGATTGGAGTCCGCCAGCGCCGCGGTCGCGATTTGCATCAGCGCGGCCGCGGGGAGGCCCGCGTTACCGCCGGATTCGGGGCCTTTGGATTTGAGGTAGGCGAGCGCGGCGCGGACGGCCAGCGTGCGGACCATAGGATCGTCATGGGCGAGCGAATCGATGGACCATTTCGGCACATCCGGATGATGCAGCCGGCCCAGGGCCAGCATCATCTCGCCCAGGGCATTGCTGTCCTTCTCCGATCGCATGGCCGAGATCAGGCTTTCGACGGCGGATGGATCGCCAAGCCGGCCCAGCGATTCGGCGGCCGAACGGCGCACCTGCCATCGCTCGTGCCGGAGCAGCGGGAGCAGTTTCGCGCTTAGCTTCCAGTCGGGGTAGAACCCCGCGAACCACGCACCGGCGGAGAGCGATTCGGCATCTTTGGAATCCAGTTCCGCGACGGTTCGCGCGCGCATCTCCTCGAGCCGCGGATCCGGTGGAGCCGGTTTGCGGCGGACCAGGACCATCTGTTCGCGATCGAGGTCCGCAAGGGTGATGAATGCCGAGCCGTCGCGATAGTCGAACGGGACGTTGACCAGCTCAAATCCCGCAAATGCCTGCACGCTGATGGGCTTTGCCGGCTCGTGGAGTTGAATGACCAGGTTCTTCACAGGCTCGGCGCGCATGTTGTACAGGATCACCACCGTTCCGTCGGTGCTGGTCATCGGCGAGGCCATCACGTTCGGCTGCGACAGGACGAGCTCGCGATCCACCTTGGCCTCTATCAGTGGGGTAACGAGGGGCGCGAGGCCGGTATCGGACCAGATCTCAGGCAGGCCGCGGACATGGCTCGACTTTGACGTGTGCGTCAGCCCCGCGCGATGGGCGAGGTAAACCACGCGGCCTTTTCCAATCCCGCGCTCGATCCACGCCGGAGCGCCCATCTCGTATCGGGCGCGCACTCGAGCGCCATCCGCGATGACCTGCTCCGGCATTCCAGCCGTCGCGACGGTTTGGGCACTGAAATCCAATTCGCCCTTGACCGGCGTCATCACCGGTGCTGGCGCCATGGCGTCTGCCGCCTGCGATTTCTTCGCTTCGGTGAATTTCCGCTGGATGTTGGCCAGAGCGTTCAGACCATCCAACGGCTGATTGAACTCATCGCGCGTGAGCGCATCGGCGCTCGACCAGAGCAATCCGCCGTCCTTCACCCATCCCGCGATTGTCGATTGCACCGCGCCGGCGACGCAGGGGTCCATCACGTAGAGCGCGTCATAGTGACTCAACGCGCCGGCCTCGATCTGATCTTCGGTCACGAGTTCCGGCTGGAAATACGCGTGGGACAAACCCAGGAACGCGGCACGCCGATCGGCGAAGCTCGATTGCGGGGCCCAATATTCCGTCGAGAGCGCATACAGCATCGCCACCCGGCTCGGACGCATCCGGGCGGGAGCGAGGATATCATCGACGCTCGCGGCCCGATTGTCGGTCAGGCTCGTGACCGAATAACACGAGGGCGATTCAGACCAGAAGTCCGCCGGGACGGCGTAATACGGGCCAAAGGCGAAGTAGCTGATGAACTTCACCTGGTTGGCCAGCATCGTGTAGGAGCGGATCAGGTTCGGGCTGACACAGTGCATCATCGGAAACGATGCCGGCGGTGCGCTGCGCCCGTCGGGTGTCCAACGGCGGGCGCCGGCATTGAAGGGCGCCACCGAAAACGCGACGACCTGGTGGCTGTCCCAGCCGCTGCCCCATCCGCCGTAAAACATCCAGTCGCTGATGCCGGGCATGAGGGGGTACCCCTGGTTCCCCATCTCGAACATGTCGAGGGGCATTTCGCTGGGGAAGTAGAGGGAGTGCCCGCTCAGCCCGACGAAGCTCACCATCTCCTTGTTCGGCGCGCTCGCGCGAACGCCCTGCGCGGCGAGTGAGAACATTCGCGGCGTGAGGTAGCCGCTGTAGCGCCGGCTCCAGTAATAGAGCCGTGCCTCCTGTGGATTCCGCACCAGCGCGCGAACGGTGAGCATTCGCACGTCATCCCATGACTTCTGCCCGAACGACTCCGGCTTCAGCCCGCGAGCGGCGGCCCATTTCCGGAAGCCGACATGCGCTTCGGGAATGCCGCCGGCCTGAACCCATTCGTCTTCGACGAACGGCTTGAGCGGTTTGGAGACGGCTGGTTTGGCGGCGGGATCGACCTCCTCCAGTTCCTCGGCGGGTTCCGCCTTCCGTTCGCCGGGGACCAGTTCATCCGTCGCCTGGAAATCGACGCTCAGGCGTTCGCTCTTTTTGATTTGGCGAATCTGCAGTGCGGTGATCGCCTTGGCCGGTCCGAAGATTCCCAGGCCGCTTCTGGGCGGCAGGTCCTTATGTTCGTGGACGAGTTGGTCGTTGAGGTAGAGCGCCGCGCGGGATCCCTCGTAAATGATCTTGAATGAAGCCTCGCTGGTGCCAAGGCTGGCGCTGGGGCGAAGGATGTACGTTGGGGCGGAGCCGACGCCGGGGAACCCCACCTTCCCGACCGCGAGGTTCTCCGGCATGTTGTTGGGAGCAACCTTCCCGACCTTCCAATAGGCGTAGCGGGTGGGCACGTCCGCCTTGTCGATCCCCACGCGAAATCCAACCCAGCCGCTCAGGGGAACGATCTTCCCTTCGACGACGCAGTTCGAAAGCTCGCTGCTGCGCGTGTGGAGATCGCTGCCGCCCGATAGATCGGCCCAGCGCCCGCCGCGCCCGCCGCCGTTCTTGTCGTTATCCTCGAATCGCCACAGCGGCGCGGTGAATTCTTCGCGCAAGAACTCCGACGGCTCATCGCAAATCTGAAAAGTGTTCGCGCCCTTCCACAACTCGGGATCGGCGGTCTTGAAGACCTCGCGGAAGTGGTCTTCGTACTGGCGCTTCGCCTTGTCATCGTCGTAGGGGAGAAACGTTGCATCCCAGGAACTTCCCTGGGCGGTCATGCCGCCGTAATTGTTTCGGCTCCTGAGCGGCTGGGGAATTCCCATGGAGTTGAACCCCAGGAGCCGCATCGTCTTGACGAGGTACTCGTAATCTTCGCCGAGCGCGGCGCCCCAGGAGTTCGTGAACGACAATTCACCACCGCGCGTCAGCGGATGCATCTGATCGCCCGCGGCGGCGAGGGCCAGCTCGTAATGCTCCCGGGCGTGATCGCGAACGGTGCGAAGCAGGTGCGGATTGTCCTCGAAGTTGGGCTGCATCGAGATGAGCAACCCGTCCGGCTCGTCCCACCCAATCGTTCGGACGGCGGCATCGCCGTGCGGGAAGACCGAAAACTGGGTCGCCCCGCGCGCGCCGCTTGCGGCGACGGCCGCCGGAGTCATCAGGTGCAGCGTCACTTCCTGCCCGTTCAATCCGGGCATTCGCTGTACATCCTGGAGGCAGTACCAGCGCGTCCAGCCGTTCCTCGTGTGCCGTTCGACCTTTTTCTCACTCAATCCCGACGGGTTCACATGGAATGCGGGCGTGCGATAGAACGGGCCGGCATGCGTGTTGACGTCAGCGCTGATCTCCAGCCCATCCTTTGGAAGCTTATCGATCCAGAAGCGGATGTAGCTGGCGCGGGGTGCGGTGATGTCGCCGGTGTATGGATAAACGAGCTTGTCGTACGTCGTCAGGATCGCCGCATCGATCTGGGGCGTTGACGCGCTGTCGGTCGCTCGCTGCTGCCGGACGCGCAGCGCGTATTCGCCCTTGTCCAGCTTCGCCTCGCCGATCTTCCACCAGTAGAACGGGAATTCCTTGACAACCTTGTCCACCCGGGCGGTGTTCCCCCAGTTCTCGCCGGTTCCGTTGCGGACGTCTCCCAGGAACTCATCCGTGAAGTTCTCGACGTCCTTGTCGCTCTCCAGCTTGTGTCCTTCGGGAAGCCCGCTGCGCTGCGTCAGTTCCGGGTCGCCAACCGTACCGCGCGCGGAATTCCGCGGGGCCTTGGCGCGGTAGTCGGCGTAGCCGGCCGGACCGCCCGCTCCAGGTTTGCCCCCATCGTGATTGAGCGGCCCCTCGAGGACCGTCGTTTCACCTCGAACCAACTGGGCGTTGAGCGGGCACTGGCTGCTCGCGGTCGGCTGGCCAATGCGCACCCAGAGCGAGTATTTCCCGGCGTACCGGATCGAGACGCGCGTCTGGATCGGACCACCCACGGGGACGGCGGATTTGTCAACCGCCGCTTGCGCATTCTCGATCGCCATGATCGCTTGATTCTTCTCATCGGTCCATGCCGTGGAGCGAACAACGACCAGATGGGCCGAATCGTGAGGACTCGGAGGAACATCGCCGCCACGGGCGGACGACACGCCGAAGGCAAACGCTCCAACGCATAAGATGCAAATCGCGAGTTGCGAGAAATAGAGTCGCAGGGGCAATGGGTGGAGCATAGTCGTCTGCACTTTATACGCCGTCGCCCCGAAGAAGAACTCTGGCGGGCGAAGAATCAGCCACGTTCATTCCACTCGCCCCGTGCGCTTGTGACGTGGAGATACCTGCGATACGTTGCCTGCATCATGAAACTTCCACTTCTCATGGCGGTCATTGCGTTGTTTTCGGCGTCGTTTGCGTTCGCTGACGATCCGGCGTCGTCCGCGCCCCGAAAGGGCGCGCTCTATCACGTCGTTTCGATGAAGTTCAAGGAAGCGGCCACGAAGGAGCAGGTGAAAGAGGTGGAGACGGCGTTCGCGGCGCTCAAGACAAAGGTGCCCGGCGTCACGTCGCTGCACTGGGGGACCAACGTCAGCCCGGAGGACCGCAGCAAAGGGTTCACCCATTGCTTCGTGCTCACCTTCGCCACCGATAAGGACCGCGACGCCTACCTCGTTCACCCGGATCACAAGGCGTTCGTCGCCCTCGTTGGACCGGTCCTCGACGATGTCACCGTCATCGACTTCTGGGCGAACGAGTAGCGTTGTCTCCACGGGTTAAACGCGCCGCTTTTTTGTAGCACGGGCGCCTCGCTCGTGTCTTTCTTAAGAGCACGGTCGGGGCGGAGCGTGCCACTTTTTGCTCTTACTTCTCCGGCGTTCCGACGTGCAGGAGCCGGACGTTGTCGGGGGCGGTGCGCCAGATGTATTCCATCGCTTCGGAATAGTTGGGGTACTGGCGGATTGCGGTCTCGAATGCCCCGCGCGACACGACCGCCACGCGGCCGCATTCGCGCGGGGAGCCGTGGCCGTTGGAGGCGTAGACGCGGCCGGCGGCATCGATGCGGATGGCGGAGAAATCGCGCGGGATGATCACGCCGGGCACGCGATGGCCGGCCGGGTCGATCAGGTGCATGTCGCCATCGAGCGTGAGGCGGGCGGAGGGGAGCCAGACGAGCCGTTCGGGGGAATCGTGGCGGCGCATCATGACGATGCCGTGTTCGGGGTCGAGCGTGGCGAGCTGGATCGCAGAATCTCCCCCGCAACCACTGAGGGTGGCGATGGCCGTTGCCGCCAGGAGACCGAGCACGATGCGGCGCGGGAATAAAATCATTTGCATGGCTCTCACCTGGGTGCTGCCGGCGCTGACCTTCGCCCAAGGATGAGCGTCTTCTCCAGGTAGCTCTTGCCGCGCCGGATCTTGATCGTCACTTCGTCGCCCGGCTCGTGAACCGCCAGCAGCGCATCGAACGTCTTGCGGTCGAGGGCTTCCTTGCCGTTCAGGGCCACCAGCATGTCATCGATGCGCAGGTCGGCCAGGGCCGCCGGGCTGCCGTGGATCAGTTCCATCACGCGCAGGCCATCGACCGCTTCGGCGAAGCGCACGCCGAGCATCGGCCCGTTGGTTCGCACCGCCGCTACGGGTTCCGGGCGCTTTTGGATCCAGTCGGCGAATGATTTTTGCAACTCGGCCAGAACCTGTCCCGTCGTGCGCTCCAGCGCGTCGTGGCCGGTCGGGTCGGCCCTCCAGGTCTTTTTGTACTCATCGTAGAAACGGCGGAGCGTTCCCTGTTCGTGAAGGTAGAGCATCAGGCAGCTCGACTCACCGTAGGCGAGATCCGCGCGGGCGCCGAACGCGTCGCGCGGCATTTTCACGAGGCCATCCAGCGGGATCAGCGTGTGCCTGCGGGCGGCGATGCGCACGACCGGCATGCGCGCATTATCACCCGGCACGAGCGCGCCGTTCACCTCGCGCGCCGATTCGTAGAGCGACGCCAGCCCCTCGCTGATCCAGACGGCGTGCTCCTGGCCGACCGCGTGCTGGTCGGCGGCGTGCAGGGCGTGCGTGAATTCGTGGGCCATGAACTGGCCGAGGTGCTGCACGATCACCGTGCGCGTGTCGTCATCGTACCGGCCGCCGACGTGCGTCATCGGCACGAGCCGTCGAAAGTCGGCGGCGCTGGGAACGACCACGCGGATGAACTCATCGGAGCGATGCTCGAAGAGCGTTGCCCAGAGCGTGTTCGCCTGAAGCTCCAGGTCGTGCTTGAGCAGCGCCAGCGTCGGCGCGTCCACGCTGGCGGCGAAGATGAACTTCATCTGCTCGTCGGCTTCGTAGAGGTATCCATCGCCGAACTCGGCCCGCAATGCGGCCACGCCGTGCTCTGCTGCATGGTGGCGCACCTCCTCCTGTCGATCGAGCAGCGCCTGGTAGCGCGGCAGGTCGTGCAACGGATCGAGGGTGTGATCGTGTATCAGAAAGGTGAAGTCGGTGAACCCCGCCTCTGTCGCCCGTTCCAGGGCATCCACGGCCGCTTCTGGCTTCCCCTGTGCCGCCAGAATGCAGGCGAGGTTGTAGAGCCGGGTGGGATGGTCGGGGATGATCTCGAGCGATTGGCGAAGCGTCGATTCGGCTTCCACCAGCTTGTGCTGGTCGATGAGCTCACTGGCCCGGCGGGAGAGGTCGGCGGCACGCTGGCGATCGCGAAGCGAGGGGACGGTAGTCGGGCCGGCCGCCTCAGCCTGTGAACCGAACGCGACCAGCACCAGGCACGCGAGCCAGAGAAAATTCATCCGCGAAGACAACACGGCGCAGGCAATCGTACCACAGCCATCAACCGAGCGAGGGTTCGGGGTTCGGGGTTCGGGGTTCAGTTGGGACAGCTGTCGTACCTTTCGGAGCCGCGCACGTCAGTAAGCGGTTCGCGCGAGGAGAAGGTACAGGGCACAGTGTTCAATAGGGACAGGCGATCCTGCCTTCACTGAACCCTGAATCCCGAACCCTGAACCCTATCTGGACCCGAGCCGGTGGCCGTTTTTGCGCGTCTCCCCTACAGTAACGCCATGGGTATTGCCGACCGAGAATACACCCGCGACCCGTCCGCCGGCACACAGGCGGGCCGGCTCGAGCCCATGTCGGTCACGACCTGCCTGATCGTCATCAACGTCGGCATCTACCTGCTGAACCTCATGACGGTCGAGCGGCGGTTCCCCCACCCGCATCCTTTCGGCGTGCTCTACGAATGGGGATATTTCTCGGCAACCACGGCTTTGCACTTTCACCAGTTCTGGCGGTTCATCACGTTCCAGTTCCTGCACCAGAACCTCGAGCACCTGCTCTTCAACATGCTGGCCCTTTACGTCTTCGGCCCGCTGATCGAGGAATACCTGGGCCGGCGGCGCTATCTGGCGTTTTATCTGCTGTGTGGGATGGCCGGCGCGGTGCTCTACCTGTTGCTCCTGCTCCTGCACATGCTGCCGGACGGCTCGAGCACGCCGCTGGTCGGCGCTTCGGCCGGAATCTTCGGCGTGCTGATGGCGGGAGCCTACGTCGCGCCCGACGCCTCGGTAATGCTCCTCTTCCCGCCCATCCCCCTCCGGCTCCGCTGGCTGGCGTGGATTTTGATCGCCTTCGCGATCTATACCATCCTGGGACGCCAGCACAACGCCGGCGGCCAGGCCGCTCACCTCGGCGGCGCCGCCCTGGGCGCATTGCTCATCCGCCGGCCCAACTGGCTCAACTTCGTCGCCGCCCCGCGGCCAAAGCGAAACTAGAAATCCAAGACTGATTCGCCGCGGAGACGCTGAGAGTGCCGAGAACATAAAGCAATCGCTGATTTCGCAGATGGCGCGGGTGAAGGCAGCTTCATCGCTTATCCGTGCGATCCGCGTTATCCGCGGTTCAATGAATTGAATGAATTTTCTTCTCCGCGTGCTCAGCGTCTCAGCGGCGAACATTCCCCCGAACGACGTCAGAACATGCGCAATTGCTCGCGTTCGAAGCTGAATTTGCTTTGGGGCTGGTCGATGGGGACTTTGTATTTACCGCTCCAGCAGGCGGTGCAGTATTCGCTCTGGGGGTTCTTCATGCAGTTGAGCATCCCCTCGAGCGAGAGGTAGTAGAGGCTGTCGACCTCGAGGAAATCGCGGATCTGGTCGACCGTGCGGTTGTGGGCGATCAGCTCTTCGCTGGTGGGGAAGTCGATGCCGTAAAAGCATGGGTGGCGAATGGGCGGGCAGGAGACGCGCAGGTGGATCTCCCTGGCGCCGGCACGGCGGATGGCGCGCATCTTCGATCGCGTCGTGGTGCCGCGGACCACCGAATCCTCGACGATCACGATGCGGTGGCCCGCGATCACGTCGGGGATGATGTTCAGCTTCATCGAAACCGCGCGGTCGCGCGCCGCCTGGCCCGGCAGGATGAACGTACGGCCGACAAACCGGTTGGGGACGATTCCTTCCTCAAACGGAATCGCCGATTCCTTGGCGAACCCCAGCGCGGCGCTGCGCCCCGAGTCCGGCATCGGCATCACGAAATCGGCGGACACTTCCTTCTCCCGCCACAACTGCCGCCCCAGCGCCTCGCGAACCATGTGGACGTTCTGGCCGAAGATACGGCTCGCCGGATTGGCGAAGTAGACGTGCTCGAACACGCAGTGCGCCTGCTCGGCGGCGGGCGTGTCGAAACGACGGCTGGTGACGCCGTGCTCGTCGATGCGGACGATCTCGCCCGGCTCGATCTCGCGCACGAACTGTCCGTCGATCGCGTCAAATGCGCAGGTCTCGCTGGCAACGCACCAGTGGCCGGTGGCAGTCTTTCCCAGGACGAGCGGGCGGATGCCCCACGGATCGCGGACGGCTTCCATGCGATTGGGAAAGAGGAACAGCAGGCTGAACGCGCCCTGGAGGTGCTTGAGCACGTGGGGCAGCGGATCGTGCTTCTCCACGTGCGTGGGTTTGGCCAGCAAGTGGACGATGATCTCGGTATCGGTGGTGCTCTGGAAGATGTGCCCGTGCTCTTCGTACTGACGCCGCAGGAGCTGCGCGTTGATCAGGTTCCCGTTGTGCGCAACGGCGACGGGGCCCATCAGGTATTCGCGCAGGAGCGGCTGGGCGTTGCACAACTTGCTGGAGCCGGTCGTCGAGTAGCGCACGTGGCCGATCGCCGCGTGGCCGGCCAGTTCTTCCCGCAACAGGCGCGAGGTGAAGACCTGGCTGACGAGCCCCATGCCGGCGTGGCCGTTGAGGCTCACGCCGTCCGAGACGACGATGCCGGCCGATTCCTGGCCGCGATGCTGCTGGGCGAAGAGCCCCTGGAAGCAGACCTGCGAGGCTTCCTTGGGTCCCCAGACGCCAAAGAGGCCGCACTTTTCCTTTTTTTCGTATTCTTCGGAGAGTTCCTGGATCGACGGGAAATCAGAGGCGCATCGTCCTAGGGAGGTGTCGGATCGGTCGTTCAACACCGTAAGCGGCACGGCCAATGGAACCCTCCGTCATTGTGAAAGGGACACAGGTTGTTACGTTTACGTGGCGCGGACGTTCAGGAACAGGCGACCCCGGCAGCTTAGTTGTGGATTCGGTTACGGTCAAATGAAGACGGCTCATTCTACAGGTCGCGATCAGTCCGTTGCCCCGCATCGTTGCGGGGGGAAGGGCTGATGCGCAGCCGCCGACGGGGTTCCCGCGAGAAAGACCTGACCGGCCGCTACCACGCCGGCAACCTGGATGAGGACCGCGTGGAGGCGGTGCATCGGTTCAGCTCGCGCGGCAAGCGATCGCAGCAGGAGAAGATCGTTCGCACGGCGCTTCTCCGAGCCCAGGAACAGCCGGGCGAGGATGTCGACCGCCTTCCCCGCGGGCGTGTCATTCAGGTCTACAGCCTCTACAGCGTCGTCGAGGAAGCATCCGCCACCTACCTGTGCGTGGTGCGCAAGACGCTGAACAAGATTTCCGACACCGCGGTGGTGGTTGGGGATGAAGTGCGTTTCCGCCCCGTCGCCGCGGACGATGCGAAGACGGGCGCCGCCGAGGACGTCGCGCCTCAGGGCGTGATCGAGCAGGTGCTGCCACGGCGGTCGGTGCTGTCGCGGTCCGATAGCTTCAAGGGACTCGAGCAACACCCGATCGTCGCCAACGCCGAGCAGATGCTCATCGTCGCTTCGCTGCGGCTGCCCGATGTGAAATGGGGACTGGTGGACCGGATGGTCATCGCCGCCGAAGGAGGAAATCTCCGGCCGATCATCTGCCTGAACAAGATTGATCTGGCTCCGGATGATTCTGAATCTCGCGATGCCCTGGCCCACTATGCCTCCCTCGGTTTCACGACGCTCCAGACGAGTGTTGAAGCCGGGCGCGGGCTCGACTCGTTGCGCGATTTCCTGCGCGACCAGACGACCGTGCTGGCCGGACACAGCGGTGTGGGGAAGAGCAGCCTGATCCGGGCGATCCAGCCCCACCTGGACCTGCGCATCGGCGAGATCAGCAAATACACCGCCAAGGGACGGCATACGACGACCTCCGCGCGGCGGTATCCACTTGATTTCGGCGGCGCCGTGATCGACACGCCGGGCGTGAAATTGTTTGGCCTTTGGGGGGTGACGCGGGACAACCTGGAAGAATTTTTCCCTGACATGAAGGCGGGGACGGCGCCGTCGTGGCGGCAGGAGAGCTACCAGCGCATCCGCGATTCGCTGCTGGAGTAGGGCAGACATTCGTGGGGCGGGAATGCCCCCGCTCACGGGCACGCAACAGGCGGGAAAGCCTGTCCCACTGAAGCGGGAATGTCCGCCTCACCGTTCTGGCCGCGTTTGTCCCGACTTGTTAAGCGAGGACAGGCCTCATATGATGCCCGCTCGCATTTGCAGCCTGACGTCCAGCGGAGATTGTTTGTGGCGAAATCGGAGCCGATTGAAGTAGAAGCGACCGTGACCACGGCGTTGCCCAACGCCATGTTCAAGCTGAAGCTGGACAACTCCAACCACGAGATCCTCGGCATCGTCTCGGGGAAGATGCGCAAGCACTTCATCCGCATCCTCCCGGGTGATCGCGTCAAGGTGCAACTCTCCCCCTACGATCTGACCAAGGGTCGCATCGTCTTCCGACAGAAGTAGTCTTACCGAATCGAGCCGTAGTAGTTACGCAGGCTGCGCGTGTTCAACGCGATCAGCAGTGCGATCGGGTAGATGCACCCGATCACGGACAAGCCGATTCCCATCATGACAAACGGCGTGCGCGCGGCTGCGGCCGCGGACGCCGGCACGCCGGGCCCCGCAGCGCCGAGGAACGTGGTGAACAACCATGTGAGCCCCACGCCCGCCGCAATGGCCAGCGGAACTTTGAACACGGCGAAAATCAGGTGAAGCTTTCGTCCGGAGGCAGATTGCCGCAATACCATGATTCCCGCCACAAGCAGGTAAATCGCCAGCCCGATGCTCAGCAAGTCTTCGATGATGATCAGCGAAAATCGTGCGGGACTGAATTTGGCGGTGGCAAATGGAAACGGGGCGCCGGGTCCGCCTCCACCGGAGAACGTTGTCTGCGCGCCAATCTGACCCTGCGGGTCCACTTGAAGCATGCCGCCGCCCATGCCGGCGAATCCTTTTCCGGTGAACTGAACCAGCACGCTGCCATCGGGCATCTTGTTGGCGGATTGCACCGGGGTCCAGACCAGTGTCGGATCAACGAGTTGCTGGTTGGGTAACGACAGTTGCTGCTGAAGCGTCTGGGCCTGTGCCGTATTCAATCCGCCGACCGCCACGGAGCGAATCCTGGCAAGGACCCCTGAAACCTGTTGTGCGGTAAGCGTTGTGGGCGCGCCGGTTGCGATGATCGAGTTCCCTACGTCGGCGTCGCCAGAATTTTCAGCACGGCTGGTGAGCGAAACCGAGCCGTCGGGTGTGGCGAACTCGGCACGGTCGTTGAAGACGCGCAAAATGCCGGTGCGGAGCACGTACGACGTGGATCCATCGCCGCCCCCTTCCAGCGGCGCCTCGGTCTGGCTCTGCTTGACCATCGCCCGCACGCCGGCCGCGGTGAGCGGCTGTCCATCGTCCGGAAAGAGGTCGCGGCCATGCTGGGTGAAGAGCACCATGAGCTGATTGCGCCGTTCCTCCTTGAGCGGCTGGAGCACAGCAAGTGCGCCGACCACGGTCTCACGCTGGGCCGCCGGCAGCTCGCCTGGCCCGACCGGCGCGGGAGACGGCGCATCGGCCACGCCACTGCCTGCCGGGACAGCGGGGGCGGGGGCACCTGAGACAACGACCGTGGATGTGCTCGTAGACGCTGCGGTCACGGTCGAGAAGGCCGCGCTCATCTTGCTGATCACGTAGAACGCGGCGGCCTCCACGCCCAGCCCCAGGCTGCACAGGATGCTCAGGCACGCGACGACGATGCTGATCACGCCGATCGTGGTCACCAGCCCGGGACGCTGCCGCGATTCGACCGCGGGCGTGTACGGGAGCGATGGTGGAGGTGAGGGCGGAGATGCCGGCGCCGCCAATGGCGGCAATTCCGCCAACGTCGCCAGCGGCGGCTCCGCAGCATCGGCGAGCGAAGCAAAGGGCACTAATGTCGAATTGGTGGGCGGGAGCTCGGACATCCCACGCGAAATTCTAATTCGCGGCGCGCTGGAGAGGAAATGAAAAAAGTGCTGAGTGCTGAGGAGGCAGAGGGTCTTTTCCTTTCTCAGCACTCAGCACTTTACCACTCAGCACTTCTCGTGCCGGCGGAAGCGAGCCCGGGGGCAACGGCTCGGGATCCGGGATCGGATCGGGCGATGGCTGGGGAATGGGTTCCGGAATCGGCTCGGGGATGGGCGGCTTAGGAGTCATGGCGGATGACCTCGCAGCGCCGCGGCGGCCGGTCGCCGCTATTTCTCGAAGACGAGACGGCGGATCTCCCACGGACTGATCGTGAGCGCCCCGGCGTCCAGGCGATCCACGGTCTGTTCCGCGGGCGCGCCGTCGCCGGCGTGCTCCGCGACGATACGAAGCACGCGTACGTGCCGGGTTGGCGACACATTGTCCATCGCGACCTCGCATTGCTGGCCCGACAGATTGATGAGCCAGAGCGCATCACCGTCCGCGCCCTGTGCGGCGAAGGCCTGAAGCGGCGAAACGCCGCGCTCGGTCAGCGGGTGGCCGGGGTTGAGGCTCACGTTCAGCAGCGGGCGACCCTGATACGAGTCAAGCGATTTAAGAAATTGACCGACGCCTTCGTCAGGCATGTCGAAGTTCGCTTTCGAGATGCCGGCGCGAGCGAGGTTGCCGTAGAACGCAGCCGCCCACGCCGCTGCCATGCCCGGCGGACGGCTGGGATATCGGTTGGGATGGGGCGACGGCGGAGAGAGCGCGATCGGCCCGACGTGCAACGACGCGTGCGGCGAAAACGCCCGTGCCGTCTGGGCCTGGTCGAGCACCGTGGAGATGTTTTCCAGCATCACGTCATCGTCGGGAAGGTGCACGAACGGCGTGTAATTCCAAAGCAGCACCGATGCGTTCTCGAATTTCGCCCGATTGAAATTGATCGCGTAATACCCTGGTGACTTGTGGGCCGGATCCGCCTCTATGAGCTGGGGGAGTTTCCTGCCGGCGATCGGTTCACCAACGCTGACGTGCGTCGGTCCCGTGCGGGGTTTGATTTCGAGCGGGCCGCGTCCAGGCTCGGCCGTGATCGTGAAAGACTGCGTCCGGGCCGCTCCCTTCGCTACATCCGGGTACGGGTAATCCAGCGATTGATAGGCCTTATAGGAAGAGTCGCCGTAATTGCGCTGGTCTTCCATTCGGACCAGCCCGCTGGCCTTGCATGACACGATGGAACCGAGGCGGGTCGTGAAGCGATGGATGCGATAGTCCGATGCGAGCAGCTCAGGATTTACATCGCGCGAGAACGTGCCGCTCCTGGGTGCGGTTTCTTCCGTCACGAGCGTTTCAAACGTCTGGCCGGCGCATGCGTCTGAGCCGTACAGGACGCACAGGCCGATCCGGTTTGACCTGAACGCCGCATTGGGTGTCCCCTCCGCGGCGAAGGAGACGACGCCCGCGGGCGTGCCGGTCACGGTGGCGGTCCAGTCGAAATCGACTGCACCTTCCTGGCAGTGTGCGGCGAGCCGGAGCGTGAACTGATCCGGGTGTTCCTCCAGATCGACGCGCGTGAACCGCGGCACCACCGTGTTCCACTGCTCGTCGCGCACCGCGAAGTAGACCCGGCGGATGACTTCTTCCTCCCCCACTCTCAAATAACGCAACTCCCCATCCGCCAGCTTCATCCGCACCGGCCCCGCATGCAGCTCAACCGGCCCGGACGGCGCAGCGGCGCACGAATAACTCGAAGCGGCGGCAAGGGTCGTCATCGCGATTCGACTACAGAAGGCGCGGCGCATCATCGGCATCCCCTGAAAGCATCTTACGAGTGCGGCGGCGGGATCTTTTCCGGCGCGGGAGGAAGATTGGCGATGTCGAACGGCTGGTCCTTGCGCTGACGAGTGTGCGACTCGGTCGGAGAATAGATCTTCTGCGAACCCGACGTCGCGTTCGACTCCGTGGTTGGCGACGGCGCGGCGGATCGGTCTAAATACGCGGGCGCCTCGGGCATTTGCACGCCACCGGACGCTGGGCCAGGAGAAAGCAACAGCGCGATCGAGGCGGCGGTGGCGCCAGCGATCAGGCCGCCGCTTACGCGCGGGGCGATCGATGCGGCCGAACCATATCGCTGACGGCGAATCTTGAGGCTGTTCTTCTCGTGGATGCGGTAGATGACGTTGCGGACATCGTCATCGCGGAAGAATCGGCCGCCGTGGCGGTGGATTCGGTTCCAGAGGTGATAGTCGTCCGCGCCGAGTCCGACGGCGCGTTCCTGATAATTGCCGGCGTCGCGCGCGACCTGCGCCCGCATCAGCACGGAAGAGTGCGGGAGCATGTTGTCGTCCGGGTTGCCGGTGAACATCGTCGACAGCGGACGGTGCGGCCAGCGGCGCGGCGAGCACTCTTCTCCCTCGAGCGTCAGCAGCAGGCAGCCATAGACGTCATCGCCGCGTGTGTCTAACACGCGAACGGCTCGCTCGAGATATTCGGGCAGGAGCTGGTCGTCGTAATCGAGCGGCTTATAGAACTCGGTATCGCACTGCTCCAGCGCCTCGCGGTGCAGCCCGGAGCAGTGGGTGATGTCAGAGGGAACGCCGGTGCAGATCAGCGGCAGGTCGTAACGGCGGGCGAGCATTTCGCCCCACTGGCGCGGGCCATCGACCAGCAGCACGGTCTTGAACCGCCGGTAGGTCTGTAGCGCCAGGCTGCTGATCGCTATGTCGAGGTGATCGACGCGCATGGGGTGATGGATGCGAACGCCGACCGTGACCCGCGCCTCTGCCTCCGGGCAGCGCAGGCTGGAGTGAGTGATGCGAGCGAGGGCATCGCCATACGTTTGGCGGTAGCGAGCGCCGAGCGACAGGTCGGCAACGGAGCCGAGGCAGGTGAGCGAGTCGCACTCGACGGCGCGAAGGATGCCCTGGTAGGACGCGCGGGCCAGGCGTTTGGGATCTTCGTTCCAGTCGATCAGTGCGCCATTCTCGCCATCGCGGATCAATTCCGCGACGCCGCAATCGCGGGTGACGACGGCGGGGATGCCGCAGCTCAGCGCCTCGGCCGCGGTCATCAGGAACCCTTCGCGACGGCTATTGCCGAGCAGGACGTGGCAGCCGTCGAGGCGATGACGATAGGCGAATGGATCGAAATCGAGCGGTCGCAGGTCGAGGCGGTCGAGCACCTTCAGCTTCGTGGCCAGCTTGAGGAGATTCTCCATCGTCTCGGACTGTTTCTGTCGGGTGTAAGCCAGGCCGCCGGTGTCGGCGCCCGTCCAGGCGCGGACGATCAGGCGCGGGTCGAGGCGGAGCAGGTGCGGCAGGCTCAAAAGCCCCTTGCTCTCCAGCGGACGCCCCATCCAGGCGACGGTGATGTTGCGCGGGCTGGATGCGCCGCGGGCGACGCAATATTCCGTGACAGGCGGCGGAAGCACGCCGGCCACGCGGTGGCCGCGTTCACGGATCCAAGGGTCAAAGCGGCGGAGCACCTGTTGCGAGACGCCGGCCACGGTCACGTCGCGCAGACCGTAATAGGTTTTCGTGATGTAGCGCCATCCCTCATCGTCCCAGGAATGCAGCAGAAGCGAGACGGGGCGCTGCGACAGGCCGCGGAGGTCGCCATAGCTGAGGACCCAGCACGACGGGTCGGCGGGCGGCTGGTGGGTGATGGCCGCCACGGAGAAGCCGTGCTTCGCGATCGCCGCTTCCAGCAGCGGCACATCCTGGGACTGACTGTAAAGCGTCGTTCGTTCCCGCACCCAGTCCGGAAGACAGCGAATCAATCGAAGGACGGCGGTCTGCGCCCCGCCCAGGGCGAGGTTGTGCGTGACGATGCAGGGGGCGACTTGCGGTAAAGGTCCGGGACGCATGGGTATCGGTTATACACTGAAATGAGGGACAGGTTGTGCCGATCCCAGCACCTCTCCATGCTTACGGGTAACCGCCAATCGGGGTTCGAAAATCCCGCGAAACATAACTGACCATCGAGAACAATTTTTCTTGACAGCGATGAGAAGCCGTCGGTACGGTATCCGTCGTCAAGTCGTACCATGTCACTCAGGGTTCGGAAAGGGTGGAGTTATGTCTTCCGGTACAAATATTATCGCGATAATTCGCGCCTTGCGGGCGCGCCGAGCCGCGCGGGAACAGACAACGGTCGAACGACTTGAGAAACGCCGGATGCTTTCGGTTTCATCCGCCCAGATCGCTGGCACTTCCAGCCTTCAGGAATCCGGATCGAGCGTCCTGACGCTTTCGGCCACCACGAATAACCCGACCTCGAGCGGAACGAACTGGTCGCTGACCTACACCGGCAATGTCAGCGGGCCGGCTTCGGTCTTCGTTCCGATCGGCCAGAATTATTCGCTGACGCTTGCCGCCGGCGACGAGGGAAACGGGCTGGTCGACGCGCACGTCAGCGATGCGGCCTCCTATGTCGGAAGCTACGGAAGCGCGACGTTGGAAGCCACCTTTGCCGCCACGGTCGCCGATGCGCCGCTCACCGGCGGAGTGCCCTTCAGCTTCTCGGGTTATGAAGGCGCCTCCTTCAGCAATGTGATCGTCGGCTCCTTCACCGACCAGAACGCAAGCGCGAGCACCGCTGATTTCACCGGCACGATCACCTGGGGCGATGGAACGGCGACAAGCCCCGGAACCATCGTCAGCCAGGGAAGCGGCCACTTTCTTGTGCAGGGGTCTCACCAGTTCACGGAAGAGACCGCCCCAGGCGGAAGCTACTACGGATCGGTCGCTATCAACGATGACGGCGGAAGGTCAGTGAGCGACCCACTCTTTTCTGTCGTCGCCGATGCTTCGCTAACAGGCTCGGGCACCGTTGTCCCGGCGACGGAAGGCGCTTCCACTTACGGGTTCCTCGGATCATTTACGGATGCAAACGCCAGTGCGCCCGCTTCCGACTTCACGGGCACGATTACCTGGGGCGATGGGACGGCGACAAGCCCGGGGACCATATCGAGCCTTGGTGGGGGCCGCTTCGCCGTCAACGGGGCCCACCAGTTTGCGGAAGAAGGGAGTTATTTCGGCTCCTTTGCGGTAAACGACGACGGCGGCCAGCATGTCAACACCGCCTTCATAAGCTCGATTAGTGATGCCCCGATCTCAGCGACAGCCGTGAATATCAGCGCGACCTCAGGCGTCACGTTTACTGGTACCGTTGCGAAATTAACCGACGGCGACGCCGGAGGCGCGGCGACCGACTACAGCGCAACCATCGATTGGGGTGATGGCTCAGGGCAGAGCGCCGGTACGATTGTCAGCGACGGAGCGGGCGGTTGGCTCGTCCAAGGGTCACACACCTATCTTGACGCCGGCAATTATACGATGACTGTGCTCGCTGCTGACGTAGGCGGTGGCACGGCAACGACTCAACCGGCCGCCAAGGTACTGAATCCAGTTATTCTAGTGGACGGCCAAGCATCAGAGAACGTGTCATTGTACGAGAGCCAAACTAAGCAGGTCGTGGTTAGCGTCCTTGATCCGACAAACAACAACGCGCCACTCAACGGTTGGATTGTCATACGGAGCGACAATCATGGCAGTCTCGTAGCCGACAACACAGCGAGTAACGCCGTCCCACCCACCGGCCAGAACGGTCAACAGCCTGGGCAGACGACGGTGACGCTGTCAGTGGGGCAGCCTACCGCTCAGCAAAATCCGGTCGCCGTGATGTTTACGGCAAAAAGTCCCAATTTTCGCCAGCCGAACAATGCAAACGTTGGAACCGTCAATGTAACTGTGAAATCCGTTTTGTGGAACCTCTCAAATAGTCGCCAAAAGCCGCTCGATGAAAAAGACTCTACTCTATCCACGAAAAAAGGAGCGGGAGGAGATTCCATCACGGCGACATTAGTCGCGCTTGACGCGACCACGTTAAAACCAATTACCGGTGTGACCCTCTATGTCAACGATACGAGCAGCGACGGAACGGTAGCAACGGTAAACAACGGGCAACTCACGACGAATCCGAACACAGGGTCAGTAACCTTCACGATGACGTCTCGGCCGAAGAGCGTTGGTTTTGGGGGTGCGTATGTTCATTGGAGCTTCACGGACCTCGTCGGAACAAAGCTGGTTGAAAATGAGGGGATTCCAACCGATTGTGACATTACCGTGCACGTTACCGATTGAGATGCCTGCGTAATGCTTAAAGTAGGGTCTTCATGAAGGTTCTGAAGTGGCTCGCCGTCTGTAGTTGCTGGGCCGTGGTTCTTCTGGTCGCAGTACTTTACGTTCGCAGCTATTTCACTGCCGATTTCGCGTGGAGAATGACGCGGCACGATCCTGCTGGATCGATCCTATACAGCGAACAGGTTCGATCAAATCGCGGGCTTGTTCAGTTCTTCTTTATCAAGCGGATCAATCATGACAACATGGGTTCCCCGATTCCGTGGGAGTACGACGAGAACACGCCACCAGCAGGAGGCGCCCGATTCTGGATTTTACACGAGAAGGCACGAGCCGACCTGAATGATGGCCTAAAGAACGAGCCAGCGCCATGGCACGGGTTTATGATTTCAACAATGGACCGAAGATACCAGATTGCCGCACCTCAAAAAAACTGGCCCGGAACACAACCGGTGTATGTTGGCAATCAGCGTGATTTTGGGACGCTCGTTTCCGCGCCGATGTGGGCACTCCTTCTTCTGTTCGGCGTCTTCCCCGTAGCTCATCTTCTGATGGCTTATAGGAAAATGAAGAGGAAGCCGGCGGGCCTCTGCCCCACATGCGGATACGATCTTCGGGCCAGCGCCGGTTGCTGCCCAGAATGTGGCCGGGCAGATCCGTCAATCCGACCGAGTCGTGTGACCGCGAAATAAGATTGCCGCAGTTCTCCGGTTCGCTCCTGACTCTCGCGCGACGACGGTTCGCGCGGCGTGGTCTTACGGCCGAACTTCGATGAGGATCCCGCATGACGATCTGCGAAAAGAGTATATCAACTGTCGCCGCCGGCGTCTGGCTGGACCGCGATCACGCAATCGCGGCGCACGCCGATGCGTTCGATGGCGCGCTAGCCGAGCGCCTGTCGCAGATTTTGTTGGAAAAGAGCGTCGCTGATTTCGGTTGCGGCTCGGGGGTGTACGTCGACCATCTCCGCTCGAAGGGCATTGATGCATTCGGCTACGATGGCGGTCCCGCCGTCACAGCCTGCCGCGACGGGCAAGTACTCGACCTCTCCCAACCAGTCAGTGTTCCCGTCGCCGACTGGGTGCTTTCGCTCGAAGTCGGTGAACACATCCCGGCGTCCCGCGAGCGTACGTTCATTTCGAATCTCCATCGCCACAACCGCGAAGGGATTGTGTTGAGCTGGGCGATTGAAGGTCAAAGCGGCACCGGGCACGTCAACTGCCGAAACAACGACTATCTGATCGATGTCGTGCAGACGCTGGGATATCAATTCGACGCAACTCTTTCGCAGACGTTGCGGGATGCTGCAACAAAACCGTGGTTCAAAAACACGTTGATGGTCTTTCGTCGGATGCCGACGCCGCCCGCACCGCAGGAAAAGGTATTGAACTGCTTCGATCGAGCTTATGTCGTCAACGTGGTACGCGACGCCGATCGGATGCAGCGGGCTTCCACCCGGCTTGAACGGCTCGGCGCTTCCTTCGAGCGGTTTCCCGCCCTCCTGCCCCCCGCGGATGGCGTCCCATCACCGAGTCCCGCGTTCAAACCCGGCTATTGGGCCTGCGCGGCTTCTCACAAGGCGCTGCTCGAATTGATCCTGGAACGCGGCCACGAGACGGCGCTGATTCTCGAAGACGATGCAGTCTTTCGCGACGACACGGCTGAGTGGATCGAGAAGATGCGGCCGCAGCTCGAGAGTACGGATTGGGATCTATTTTACCTTGGGTTGCATCTCGTCGAGAGCGCCGGGTGGGTCGCCGACAATCTCGGCAGGGTGAAGCGTGGATACCACAGCCATGCGTATGCGGTACGCCGGACGGCAATTCCCCGACTCATCGCGTGCATCGATCGGGTGCTGGCCAATCCGGTGACGACTTTCGATGGTTATGAGGATGCCACGATCGCCAAGCTTTACGCGATTCCGATTCTTGCGGTCCAGGAGCCAAATCACAGTCACACCTACGAGAAGGGGGTGAATCGTCTTCCCCAGTATTTCACGCTTTTTGACGCCGGGGACTTTGAACGGCATTGCCTTGAAATGCAGGGGTGGGCGAAGGACTGCGATTCAAAATCGATTACCCAACCCGCGCCCGCAACGACCGAGTCGATTCCGTCCACGGTCAGCCTCGCCCGCGCGATGGCCCTTCATAAGTCAGGCACTCATCGTGAGGCCGAACGGCTCTATGAAGGCGTGCTGGAGAAGGAGCCGGACAATGCGCAGGCCTTGCACTACAGCAGATTGCTGCTTAACCAACTCGGCCGTAATGCCGAAGCCATCGATCGCCTCACGCGAGCGCTGGTAATCGATTCCAGCTCGCCCGAGTACCACAATAATTTCGCGGTCGCCCTTGGCGGCATGCGCCGAAATGAAGAGGCGCTGGAACTGCTGGATGAGGCGGTTGGACTCAAAGCCGATTACGCCGAGGCCCATTTCAACCGCGGCATCATGCTGGAAAAACTTGGGCGGGCGGACGAAGCGATGCTGGCGTGGGGCACGGCGGCCCAGATCAAGCCCGACTACGCCGAGGCCCATCGTCGCCTGGGAGACGGGTTTCTGCGTTTGAAGAGAAGCGGCGATGCGATCCGTCATTTGACCGAGTCGCTACGGCTTGCCCCGGGCCAGCCGGAAGCGCGATTGAACCTTGGAAATGCCTTGCGCGAGCGCGGCGAACTTCACGCCGCCGCGGCGGCCTATCGAGATGCCGCCGAGCAGCGGCCGGGATGGGCCGACGCGCATAGCAATCTCGGAGCGGTGCTCCACCAGCTTGGCAATCTCGACGAAGCCCTGATCTCACTGCACAAGGCCGTGGAACTGCGAAACGACTCGGCGGACGCCCATTGGAACCTCGCGCTCGCGCTTTTGGCCCGCGGCGATTTCGAGAGGGGATGGCTCGAGTATGAGTGGCGACGGCGATTGAAGGAGGACCGTCCGCAGCAACGGAGCTTCCCGCAGCCAGAATGGAACGGCGGCTCCATCGACGGTCGCACGATACTGGTCCTCTGCGAGCAGGGGCTTGGGGACACGATTCAATTCGTGCGCTATTTGTCGATGCTCAAGGAGCGCGGCGCGAACGTGGTCCTGGAATGCCAGCCGAAATTGCGACCGCTCCTTGAGGGAGTCGAGGGTGCCGATCGAGTAGTCGCCCGCGGCGAGCCGCTGCCTCGGTTTGACACCTTCGTTCGCATCCTGAGCCTGCCGGGAATCTTCCAGACCCGAGTGGCCACGATCCCCGCGCGGATCCCTTATCTCAGGGCCGGCGCGAAGCGCGTTACCGAGTGGACGCGGCACGTGACTCGCGGCAATTTCAAGATCGGGATCTCGTGGAAAGGGAGCGACGTCTACAAAGGCGATCGGTTCCGGTCAATGTCGCTCGCAGAATTTGCGCCGCTCGCCGCCGTTCCCGGCGTTTGCCTTTACAGCCTCCAAAAAGGGACGGCGGCTGAGGAAATCAAAACAGTCGGGTTCAAAGTGGAAATCTTTGATCGTCCGCGGGACGAAGGCTGCGGGGCGTTTCTCGATACGGCTGCCGTCCTCATGAAGCTCGACCTGGTAATCAGCTCCGATACCAGCATGGTCCATCTCGCCGGCGCACTGGGGGTACCCGTGTGGGTCGCCCTGGCGTTTTCGCCCGACTGGCGCTGGCTTATCGGCCGGGACGACTGTCCGTGGTATCCGACCATGCGACTTTTTCGGCAGGCGTCGCCGGGTGAATGGGATGGGGTATTCCGACGAATGGCGGAGGTGGTGCCCGAACTGACGCGCGCCGGAAACGCCGCTCTTCCAACGCCGCCGATCCTCGCTCCGGTATCCCCCGGTCATCTGATTGACCGGATTTCGATATTGACGATCAAGTCCGAGCACCTCGGTGACCCCGTCAAGCTCGCGCATATAAGGACGGAATTGGATGCGTTGATCGCGGTGCGGACAGCCTTTCCGCGATCGACTGATCTTGCTCCACTGGAATCAGGGCTGCGCGAGACCAACGAGGTTCTCTGGCGAATTGAGGATGAACTTCGAGAGTGCGAGCGACTGGGCAATTTCGGACCCCGATTCGTCGAGTTGGCGCGATCGGTCTATCAGACGAATGACCGTCGCTGCGACCTGAAGCGACGGATCGACCAGCTCTTCGGGTCGCAAATTGTGGAGGAACGAATTTACACGGCCGGAACATAGAACCCGCGAACTCGACCCGTTCGAAGCCCAGGCGCTTCTCCGCCGGCGGTATACTGTTGCGGCGCGGCAAGTGGCCCTCGATAATCCGCCCCCGGTAACCATACAACGAATCGAACCCGATCTCAGGAGCCCTGGAATGCGAATGAAGAGCCTCTCCCTCGTTACGACTCTGCTGGTTGGCGCGCTGGTCAGCGCCGTTCATGCCGCGGCCATCCCCGCTGAAATCGACCTCGCCGCCCTGCGGACGATCCAATCTTACGCCCTCGACGACAAGTCGGGCGATGAGGTTTACTTCCTGGTGAGCGGCGTCGCGGGCGGCAAGGAGATCGATGCCCGCTTCCCCCAGGAAAAGACGCTTTCCGCTGCCGCGAAGAAACCCGCCGTCACCGAAAAGCAGCCGATCGTCCTCTGGAAGGGCGAGCTGAACGACGGGGAGTTTGCCCTCCTGACCGTCAACCTCTTCCAGGGCGCGGGCGCCGACGCCGCCAGGGAAAAGGAATTCGCCCAGAAGCTCGCCGAGGCCGGGAAGAAGGCGGCCGGGGACAAGAAGAAGCTCGATGCGGCGGGCGCCGAAGGGCTCGTCAAGGATACGCTCAAGGCGAACCGCGCGATCGTCACGAAAGTGAAGGAGACGTTTTCACGCGGCAAGACCGACCACTTCGGCGGGCAATTCACGATCCTGCTCTGGAACAACGGCGGCAAGCTCGCCAAGCGCCTCGACCCGGTCGGCCTCACGTTCGGCGAACACTTCGGCACTGACGTGAAGATCTACTCCAAGCTGAAGAACACGCGAAATAACGTCCTGATCCAGGACGAAAAGGGACAGTGGTCGCAGCAATCGCTCACGGCAGTCAGCGATGACGACACCACCCTTCGCATCAAGATGCTGGAAACCGAGACGATCAAGGGGACCGGCGACCCGGTGAAGCACGTCACCGATTACCTCGCCGAAGTGCAGGCGGTCGACCTGACCGGCGGTAAGCACACACCCCTCAAGTGGGAACTCGCCGGCGAACAGACCGGCTACGACGCGATCCACACGTATTGGGATTGGGCGGAATAGAATCACGCGCTCCATGAGCACTGCAACCCCCGCTCGCTTCCAGCCGCCGCGGCATTTTGAAAACGCCGCCGAGTGGATCCACGCGCTGGGAGACGTGCCGCTGGAACGCATCATCTTCGACCCGTGGCCGGGAACGGCGACGGAATCCGACCTGCTTCATTTCGTCGAGCGAGACAAGCTTTGCGAGTTGATCGACGGCACTCTGGTGGAGAAGCCCGTGAGATACGGGGAAGCGATCATCGCGATGAACCTGGTGACGCTGCTCGGTGCGTATGTCAGTGCCCATCGGCTCGGGGCTGTCTCAGGTCCGGACGGAACGATGCGGCTGGTTTCTTCCGGCCGCGTTCGATTGCCGGACGTCTCTTTTGTTTCGACGAGCCGTCTTCCTACGACACTTGAGGCGATTCCCACGCTCGCTCCCGACCTGGCGGTGGAGGTACTCAGTCCGGGCAACACGAAGGGGGAGATCGATCAGAAGCTGAAAGAGTATTTCGAATCCGGCACGCGCCTGGCGTGGGTAATCGATCCCCCCACGCGAACGGTCGCGGTTTATCACCCGCCGGGATTGCTCGTGCGTGTGTCGAAAGAAGACGATGCGCTGGATGGCGAAGACGTGCTCCCCGGCTTCACCGCGCCGGTGGCCGAGTTGTTCCGCAACGTCCCCCGGCAATAGCCGCCGTTCCCTCACCTCAGACAAACAGCTCCCGCACGACGTTCCCATACGCGTCCGTGAGCCGGTAATCGCGCCCGCTGAAGCGGTAGGTCAGCTTCGTGTGATCCAGGCCCATCGCGTGGAGGATCGTCGCGTGGAGGTCGTGGACGGTGACCTTGTTGCGCACGGCGTAGTAGCCGTAGTCGTCGGTCGCGCCGTGGGAGAAGCCGGGGCGGAAGCCAGCACCGGCGAACCACATCGTGAAGCCGTGCGGGTTGTGATCGCGGCCGTTGCGAAGACGGCCTTCGTTCCCGTTCTGGTATTCGAAGACCGGCGTCCGCCCGAACTCGCTGCCGCACATCACCAGCGTGTCGTCGAGCAGACCGCGCGCCTTCAGGTCGGCCAGTAAGCCCGCGATCGGCACATCCACCGCGACGGCGTTGTTGCGATGCCCTTCGTACAGATCCTTGTGCTGGTCCCAGAGGTTTCCGAACGCGCGCGTGGAATGCATCAGTGTGATATAGCGCACGCCGCGCTCGGCGAACCTGCGGGCGAGGAGGCAGGCACGGCCGAAATCGTCCGATTTCGCCTCGCCGATCCCGTAGAGCGCCTGGGTTGCTTCCGATTCACCCTCGAGTGACATCACCTGCGGCGCTTCGGTCTGCATGCGAAAGGCGAGTTCCATGTTCTGGATCTCGGATTCGATGGCACGATCGGCGGCAGCGCCGGCACCGGCGTCCGCCTGGTTCATCGCGGCCAGCAGGTCGAGCCGTTTGCGCTGGGATGTCGTCGCCGACGCCGTTTGCGCAGCACCTAGATTATCCCAGACGCGATCGCGGGCGCGGTCGTCGGGGCGGCCGATGGCGGTGCCGGCGTAGCGGGCCGGCAAGAACGCCGATGGCGTCCCCTTGGGAACGCCCGGCATGATCTCCACAAAGGCAGGCAGGTTTTCGTTCTCGGTGCCGAGCCCATAGGCGACCCATGACCCGATCGCGGGCCGCGGCTCGCGGCCAGAACCCGTTGAGAGCATGTTCTTGGCGGTGAAGTGATCCTCATTGTCGTGGCAGAGCGATTTCACGAAACAGAGGTCGTCGATTCGTTCGTTCACGCGCGGAAACAGGTCCGATGCCCACGCGCCTGATCCACCCCACTGCTTCCACTTGAACGGACTGGCGAGGAGCTGGCCCGTCGGCGCGAAGGCGAATTTCGGCCTGGCGATGCTGGGTGGCAGGGGTTTGCCGTCATCGCGCTGGAGGAGCGGCTTGTAGTCGTAGCTGTCGATCTGCGAAAGGCCGCCGTCGAGGAAGATGTAGATCACGCGCTTCGCCCGCGCCGCAAACTGCGGCGGCTGGGCGGCCATCGCTCCGCCGGCCGCGAGCGCGCCGGCCAGCGACCGCCGTGCGAGCAGCTCGCTGAGCGCCAGTCCGCCGAAGCCGAGCGTCGCCCGGCGAAGCATTTCACGGCGGCTGAGGATCTTCGACCGGTATGGCATCGTCGTCATCTCATCGAACGTAGTGAAACGCTTCGGCCGCGAAGAGCGTCTGGCACAATTGCGACCAGGCCTTCTCCGGCGCCAGTCCATCGTCGCGGGTGCATTCCTCAATAAATTTCAGGGAACGGTCAATCCCCACTTCGTCGGGCGCGTGACCCAGTGCGATCAGGTAAGCCATCTCGACGCGCTTCGCATCCGAGAGTTTGTCCATCTTCAGCAGCCGAGCGGCGAAGCGATCGGCGTAGTACTCGACCAGCGGACTGTTCAACCAGAAGAGCGATTGTGCCGGCGTGGTAGACGTCGTCCGGACGGCGATCGGCGCGCCCGACGGATCGCAATCGAAGAGCGGGAACATCTTGCGGATTTCGCCCCCCATTCCTTTGGGCGCGCGGTTGGCGGCCAGGACATACATCGCGCGATTCTTCGATTTCTCGACGTTCAACGGCCCGGTCGCCTCCTGAGGGGGAAGGTTGTTGATCGCGCAGAGCATCGCGTCATACAGCTCCTCGGCATCGAGCCGGCGGGCGGAAAAATGGGAGAGGAGCTTGTTCTCCGGATCGCGCTGCTGGATGCGCGGCGACTCGGCTGCCACCGGCTCGCACGACATGCGATAGGTCGCGGAGGCCATGATGAGCCGGTGCATCTGTTTGATCGACCAGCCGTTCGCGACGAACGTCGCCGACAGCTCGTCGAGCAATTCCGGATGGGTGGGCGGTGCGCCGCGCGTGCCGAAGTCAGAGGGGGTGGCGACGATCCCGCGCCCGAAATGCCATTGCCAGATGCGGTTGGCCATCACGCGCGCCGTGAGCGGGTTCCGCGGGTCAGTCAGCCACTGCGCCAGCTCGAGCCGGCCGCTGTGATCGGCCGGAATCGCGGGGCGCGGCAGCGCCGCGTCCAGCAGACGCGGCATGCCGCGCGGCGTCGGCTGCGGGGCGACACTGTAGACATCGCCGCGAACGTGCACCGGAATATCAACCGGATGCGCTTCATCGCTCACGCCGATCGTCAGGTCGTATGGCTGGATCGCAGCCGCGAGCCGCTCCGATTCGGCGTCGATCGTCGCAATCTGCTGACGCTGCCGGGGCGATAAGAACACTTCGATGCCGGAGATCGTCGGCCAGGGATGCTCCGGCTCTACTTGAAATTCCGCGAGAAGGATCGGATCGAGTTTTTGATCCGCCGCAACGCGACGGATTTTTTCATCTCGCGAGGGATCGACTGCCACGAGCCGGAACCGATCGATGCGCGGAAACGTCCCCTCTTTGGCATACAGCCGGAGAAAGTTCAGGCCCGAGCGCAGGTCGAACGTCGCGACCTCCTGCCATCGCTGATACGTGAGATCCCATCCCCCCGTCGACGCGGCCAGCGCGTCCGTCTTCACCGCTGCGCCATTCACCTGCACGAGCAGCGGCGTTCGCTCGGCGGTGTTGTAGAAGGCATCGAGTCGGTATCGCCCATCGGAAGGAACGGAGAGCCGGTACTTCACCCATTCATCGGTGGGGAGCATCGATTCGATCACGTCACTGCCGCTGCCGTCCTTGGCGAGCTGGGCGATGCGCAGGTTGTGAACGCCATCGAAATCTTCGGCTTCGAAATGTTTGGCATACGCCAGTGCCGGCAATTGAGTTGCCGCAGCGCGGTAACGCGGCTCATCGGCCTTCCACGCCTGCATCGCCTCGGCACGACGCTGGGTGAGGTAACCCCATCGCCCCGCCGCCTGGGCCGCGATGGCTTGCTCGAGCTTCGCGTTAGCGGCAACCTCTTCGGGCATCGCCATCGGGCGGAGGCAGCGCACGCGGCCATCGCGCCAGAAGTCGCTGAACGCGCCGACGATCTTGGTGCTGCGGAAGATGCCGGCCAGCGCGTAGTAGTCAGCCGTCGGGATCGGATCAAACTTGTGATCGTGGCAGCGGGCGCACTGCACGGTGAGGCCGAGGAACGCCTGCGACGTGGTGGAGACCATATCGTCCACCATCTCGAGGCGCAGGCGGTTGGGATCCGTCTCCTGGTCGAACCACGCGCCGATCGAGAGGAACGCCGGTGCCGTGATCCGATCCATCTCCCGCACGCGATCGGCGTACGGCGGCAGCAGGTCACCGGCCAGTTGCTCGGTCACGAAGCGGTCGTACGGCTTATCCTCGTTGAAGGCGCGGACAACGTAATCGCGGTACGGCTGATCGCCGCTGGTGTGGCGGATCCCCGTGAACGAAATTCGGCCGGGAACATAGCGGGCGATGTCGAGCCAGTGGCGTCCCCAGCGCTCGCCGTAATGGGGAGAGGCCAGAAGCCGGTCGATCAGACGTTCATAGGCATCGGGCGCAGGGTCGGCGAGAAAGGCTCGGATCTCTTCCGGACGCGGCGGCAGCCCGAGCAGGTCGAAGGTGGCACGGCGGATGAGCGTTCGTTTGTCCGCCTCGGGCGCCGGGTGTAACCCTTCGGCCTCCAGCCGTGACAGGATGAATCGGTCGATTGGATTGCGGACCCACGCCCTGCCCTTCACGTCGGGCGGAGCTGGTTTTCGCACCGGATCGGTCAGCGCAGCACTGGCAGCTACGCAGCAGGCAATGGCGCAAAGAAGCGCCGCTGCGCGCACGACTATTCGCTTGATTCCAGGGTTCGTGGATACCGGCATTTAGGTTCCGACGCCACGCATTGGCGACGAGGTAAATACCTCGCCGGCGCCGCTACGTGATCGAAGCAATGGTACGCGGGAGAGATGCAAAAGGATCGACACCGGCAGGACCAGGGACCCGGCTCACGCGGTCAAGAGCCGGGTCCTTCCTCCACGCCGGATTCGCGGGCTTATACGTCGCACCGCCAAGGCGGGCTCAGCGTGAGATTTGTTGAGAAATCGGAGAGACCGATTCTCATCTTAACGGGGACGACGGGTCGGTCTTAGTGAGCGGATTCGATTCGGTAGAGATTCGATCGCGTGCGAAGGATCAACGCGTTTCCTGCGACGGCCGGCGACGCCATCAGTCCATCCGGCAGCGTGTTTTCCGCCAGGACCTTGAACTCGCGCCCTGCTGCCAGGACGGTCGTATTTCCGTTTTCCGAGCCAACGTAGAGGCGGCCGTTGGCGTAGATGGGCGACGCGGAGAAGGCGCCGTCGATGCGGTTGTGCCAGACCTCGGCGCCGGTCTTCGCTTCCAGGCAGGAGGCGATGCCGCCGTCATTGATCATGTAGATCAGCCCATCGACGAGCGTGACCGAGGTTTTGCCGCAGACGTGCTTCTTGGTTTTCCAGGCGACGTTCGCGTCGCTGAGCTGGCCGGTTCCGCCGGGCCTCAGCGCCCAGAGTTCGCCGTTGGCGATGCCAGTGCCGAAGAAGATCAGACCTTCCCCCCCCACCGGCGTGGAGCTGCCGGAGTGGGTTTCGCGATGCTCGACGCGCCAGATCTCCTTACCCGTGCTGGGCTCGTAGGCGTAGAGCGCCTTGGAGCCGAGGCTGACGACGATCGGCCTGCCATCCTGCTCGGCGATGATCGGCGTCGAGAAGGCCTTGTGGAAATCGCCATTGGCGAGCGGCTTGCCGTCCGGCTGTGTGTCCTTGAAATCAATCGAGCGATCCGTCTTCCAGACGGTCTTGCCCGTCTTCTTGTCGAGGGCGACGATGAACTGAAAGTCGCTCCCGTCAAAATTCATGATGAGCAAATCGCCGAATACCAGAGGCGAAGAGCCTGAGCCGCGGAAGTGGTTGCAGACGAAATCAGTCCGCTGCCAGAGGACCTTGCCGTCGGCGGTATCGAGGCAGGCGGTGCCGGGCGAACCGAAGGAAACGTAAATCCGTCCCGGCTCGATGACCGGCGTCGGTGACGCATAGGAATTAAAAGGGTGACAATACTGCGGCTCGGCCACGTTGAAGAGCTTTTCGTCCAGCCGGATCTTCCCGCTATCCAGGTCAACGCAAACGATGCCCAGTTCCTTCCCATCCGCCGTCGCGGTGCTCACCCAGACCTGCTTGCCCATCACCACTGGCGACGACCACGCCTTGCCGTGAATCGGCGTCTTCCAGACGACGTTCTGGGTCTCCGACCAGTTGAGCGGCAGGTCCTTTGCGTCACTCACACCTTGCCCGGTCGACCCGCGAAAGCGCGGCCAATCTTCACCGGCGGAGGCGATCGATGTGGAAAGGGTCGCGATCAGAAACAACCAGCAAATTCGGATGGCGTTCATGCAGAAAACAATACCCGATCGAACGCCCGGCGTGGCAGGGTCGGCAACACGTAGGCTCGACCCTGATGCGTTGTTCTTCCAAAGCCGTCACCCCGGCCCTCTCCCAAAGGGAGAGGGAGCAGGAGACGTCAGATCGACGTCTGACGGAGATGGAGCCATTGGTAGGACGCGCTCCAGCGCAATGCGGAACCAGGGCGTGTAATGTGCCGAATTGTCGCGCACGTCTTTGGCGAGAGCCTGGGTGTGGACCCATTTCCAGTCGTCGATCTCCTCGGGGTTGGGGAGGGGGTGGCCGTCGAAGCGGCCGATGAAGACGTGGTCGAACTCGTGCTCGGTCAGGCCGCTGGCGGGATCGACTTCGCGATAGGTGAAGCTGAAGGCCACGCGCAGGTCGGCGTCGAAGCCGAACTCCTCGCGCAGCCGGGCAACGGCGGCTTCGGCCAGCGATTCGCCGGGGCGAGGGTGGCTACAGCAGGCGTTCGTCCAGAGTCCGCCGAAATGATATTTTCGCGCCGAACGGCGTTGGAGGAGCATCTGCCCGGCGCTGTTGAAAATGAAAACCGAGAAAGCGCGGTGCAGGCGCCCGCCGTTCTCATGGGCGGCCAGCTTCTGTGCCGCGCCGAGCGGCCGGTCTGATTCGTCGACCAGGATTACCTGATCGGGCAAACGGGAGCGATCCATCATGTCCTCCGGCCCTCATATTACCGGAGTTTTCGCGGGCGTGCCGGGGGGATCGGAAGTTTGTCAGACAAGAATTAAGAATGCCCGTCCAGTAGGACGGGCACCCTTTCCGTCTGATACGAAGATCTCGGTTAAATCCCCTGCGACGAACCCGTTCCCGTGGTCAACGGCTGGTAAGCGCCGTTGATCACGGCTGAGGCGGCGGTGAAGTTGCTGCCGCCGTCGGCGAGGCCGAGTGTGAAGCTGTTGGGCGCCGCGGTCATCAGCTCGCGCTGATTGCCGGAGAGGTTGTTGTCGCGCCCGAAGCCGAGCACGGTCATCGCGTGATCGAGCAGATAGTAGGAGTCAGCCAGGTTGTCCGGCTGATCGTGCACCATGTACAGGTAGCGGTTCTCGGCCGCGCTCTGGACGTAGGACCATTCGCCGGCGTTGTTGGCGCCCAGGCCGTTCTGCACCTGCCAGGCGGTGTTGATGTTGGTGGCGGTGCCGTCGGAGCGATAGACGGTGTCGTTGTCGTTGATCGTCCCGCCCGGCGTCCCCTCGTAGAGGAACCAGTAATTCGCGTCCGCCTGGAGCATCGTTGCCCGCAGGTAGGTGGGATAGATCTCGTACTTCATCGAGAAGTGCGAGAGGCCATTGGGATTGCCGGTGTCAACCGCGACGTTGCTGATGATCGTCGTCTTGAGCGGACCGCTGCTCACGATCGTCGTCGTGCCGCTGGTGAAGCCGGCATGGAAGCCGCCGCCCAGCACGGCGTTGGGGAAGCCGCGGTACTCGCCTGACGAACCGCTGTTCACGTTATTGTTGAAGTTGAGCCAGTCCTGGCCGCTGTTGTCGATGATGCTGGAGAAGCCGCCGTTGTCGGTCTGGAGGAAGTACTTGGCGACCTGCGTATCGATCTCGATGGCCGGCTGGTTGGCGTCGCTCTGGCCGGTCGTGGTCGTGACCAGCGCGCTGACATTGGCCGCCTGGAAGTTGGCGCCGGTGTCGAAGTAAACGTGATAGTGCCGCGTGGTGTTGGCGGCGGTTGAGCCGGCCGCGATGAAGACCAGATCTCCCGAGGCGTTGGTGGCGGCGTTGAAGTTGGATGCCTGGTCGAACTGGAACGGCACGCTTGCGTTGGTGACGGTCTGCCCGTCGGCCGAAGTCTCGATCACGCGGATCGAGTTGAGGTTCAACGGCTGGCCGCTCTGACCGAGCGACGAGAGGAGCGTCGTGAAGTTGATCGAGTAGTCCACTGGCTTGTCGGTGCGCGCGTACGAGCCGGAGTTGACCGTCACCGCGACGCGGTCGTGATAACTGGTGTTCCACCACCCGGTCGGAATGCCCGAGGGCGCTCCGGCGTCGGCGATGCTCATCGTCGCGCTCGCGAGCGACGGGTTGCTCTCGGCGGTGTTGGTGAGCGTGAGGATCACTGTCTTGCTCCCGTCCGCGAGGTTGTCGTTGATCGGGGTCACGCTGATCGTCGCGCTGCTCTGGCCGGGGGGGATCAGCACGCTGCCGCTGAGCGCGACGTAATTCGTGCCGACGACGGCGCTGCCGCCAACCGCGTAGTTCACGGTGTAACTCGACGCCGTGGAACCCTGCCGCGTGACCTGGAACTGCCCGACGCCGGTCGTGGTCGGGTTCACTTCCGAAGCGTTGCTGAGCGTGGTGATATCGACCACCGGCGTCACGTTGATCGCGTGCTCGGCGATCGTCATCGTCGAGCTGAGCAGGCCGGCGTTGGTCTCGCCACTGTTGGTGAGCGCGAGCGTCAGAGTCTTATCGACCGTGACCGTGGCGGGGTCAATCGCGGTGACGTTGATCGTCGCGCTCGCCTGTCCCGCGGGAATTTGAACGCTTCCCGCTAGCGCGGTGTAGTCGGAGCCTGCGACGGCGGTGCTCGTATTGGCGACGATGTAGTTCACGGTGATCGCGGCACTGGTGTCACCCGTGCGGGTGACGAGGAATTGGCCGAGGCCGCTCGTGGTCGGGTTCACATCCGACGCGTTGGCCAGGGTAGCGATGTCCACGATCGGCACGCCGGCCGGGGGGCTGTCATTTTCGGCGATCGTCACAGTTGCGCTGTTCGCTCCTTCGAGCGCAGCGTACGTACCGGCAGCCACGTCGAGGACGACGGTCTTGCTGCCGGCGAACAGGTTCTCGTCGACCGGCACGACGTCGATCGTTGCCGAGGTCTGGCCCTTGGCGATGACGACGGTGCCGCTGAGCGCGCCAAAGTCCACGCCGGCCGCGGCGGTCGATGAGGCGTCGAGGGCGTAGTTCACCGTCAGCGCCTTGTTGATCGGTCCGGTGCGCGTCACGGTGAACTGTCCGTTGACGGGGCCATGTTCCTGGGCGTTTGGCTGATTAGCGGTGATCGAGACGAGTGTCCGCTTATCCGCGATCGTCACGGTCGCATGTCCCTTGGCCGCGTTCTGCGTGTAGGAGCCCGACTGAAGGTCGAGCGTCAGGTTCTCCACCGCCAGGGCGGCGGCGGCGTTGAGGGGGTTGACGGGGATCGACGCGCTGCCGTGGCCCCTGGGGATCACCACGGTGCCGCTCAGGGGCGCGAGATCGACGCCGTTGACGGCGGTCGAGGTCGGGTCGATCGAATAGTTGACAGTCAGGTCTTCCTTCAGCGAGGCGTGCGATCGAGTCACCGCGAATGACGCTTTTGATACGTGGCCGTTCGCCAGGCGCGTCGCTTTGCCTTTGGCGACGATGCTCACCAGCGGCTCGGACGCCAGGATCGTTTGCGCGCCCAGCGAGGCGGACAGCAGCGTGCGCGACTCGAGGGCTTCGATGGCCCTGGGAGCGGCGAGGGAGCGGGACGTACGACCGCGACGCGGTTGAATCAACGACATTCAGGTTCCTCGTTTGGAGACACCACCGCCGTCACCCTGATGACGGCAGCGTTAGGACAACGGTTTGATTATGACGCGTCATGTCAGAACCGGCCAGCGGTGCCTTCCTCATTTGCCGCACGGACCGCCCCCTATAGCCGGACAGATTGCATTAGGGAACGCCCCTAATGCGATGGTCGCCCGCGTTCACCGCGGCCGTGATGCCCGAGCGACGAGTCAACCGATAAGAACTACGGGGCCGTGCACGCGCGGATCGTCCGCGCCACCCGCGGCTCAACGACCATGGCAACGATTACCCTGACCGCCGATGATTGCGCACTGCACGGGCCGGCGGCATCCCCCGCGCGGCGTTACGGATTTGCCGTAGCCGCTGCATGCCTGGCCCTGGCTTTGGGGGCGACAATGGGGCCGCGGATGGGGAGGGACTTCGCGCGGTTTATCCCCTTTCTCGCCATCGCCGCCGCTGGCGCGTTTGGCGGGGTGGGACCGGGGCTGCTCACCACCGCCATCGCCTGTGCCGCGGCCACGCACCTCTTCGGGGGCGATGGCGGCAAGGTAGCCGAGGCGGGGTCGCTCATGCTGCTGATCGCCCAGGGCGGGCTGATCAGCCTCCTGGGCGAGGGGTTGCTGCAGGTAAGACGGCGGGCGCATCGTGGCGAGATCGTTCGCCGGCAACTGGAAAAACAGATCATTGAAATTGGCGAAGACGAACGGCGTCGGATTGGCCACGACCTTCACGATGGCCTCGGCCAGCACCTGACCGGCATCTCCCTGCTGAGCGAATCGATGGCGCAGCAGGTGGCGGCGGGTAAGGCGCCTGCATCTTCCCAGGCTGAAACGGTCACCCGGCTGGTGAGCGAAGCCGTCTGCTGGACGCGCGACCTCGCCCGCAACCTCTGGCCCGCCACTCTGGAGCGCGACGGGTTCGTGGCGGCCATGGATGAACTGGCGGCCACGGCGGGATCGCTCCTGCGCATCCACTGCACGTGGGAATACGACGGAAAGCCAGTGGCGATCGAGCCACGGCGGGCGATCCACCTGTACCGTATCGTGCAGGAGGCGCTGAGCAACTCGGTGAAACACGGCAAGGCGCCGAACGCGACGATCACGATGGGCTCCAACAACAGCTCGGTGCTCCTCGTGGTCCTCGACGACGGTTGCGGCCTTTCGGAAAAGACGAGCGTGAACCCGGGCCTTGGTCTGCGGATCATGAACTATCGCGCCAACCTGATCGGCGCATCATTGAAAGTCGAGCGTGCCACGTCGGCCGGCGGCACACGCGTCACCTGCCGATGCCCGATCCATGAGCCGAAGGTGGCCGAGGCGGCATGACGCGGATTCGGGACGTAATCTCATGAAAGGCTGTCCCCCTGCCGGCGTTACGATGCCGGTGGTGAAGCTTTACCAAGGAGACAGCCGTGAGAATAGAGACGAAGGTAACCCAAGTGGGTTTGGATAACCACAGGAATTTCAGCCGTCTGACA
>JBBSDP010000043.1:0-38975 GCA_038240605.1 Tepidisphaerales bacterium | reverse complement strand
CCCGACCGTGGCGATCGCCACGGCCGACGTGGAGGCCGATGCCGTGAATGGCGATCCCGGCCGATTCCTCGTGACCCGCAGCGCGGGAAATCTCGCCAACCCGCTCACGGTCTATTTCGACACGAGTGGGACGGAGAGCGCCAGCCAATATACGCTCAGCGACGCCGTCACCGGGCAAACGCTCAACGGCAGCGTGACGATCCCGGCGGGATCGACAGGCGATCTCATCCAGGTGACGCAAACTGCGACGGCGACTCCAGACTGGACCAACACCGTCATCACGACACTGAATGCCGCCACGCACGCCGTGTTGAGTTCCGCAACGACCGCTACGGTGGATGTGGTGGGTGCGCCGCCAACGATCAGTCTCGGCGACGGCTCAGGGCAGATCGTCCTTCAGGGAAGCGCGGATGGAACGCAGAACCTTGTGCCACTGCATCTGAACTATCCCGCCGGGGCGAAGACCGGTGCAACGGTGACCCTGTCGACCACGGCTCCTGGCGAAGTGGACGTGTGGACCACCAATACCCCGACGCCGGGAAGCACACCGTTCCTTGGAGGTTCGGTCTCGTCGGTGCAACTGACGGTTGGGCAGACGCCGCCGTCATTGTTCGTGGGGGCGACGCACGGGAGCGCGAGTGTCGGCGACATCGTGTTTGCGATTGCCGACTCTGACGCCGGGGCGACGCCAGCGACGACGAAATCGACGACAGCCCAAGCGACGACGAAGCCCGCGAGTGCCATCGCACTTGAGATCACGGCGCTCAGCGACCCCAATAGCAATACGCCTGCGAGCGGGGTTATCACCAACGTGAGCCGGAATTGGCTGGTGGGACAGGCCGTGGACATTAACGCAGCAATCGCCGGTCCGGTAGCGCTCGTTAAAAGCGCAACATATGAATGGCATATTCCCGGAAAGGTGTTGCGGCAATACGATCCAACGGTTCTCCCGGTTGTCGAAACATTGGTGCTGCCCTCGACGCGTGGTGTTGGAAGCACACGGCCGGAGGTTAGGTTTTTCTGGTTCGGCATCGGCGCGCCGGCCCCTGGCCCGGACATGGACAACGTTACCGTGAATGTCGCCGGCATCGGCGGAAAAAGCTATTCGGTCACCACCACGTTCAACGTATATTCGCCCATAACGACGATCGGCAACATAGATACCGGCAGAGCAATACTAGGACAAGTGCCGGGCACCGGCTGGGCGATTCAGGCTGCGGGAGGCACCCAGACCGGCCAGGGCTTTGGCTTGCCGGCGCAGGTAACGACCCCAGCCGGATTTGCCCAAGGGACGTGGTCATTCTTGCAGATGGTGAACAGCGGGGACAAAATCTCACAAAATGGAACCTATTATCAATGGTCGAAGAACGGCGTGTGGGTTCTAGACTATAGCTTTCCCCTCCCGGCGAGCAATATCTTAGGGCCAAATGGAGCCGCGGTCCCAAACGCGATCCTCCCCACCGGGAACGTGACGGACACCTTTGTCGACTCGCCGTCGCAGATTCTGTCTAACCCGTACCCGCTCTTGAATGGATCAACTCTCAACTCTATCGGAAGCGCGACACGGGATGATTCCTATCGTACATACATACTCTTCAAACCGGCGGGGGCGGGAAGCCAATGGGTCGCGTTGCAGATGGTCGCCTGGCACTGGGGCGCCGATGTGAGCAAGACACCAGCGCCGGGCGGCGGTGTGACATGGAGCCTGCTCAAGGCGGCCGATCCGACGGCGCAGCCGGCGGTCGCCGTCGACTCGCCGCCTTGGTTTCTGACCGATTGGGCGTCGGGAGCAGGGTATGAATAGCATGGGTGGCGTGGACTATAATCCCCGTGCAAGCAAGTGTTGCCGGACGACGTCTGTCGTATGGCTGTTCGTATTGATCTGCGTAACCTCGATTTGGGCGCGGAGCCATTATTGCACCGATTCGTTCGTCAAGGTCACGGCTTATCGATCAGTGGAGATCTACTCCAGGCTCGGGCGACTCGATATAGAGGTTTGTCACAGCGACGTGCCCGCGCGCCCGCAATATCAGCATTCCTGGCGATTTTTCCAAAATAGCGGTGGGGACGGGTTCGACGCATCTCGCTGGCCTCGGTGGCAACTGGTTGCTGGCTTCGGAGAGATGCGTACCACTTACCCATCGTGGGGACTTTTGATGCCAATGGGCCATATTGGCTCGATGACGACAACCGTGCAGCATGAAATATGGATCCGCTATTGGATTCTCTGGACCATCATCGCGATTGCTCCGATCGTACGCGCCCATCGCGGGTGGGTGGCATGCTGGCGCCGCGGGACGGGTCGATGCGTGAAATGTGGCTATGACCTTCACGGCACCCCAGACAGGTGCCCTGAGTGTGGTGCAGCCTGCGAGGCTGCGAGTCCAGCTGGTGAGAGTCCAGCCGCGGGAAATTGACGATTGGCCCGCGTAGTCATATTCGACGTTCCAGTTAGGCGACTCATGGGATGAAAGCTCGAACGTAAACGTTCTTGTCGGAGAAGGGCAAGCAACTCGTCGGGCCGCAGCATCAAGCGGAGGAGGAAAAAGGGTCATAGTGCGCCGGCAAAGCCGGTGAGGTGCAGTGAATGAAAGTTCATGCGACGAAGGTGTAGCAAGCCACGTCGGCCTCGAGTCATGCGGCGTTGATCGTAAGATCATCGTCGAAGCGTTGACAGGGGAAAGTGCGGGCCGGGTATTGAGCCTCGAAAACCTTATTCTCCGGAGTGCCGACGTCGTTATGACGGACGGAAGGCAACAGGGGGTTTCCCGCTATCGCGAGGGATATTCCCACTCCGCGTTCCCGGCGCGCCGGGACTGCGCACGCACCAAAGCATCTCATTCGGAAGCCGGGAGATCCCATGCTTGCCCGCCGCGGCGGGCCGCGCCGTGAATCCGAAAGGAGCACGACGGCGATGAATCCCGGCGCGCCGGGAGGAAGTCGGACAAGCCCGTAGTACCGGCGAAGCCGGCGAACTCAAACTACTGGGACGTTTTCCGGTGGGGGAAGTGGAGGAAGACGCGGGCGCAGGGTGACGTAATCATTGTGCGTTACGCGGACGACTTCGTGGTCGGCTTCCAACACGAGTCGGATGCCGTTGGGTTCCTGGAAGAACTGCGGGAGCGATTCCGCGCGTTCAACCTGGAACTGCATGCCGAGAAAACCCGGGTGATCGAGTTCGGACGGTTCGCCGCCGAACGACGAAAACGCCGGGGTCAGGGCAGCCTCGGACTTTCAACTTCCTGGGCTTCACGCATGCGTGTGATAAGACCCGGCAGGGGAAGTTCATCGTGCTGCGGCAGACGATGGCTCAGCGGATGCGTGCCAAACTCCGGGAACTCAAAGAGTCCTTGTGGCGGCGCATGCACGACTCCATCGCGGAAACGGGGCAGTGGCTCCGAGCCCTGGTGAGCGGTCACCTTCGCTACTTCGGTGTCCCCCGCAATTACTTGGCGCTGGACCGATTCCGCGACCGGGTGCGGCGGCTCTGGCGGCGCGCGTTAATGCGTCGCAGCCAGAAGGGGTACATCTCCGAAGCACGGATGAGCCAGATCGCCTCGTGTTGGCTACCCACGCCGCGTATCTGTCAGCCCTATCCCGAGGCTCGCTTGGCCGTCATGATCCAAGGCAAGAGCCCGGTGCGGTAATTCCGCTCGCCGGGATCCGTGCGGGGGGCGGCGGGCGACCGCCGTCCCTACCGCGACAGCCTTTGAAGCCTTTTGAACCATTGTTTCCGACGGCCCATCAGCGATGCCAGTTCGCCCTCGCCCGCTAGACGACCACAGGCACGCTCGACACCAGCTTCGGCACCAACGGCGAAGTCCTCACCAACTTCGGATCCGGCATCGCGCTCAATGGCTACGGAGTCGTCATCGATAGCTCCGATCCGAATCCATAGCGTTGGTTGACCATTGAAGAAAAGACAAACGCGAAGAAATCAACGCTCAATGCGTGACTTCTTCGCGTTCGCCTTCGTGCCTTCGCGACTTCGCGGTTGAATGGACCAACCGCTACCGCTTCGCCGAATCGTAGTAGCCGACGAAGTAGAGGAACCGGTTCTGGTTGAGCAGTGGCACGCCCAGGTTGATCGCCTTGGAGCGAACGTCCAGGTAAGCGTCCTGCGCCGCCTGCTGCTTGTCGTGGTTTTCGACGAGCGCGGGGTTGTCCGCGTCTTCCTTGCTGAGGATCGGGACGACCGGCTCCTTGCCCATCACGACGAAGTCCGTGTCAACCGTCACGTTGTTCATCAGCTTGCCGCCCCACTGGGTGACCAGCCGCTTCATGACCTCAGCATCCGCCGGGGTGGGGGTGCCGCTGTTGGCCATGTCGAAGCTGCCGTAGACGACGAAGTTATACTTCGTGTTCGGGTCGAACACGAGGTTCATGATCAGGTCGCCCTCGGTGAGCTGCTGGCCGAGCGTGTGGCGAACGACACGGCACTCGCTGCTGCCGGGCAGCACGTGAACCACCTCGATCGAGGCCTTGCCCACCGGCATGTCCTCATCGCGCATTCCATTGCCCAGGGCGGGAATGCCCTTGGCCTTGTCGTACACCTCGAAGGTGAGGCCCGGCGTCACCGCCTGCTGGTGGCCGACGTCGATGAAGACCGTGTCCTGCGACGGGATGCGGATGATGTGCCCATCCACCTGCTGCACGGTGGCCTCGACGGTGTTCACCCGGCGAGACTTGAGACGATTGGTCAGGCCCTCGATCTGCTTGGTGAGGTCCTTGATCGTGCCGTCGCGCTTGGACTGTTCCTGCACCAGCTTTTCAGTGCCGGCCTGGAGCTGCTTGATCGTCGCGTCGGCGGCCTCCTGGATTTTCTTGACGTCCCCGGTCTTTTCATTGCGCCATTGTTCAGTGGCCGCCTCGGCCTCGGTCACCTTCTTATTGGCGGCGTCGACGTCCGTCTGCGCCTGCGTGCGGACCTTGTCGCGCTCGGCGTTGGAGTCGGTCACTGCCTTGGCGGACGTGGCCGCCTCAGCGCGGGCCTTGATCGAATCGGCGTTGGAGGCCACGACCATGTCCGACAGGGACCGGATCGTGCTCACGAGGTCGGTAAAGGTGGGCCTGCCACCCGCCGTTGCCGCGGGCGCGGTCGCGGGTTGCGACGAGGCGTCTGCGCCGCCGGCATTGCCACCGGCGGCCGCCGTCGACTTCTGCGCTTCGGCGACGCGGTCAGCCGCGTAGCTGAGGGCGCTCCTGGCGGCGGTGTCGGCCTTGGCGGCGGGGAGGACGGAGCCGGCGATGTCGCGCGAGAGCAGCGAGCGCTGCTGGAGGATCACGTCCATCGCGGCCTCGGGCTTCTTGGCGCCCGTGACCAGCTCCAGCATCTCCTGAGAGTTGCGGGCGTCGGGGCGAACGTATTCGTCTATCTTCTCGTTCGCTTGCCGATAGAGCTGTTGGCTCGCGGTCCATTGCACCTGGTAGTAAATCGCGAAGATGGTGCTGGCCACGAAGAGGATGACGAAGATCACGACGGCGGTGATCAAACCCGCTCGCGAACCCTGCTGACTAACGGGGGCAGCCATGGAAGACCTCCAAACACGCGCGCTGCGGCGACCAAGGTGAGTATCATTCAGGCGGGCGACGGACCTGAGAGGCCCGAGTTACCCGCCACGCTTCGGAAGGTGGGACTTCCGCCAATACGAGCCCGCATAATCTACCCCTCATCCTACAGTACGGTCAAGAAAATCCGGGGTTTGCGCGGCGATGAGCGACCCGGCCCTGCGAGTTCGCGCCGGTGCTTGGACGGGCCGCCGACGCGGTTCTAACATGGAGGGAACTCCCCGATGGGCAAGACATTCTACATCATCGACGGCCACGCCCATATTTATCGGGCCTACTTCGCGCCCTTCCGGGATCTGACCAGCGCCAGCGGCGAGCCGACCAAGGCCACGTACGTCTTCACGCAGATGCTGATCAACCTGATCGAGCAGCGCAAGCCGGAATACCTGGCCATGGTGATCGACAGCGGGGATGAAACCGTCTTCCGCCGTGACATTTTCCCGGAATACAAGGCCAACCGGGCGAGCCGGCCAGATGACTTCCTGCCGCAGGAGGAGCGGATCCTGCGGATCGTGCGCGATGCGGGGGTGCCGCTGTTCGCCAAGCCCCGCTTCGAGGCCGACGACCTGATCGCCACGATGGTCAAGCGCCTGGAAGGCCTTGGGTTCGAGACCTTTATCGTTTCCAAGGATAAAGACCTCCGCCAGCTTCTCGACGACTGCACGAAGATGTACGACGTGCAGGGGGACGAGGTGATGGACGTGCCGCGCATGATCGAGAAGTGCGGCTACACCCCCGTCGAGGCCATCGAGGTTCAGACCCTGACCGGGGACGCGATCGACAACGTGCCGGGCATCCCCGGCGTCGGAGAAAAGACGGCTGCAAAGCTGATCAAGCAGTTCGGTTCGGCTGACGCCGTCCTGAAGCACCTCGACGAACTGACGCCCAAGCTTCGGGAGAACTTCGAGAAATATGCCGACCGGCTTCCCATCTCGCGCCAGCTGGTGACCCTGAAGAACGACGTCGAGATGGACTTTGACCCGGAGACGTGCCGCTTTCAGGGACTCAATGCCAAGGCGGTGCGGTCGCACCTTCAGGAGCTCGGGTTCAGCAACCTGCTCAAGCGAATCGAGGGCGCGCCAGCCGCGGCGGCTGACGTGCCGACGACCTCGCGCCCGCCCGCTCGCCGAGCCGCCTCGCCGCTCTTTGAGGAAAGCCTGTTTGGGGCCGAGCCTCTGGCCGGCGGGACGTCGTCCGCGCCGCCCGAGCCGGGCGTCGCCACCGGGGCCGATTGCAAGTACGAGCTGGTGCAGACCGAGGCGCAGTTCGCGGCGTTCGTGGACGAGCTGCGCCGGCAGAAGCGCTTCGCCTTCGACACCGAGACCGACGCGCTGGGGGCGATGAACTCCAACCTGGTCGGCATGAGTTTCAGTTGGGAGAAGGGGCGGGGATATTACGTGCCGGTGTGCGGACCGGCGGGCTCGGAACTGCTGCCATGCGCGCGGGTGCTCGATACGCTCCGGCCGATCCTGGAAGACCCCGCGGTGCACAAGGTCGGCCACAATATCAAGTACGACCTGCTGGTCATGCGCCGCGCCGGCGTCGAACTCCGCGGCGTGGTGCTGGATTCGATGGTGGCCGCGTTCCTCGTCGACTCCAGCCGGATCACCTACGGCATCGATCGCCTGGCGCTGGAAGTGCTCAACTTCAAGAAAGTCCCCACGACCGATCTGATCGGCAAGGGGAAGAACCAGCTTTCCATGGACCGCGTGGAGCTCCAGCGGATCGCCTGCTACGCATCGGAAGACGCCGACATCGCACTGCGCCTCGCGAACGTGTTCGACGAACGGCTGAATGCTTTGCCGGAGATCCGCAAGCTTGCCGACGAGGTGGAGACGCCGTTGATCGAGGTGCTGGCGGAAATGGAGTTCAACGGCATCGCGGTCGATCCGACGATCCTGCGGGAGCAGAGCGCAGTGCTCGGTGAGCGGATCGACGCGGTGCGCAAGCGGATCATGGAAGCGGCGGGGACCGAGTTCAATCCCGATTCGCCCAAGCAGCTCCAGGACATCCTGTTCGGACGGCTTGGCCTCCCCGCCGGCAAGCGTACGAAGGCAGGCTACAGCACCGATGTGGAAGTGCTGGACCGTCTGGCGGACAAGCACGAGATCGCGCGGATGCTGCTGGACTACCGCAGCCTCGTGAAGCTGAAGAACACCTACCTCGACAACCTCACCGAATATCTCAACCCCAACGACGGGCGAATCCACGGCAGCTTCAATCAGACCGGCGCATCGACGGGCCGGCTGAGCATGTCGGACCCGAACCTCCAGAACATCCCGATCCGCACGGATGAGGGGCGGCGTATCCGCCTCGCATTCGTCCCCGGGGACCGGGAGCGCAGCGTGCTCCTCACCGCCGATTACAGCCAGATCGAGCTGCGCGTCCTCGCCCACTTCACGGGGGAACCGGCGCTGGTCAGGGCGTTTGAGGCGGACGAGGACATCCATCGCGCGGTGGCGTCGGAAGTGTTTGGCGTGCCCTTGGAACAGGTCACGCGGGAGCAGCGGAACTCGGCCAAGACGATCAACTTCGGCATCATCTATGGCGTGACCGCGCGCGGCCTGGAGCGGCGTATCGAAGGGCTCACGATCCAGTCCGCCCAGGAGTTGATCAACGCCTACAACAAGCGCTTCCCCAGCATCCACCAGTTCCTGCAGCAGTGTGTGATGCAGGCGCGCGAGAAGGGGTACGTGACGACGATCATGGGACGGCGCCGGCCGCTTCCGGATATCGAGAGCGGCGTCCTGAGCCAGCGCAACGCCAGCGAGCGCATGGCGATCAACAGCGTCGTGCAGGGCTCGGCTGCCGACCTGATCAAGGTGGCGATGTTGAACCTCTACCGCCGGCTGAAGCGGGAGAATCACAAGAGCCGGATGTTGCTACAGGTCCACGACGAGCTGGTTTTCGAGACGCCGGCCGACGTGGTCGAAGCCGAGGCGCAGGTCGTCCGGGAAGAGATGATCAACGCGATGCGGCTGAACGTACCGTTGAAAGTGGAAGTCGGCTGGGCCAGGAACTGGCAGGAAGTGAAGTAGGGTGGGCTCGGCCCACCTGAGAAGTAAGACGGTGGGCCGAGCCTATGTGTGCCGTCGAGAGGAACCTTTGGAGTTGGAATTGGCGAGTTCGTCGGTCTTGCCCCCGCGCGACATGCGGCCGCGTCTGCCGGAACCGCCGCCGGTACGGTTGGTGACGGTTGCCGATGCGCGGCTGGCGGCCGCAGCAGGATTCGAGACGCAGCTCGATGCGTTTTACGTCGATCTGCTCCGCTTCGAGCGTGAGGCGCAAGCGGAGTATCCGATCTACCGGGCGGAGAACTTCCGGCTGGTGTTCGACGTGATCGAGCCGCCGGTTGAGCGACTGGATTTCCGCGCATTGGGCATCCAGACGCAATCGCTTCGGTGGGTCGAGTCGAAATTGATCGACGCGGAGATCGAGTACGTTCGACAGAAGGGGCTCGCCCCGGGTATTGAAAGCCTGCTCCTGCTCGACCCTGCCGGCAACTGGATCGAGTTGACGGAGACGCGCGCGATCCGATGATGGAGCGCGGCATGTACCAGGGCAGGCCCATCATCGGAATCGCCGGCGGCATCGGCAGCGGCAAGAGCTTCGCGGCCCGGCTATTGGGCGACATGGGATGCTATGTCATCGATTCCGATGCACAGGTGCGCCAGGCGTACCTGGACCCGCTGGTTCGCGACCAGCTCCGCGAATGGTGGGGCGACGAGGTCTTTACGACGGCTGGCGCGGTGGATCGATCCGCCGTCGCCCGGCGCATCTTCCCCTCGCCCGCCGAGCGAAATCGGCTGGAGGGGCTGATTCACCCCTGGGTCATGGCGGCCCGGGACCGGGAAATGGCCCTGCGTGCGGCTGAGCCGGGGGTGGTTGCTTTTGTCTGGGATACCCCGCTACTATTTGAAAAAGGGCTGAATCGGGCATGTGATTGCGTTGTATTTGTTGACGCGGATATGCCCTTGCGCCAGGCTCGGGTGGCAGCGGAGCGGGGCTGGGATACGGCGGAATTGACACGTCGGGAAAATTTGCAGTGGACACTGGACAAGAAGCGTGAGATAGCGGATTATGTGGTGAAGAACACTGCCGACGCGGGCGATCTCCGCGGTCAACTCCGTGACGTGCTTTCCCGAATTCTTACGAAGAGCGTGGAGGGGTCGCCAGACCGATCCGCCGGCAGTCAACGGGAAGAGGATTGACAGTCGAAAGAACCTTCGGCCCGATCCGGGCGTAATACGAGTAATCTTTCCCACAACAATATTCTGTTCCGCTCCGTAGTGGGTGGAACGATCAGCCCGCCCTGGAAGGACGGGCCAGGAACCCTTGGACGGAGTCCAACGTTCCCGCGGATGGGCCGGGCGGTGCAACAAGCTCCGAGCTTGCTGTGGCCGTGACCAAACCCCGCGGCGAACCGCATCGTTTTCCCTTCCGGGATAGATCGAGCATCCCTGCCCATGACGGCCGGGGAACTCGCCCGGTGGCGGCGCTGTGATACAGCTCTCCCAAGGTGAACTCGCTCCGTTGCCAATCCGTTGTTGCCAGGTGTCGGCGTAGCATACGCAGGCGAGCGGTCGGCAACCGCAGAACGAATATTGCAAATCAACCTTTGACCTCGATCTACTATTTTCTGGAGGCCTAGCCCCATGGCGAAGTCCACACCCCGTCCGCGTCGTGCACCCGAAAAATCACCCGTATCCGCCGAGCCTGACGTGCAGGACTCGCCCGCGCCGGCCCCCAGCGCGCCCGCCGCGGCCGCGACTGCCGTCGAGGCGCCACCCGCGCCGCAGCGGCCGCCCGTGCGTCACGAGAACCGTCCCGAACCGCGCAACGATCAGGCCTCATCTGACGACATCGCCAGCCTTGATGCCGAAACCAACGCCAAGTACGAGCAGGTCAAGGGCGGAAAGCTCTTCATCAAGGACCTTCAGGTCATGGACATCCTTGGCCTGCACGAGATCGCCCGCGAAGAGGGGATCCAGGACTACATTGGTCTCAAGAAGCAGGACCTGATTTTCCAGATCCTTCGCTCGCGCATCCGCCAGAACGGCCTGATGTATGGCGAAGGCGTGCTGGAGATCCTGCCCGATGGCTTCGGCTTCCTCCGCAGTCCGGAATACAACTACCTTCCCTGCCCTGACGATATTTACATCAGCCCGTCGCAGATCCGCCGGTTCGGATTGCGCAACGGCCACGTCGTCCAGGGCCAGATCCGCCCGCCGAAGGAGAGCGAGCGCTACTTCGCGCTGCTCCGCGTCGAGGCCATCAACGGAGAGGACCCCGAGCGGATTACCGACACGGGCAACTTTGAAGACCTCACCCCGCTTCACCCCGCCGGCCGCCTGATACTCGAAACCGATCCGAAAGAACTGAACATGCGGATCGTCGACCTGGTCACGCCGATCGGCATGGGGCAGCGCATGCTGATCGTCGCTCCGCCCCGCACCGGCAAGACGGTGCTGCTCCAGAAGATCGCCAACTCGATCAGCAAGAACCACCCCGAGGTGGTGCTGATCGTCCTGCTGATCGACGAGCGCCCCGAAGAAGTGACCGACATGGAGCGGAACACCAAGGCGGAGGTCGTCAGCAGCACGTTTGACGAGCCCGCCAGCCGTCACGTCCAGGTCGCCGAAATGGTGATCGAGAAGGCCAAGCGTTACGTGGAGTTCGGCAAGGACGTGGTGATCCTGCTCGACTCGATCACCCGACTCGCCCGCGCCTACAACACCGAAGTGCCGCACAGCGGCAAGATCCTGACCGGCGGCGTGGACGCCAACGCCCTCCAGAAGCCCAAGCGCTTCTTCGGCGCCGCCCGTAACATCGAAGAGGGTGGCTCGCTGACGATCCTCGCGACCGCCCTGATCGACACCGGCTCGAAGATGGACGAAGTGATCTTCGAAGAGTTCAAGGGCACCGGCAACGCCGAACTGCACCTGGACCGCCGGCTCGTGGACAAGCGCGTCTACCCCTCGATCGACATCAACTCCTCCGGCACCCGCCGCGAGGAGCTCCTGCTCGATCCGAAGGAACTGGAACTGGTCTTCCGCCTCCGCCGGGTGCTCAGCGACATGAATCCGGTCGAAGCGGTCGAGCTGCTCAAGGGACGCCTGGAAAAGGTGCCGAGCAACGCGCAGTTCCTGATGTCGATGAACCTGGATTAACCGTCCGGCGACCGATCGGCCTGATTCGAATTCCCGCAACCATGGTGCCCTGGAGTTCATCAGGGTTCCATTGTTCTCCCAGCCGCTTGAGATTCTGGCGCCGGTGCCGCTGAAAAAGGCCTGATGGGCTGTCTCTTACTCGCGTAGTCCCTCGCCGAAGATGACGTACCAATTGTTCGCGGCGTTCTGCCGTAGCCGCGCGTCGGCCAGCAGCCGTCCGCCTGAATGCTTCAAACGATCCAGGATGACGCTCCGATCCAGTCGAGGCGACAAGACGCGCAGGTCGTCGCGATCCTTGGTTCGATTGCTGAACAACTTGCTCAACCAGATGTCGTGGACGTCAACGAGGGAGACCACCAGTCCACGGAACGTGCCGAACCGACGGCAGCGCATTTCCCAGCCTTCGGGCAAATAATGAGATTGGAAGTGTGCGAGGCGCAGCCCGTAGCGCAAGGTCAGGTCGTGGAGCATTTCGTGATCCGAACGAAGTTGAACTGGCACCTCGTCGACGAAATCGATGTCCTCGGTGTGTCGGCTCAGGCCGCCCTCCAGAATTAACGCCGCTGATCCCCCGAGCGCCACTGCGATCGGTTCGTCTTCGGGAAGGTGTGACCCCAATTCGCGAAGAAATTGGACGATGGTTTCCGAACGGACGGGTTCCATGAGCCTGCCCTCTATCGATGGGAAGCCCGGAGGTCCCAGATCCATCCTTCGAATTGCCTGAAGCGCGACGCGGGAGACAGATGCTTCAACCCACGAATCGAACCGCGTTGTTCCCCAGTGCGACGCCAGGGCGTTAAGCCCATCACGGATCAGCAACTTCGTACGGAAATCCAGTTCCGCCATCTCGCCCGCGGCTCGTTCTAACTCCGTCGCCAGACCGGTTGGATCGATCTGCGGCTGGTGATAGATGATTTCCCAGAGTGGTTCGGAAAGCGGGTGAAAGTCGAGCCTTTTCGATTCGGTACGCACGTCCCATCATCATACGCCACCGATGGCGAGCGGTGCGTGAACGCCAAACGGCCATGCTTATCGGAACCGCCACGCACGCTGTTGAACCGCTCATGCCGTCGGTTCGGCGGTTCGATAGATGGGTTGGAAATTGCCAGGATCGCGAGCATGCCACAGGACAATAGACATTTGCTTGTCGATGCCATCGCACGCAACTGCGGACTGGTCCTCTCGCTTCCGTCGGCTGGGCTGTTTCGGCACCATAAATCCCGATTTCTCGGGGACGCGGAAGGTGGATTCTGGGTTGAATCCGCACCGAACGAGCGACCGTTGATCGATGAGCTGATCACCAGTCGTCAGCCCGCCGGCATCTCATTTCGAAGCGGTCCGCTGAAAGTCGTCTTCGCCTCGGCCCTGACCCAGGTCGAGCTCGACTTTCGTCTGAGCGACGGCATTGCCGTCCAGGCGCTGCTGATCGCGATGCCGCAGGAGATCAAGACGATCCAAAGGCGGAGCAACTACCGGGTGGCGGTGCTCGAGGATTCGGGGCTGAGCGTCCGCATCTGGCGCGTCGCGGAACGCGCCTACCTCGGCGACCGGCCGATGGCGTCCCAGGAGCTCAACACGCGGTTGTGCGACATCAGCACCGGCGGGCTTGGCGTGCTCTTCCTTCCGAAGAACGAAGAGGCACCCAAGGTGGGCACCGAAGATCGACTCCGAATCGAATTGAAATATGCGGACCTTTCGTTCCTCGTCGAGGGTCGTTGCCGCAGCGGACACCCCACGAGCGGCGGCGTGCGTACAGGCATCGCATTCAAATCCCTGGAACGAGACCTGGAGGGGCGCCAAAAGCTGGCCCACCTCACGCGCATCGTCGGTGAGATGCAACGCGCGGAAGTTCGCCGGAACCGGCTCGGCATGACCCAGCCTGCTGCGGCTGCCACTCCAGCGGCATGAAGTGATGCGCCGTTAGTGCCTGCACGGGCGAACGAGCGCGTGATTCACGCGAAAACTGCCCCATTGATCTATACTTTGCATCCCGGCTCGGCGGCCGGCCGGCCCGATGACAATGCCCCCCCGCGCACTCCCGTCGCTGTATGGTGTTCTCTTCCGCAACCTGCTGCGCCAACGATGTCGCGCCGCGGAGTGGATGGACGACCCGGCCGCCGATGCCGTTCAACTCCGGCGAAGCCTCGGCTTCCTGCGTCGCATCAACGGGTTTCTCGGCTACACGCGCGGCGTGCTGGATCAACTGGATCAATTCAGCGCGGGATGGAGCAGGGAGCAGGTGATCCGGATCCTGGACGTCGGCACCGGCTCGGCTGACGTGCCGCGCGCAATCCTCCGCTGGGCCGCGCGGCGCGAATGGAACGTTCGCGTCGTCGGGATCGACCTGCACGCGGGCACTGCGTCAAATGCGAGCGAAGCCGGACGGGCAACGCCCGGGCTCTCGGTCGTCCGTGCCGACGCCCTTCGTCTCCCGTTCGCCGACAACGCGTTCGACTACGCGATCTGCTCCCTCTTTCTGCATCACCTCGATACGGATGATGCGGCACGCGTGCTCGCGGGCATGGAGCGCGTCTCACGACGGGGAATCATCGCCTGCGATTTGCTTCGGAACAGACGGGCGTACGCCTGGGTAAAGCTGCTCACGCTCTGTTCCAACGCGATGGTTCGTCACGACGGCCCGGCGAGCGTGGCGCAGGCGTTTACATGTACCGAAATCCTCGCCCTCCGCAAGCAGGCGGGCGTTGGATTTGCGCAATACCGGCGTCAGTTCGGCCATCGTTTCATGCTGGCCGGGGAGAAGGCCATTCAAGTCACGGCCGGCAAGGGCCGATAATGATCAACGACGCGCACTGCTGCCAGGTTGTCCCGGAGGGCAGGAGAATCAAGCGATGTCTAGATCCACACTGCAATCGTCGCCGATTTCAGCGGTCGACGACAAGGTTATCGAAGGCCATGTCTTACCGCGGCACCGTCCGCTGTCGATCTGGACAGCGACGACGCTCGCCTCACTGGTCACCTGGCTGTTGATCGCTCCACCCCCGTTCCTTCAGCGTTTACTTTCCCGCTTCGCGCCGGTTCGCCGTCGTGTTGCCGCGACCACGCGTACCTCTGTCAAAGCATTGCGGCGGCGGAGTCTTCCCGCCTTGGCGGAGGCGATCGTGGGGAGCGATCGGGCGATGATCGCTTCAGTATTCGGGCCCCCGCGCGCCGCCGTGGTGGAAGGCGTTGACGCCGCCACAATTTCGAAGACCGACACCTGGTACTACACCGTCCCGCGCCAGAGTCACATGGCCATGGCCATCAATTTCGAGAACGAGCTCGCGCGTCGTGTCGTTTTTTTCAGTGGCCGGGCGGAGTAGCGGTTGGCCGGCCAGGATCCCCAATCTACATCTGATTCGGGTGCTCGATGCCGAGCAGGTCCAGGCCGAGCGCAAGCGTGCGGGCCGTAACCTCGCAGAGGACCAGACGGCTCGCCCGCGTCCCCTCGTCCGCGTCGAGCACGGGGCAGTTCTCGTAAAATGCGCTGAACCGTGTCGCCAGCTCGTAGATATACGTGCACAGGTGATGCGGCTTGAGCTCGCGCGACACCAGGTCGATGACCTCGCCGAGCCGGAGGGCCTGTTTCATCAGCGCCAGCTCGTGCGGCGTGGCCAGCGTCACGGGGGCGGAAAGGTCCGGCTCCAGGCCCGACTTGCGGAAGATCGCGCGGGTCCGCGCGTAGGCGTACTGGAGATAGGGGGCAGTGCTTCCCTTTAACGCCAGCATCTCGTCCCACGAAAAGACGTAATCGCCCTGGCGATCCTTGGAGAGATCCGCCCACTTCACAGCGCCGATCCCGACGGCGCGGGCAATATCCCGGCGTTGGGCTTCGGGCAGTTCCGGGCTTTTCTGCGTGACGACCGCGAGGGCCCGCTCCTCGGCCTCGTTTAGCAGCTCCGATAATTTTACAGAATCGCCCGACCGCGCCTTGAACATCTTTCCGTCTTCACCGAGGACCGAGCCAAACCCCGCGTGCTCCGCCGTCGCGTTCCCGAGCCACCCGGCCTTTCGGGCTGTGGCGAAGACTTGCCTGAAGTGTTGTGCCTGAGGCGCGCCGACGACGTAGATGATTCGGTCCGCGCCTAATTCCTGCACACGAAAGCGAATGCCCGCCAGGTCGGTTGTTGCGTAGCCGTAGCCCCCGCCCGTCTTCTTCAGGATCAGCGGCGATTCGACCCCTTCGGCGAACGCGACGATAGCGCCGTCGCTCTCGACCGCGACGCCCGCCTGGCGCAGCAACTTCACGTTGTCGGCCAGCATCGGGTTGTAGAACGATTCGCCCCGTTCCGCGGCCGGCGTCAGCCCGACCCCCAGCCGTTCGTAAATCGGCTGGAAGTGCCGCCGGCTCTCGGCGACGATCTGCTGCCACCGCTCGAGTTCTTCCTCGCCACCCGCCTGGAGTCGTACTACCGTTGCCCGCGCCGCATCGGCGAAGCTCGGGTCGGATTCAAATCGCTTACGGGCTTCCTTATAGAAATGGTCGAGGTCGGCGATGTGGGCTTCATCCCCGGCGCCCAGGCTGGCGAGGTGGGAGATCAGCATCCCAAACTGCGTTCCCCAGTCGCCGATGTGGTTCTGGCGGATCACCCGGTGTCCCTGGAACTCGATCACCCGGGCAATCGCATCGCCGATGATCGTGCTGCGCAGGTGACCCACGTGCATCTGCTTGGCGACGTTTGGCCCGGAATAGTCGACGACGACCCTCCGCGGCTGCGACGCCGGCTCGATCCCCAGTCGCGGGTCGCCAGCCAGCGAAGACGCCGCCGTCGCCAGCCAGTTCGACGACAGCCTCACGTTGATGAACCCCGGCCCTGCCAGTGTGACTTCTTCCGCCAGGTTCCCCAGCGCGAGCTTGGCCTTGATCTGCTCGGCTACGGCTCGGGGATTTTTCTTCTGCCCGCTTTGCTCGGTGATCTGTTTGGCAAGCCCCATCGCCGCATTGGCCTGATAATCCCCGAATTTCTCGTTCTGCGCGACGGCAACGAGGGGGTCGGCGTCGATGCCAAACGCGGCACGAATGGCGGCCCGAAAGGCGGAATCGAGTTGTGCGACGATGGTTTGCATGAACGAGGGGTTGTAACTCCCGGGCCTCGGCCGCATGCTACAAGACGATAGGTCTTTTCACGAGCAGTCGCGAAATTGCTTATGCAGCCCGCTTCTAACCTAATTCTTCGCCCCCTCGACCCTTCGCGTTAATCAATGTGCCGGGTGAGGGGTAGAACCCTTGGTGTTCGGCAGTCGTTTAGTACTTGTGAAACTCGGGTCATGGATTGACCCCTCCTCGACCGGGATATAATGTGGCGCTGGGCAGTCGGTGTCAGGGCCTGCGCGCGTCGGGGCCGTTTGGATTCGGTGTCCCCTCAACTCTCCAGCAAGGATGAGTCCCATGAAGCTTGCATCGCGTGGATGGGTGTCGCTGTTCGTGTTGGCACTCGCGACCGTGCCGGCGTTGCGGCTGGTCCCGGTGGTTCGTGGCGTTGAGCCGCAGGAAGTTGCTTCGGTTGAGCAGCTCAAGAGCGAGGCGTTCAAGGCCATCCGGGGCGGGCACTTCGACCGCAGCAACGAGCTGCTCGCCCGCGCAGCGGCGATCTCCCATGACCCTGCCCTTCAGCAGATGGCAAGCTGGACCAGCCATTTCGAGACGCAGCGCGCCGAGTTCGCCGCCGAACGGCATAAGCAGTACGAAAAGCAGGTTGGCGACATTCAGCTTCTGATCAAGAACGACAAGCCGGACTTTGCCATCGATCTGGCCGCCCGTGCTTACTCGCTCGCCGATGACAAGAAGGTCTTCCGAGGCGAGCCCTGGGTCGACCAGCTCGTCAAAGGGGAAATCAAGCGGGCCGAGGAGTACGACGGGCAGGAACAGTGGATCAAGTCCCTGCGCATCTACTCCGACCTCGCGTCGGTTGAGCCTTCGGTGCCGCTCTGGAAGGACCGGCTGAAGCTCTCCACCCGCCGTGTCCGCCTGCTTGCCCTTTACACGCCCGACGCGCTCAAGTCGATGCAGACGGGGGACGGCAAGGAGCGTGAGGAAGTCGAGCACCTTCTGCATCCGACCACGCAGCCCACGACGCAGCCGGCCACCAGGCCGGTCGAACCCATTGCCACCGACAACGAGAGCTTCAAGGTCGATTGGCGCGAGACGCTGCGCGGCGTGCGAATGGACATGCTCTGGGATGCCATCGTCGACGCCCGAAACAACTACTATCGGGAGGTCAGCTACAAGGACCTGGCCCTCGGTGGGATCAACGGCGTGCGAACGATTGCGACCACCAGCGGCCTGGACAAGGCCTTCCCCAAGCTCTCCGACGCCAGCGCCAAGGCCGCGTTCCTCGCCTCGCTCGATCAGAGTGCGGCGGCCAGCAAGGAAGCCACCGGCAACGGTCAGCAACTTGCCTTGCGCAACGCCCTTAACAAGCTGAAGAACGTTAACAAAGACACCGTTCAGATTCCCGAGGAAGTGCTTGTCAGCGAGTTCGCCGACGGCGCGTTTGCCGAGCTCGATCCGTTCAGCAGCATGATCTGGCCCAGCGACCTCGAGGAGTTCAATAAGACCACGCAGGGCGAATTCAGCGGCGTGGGCATCCAGATCCAGAGCGACGAAGACGGCAGCCTGAAGGTCGTCAGCCCCCTGGAAGATACGCCGGCCTATAAGGCCGGCATCAAGGCCGGTGACATCATCAGCCACATCAACGGTAAGAACGCCAAAGGCATCACGCTGAACCAGGCGGTTCGGACGATCACCGGCCCGTCGGGCAGTTCCGTCATGCTGACGATCAAGAGCAGTGACGGCAAGGTGCGCGAATACACCATCAAGCGCGAGACGATCAAAGTTGCCAGCGTCAAAGGGTGGCAGCATCGTCCGGGCGGCGGGTGGGATTATTTCGTCGATCACGAGCAGAAGATCGGCTACCTGCGGATGACCAACTTCACCCGCGACACCGCACGCGAACTGGACAAGGCGATCGACACGATGAAGGACGCCGGCGCCAAGGCGCTAATCCTCGACCTCCGCTATAACCCCGGGGGCCTGCTCACCGCGGCCACCGACGTGGCCGACAAGTTCCTTCATGACGGCGTCATCGTCAGCACCCGGCCGGACCACGAGACGGGCAACCAGCCGACCGTCGCGGTCGCCAAGCCGGACGACGGCGACACCGATCTCCCGCTGATCGTGCTGGTAAACCAGTACTCGGCAAGCGCCAGCGAGATCGTCTCAGGCGCGCTGAAGGACCACCAGCGTGCCCTGCTGGTCGGCGAGCGGACGTTCGGCAAGGGAAGCGTGCAGATGCTCTTCCCGCTGGCCGACCGCAGCGCTTACCTCAAGCTCACGACCAGCCATTATTACCTGCCCAGCGGCCGGTGCATCCACCGTGAGGAGAACTCGACCGAGTGGGGGGTCGATCCCGACGTCACGATCGAGATGACGCCCGAGCAGATGCGCGCTGCCATCGATGCCCGCCAGGACTTGGACGTTCTCCGCGATAACCCCGCCCCCGCGCACGGCGATCAGCCGAAGCTCGAGGGCAAGGCCAACGAGTCGGCGCCGGGCGACAAGCCGCAGGAAGTGGCATCGACCAAGAAGAAAGACCTGCTCTCCAGCGACCCTCAGCTCTCCGCCGCCGTGCTGCTGTTGAAGCTCGAGTTGGCCGGGGCGCAGCTTTAGAGCCGTTAGTTGGGTGCTGCTGCCATTCGATAGCCAGGGCGTTGGCGGCGGGTTCAAGGCAATTCCCCTCGCCCGGTACGCCGGCCTTCGGCTCTGAGGCTCAGGCTCGAAGAGGAGAGGGAAACCCTTTATACCTTTGGTGGCTCCTCCGGAGCCGGCGGGATCGTCGCTTCGGGTGTCGGCTGTTGTTGTTCCAGGATTTGTTGGGCCAGCTCTGATCGTGCTGGCGGTAATCGCTTAGCCCGTGGCGGTCGCCTTCCCTGTTTCACATCTTCCTCGAGCTGCGCCTTACGGCGGAGAATGTGGTGGTAATGCTGCGCGAATCGGTGTGCCTCATCTCGCACGTACTGGAGTAGTTTTAACGCCACGTTGTTCCGTGCCAGCTTGATCGGCTGGGTGCGCGCTTGCGTGTAGACCAGCTCTTCCTTCTTGGCCAGCGAGATGACCATCGGCGGCTTCACGTTCATCGTCTGGAAGACTTCTATCGCGGCGTGAAGCTGGCCGAGGCCGCCGTCGATCAGGATAATGTCCGGGTACAACTCGTTGCTCTCGCCCGCTTCGCGGTAGCGTCGTGACACGACCTCCTGGATGGAAAGGTAGTCGTTGTTCCCCTGGCCGTGCTTGATCTTGTAACGGCGATAGGCGTCCTTGAACGGAACTCCGTCGATGAAACAGACCTTGCTGCCGACCATCTCGCCGCCCTGAAGGTGGGCGATGTCGATTCCCTCGAGGATGCGCGGCGTCTCGGCAAGCCCCAGCGCGTTCTGCAATTCCACCACCGCCTCCCGGGGATTCTGGACGAAGCTTTCCGGCTGCCAGTATTCCTGTTCTCCCTTGCGCGCCCGCGCCCCCAGCGCCTGGAGCGCCTTGATCTCATCGCGCAGTCTGCCGGCGCGTTCGAACTGAAGCTCGGTCGACGCCTGGCTCATCTCCCGCTCGAGTCCTTGGATGACCGCCTGCTTGTTCCCGTCGAGGAACTTCAGGAGCCGGCCGATGTCCTCGGCGTACGTGTCGGGGGAGATCTTGGCGGCGCAGGGCGCGGTGCACTGGTGGATCGGGTAGAGCAGGCAGGGCCGGAAGAACCGCCGTTTGTCATCCGCCTCGCGGATGTCGAGATGGCAGGTGCGGAACTTGAACGCCTTTTGCAGGTGTGTGACGGCTTCCTTGAGCGCGTAGACGCTTGTGAACGGGCCGAAAAGCTTGACGCCTTTGGTGCGTGGCTCACGGGTGACGTAGACGCCGGGAAATTCGTCGCCGGTGGTCACCATCAGGTACGGGTAGGTCTTGTCGTCGAGGAGCCGGGCGTTGTACTTCGGCTGGATGTCCTTGATGAGCCGGTTCTCCGCCAGGAGCGCTTCGACCTCGCTGTCGGTCTCGAGGACATCGAAGTCCGCGACCAGGTCGCGGAGCGGCGCCTTCTTGAAATCGAGCCTGGTGCCCGGCTGGAAATAGCTGCCGACGCGGTCGCGCAGGCTGGAGGACTTGCCCACGTAGATGACCCGACCCTCCTCGTCCTTCATCAGGTAGACGCCGGGCGATTTGGGCAGGCCTTTGGCTTTTTCGGAAAGTCGGGTGAGGCGCTCGTCCATGAAGTATTGACCGATCCAACGCGATTATATGGCCTCGGCGCCAATCCGTGACGGCTTTTGACCGCGCCGCGGAGATATCGTACGTCTCACCTGGAGTCTTCGCCGCTCGAGAGAAAGAGGAGATGCACCATGTCCAGGAAATTCATCGTCGTAATCGCCGCACTGCTGGGTCTGGCCGTCGCGGCCGCCCCGGCCCAGGCCGCGGGCAGTTCGATGCGGCCGTCGCATTCGCATCTGACGGTCAAGAAACACAAGAAGAGCACCAAGACGAAACACAAGGTGGGGCACTCTCACACGAAGCAAAAATAGCGGCCGCGTGCTCAACTCGTCGTGAGCCGACGGGCCCACTCGCACCCAACTCCCCCTTCCCATGCAGGTACGGCGGATCATCCGTCGTGCCTGCATTTATTGATGAGGAGGAGGCGCGCGGTCGGATCAGATGAGTTCGTTCCACGCACGAAGACGATCGACCGTTTGTGCCATTTCAGATCGAGCGAGGGACTCAAGAAACTCTTCAACCGACATCGGTGGTCTCTTCAGGCTAAGGCGCTGCTTCTTGAAAGAGGAGATCACCTTCTGTTCGCCGAGGTCCAACTGGCAGGCGACAAAATCATCCGGATGCTGAGGTTCGATACCAAACGGACTGAGTAGGCCGGGTGGAAAATGCTTCAGGTTCGTCGTGATGATCGTGTCCGCTCCGCAGGAAATTGCGGCGGCGAGCACATGACGGTCGTCAGGGTCCGGAAGTTCCAGCGATAGGGTCAGCGCCTCATATCCCGATACTTCCCAATCGATAATTGCACAGTGCATCAACTCGCGGGTCCGGATCAACTTTTCTCGATCCTTGCCATCCTTTACGAGACTCTCGAGCCATTCCTCGTCAATTTGTGATGTCCATTTCACGCGAAACAAGCCCGTCAGCGCAAGTCGCAACAAGGTGTCTCGAATGGTGAACGAATAAAGGACGCATGAATCAAGGAGGGCGGTTTAGGCCGCCATGTTCAGTAGCCCCCGATCTCCTGCGAAAGCTCCGACAACTCATCCAACACTCGCTCGCGGTCCGCTTCGCTTTTGCGTTTAAACGCCAGAAGGTCATCGGCACGAACCCGGCGATGGGTGCCAACCTTGCGATGCGGGATCGTTCCTTTTTCCAGCAGGGAAATCAGGAACGGTCTCGACACGTTCAACAGCGCAGCGGCCTCGTGGGTTGTCAGCTCCGCGTGAAGAGGGATCAGGGTCAGTGAGTTTCCCGCAGCCATTTCGGAAAGGATTCGCACCAGCAACTCCACCGCGGCTGGCGGAACTGGAACGAGCTCCGCGGATTTTCCTCCGGCACGAATTTCGACGCGCAGCTTTCGATTCCGATAAGGAGAAAGTTTGCGCCCGGACTCAAGTGCCAATTCACGGTCTTCCTGGGTCGGTGAGATGTTGGCGTCAAGCGATACGCTCATGGCACGTTCCTTTCTATCCCGCCTACATGATATCGGCCAAATGAAATAAACGAAATAAATGAAATATCGCAATGATTTGTCGAAATCACCAATGACTTTGTCGGGCGTGAAGTTGCCCTTCGGTCGCGGCCGCCGCTGACATCCGTCTGGACGAATTATCCTCTCATCCGATACCCTCGCCTTCATGCCCCTGCACGTTATTCCCAGCATCGATTTGCGCGGCGGAAAGGTCGTCCGGCTCAAGCAGGGCGATTATGGACGGCAGATCGATTATGCCGTCGATCCACTGGAGACGGCCAAATCGTTTGCCAGCGCCGGCGCGGTCTGGATGCACGTGGTGGACCTGGACGGGGCGAAGGAAGGGCGGCCGGTGCAGACGGACCTGATTGCCCGGCTCATCGCCGGGACCGGTTTGCGCGTCGAAACGGGAGGGGGCATCCGAACAACTGACGATGTGCAACGACTGCTCGACGCCGGCGCGGCGCGCGTCGTCGTCGGGACCCGCGCGATGGAAGCGTGGGACTGGTTCGAGAACCTTGCCCACCAACCCGCATTCGCCAAAAAGCTGGTGCTGGCGGTCGATGCCAGGGAAGGAATCATCGCCACCCGCGGCTGGACCGCCTCCTCCGGTCGAAAGGCGACCGACGTCGGCCGTCTCGTCAGCGATTGGCCCCTGGCCGCGCTGCTTTACACTGACGTAAGCAAGGACGGCATGCTCCAGGGCCCCAACTTCGCGCAGACCCGGCTCCTCGCCGAATGCAGCAACGTCCCCGTCATCGCCAGCGGCGGCGTCGGCACGATCGACCACATCCGAGAACTCACCAACCTCCCTGTCTGGGGCGCCATCGTCGGCCGCGGCTTATACGAGGGAACCGTGGATCTTCGCGAAGCACTTCGCATCGCCGAGGGTTGATTCGCCTGCGCACGTCGATTCACCCGTGAGGCGGATCCGCCGCGGAGTCGCAGAGAGCGCCGAGAAAAGCAAAAGCAAAAGAAACCGCGGATAACGCGGATGTCACGGATGGAATGCAATTGCATTAATCCGTGACATCCGCGTTATCCGCGGTTCAATAAATTCGATAAAGAAATTTTTCCTCAGCGCGCTCGGCGTCTTCGCGCTGAATCCGTTTGCTATGCCTTCGCGGCGGCGGCTTTGAGACGATCCAGGCTCTTCTTCGTCGCGTTGACCGGGTCGCCCCCCTCGTATTCGATGAAGAGGGAGCCGGCGTACTTATTGTCGAGCAGCCACTTGGCCATCTTCTCGACCGGGAAGCTTCCGTCGCCCAGCACGCAGTCTTCGTAGTTGCCTTTCTCGTCCTTCTTGAAATCCTTGAGGTGCATGGCGGGCATGCGGTCCTTGAAGACTTCACAGGCGCGGAGCGGGTCTTCGCCCGCCCGGATGAAGTGGCCCGTGTCGTTGCAGAGGCCGATCAACTTGCTGTGGTCCTTGATCGCCTTCTCGATGACGTCAATCTTGCCCCAGCGGTGGCCGGGGCCGTGGTCGTGGATCGAGGCGGTGATCTTGTATTCCTCAGTTAACTTATCGAGGCTGTCGAAGGCGTCGGGGTCGGGGTCGCAGGAGAGGTTCGTCATCCCCATTGACTTGGCGAACTCGAACTTCTTGCGGTTGTCGTCATCGTTCTTGTTGAAACCGATCACGCCGTACGAGACGGCTTTCACGCCCGCCGATTTCAGCTTCTCCAGCGATTGCCCGGGGCTGAGGCCGATCAGGTGCTGCGGGAACAGCTCCACCTGGTGCAGGTCAAGGTCCTTGCTCATCGCTTCGAGCATCTTGTCGAAGCTCATCGACCGGAGCGTGTAGCTCTGAAGGCCGAGCGTCAGACCGGCGGGACTGTCGGCGGCATCGGATTCCAGCGCGCGCCCGACCGCGACGCCCGCGAATGCGACGGCGGCGGAATATTTAAGGAAACGACGACGGGAATGAATTGAGTTGTTCATAAAGTAGGGCCAGACGGGTAACGGGATTTTATTGGTTCTCGCAAGAGAAGACGGTGGGCCGAGCCCACCCTACGCGGAGACTTTGCGGAGCTTGGTGACGCGGCCGTAGGGGAGCCATTCGGCGACGTAGATGTCGCCGGCCTTGTCGAACGTCGCGCCGTGCGGGCAGCAAAACGCGCCGGGGACGAGCGCGGGCTCTTTGACGCCATTGTTGGCGCGCTGGCCCGCGTTGGGATTGTCGCCCAGCTGCACGATCACGTTGTTGTCCTTGTCCAGCACCGTCACCCGGCCGCGCAGGTCGGGGATCAGCATCTGCGTGCCGCGCTGGCTGAAGTGGCAGGGCCGACGGAACTTGCCGGTATCGTCGCCGTCCTGGCCCGGCTTCTCGTTCTTCACCAGGTGATCGAGCTTCCCGTCGAGCGTGAAGTACTGGAGGCGATGGTGCTCGCGATCGGCCACCACGATCATCGGGTGATCGGCGTCGCGCGTGTCGCAATAGATGCCGTGCGGGCAGGCCGTCTCATCGTCGGCGTTCCCCTTGCCGCCGAACGTGTTCTGATATTCACCCTTGAGGTTGTAGCGGTGGATGTACCCCGCGCCGTATCCGTCGGTGACATAGAAATCGCCGCTCGGCGCGAAGGCGATGAACGTCGGGACATACGGATCGGCTTTCAGGTAGCACGCCTCACCCTTCTTGTTCTTGGCGTCCTTCGGATATTCGAGCGTGAGCAGCACCTCGCCCTTGAGGTTCGTCTTGAAGACCTTGTGCATGCCGGTGGGGGCGAGGTACAGGAATTCCTCGCTCCCTTCCTTCCGCAGGTCCATCCCATGCGCGTTGCCCGCGTACGTTGCCCCGCCCCATGCCTCGATGAACTTGCCATCCGGATCGAAGATGCAGGTCGAATCAGCACCGGTGTGATGCACGATGATCCGCCCGTCGGTGGTCTCCTGCACCGCATGCGTGTTGCCAAAGTGAATGTTGCCCGGAAGCTTCGCCCACCCGTCGAGCACCTCATAGGTGTGGTCGCCGCTGCCGACGATGAGCGGCTTGGCGCCCGCCTTGTCTTCGGCGCGAAGGATTGCCGGCGCGCCCAGCGCCGTCGCCATGGCGATACCTGCCGAGCTTTTCACGAACGAACGCCTCGATACATTGTCGTCACGCTGCTGGGATTGAGTGCCGCGCATGGGAATCTCCTCTGGATGAACGAATCGACCGCCGGGAAAGTTGAACCGTCTTTCTATCCGATATCGCGGCGGGTGCCAAACGTTTTGGCGCTCCGGTCTCCGCCAGGTGGCCTGCTGCAGCTTCGTACGCGACAAGTCTTACATCGCTGCTTCCTCAAAAAAATCTGCGTCCACCTTTTTCACGGTATATGTGTCTGCATTTGCAACGCCTACGTTGTAGTCGATCATCAACTCCGCTAATTCCTCGCCGTCGACAAGGCGTACCTTAACCGCAGCCTCCCTGCCGGCACGTGCCGCACCGTCAGTAAACGTTCCACTTGTGATGAAAACACCCTTGTTAGCCTTCTTTCGCATCAGGCTGCCGACGAACTTATCAATTTCACCGGGACCCACTGCATTGTCCCACTTCTTGGCTTGAACGTAGACCATGTCGAGTCCGAGGCGGTCTTCCCTAATCACACCGTCAATCCCATCGTCGCCACTTCGCCCCGTTACCTCTCCGCGGTCAACTTGCCCGCCCCCATAGTCCATCGCAACCAAGAGGCGCACAACGAGGTGCTCGAAGAATTTGGGGGTCCCCGCGCGAACCCGGCGTAAGAGGTCGTCGGCCAACGCCGTCCGCAATTCCTCGTACGCAGCTGCCAATTGTTCTTCTGGCGTCACGTCCGCGTCAGTCGCCAAGTCAATGTCCACGGCCGCTGCACGCGAATCGGCAGCATTCCTCGCTCGTTTCGATTTGAACTCTCGATATTCAGGGAACCGATCAAGAAAACGATTATCGACTCGCGGAGGTGCCTCTCGGATGACGTCCAATCCACGATTTGAGATTTTGACTCGACCACGTCCAACTCTCTCCAAGAGACGGCTCTTCGTCAGATACGTGACGGCCCAAGTCACACGATTGTAGAAACGAGTCTGCGTTCCGCTTGGGAGCGTCAACTCTTGTTCAGCGTCTGAAATCTTCATCTCCGTTGCCAGTCGCTCCATGGCTTCGGCAATGCTGTGCTCCACGCCATCAGCGGCAATCCTGAGGAAGGGCAACATGAAATCTTGATAACCGGGTATCGGCATGCGCGTCTCCGTGCGGAGGATCGTACCGGAGCTCAGGCTCTTCGGCATAATTGCGAGCGGGCGGCAGACAGCTTATGAGGCTGATGAGAGAGTCGGATTTGCCACCCGAATCGAAGAATCGCCATCGGGCGCCGATCCCGATGCTAGACGACCAAATCCGGGCGGAATGCAGCAACGCGAACGTTAGGAAATCTGGTGGCCGCTGAATGACGGTTCGCCCCTACGGCGCAAGCACCTGATACGCGCAGGGTGCTCAGTCGGGAATGCTTCGTTTTCAGCTCATGATCTCCGGAATCAGCTCCCCGTGTACATCCGTCAGCCTGCGGTCGATGCCGTTGTGGCGGAAGTTGAGTTTCTTGTGGTTAATGCCGAGCAGGTGCAGGAGCGTCGCGTGCATGTCGTAGCAGTAGGTGGGGGTGCGGGCCTTCCAGCCCCATTCGTCGCTCTGACCGTAGCTGACGCCGGCCTTCACGCCCGGGCCGGCCATCCAGGAGACGAAAGTGCCGCCGTTGTGATCGCGACCTTCCCCGGACTGAGCGAATGGCATTCGGCCGAATTCGGTTGACCATACGAGCAGCGTGTCATCAAACATCCCCCGGCGTTTGAGGTCGCGCAGCAGGGCGGCGGCGGGTTTGTCGACGGCGGCCGCCATCGGCGGCATCTCCTTGATGATGCTGTTGTGGTTGTCCCAGTTCTTGGTCGGGCCGCCGGCGCCGCTCCAGACTTGCACGAATCGCACGCCGCGTTCGATCATCCGCCGGGCAATGAGGCAACGGCGGCCAAACTCCGCGGTCACTGGATCATCCAGGCCGTAAAGCTTTCGGGTTTCTTCCGGCTCGTTGGAGATGTCCATTACTTCCGGCGCGCTCATCTGCATCTTCGCCGCCAGCTCGTAGCTGGTGATGCGCGCCTCGAGGCGCGAGTCGCCCGGGTTGTCGCGCCCGTAGTCGCGATTCATCCGCTGGAGGAGTGCGAGTCCGTCGCTTTCGGCCTTTCGCGTGATGAACGTCGCGTCCCGCGGCGGGAATAAATCCGCGATCGGATCCGGGGCGGTAGGGCGGATCACCGTGCCGGCGTGTGCGACGGGGAGGAACCCGCTCGAGAAGTTCCCCATGTTGTTGTACGGCAGGCCGCGCGGGTCGGGCATGACGACGAAGCAGGGGAGGTTGTCGCTCAGGTTCCCCAGCCCGTAACTGAGCCACGCTCCCATGCAGGGGAAGCCGGGCAGGATGAAACCCGTGTTCATCATGTAGCTGCCGGGCCCGTGCACGTTGGTCTTGGAGGCCATCGACATCAGGAAGGCCATGTCATCCACGCACCCGGCGAGATGCGGAAACGCACTACTCACCCACCGCCCACACTGCCCATACTGCTTGAACGTGAACGGGCTCTTGAGCACGGACCCGACCACGCTCGTCGCCGCCTCGACATGTGACCCCGGATCAAACTTCTGGCCATGAAGCCGCTCCAGCTCGGGCTTGTAGTCGAAGCTATCGACCTGGCTGACACCCCCATTCATGAACAACTGGATAACGCGTTTGGCCTTCGCCGGATGGTGCAGTCCCCCGTTCGTGTAAACCACTCCCTGGGGCGCGGAATTGGCGAGCAACCCATTCCGCCCGAGCAATTGCGCCAGTGCAATCCCACCGAGTCCACCACCCGCCCGCCAAAGAAATTGTCGCCTGGATGTAAACATTGTCTTCAATTCACGAACACGAATTCATTGCTGTTCAGGAGCACACGGCAGGCGTTGGCCATGCCGTGCTGGGCGACGTATTCGACGACGCCGTTTTTCTCTGATTCGGTCGGCTGACGATTCAGGCACAGCTCGAAGAGCCGGGTCACCTGTTCGGCCGGCGTTTTTCGTTCGCGGGTGACGCGCTCGGCGAGATGCTGGCCGTAGCGGATCACGAAACGGTCGTTGAACATCGCCAGGGCCTGGAGCGCGGTGACGGAGATGCTGCGCGTGGGGGCGAGCTGCGAGGCGTCGGGGCAATCCATCGCGTCCATGAATGGATCGGGCATCGTTCGCCAGAGGAAGCGGTAAACGCTCAGCCGGCGGGCGTCGCGGCTTTCGAGATCGAAGGCGTTGTAATCCAGCACCGGCGTGGCGTGCACGCCGGGCTTCTGCGTGAACTGCCGGGCCGAGGGGCCGCCCATTGTGGTATCGAGTCGTCCGCTCATTTTCAGGATGGCGTCGTGCAGGCTCTCGGCGTCGAGGCGCGTGCGGTTCATCCGCCAGAGCAGCAGGTCGTCCGCGTCCACGCGCACTGCGGCCGGATCGAGCTGTGACGACTGGCGATAAGTATTGCTGGTAAGGATGAGGCGGTGCAGGTGCTTGAGCGATCCGCCGTGCCGAAGCAGTTCCGAAGCCAGCGCATCGAGCAGCTGGGGATGCGACGGCGTCGCGCCCATGTGCCCGAAATCGTCGGCGGTCGAGACGATGCCCCGGCCGAAATGATATTGCCAGACTCGATTGGCGATCGAGCGCCAGGTGAGGCAATTGCGCGGGTCGGAGATCCACCGCGCCAGCGCCGCCCGGCGCTGCGATTCGTCGGCCTCCTTCGGCAGGTCAATCGTGCCGCTCATCCCCGGCACGCAGCGGAGTGCGCCGACCGTGGCCGTATCACCCGGCATATTGATGTCGCCGCGACGCAAAACGAAGACCGCACGCGGGCCGTGCGGCGGCTTGAAATTCCCATCAGCCTTGAAGTCACCGGTGGCGGCGTACACCCGCTTCGCCGGCGGCAAGGCCGCGATCTTGCCGTCGATCTGAGTTCTCAGGTATGCGCGGGCAAGCTCGATTTGATCGGCCTCGCTGCGCTGCGGCCGCGGAATCGCCAGGATCTTCGTTACGGCCGCAGGGAGCGGGCGATCGTCGAGCATCGGCCCGCCGCCGGGGGCGTTGGTGACCGAAATGCGCACGCGTCCGATCAGGTGGCCGCCGCCGTGCGATTGCTCGAGCGTGAACGTCAAACGCGTGCCACCTTCGAAGCCGGCGGGCTGCTTCAACACGTACACGCCTGTGTGCGGCTTGGAGATCTGCGGGTAGATGCCCCAGGCGGTCTGGGCGTTGTGGTCGATCGACATCGCGATCGTCCAGTTGTCCTGATCGAAGTCTGCCTTGGCCGACGCGATCTCCACTGGCTGGACGGATGAAGGCGTCGCCGCGGTGCTGGCGGCGACGGTGAACTCGTTGAGGTGCAGGTTGCCGTTGTCCTGGCGGCCGGGGCCGTTGTGCGGGAGGCTCGGGTCCGTCAGCAGCTCGAGGCGCACCTGCGTGATGTCAGCGAGCGGCGTGGTCGCGGTGATCGTGTAGGTGTCGATCTCGGGTCGAGTGCCGCCGGAGAGAATCGATCCGTCCGGCATCTTCGTGAGCGTCGCACCATGGGCGGAGGTGAACGTCTGTGGATCGAGGACCGTCCAGTGGCTCCCCTGTGATGCCAGGCCGCTCGCCCATTGTTCCGCGACCGCCTGAACCTTCGAATCGAACGGCGAGGCATTGGCGATGTAATGGCCCGTCTCCAGCCCGCGCTTCTGCGCGAGCAGCGCATGGCGCGACGCGAAGAGGGCGGGGTCGGGATCGTACGGCCGCTCGGCGCGATCCACGCCGGCAAAGACGGCCTGAAGCCCGTAATAATCCGCCTGGCTGATCGGGTCGAACTTGTGGTTGTGGCAGCGGGCGCAACCGACGGTCACGCTGTCGAACGTGCAGAGGGTCGTCTGCACCATGTCGTCGCGGTCGAGGTACTGGGCGATCTTCTTGTCGATCGATTCATCGAGGATCCCCATCTGCGAGCTCTCGTCCCACGGGCCGGCGGCGATGAATCCCAGCGCTACCGTTGCCTGCGGGTCATCGGGATAAAGCGCATCGCCGGCGAGCTGTTCTTCGATGAACCTGGCGAAGGGCTTGTCGGAATTGAACGAAGCGATGAGGTAATCGCGATAAGGCCAGGCGTTGGGGCGCTCGCGGTCTTCATCGTTGCCGTGCGTTTCGGCAAAGTGAACCGTGTCCATCCAATGCCGCGCCCAGCGCTCGCCGTAACGGGGAGAGGCGAGCAGCCGCTCAACCACCTTCTCATACGCATCCGGGGAACGGTCGGCGAGAAATGCGGCGGTCTCCTCCGGCGTCGGCGGCAGGCCGATCACGTCAAAATAAACCCGGCGGAGGAGCGTCCGCGGATCCGCGGGCGGCGCCGGATGCAAACCCTTCGCCTCTAGCTTCGCCAGGATGTATCGGTCGATCGCGGTGCGCGCCCAGACGGCATCGCTGACGGGTGGCGGGGCGGGATCGGTCAGGGGCTTGAACGCCCAATGATCCATCTTGTCGGTCAGCACCACGCTCGCCGACGCCGGCCAAGTCGCCCCCTGATCGATCCACGCGCCGAGGGTCTGCACTTGTTGTGGCGTCAGCAGCTCGCCTTTGGCGGGCATGCGCTTGTGCGGAACCCGCCCGGCCACAAGCCGGAACAGCAGGCTCTGGTCGGCGTGGCCGGGGACGATCACGACGCCGTCATCGCCACCCTTGAGCGCGATCTCGCGCACGTCCAGTCGGAGGCTCGCCTTCTGCACGTCAGGCCCGTGACAGCGGTAGCAGTTGGTCGCGAAGATCGGTTGAACGTCGCGAACGAAATCGACGGCCGTGGTTGACGAATCGGCCGCCGATGCCGTCACTGACGTGACGAACAGGACGAAGGAGATGAGCGTCGATAGGCGAGACATCACCCCACTTACTCCGCGTCCAGGACCTGAAGCATCGTCAGCAATAACACTACCTCTGAAGTCGGCGTGAGTTCGCGTGGGCAACTTGCATCACCGGTCGGGCGGCCACCGGCAACGATTCCCGCGGCATTCTGCGTGAGGGGACTCCACCAGTTATGAAAATACAGCCGGGAGGGAGGTGCGTTGCCGCTTTCAGTTCGGTCGGGTTCGACCTCGACAATTCAGCACGGACTGCCGCCGAGCGTCTGGTCCAGGTTGTGGGCAGCGCTGATGAGGGCCAAGTGGGTGAAAGCCTGGGGGAAGTTGCCGAGCGCTTCGCCGTGTGCGCCGGTTTCCTCGGCGTAGAGGCCAAGGTGATTGGCGTAGCCGAGCATCTTTTCGAAGATGAGGCGCGACTGGTCGAGCCGCGCGCGATCGCTGTGACCGGCTCGCGTCAGGGCCTCGACGAGCCAGAAGGTACACATGTTGAAGGTCCCCTCGTCGCCGGTGAGGCCATCGTTGAACTGCTTGGTGTTGTACCGATAGACGAGGCTGTTGGAGAGCAACCCGCCCTCGCTTGGGTCCTTGCAGGTGGCGTCGAGCGTCTGGAGCATGCGCGGGTCGGTAGGGGCCATGAAGAAGACCAGGGGCATCATCAGGTTCGAGGCGTCCAGCGCCTCGCTGCCGTAATACTGCACGAAGGCGTGCCGCTTGTCGGACCAGCCGTTCTTCATCAGGTCCAGGAAGATCTCATCGCGCACCTTGAACCACTTCGCCCACTCCGCGGGCAGCGAGCGCTTCTCGGCGAGACGCAGGGCGCGGTCGAGCGCGACCCAGCACATCAGCTTTGAATAGGTGAAGTGCTGTCGGCCGCCGCGCGTTTCCCAGATTCCCTCATCGGGCATCCGCCAGTGATCGCACACCCAGTTCACCAATTCGCTCAGCTCTACCCACAGGTCCCAGGAGATCGGCGCGCCATGCTTGTTGTAGAGGTAAACGCTGTCCATCAACTCGCCGTAAATGTCGAGCTGAAGCTGGTTGTAGGCGCCGTTGCCGATCCGCACCGGCTTGCAGCCGCGGTAGCCGTCGAGGTGGCCGAGGACTTCCTCGTGCAGCGCGTGTTCTCCGTGCAGGCCGTACATCACCTGCAATCCGCCATCGTCCTTCCGCTCGTGGCAGCGGGCCTCCAGCCATCCCATGAAGGCGCCCGCCTCTTCGGTGAAGCCGATGCGCAGCAGCGCGTAAAGGGAGAAGGCGGCGTCGCGGATCCAGGTGTAGCGGTAGTCCCAGTTGCGCGGGCCGGGGATCGCCTCGGGGATCGAGCAGGTCGGAGCGGCCACGAGCGCGCCGGTGGGCGCGAAGGTCAGGAGCTTGAGGACCAGCGCCGATCGCCGCACCATCTCGCGCCAGCGCCCCTTGTACGTGCACTGAGAGAGCCAGCGGTGCCAGAATTGGATGGTGGCGTTGGCAAGCGCGCGCTCCTGTTCGTCGCTGATGATCGGCGCGCCCAGGTGCTTCTCATCGAGCGGCCGAAGGACGAACGTGGCGGACTGGCCCTGACGCAACTCCAGCGTCGCAGCGACGCCCCCCGTCTCCGGAAGGGCCGACAGCGGGACCGAGGTCGTCAGCTCCAGCGTCAGGCTCGTGCCGCGGAAGACCGCGCCGTATTCGGTGATGTCCGTCTTGTGGGGATCCCGCGCGTAGTTGAAGGCCGGCGTGCATTCCACCCGCACCGGCACCGACCCGCGGATCGCCTCGACCCGGCGGACAAGCTGCCGAAAGCCGGGTTCCCCAAGCTTCACCCCGACCGGCATGTAGTCGATCACCTCGACGACGCCGTCCCCGAGCAGGAAGCGCGTGATCAGCACGTTGGTGTCGGGCCAGTAAACCTGCTTGCGAGTGACGGCGTCGGCAACGGGGGCGATGCGGAAGTTCCCGCCGCGCTTGTCGTCAAGCAACGCCGCGAAGACGCTTGGCGAGTCGAAGTGGGGGAGGCAGAGCCAGTCGATCGATCCATTGCGGCCCACCAGGGCCGCCGTGTGCATGTTTCCGATTAAGCCGTAATCTTCGATGGGTAGGTAAGCCATAGGGATGTCAGCAGGGGCGCGCGAGCGGGTCGTCGGTTAGCGAATTGTATACCGGGAAATTACGTTGCGACGGGTGGAGTCGGAACGGGCAAAGCGCGCCGTCCGTAAGCTTCAGTCATCTCCGCGAGGCGTTCGAGACGGCGGGGATGGACTTGCTGCGCCGTGGCGCGCCATCGCCAGTTGCCAGCGGCCTTTCCCGGCACGTTCATCCGCGCCGCGCCGCCGAGGTTCAATACGTCCTGAAGCGGAACGATCGCGCGGTCGGCGACGCTCGACCAGGCGAGGCGGATCAGCTCATCGACGATGCGGTCACCGTCGCACCCCACGTACCGGCGCACGAACGCCGCCTGCTTCGCCGGAAGCGATTCATACCAGGCATGAGTCGTGTCATTGTCGTGCGTGCCGGTGTAGACGACGGCGTTGGGGTGGTAATGGTGGGGGAGGAACGTGTTGGAGGGGCCATCGCCAAACGCAAACTGGAGGATCTTCATGCCCGGGAGGCGCAGGTCGTCGCGCAGTGCGACGACGTCGGGCGTGATGTATCCCAGGTCTTCGGCGACGAACGGGAGGCCACCGATCGCCCGCCCTACGGACTGGAAGAGGCGAATGCCGGGTCCCTGCATCCATCGACCGCGCCGCGCGTCAACGTGATGGGCCGGAACTGCCCAGAAGCCCGCGAACCCGCGAAAATGGTCAATGCGCACCAGGTCCGCCTGGGCGAGGGCGGCGCGGAAGCGGGCGATCCACCACGCGTACCCGTCGCGCCGCATCGCCGGCCAGTCGTAGTGCGGATTGCCCCAGAGCTGTCCGGTCTTCGAGAAATAATCGGGCGGCACGCCGGCCACGACTTTCGGCCGGCGTCTGGAATCCAGTAGGAACAGGTGCGGATGCGCCCAGACATCGGCCGAATCGAGGGCGACGAAGATCGGCAGGTCGCCGAAGAACCGTACGCCCTGAGCGTGCGCCGACTGTCGCAGCGATTCGAGCTGGCGGAAGAAGAGGAACTGGAGGAAGCAATGTCGCCCGACCTCGTCGGCCAGCGCGCGCGACGCTTCGCGCAGCGCGTCCGGGTCGCGCATCTTCAGTGCCCGCGGCCAGTTCAGCCACGGCTTGCAGTCGTGCGCCTCGCGAAGCGCCATGAAGAACGAGAAATCGTCGAGCCAGTCGGATTCCTGGCGGCGGAACTCCTCGAAGTCCGTCCGAAGCGCGCTGGCTGCGCCACCCAGGAATCGTTCCCACACGATGCACAGAAGCTGGGTCTTCCAGGGGACGACACGCGCATAATTGACCCGGTCCGCCGGAAAACTCACGCCCTTCAGTTGCGCCGGCTCGAGCAAACCATCTTCGATCAGCAACTCAGGGCTGATCAACATCGGGTTGCCGGCGAACGCCGAGAAGCATTTGTACGGCGAATCTTCCTCCGCCGGCGGCCCCAGCGGCAGGAACTGCCACCACGTCTGCCCCGCGCCCGCGAGGGTTCGGACCCAGGCGTTCGCGGCCGGGCCGAGGTCGCCAATGCCGAATCGGCCGGGCAGCGAGGTCGGATGCAGCAGGATCCCACCGCTCCGGCCGACGATCTGTTGCGGCACCATTGCACGCGCCATGAAGGTCTCCCGCGAGGGTATCGTTTAACCGCCAGGCATGTAGCACGTGAGATGCCCCCGGGATCCAGAGAGAGAAACGTTCCGATGGGCGGAACCGCGGGCAGATTACCTTTGTTGACAGGAGCTCCACGAGCGTGAAACCACGGCCCAGCCCTGCGCGGGCGTCCACCCGCGCGCGCGAGGTTCGATCTACCCTGATGATTTGACAACTTATGCTTATCCCTGTCACCTGCGATACGCCGCGGAACGAACGCCAATCCAATCGCTCGCCGATGCGTTTAACTTCAGAGTGTACGTCATCCGCCAAGACGTTCCTACGAAAATCTGTCACGTTCCCGGTCATCGTTCGTTTGAGAGGATTTTGAACGAACAAAATGCCGGCGGGGATCGGGTGAGCCGGTGTAACGCGGACAAGCCGGCCTCGGCGGGATTGCTGGCGATCGGCGCAATGGGCCTGTACGCGCGCAACCGTCGGCGAAACACGTAAAACAATTGCACGATCTGTCCGCGATCCTGGCAGTTATCGATCCGTCGGACCGTCCACTTCGAGCCCGATCAGCGAAACGTCATCCTGCGTCCGGAGAGCGCCGCACCACGCCTCGACGTCCTTCAATAACATGGCGATCGATCGTCCCAATTCAGCGGTCGACGATGCCGTGAGCGAAGCCGCAATTCGTTCGATCCCAAATTGCTCGCAATGCGCGGTCATCGCTTCCATCACGCCATCGGAATATAGGTAGAGGCGATCGCCGGCCTTCAACTGAACGGCATCCTGCTCATAGGTTTCGCCGACGCCGATCGGAAGTCCTGAGCCGGGGAGCACCCGTGCATCGGCTCCGTCCGAAAGCCAGATCGCCCCGGGATGACCGGCTGAAATGTAGGTCAACTCCCGCGTTCGGAGATTCAGCACCGCGTAGAATAGCGTGAAGAATTGCTCGGTCGATTCCTTCCACGCGAAGCGGCGCGCCAATTGGGTTGCCACGTCCGCCGGCCGCGCCGGCGAAGCCTTCCCCTTTTCCCGCAGCATACCTGAGTGTCGAGCCCGCGCCACTTCGGAGTTCGTGTATCTATTTCGCGATCGGCTTCAAGCGCAGATTGCGATATTCCATCTGGCCGCGGTCGGCTTCGAGGCCGATGCCGCCGGTCGCGGGGACCTTCAGGGCGTCTTCCAGGACTTCGCCGTTACAGGTGCAGTGGGCGACGTTTCCTTTCACGACGACCACGATCTGGTTCCATTCCTGCGGGCGGTACTTTTTCAATTCCTTGTAAGGGCCGGCCACCAGGTAATCGCGCACCTGCAACTGCGGCTCACGGACGAAGAGCCCGCTGTCGGCGTTGACCGCCGCCCGGAATTCGAGCGTCAGCTCGAAATCGCCGGGAAATTCCCGCGTCGTCCAAAGCTGGCGGATCCCTTTGCCCGGGTGAACGATGATCTCGCCGTCCGTGGCGGAGTAACGGCTGTCATCTGATTCGGTCTTGCCGTCAAACTTCTCGCCCGTCTTGTAGCCCCAGCCGGTCAGGTCCTTGCCGTTGAAGAGCTCGATCGACTTCTCCTCGGTCTTGGCGTCGTCCGCGCGAGTATTCACGTCCGCCTGCGCCAGCGCGAAAATCAAAAGTCCCAGTGTGACGGCGAGCGATCGGAACATGGTCGATTCCTCAAGAAAGAGTGAGTTGATCCCAACGCGATGAAACAGGCACCCCAATCATCGCATATTTGTCAGGGGCGGGAAGTCCCGCGGACTGTCGGTTTGGTCTTTAGTGTTTGAAGCCAGCCGGTGCCTGCGTCTGTCGGCGGCGTGGTAGAGTGCGCCGATGGACGCATTCTTCAAGGAACTGGGGGAGACGGTCCTCGATCGTTGGAAGCGGGCGAACTTCTCGCTCGTGAAGTTCCCCGAGATCGCCCGCGCAGCGATCGATGCGCGATCCCCGGCTAAGCACGTGGATCTGGCCGCGTTCATGCGCGATTTCCTGCTCAACGACGAGCACCCCTTCCAGACCGATTCGGAATTCGGCGAGCCGGAAATCGTGGCCTACAGCCACCCGCGATTCTACATCCAGCTCCTGTTCTGGCTCGACGGAACGACGGCCATCCATCAGCACGAATTCTCCGGCGCGTTTCACGTCATGCAGGGATCGAGCATTCACGCGCAATACGAGTTCGACAAGGCCCGGTCGGTCACGCCTTACCTGCGCGTCGGCAACGTCCGAACCGGGAAGATCGAGATCCTGGAAGCGGGGCATACCGTGCCGATCGACTCCGGCCAGCGGACGATCCATTCGCTGTTCCACCTGGATTCGCCTTCGGTCACGGTGGTCGTGCGGACCCAGCACGATCCGGGCACGGGGCCGCAGTTCAATTACCTGCCGCCGCACATGGCGATCGATCCGCACTTCAGTGATCTGCTCACGATGCGTCGCAAGCAGTTGCTTGACGTGCTCGAGCAGGTCGAAGACCCCGGCTATGCCGAACTGGTGATGCAGATGATCGCCGACCTGGACTTCGAGCGCGGCTTCCACGTGTTGCAACACGCCAGGCCGTATCTCCAGCGGCTGGATGAATGGGAGGCCGCGATCAAGGCCTTCGAAAAGCGGCACGGCGCCCTCGCCGCCGGCGTCGCTTCCACCCTGAAGGAAGAGGTACGACGGAACACGATCAAGGCAATGCGCGGCACGATTACCGAGCCCGAGCATCGGTTCTTCCTGGCGCTCCTGATGAACGCGCCCACGCGTTCCGATCTGCTCGCCCTCGTGGCGCAGCGGTTCCCCAGGAAAGCGCCGCTCGCTATCGTCCTGCGCTGGGTGGAAGAGCTGGCCGAAATATCGGATGAAGGCGTCAGCATCCTCGATGCCTCCTTTCCCGAATCGCTCCAGTTCGAAAGCGAGGCCCAGCCGGACCTGTTCATGTCGGCGTTCCAGCACTTCATGAAACGCGACAAAAAACTCCCCCCGGCCATGCGCGATCTTTCCGCGGCCGACGTCAACGAGCTGCGGGCCGTCTTCGCGGAATCAACCTTGAGTCTTTTGACGGTTTGAAATTGATGTGATCGCCCAGAGCGCCACCTCCCCGCCGGGTTCACTTCTCAAACTTCCAATACGCTTGCGCAACGTGTTTGGGGAGGTCGAAATTCTGATCGCCGGCCACTGCAATCAGGTGTCCATCGTCCGCTCGTTTGAAGCCGAGCGCCTCCCCCTTATTCACCTTGGCCGTCGCTGTGGCGTTGGGGCTCGTCGCTGTAAAGAGCGAATATTCGCCGCTGTCCGGCGCCGTGGACATGATCGGGTCGCTGTGCCCGTTTTGGGTAATCACGGACCGGCCCGGCTGCAAGCCGCAGCCGACGCTGGTCAGTCCGCCGGCCGCCATCAGTCCCAGTGTCAAAACGATCGCCTTCGATGCGGGCATTTGCTTGCGCCTTTCCTGGATAGAGATCATCCTTCCAGCTTCCAGTAGACTTGAACGGTGTCTTTATTGAAATCGTAAGTTTTGTCCTGATAAACCGCCTCGATTCGGCCATCCGGTGCCTTACGGAAGCCGAGCGTATCCCCTTCGTTCAAATCGATGGTCAAGGTGGGGTTGGGGCTGGTGGACGTGTAAAGCGCGTACCTTCCTGTTTCGGGAGCTTTGCCCACAACGGTACCTGAGTTCGGTCCGGCAGTGAAAACCGTCTTCCCCTTCTGTGAGCCGCAGCCCGAAATCAATACGGCCGCGAAAGTGATGGAGATGGTCACGATCGAGAAGGCTATCCCACGCTTCATACGCCGTTCGACGCAAACGTCGGGCCACCTCAAGAAGCGGCGGTTTCAACCGTGTTCGCTTCATGCCGGGCCGCGCAACCGCGACAACCCCCCACGGCAGAATGTCGGTCAATGCTTCTCTTTCAAAATTTGCTCCACCCATTGCGCATCGGGTGGCGAGCTAGTCAATGT
>JBBSDP010000042.1:0-39601 GCA_038240605.1 Tepidisphaerales bacterium | reverse complement strand
TCGATGAATCCGGTGAGATCGTTCGCGCCGGATTTAGTGCGCGGCGACTTCGGTACGACGTGGATCTATATGGTCGGGCCGGCCATAGGGGCGCTAATCGGAGTCATTTTCGAGCTGATTCTCAAGGGCAGGCCAACGGCAGCCGGCGCGATGGCGGCGCAAGGCGCGCAGGATGTCGATGATTCGACGGACGCATCAAAGTCGGGGGAGAAATGAATATTCACCAGGCGACTCAGAGCCACGAAGCCTGGATGCGCAGTTGTGCGACCGTCATCGAAGCCCAGCTGCGATTGAAGCACAAACGAATGAGAGAAAGCCTGTTCCTCTTTTTTCGTGGGACGTTTTACCGGTGGGCTCAACTTTGGCCGGACGTATGCGCTGGCCTGCGCGATGCCCCCAAGGTATTGGCAGTAGGAGATCTCCATGTCGACAGTTTCGGTACTTGGCGCGACGCCGAGGGTCGGTTGTCCTGGGGTGTTGATGATTTCGACGAATCGTATCCTTTGCCTTATACAAATGATCTGCTGCGCCTCGCGACCAGCGTAAACATTGTTATCGACTCGGAGAAGCTCACGATCAGACTAAAAAAGGGTTGCAGTGCCATTCTGGAGGGATATCAGAAGACCCTGAAAACCGGAGGCGGCCCATTTGTTCTTGCTGAGCACGAAAGAAACATGGATCGACTCGGAGTTGGTGCGTTCAAAGCTCCAGACGGATTTTGGGGAAAGCTGGATGATTTACCGGTTGTACATCGCGGGCTGCCTCGCGACGCGAAGAGGATCTTACGGAAGGCGCTCCCACATCCGAATCTGGACTACAAAGTGGTGCGCAGAGAAGCGGGCATGGGGAGCCTCGGGCAACAACGGTTCGTCGTGATTGCCAGTTGGGAAGGAGATCACATCGCGCGAGAGGCGAAAGCAATGCGGCCCTCGGCATGCGTTTGGCTGGTTGGTCACATCGGACATCGCCAGCTCTACTATGAGAAGGCCATCCAGTCCGCTGTGCGGTCGCACGATCCATTTCAGAAAATCGTGGGAACGTGGCTGGTTCGCCGCCTCTCACCGGATTCAAATCCCATTGCGATTGCCGACTTGTCGAAAGAACGCGATGAGGAAACGCTTCTCTATGCAATGGGCTCTGAAGCCGCTAATGTTCACCTGGGAAGCAAACGTCAAGTCGCCAGCATTTTGCGGGATCTGGGACACAGGAAATCAAATTGGTTGTGTTCCGCCGCCAGAGATGTGGCCAAAGCTACGGAAGACGATTGGAAGAAGTACAAGGGTTCCTGAGGAAAATTCGCCCTAACGTCCTTGGTTTGGCACTCTAACTTCGATGCAAAGATGATCATCCTCTGAACGAGTACTCAGATGGCCTCAGACGACAGCGACTGAATTTGTTCGTAATCTTTCCTGGTGACGGCATAGCCGGTGATCCATAAACTTCCGCTGATCAGCCTCTATCCTCGAACATTAGCGCCCGCACGGGCGTGCGCACGAGTACGCGAGCCACATCATTGCGTCGAATCCTAACAATCGTTTGAGTATGGCCAGAAAACCAAGCTGGATAACCGGACCGAATACCAGGGTTGAGGCTTCGTCCCGGTCCGTGAGAAGTGCTGAATCACGCGGAATCACGCGGAATCACGCGGAATCACGATAGCACACAGACAACCTACGTTAGCCATGCGTAGAATTGTTCTTGCAACCATTTTAAAGGTTGTTTACCGGAACGTGCCAAACGTAACGCTTTCCTGTGGATAACTTTCCGGTCGTTGTACTGAGCAAGGGGAGCTTGGGCTTTGAAAAACAATTTGAACCTGGCCCCTTTAAACCCTTGTCCGACAAAGAAGCGGACAGCCGCGCTGCCCAGCCTCGGTGCGCGGGGCCCCTACGATTTCGAGCGTTCGTTCAAGCGGATCGTCTGTGCCGTCGTCGCCACTCACCACCCGAAAATGGGCCAGCGGGCCGTGCGTCTCGATGGCGGCGAGTTCGCTTTGGCGCTGCGTGTGCGAGGGAAACCTGTCCTTGTCGGCCTGCGGCAAGAGGCGAACGGCATGGTTCAACCCCGCCTGCGCGTCGGCGGATTATCGCAGCGTGACCAGGACCGCTTGCTGGCCAGACTGCGGCGCATCCTTTGCCTGGATCACGATCTGGACGACTTTTATGAGACGGTGGCGGGCGAGCCCGCGCTCGCGCATCTGACCCATCATTATCGGGGACTACGCCTGGTGCTCACGCCGACCGCCTTCCAGGGCCTCGTCCATGCGATCCTCTTCCAACAAATTTCCTATGTTGCCGCCCAGACCGTCGAGAACCGGCTGACCGCCCGTTGGGGTGATTCGCTTTCAGATGGCGATCGTCGGTATCCGCTCTTCCCAACGCCGGAGCGTTTGGCCGTCCTGGACGTGGCGGCATTGCGGGCGCTCGGAATCCCCGCACGCAAGGCCCAGGCCATCCTGACTGTCGCCGGACAGACGGTGGCGGGAACCCTGGACCTGGAGGTCCTGGCCGAACAGGGGGATGTCGATCACGTCGCGCGTCGTCTCGAGTCTATCGACGGCATCGGCCCCTGGACAGCCCATCACGTGATCATCCGAGGGATGGGCATGAAAGATTGCCTGCCCACCGAAGATCCCGGCTTGCGCCGAGCGGTGGCTGAGCAATATGGCCTGACACCGCCGGTCGGTGCGGCGCAGCTCCGGAAACTCGCCGACCGCTGGCGCCCGTGGTGCAGTTACGCCAGCTATTATTTATGGAACACATTCTGGGAATAGCCCCATTCGAGGTCCACACTATCGTTGCGCCTGGAAAAGCCCGGTACGGTGGCTGTCGGGATGTGGAACGAGTGTGGGGGTGCGCACGTCATGCCGCGATTGCGGGGACATCGGCGGGGTAGCGCGAAAGCGCGGGAACCAATCACGAAACAATGCTTCGAGTCGGTGGTCGAGTAACGCACATCGAACTTGCAGGAGCAAATGAGCGCCGTCTGCTGACCACCGCATTGGTTGCCGTTTGCCCATCCGTTAGTTGACGAGATGATTCGTGCCGGACTCTGCGGGCGCACTGGAGTTGATCCGCTTTCGTGGACACCCCAATGTTAGTTTTGGAGGTGTTCGAGATGGCGACCAAGAGTGTTCGGTATACGCCGGAGTTTAAGCGGCAGATGGTCGATTTGGTGCGCAGCGGGAGGAGCCCAGGGGCGCTGGCGAAGGAGTTTGAGTCGACGGCCTGGACGATATCGCTGTGGGCCAAGCAGGCCCAGCGCGATGGCCGCATAGGGGACGGCGGCTTAACGACGCTGAAGCGCGAAGAGCTGGCGCGGTTACGACGTGAGAACCGCAGGCTGAAGGAGGAGCGGGAGATCCCGTCAAAAGCCACGGCCTGGTTCGCGGCCGAGAGCGGGACCTCGAAGCGCTCTTCGGGTTCGTGAAGGCGAACCAGGCCACCCATTCGGTCGGGGTCATGTGCCGATTGCTGCGGATTTCGAGAAGTGGATTTTATGGGTGGCTGGAGCGACCCATGAGCGCGAGGCCCCCTGTGTCAGGCTAGTTGTCGCCTCTAAATATTCATCATAGATGAGAGAGAGCGAGGACAATTAGGAGCATGAAGCAAAAACATTATTCTGAGGAGTTCAAGGAACAAGCGCTTGCCAAGGTGTTTGGCCGTGCCAGCGATCAGTCGGTTGATTCGATTGCTGACGGATTGAAGATGAGCCAGGGCACGTTGAAGAACTGGATGAAACGTTCTTTGCAGGAGCAGAAGGCGCCGCGGCGGAACGCAAAACAGTCCTGCGACTGGACGCCAGCGGATCGATTGTTGGCGCTGCAGGAAAGTCACGGCTTAGAAGAAGAGGCGCTGAACGCCTGGTGCCGCGGTCGCGGGATATTTGCGCACGATCTGACGCAATGGCGTAGCGATTGTTGTGCAGCACTGGGTTCTGTGGGCCAACGCGAGGAGTCGGAGGAGCTCCGTCAGTTACGGCTGGCGAACCAGCAACTGCAACGTGATTTGAACCGCAAGGACAAAGCGTTGGCGGAGGCGGCGGCGTTGCTGGTGCTCCAAAAAAAATATCGGGCGCTGTGGGCGGCCGAGGGCGCATGAGCGATATGCCCCAGCGGGTGTCGGTGATGGCCTTGGTGGTCGAGGCGATGGACGCTGGCGCCCGATTGGCGCCGGCGTGCTCGATCTTGGGATTCAGCGAGCGCACCTACCAGCGCTGGCGACTTGGTGCCGAGGTCGGCTCCGATGCGCGAGCGTTGCGACATGAGGCGCCCTCGCACAAGTTGTCGATCTTGGAGCGCGCCACCGTGTTATCGGTAGCGAACTCGGCGGAATTCGGTCATCTACCGCCGAGTCAGATTGTGCCGCGATTGGCCGACCAGCAGCGTTATATCGCTTCGGAATCCACGTTTTACCGGATCTTGCGGGAGGAAAATCAATTAGCCCATCGCCGCCCGGAGCGGGTGGCGCAAAAGCGCAGCAAACCGCGTGCCGTATGCGCGACACGGCCGAATCAGCTGCATTCGTGGGACATCACGTATCTGCCGACGCTGATTCACGGACTGTGTTTTTATCTGTACCTGTTCATCGATATTTTTAGCCGCAAGATCGTCGCCGCGCAGGTCTTTGCAGAGGAAAACGGCGCCCATGCCAGCGAGTTGTTGAAGGATCTGTGTCGGCGCGAGAATATCGCCCTCGGCCAAATTGTTCTGCACTCCGACAACGGCAGCCCGATGAAAGGCTCCACGATGTTGGCGACGATGATCACGCTCGGTGTCATGGCAAGTTTGAGTCGCCCGTCGGTCAGCAACGACAATCCGTACTCCGAATCGCTGTTCAAAACCCTCAAGTACCGGCCGGCGTACCCTGTACACCCGTTTGTGGACATCGCAGCCGCAAGGAACTGGGTCAATACGCTCGTGCAGTGGTACAACCACGAGCATCGCCACAGCGCGATCCGCTTCGTCACCCCCGGGCAACGTCATGCCGGCTTGGACGCGTCGATCCTCGAACAGCGCAGCGCGTTGTACGAAGCGGCAAAGGTGAAAAATCCGCTGCGCTGGAAGCGATCCATCCGCAATTGGCGACGCATCGAAATCGTGTATCTGAATCCCGATCAACCTGGCCAAAAAGGAGACGCTGAAACAGAGTCCAAATCCATTGAGAAGAAGGCTGCTTAAGCAAAACGATTTATGCGACAACTAGCTTGACAACGTCCGGATTACTGTGCATTGACGAAGTCGGGTACCTGTCCTACGACGCTCGGTATGCCGACCTGTTGTTCGAGGTCATCACGCGCCGCTACGAGCAGCGTCCCACGATCTTGACCACAAACAAATCCTTCGGCGAATGGAACCAAGTCTTCCCGAGCGCCACCTGTGTCGTGACCCTCGTCGATCGGCTCGTGCATCGCTCCGAAATCCTCGCCATCGAGGCCGATAGTTACCGCTTCAAGGAAGCCCAGGAGCGGGCGGCGCAAAAAGCGGCGCTGCGCGCCGCGCGTAAGAAGACACGTACCGCAGGCCACCCATGAAACCCAATGACATGCCGCTCGTGTGCTTGCCCCTCTCGATCTTTGCGATGACGATGCGGCCACGCTGCTGCAGTTCCTCTACGATCTGACCGGAGGCACTGGAGCGTCACTACGAGGGGCAACTCTTGCGTCGTACTCACCTGCGGCCCCGATCCACCACCCAACGAATCCGACGCTCAGTCCGCCGATCCACTCGTTCTGATACGCACGACCACACCACCGGCCGTCGCGCCTGCCGCACCGGCGGGCTCAAATCGGTTTATCTCAAAAGCGCGAGATACCGCCAAAATTACGCGGGTCTACTCAGCCGCTAACACAGACCGGTCCGGCTGCTTGGGCGCATCGCGATAGGTTTGCTGTGTCGCCCAGACAAGGAGGCCGAAACAGACGATTGCTGTTCCAAGCAATACCATTTGAGCACACGACTGACGGGATCCTCGCTGATTACCGTCCGCGTCGTTTTGCGGGAGGCCTTCCTCGATCATGACCATGAACCGAACTCCTCAATCCGCGCCGTGCTTGTGATGATTGCGAATGAAAATGATCGCTGTGAGAATGTGTTTAGAAGCCGACTACCCACCTTTGCGCGTCCCAATATCCGCGATGTGCCTGATGGGCGACTGGTTTGCAAGAGTGATAGGCGAGGCGAAGTTCCTGGCCGTGCGGTAGCGCACATACAATATAACCGCGACGAAGGATTGGTGCGGAATCTTGTTGGGTACCCTCATTAGGGTTGGCGGCCGGATTCTTCGCGGCATACTATTCGCTGATCGCTCAAGTCGGATAAGGAGGCTTCGATGTCGAAGAGCACACACTCAGAGAAGCAGGTGGCCGTGATCGCTGGGGCGGGTCCGGGCAATGGAGCCGCGCTGGCTCATCGATTTGCGGATGCTGGTCATACGGTTGCGCTCCTGGCGCGCGACGTAGCGCACGTCGAGCCGATCCTGCGCAGCACAGCTGGCGCGCACGCGTTCGCCTGCGAGCTCACCGATCCACCATCCGTTGCGATGGCATTCAATGCCGTGCGAAGTCAACTCGGCCCAGTTACGGCGTTGCTCTACAACGCAGGGTCAGGCGTGTTCGCGGACATCGAGGCCATCACCCTCGAGCAGTTTGAAGGCGCATGGCGGCTGAATGCGTTCGGCGCGCTGCTTTGCGGGCCCCAAGGTAAGATTCGCCAATATTTAGGACTTTCGCGGTTCAGCCCAGGTGTCGGGCACGGCTTTAGATGAGCAAGGGCCGAACCGATCCTGATGCTTCCTGCCGTTTGATACCCTCGCCGACCCAACAGAGGAAGGGTCGGTCACATGAACCAGGCGGTGTCGCGGATCATCTATCCGAGGTTCTCGGATAGCCTGACGGACGATGATTTGGTCCGACTCTTCATCGTCTCACACGAGGAGGACAAATGGTGTTTCACCATTGCTCGGCGCGGGCCGTCCTTGATCATGCTCGTCACGCATCTGAAGGTATTCCAGCATCTCGGCCGATTTCTCACCGTCGCAGACTTGCCCCACGCCGTCGTCAATCATATCAGTAAGCATTTTGATATCGAGGTTCCCGACGCGTTCGAGTACGACCGACGCACACTCTACCGGCATCACCGTGTCATTCGACAGCATCTTGGCATCACGCCGTGGGGCGTGAAGGCACGTGCTATCGCGGAGGCTGCCATCGCAACAGCGGCAGAAACCCGCCTTGACCCGGCTGACCTGATCAACGCGGCCGTCGATGCCCTGATTCGCGAGCGGTACGAGCTGCCGCTTCTTTCGACACTTCGGACGCTGGCCGGAACGGCGCACCGCCTCGTCAACACCGCACAATGGAATCATGTGGATAAGCAGCTATCGGAGGATGATCGTCAACGACTCGACGCGCTCCTGGTACCGCGCGAGGACACAGTGGATCCCTTGTTTGCGCTGCTCTGCCGCGGGGCCGGAAAGCCCACGCGTGAGAATCTGAAGGCGCTGATCGCACATTATGACTGGCTGCGAACGCTGATCGATCCGGTTCCGCTATTGGCGCCGATTTCCGAAGCCAAAGTAGCGCAGTGGGCGAACGAAGCCCAGCGCCTGAAGGCACGGGAGCTGCGCGGGTACGTCGCGCCGCGTCGTCACGCCCTCCTGCTCGCCACACTGCGCGAGACCCGGGGTCGGTTGCTGGATGAGCTCACGGTGATGCTTCTCAAGTTCACCAGTCGCATTGAGTGGCGCAGCGCCACAAAACTGGAGAATTGGCAAGCCAGCCGACGGGATCAGACCGATGAGCTGGTTCACACGCTCGCCGACCTTTTGGAAATCACCTCGACCAAGCCCCCCGACGCTGACAAAGTCCGGCTACTGGAAACCACGATTGCGTCCCACGGCGGCCAAGTCCAGTTGCAACGATCCTGCGCTGAATACCTCGGGCATTCTGCCAGCCATTGGCAGCCCTTTGCGCGCGAAGCGTTTTCGCCATTTCGATCCGAGCTTCTGCGGCTCGCTCGAACGCTGCCGCTCAAAGCCGCACGACCATCGGCCGATGACCTGGTCCACGCTGTACTCCAAGTATCCGATGAACCCGGCGATGCCGATTACTACCTCATGGACCTGAGTCACGAGTTTCTGCCAGCCCGCTGGCGACCGCTCATCGCGGATGACCCGGAGGGCAATCCGCGAGCGTTCAATCGCCGTCACTTGGAAGTCGCCGTGATGCTTGAACTCGCCGAAGCCATCAAAACCGGTGCGATCCACGTCACCGGATCCTTGAGCTATGACGACTTCTGGGGTCGACTGCCGCCGGAAGCATCAGACCCCGTGCGGGTTGCTGCCTATGCGGTAGAGCGCGGCTGGTGGGACGACGCCGAAGGGTTTACCCGGCATGCTCGCGAGCGACTTATGGAAGAGGCGGATCAGCTCGATACCGAAGTGGGATTACTCCGCCGAGTGAGGCTCGACAAAAATAGACGCCCCATTATCAAGCGGGCGGCGGGTGTTGTGCCGCCTGCTTCGGCAACGGAGGCTGCGCGTCAGATCATGGACCATATGCCGGAGCGATCCGTCCTTGAAGCGCTGGCGAATACCGCCCAGTGGGTCAACTGGCCACGACATTTTGGCCTCCCGTCGCGGCTCGATTCATCGATCAAGAACGTTCTGGATCGGTACGTGATCACGACTTTTGCCTACGGCTGCGGGCTTGGCCCGACCCAGGCCGCACGACACTTCGCCGGCGCAGTGACCGCCGAGGAGTTGAGTTTCGTCGACCGTCGCCATGTCGATACCGCCGATTTGCGTGCTGGCTCTGCGGACCTGCAAAACTTGTACGCGCAGTTCGAACTAACCAAACTGTGGGACACCGGCGAATCCGCGGCTGCCGACGGTACCCATTTTGAGACCTTTCGCGACAACCTATTGGCGGCGCGCCACTTTCGCTACGGTAAGACTGGTGGCATCGCCTACCGCCACGTCTCCGACAACTACATCGCGCTCTTCAGCCGCTTTATCGGCTGTGGAATCTACGAGGCGACCTACATTCTCGACATTCTGCACAACGAACTGTCGGACCTGCAGCCCACCCAGTTGCACTCCGACACGCACGGCCAATCGGCGCACGTCTTTGCGCTCGCCTACTTGCTTGGGATCGAGCTCCTACCAAGAATCCGGCGCTGGAAAACCCTCAAGCTCTTCCACCCAGGTGGCGAGGAACCCTTGGATTCCATTGCGCATTTGTTCAGCGGGATGGTCAACTGGCGCCGAATAGAAGAACACTATCTAGACTTCATGCGGCTCGCGCTGGCCATCCACAGCGGCAAGCTCGCGCCATCCGCGGTGCTCGCCCGAGTCAACAGCCAAAGCAATCGCGATCCGTTTTCGCTAGCACTGCAGGAACTTGGTAATGCCGTGCGGACGACGTTCTTGCTACGATGGATTCGAGACAAGGAGTTGCGCCGCGTTGTGCACAAGGGGACCACCAAGGTCGAGCGCAGCCATCGGTTCTCCAAGTACCTGAATTTCGGCGGCGAAGGGGGCTTAAAGACGAACAGCCCAGCAGACCAGGAAAAGGCGATCGTCTATAACGAGCTGGTGTCCAACGCCGTGGCTTTGCAGACAGTTGCCGACCAGACCCACGCGCTACATGAGTTGCGCGAACGCGGAATCGAGATATCACCTGAGGATCTCGCGTATTTCAGTCCGTATCCGACGAGCCGCGTCAAGCGTTTTGGGCAGTATCCGGCGGCCGTGAAGACTGATCCGCGCCAACCTGTTCGGTATCTTCCAACCCGCATGGTGGCGAATGGGGCGTCGCCCACCTAATACCAACCCTATGCAACTTGGCCGGGCCGCGAAAGTCCTAAAAATTGGCGAATCTTACCTTGGGGCCAATTGGTACAAAGGGGCTTGAAAGCGGACGAGGCCGTCGATGAGCAAGATAAACACCCCTGACCAAATACCCTACCGGAAATGGCGGCCGACACCGCAGCGGGTTTGGCTGCATCAGGAGGCCGGCACGGCCGTCCGGTTGAGCGAGCTATCCGCGGGAGCTGCGTAACTCAGTGGAGAAGCTGCGCGGCCTAGCCGTGCTCACGGAATCGGGCGCTCAGATTCGCCTCGGCGACGTGGCTGATCTTCGTATTAGCGGCGGCCCGCCGATGCTCAAGAGCGAAAACGCCCGCCTCTCCGGCTGGGTGTACATCGACCTGCGCGGCCGGGCGCTGAGCTCCGCCGTCCGTGACATGCAGCAGGCCGTGGCCCGCGAGATCAAACTCCCGCCCGGCTATTCGCTTTCCTGGTCCGCTCAATTCGAGTTTCTGGAACGCGCTGTTGCCAAATTGAAGATAGTGGTGCCGGCGACGCTCCCCCTGGCGCTGGTGGGCGGCTTCTGGCTGATCTATTTGCTGGGCTACAACCTGTCGATTGCCTCCGCCGTCGGCTTTATCGCCTTGGGCGGTGTCGCGGCCGAGATCGGCGTGGTCATGCTGGTGTACCTCAATCAGGCAGTCGCCACCCGAACGGCGACAAACCACCTCCACGACGAGCAGGAATTGACCCAGGCCATCATCGAGGGCGCAGCTTTGCGTGTGCGCCCGATTGCCATGACCGTAGCCGTTAGCATCGCGGGCCTTTTGCCAGTGATGTGGGGCTCTGGGACGGGCTCAGAGATCATGAGGCGGATCGCTGCGCCGATGATCGGCGGCATGGTCACCGCACCCCTGTTATCGATGTTCGTAGTGCCGGTCGTCTATCTGATGATCAGGAGAAGGTCGGTATCTGATCATTCGTCCTGAGGAGCGGTATCGTGGAGTGTTTTTCGGCGATGTTTAGAACCGTGGGCCTGATCGGTGCCAGAGTTGCGAGGACCGAGTGGGGCTCGAATGGAAGGAAGGCAATGCCTCGCTCTGTCCCCTCCGGTCCGCGGAACTTTCTCGTGTTTCCGGCCCCCACATTCGCGACGACCGGCAGGCGGGCAAAATAGGCGTAACCAATCAGTTCGTTGTAGATACTTGGCTGTCGGAATCAATGTCGCATTCCGAAGACAAATGCGCTTCTACGTTGCATTTGTCTTCTCGAGGCCATATTATGCCCGTCCATAATGAGCCCGACAGACACTGCGGCCCGACCGAAACGCGAAGCGTCGATCGACGACCTCTTGGAATTAGGTCAGCGCGCCACCGCTGTCATCGAAGAGGCCCGCAAGCAGTCTCTGCGCCCCGAAAACAAGAAGACGTTGCGTACCTTCACGATGAGCGAGGTCTGCGAACTCTTGGACCTGCATCCTACGGCATACTACGAGCTGATTCGCACCAACCCGGAGTTCGAGGGTAGCAAGGTCGACCGCAAGCGGCTCTTCACCCTAGCCGAGCTGCACAAGATCCAGGGCCACCTTAACAAGCTGCCCCGGCAGCGTTACGGCATTGAACGGGCAATCACGATCTCCGTCGCCAACTTCAAGGGCGGCGTTGCCAAGACCTTCACCGCCGTCACACTGGCCCAATACTTGGCCATGCGCGGGTATCGCACCCTGGTGATTGACACCGACCCACAGGCCTCCTTGACCTCGTCGTTCGGCATGAGTTCGTCGGACGTGAGCGATTGGAACACGATCCTGCCCTACCTTTATGGCCGTGAGGAAGTCGAGCGAATGGGCGAGGAATGGCCCGAGTCATTCCGCTCAACCATCCAGCCGACATACTGGTCCGGGCTGGACATCATCGCTGCCAACCTGTCGCTTTATACGGGCGAATTCGTGCTGGGACTGCGGCGGGAGCGCACAAAGGGGTCTGACAAGCCGTTCGAATTTCACCGACCCTTGCACGATGCCATCGAAGACGTACGGGGCGACTACGACGTCATTATCATCGACAACCCCCCTGCCCTCTCGCTCTCGACAACGGGAGCGATCTTCGCCGCGGATGGTTTGATCCTCCCGACGCCTGCGGAAACCTTGGATTTCGAGTCGGCGCGCGCTTTCATGGCGCTCGCGGCGGAAATGCTCAAGGTTATTCGCGAGTCCTTTGGTCACGAAAAGAAGCTCGAGATATTCCGCATCCTTATCACGCGGTACGCGGGACGCGCCGCCGAGCTGAAGATTGCCAACCGGATTCTTGAGGTGTTCGGCGACTGGTGCATTCAGGAACCGATGGTGCAGTCCGCCTCCGTGCAAAAGATCGGAAGCGACTGGAAGACGCTCTACGAAGTCGACCCCCGCGGCCCCGGCCGCAGTGTGCTGAAGCGCGCCCTTGAGGCCGCAAATACGGTCAATGGTTTGATCGAAGCAGACATCATCGATGTCTTCCAGACGCGGCAGATGCAGCGGGCCGTAGCGACGCAGGCGGCTGCATGACCGAGCGCAAGTCACGTTTCGGGGATCGCGCCGCCCTACCGGAAGACTCGGCTCTGCGGGTACTAGCCCTTCGACCGCGCGGCGTAGCGAGCGATCCGACAGGACCCATAACGGTTCCGGGCCGATTGGCTGCGGAGGATCAGCAGGGTTTGGTCGCTAGGTTGCAGCAATCGCGTACCGAAACTGCTGCAGTGCAAGAAAAACTCCAGCGCGAACAGGCCGAGCGTGATCGTGAGCGGCAAGAAGGCCTGCTCCTGCTTCGCCTCGACCCCGAATCCATTGGATTGACCGAGTTTGCCAATCGTCACGAGCTGAGCCTCGCCTCATCGGACGAGAAGCTCAAGGGCCTGAAGGCGAGCATCAAGGCCAATGGCCAGGACACGCCAGTGCGCGTGCGCCCTGCGGCCGCCGGGGCATCGACCGCGTACGAGTTGGTCGAGGGGCATCGCCGGCACGCGGTCGTGCGCGAGCTCAACAAGGAGACGCCCGGCGGTGTTCAGATCCTCGCGCGCTTGGACGCGAAGGCGGTCGAAGCGAAGGATCTCGTCCTCAAGATGTATCGCGAAAACGCTGAGCGAGAAGACCTGTCGGCATTTGAGACCGGCACGATGTTTGCGCAGTGGCTTTCAGCCGCGATTTGCAAAACCCAACGTGAACTCGCCGGACTCGTGGGGCTGAAGGACAACACGGTCAGCCAATACCTAACGATCGCCGCCCTCCCCGCTGAAATTGTGGCGGCCTTCGGCGACGTTCGGGTGATTTCCGTCCGCTGGGCGACAGCGCTCGCGGGGGCTTACAAGGATCATCGGACAGAAACTTTGGCCGTGGCACGCAAGATTGCCAAGCAATCCCCGCGTCTTGATGCTCAATTGATCTACGAATCCCTGACCACCGTAGGCACGTCGAAGCGCGCGAAACGGCGCGGCACAAAGGTCTCCGACACGGTGATGGTCAACGACAAGGTGCTCTTCAAGATCTCTTTGAAGGATGGCCGATTCACCCTCAACCCACGCCAGGTCGAGGCCGAGCAGCTACACCGCCTGTATGAGGATTTGAAGGCATTTGCGGACAAGTGGCTCAAAGCTCACGGATCGAAGGAAGGATGAGAATGTTTTCATCCGCCCTCCTTTCCCGCCCATTCAGCGTTGCCGTCGATCTAGAACTTCTACGCGTAGAAGTTTTGGAGAGTCGCCCGGATCGCCGCGCCAGCCTGCTCGATACTTCTACGCGTAGAAGTATTTTGCCACCACCACCCCTGCTCCAAGCGCTGATGCAGATTCCCGAAGGGCCGGTTCTACCGGCCCTTCGCCGTTTCAGGGGTGTCAAAAGTCTATGCGGAGGTCGTATGCCACCACCCAAATGAAAAAGCCCCAGCAAGTGGGGCTCTGTCATTCAAGGGAGTTTTAGGGTTGCCCGCAAAACTGACCTCGACGTGGTAAATCAAGGTTAGTTGCCCGACTTCTTCGGGTCAAGCGGATTCCCCCCGAAACCCCGGTTTTTCGGAAATCGTCTGTGTTGGCGAGGGGTAAGTCATGTCTATCGAAAGCAATCGTGATCCGCGGGCCGTGCTGGTCCGGGAGAAGTATTTCAGTATCCGGCCCAAACCGTTGGAACGTTGGCTCTGGGCCCAGGGGGTGCCGCCGGCCGCGGAACGGGTATTCTGGCTGCATTGGCAGGAAGGTCTGCAGCGCGGGGACTGGTGCTCGGAGATTCCGATTAAACGCGTGGCGCGCGAGTGCCAGCTGGACCTGTCTACCGTCACGCGCGCCTATCAGGCGCTACAGAAGATGGGATGCCTTCGCCGGACAGATCCGGGCCGGGATCCCGCCAATCCGTTCCAGCAGGCCACCGCAGTGACCGAGGTTCGGGTGCCACGTGAGCTCCTGGTCGAACTCGATCGGCACCCGAACCGCCGCTCTGGAGCCCCTGAAAGACCGGTGGGATCCGCACCCGTTGAAGCGGCCGTACCGGTGGAAGCGCCGGGTACTCCGGAAACCCCCAAACCTACGGATCCCTTTGCCGGACTTCGCGGCCGGGACCGCCTTAAGGCCTTGTCGCAGCTTATGCAGGCGATGTCGGCCGCCGAAGATCGCGACTACCGGGAAGCGCTGCGGACGCACCGAGCCCATATGGCTTTCGATGCAGACACGAAGCTCACGGCCGAGGCGCGGGGCAGGGTGCTGCAGTTCCTGTCGGTGCTGGCGGTCCAGCCGACCGCTGCGCCGGCGGTGTCCCCACCACCCGCCGGTCGCGCCGCTCAGGTCGCTGTGGGACCCCGGAAACTATCCGTCTTCGAGATTGCACGTTTGAAGCGTGATATTCAGGCCGCGACCTCGAGTGCCGCGGCGCCTGAGCTCATGCGCCAGGTGGTGTGGTCGATCGAGGAGGGCGCCCTGCGGCGCTTTACGCCGGTCCATGCCCTTCACATCGCGCTCAAGAAGATCCGCGATGGCGCTTGGACACGCCCCAATCGAATGCCACCGAACTGGGCGCGGGTGATGAGTGCCCCGGCGGTTCTCGAGACCTGCCGCCGTGCATAACGAAGAAAGGATTTCTTTCGGCGGTATTAATCAAAAAAACATACCGGCCTGCGGCCGATGGGTTTTTAAAGAGCCACCGAGAGGTGGAAGAGGGCAGAGGGAACGAGAGTTCGGCGAACCGGACAGCGTGGAACATCGCCGTGGAACATTCAGGCGGATAGTAGATTGATTTTATTGATAATCATGACATTATTGACCCATCCAAGAAGACGTGTAGAGGCGCATTGGCAACTCAAGCGGAAAGCTTTCCGCTTGTGCGGTATGCTGCCTGCATGCAGGCCCCCAAAGTCTCCAACCAGGATGTGCGGGCGATGATCCGCTCGATAGCGGTGGGTGAGACCTTGCCTTCGGGCGCTGCGGTACGCGCAGCGCTGGCAGCGCGCTTCGGTTCTCGCGGAGGCGTCGCACGCATTTATCGAATCCTGGCCGATGAGCGCGCACGGCTCGTGCCGACGCCGGAACCCGGAAGCCTGGAATCGCTGCAGCAGGAAGTGCGAGCGGTGCGCGAAAAACTGGCCCGCACCGAAGCCCGGGAAGATGCGCACCAAACCTATTGGGCCGAAGAGGTCGATCGGCTGCGGCAGAAGGTGCTGGTGCTGGAGCCGCTCGCGCAGCAGGCCCGAATCGCCGGAGACGTTCAACAACTCCTGCGTCACCAACTCCAGGCGGCCGAACTCCGGGCGGCCCGACTCGAGGAACAGCTCCTGGCACTGGAATCCGGGGCAGGGGAGGGTGGGGCCGCTAAAAGAGGGTTTAGCAAGGAAACGGCGCTAAACCGACTTGATTCCGACACGATTCCGCCGTAAACTCAGTCCCATCTCGAATCGGAGCCCACTATGTCCGCTGTCCCTCACTTCCTTGGATTTGCCGATGAATTTCGCGCTCCGGGCCAGCCCGTGATTCAGCCCGAGCGGTTCGCCGCCGCGCTGAACCTGCAGGTGCAGGAACTCGCACAGTTGGCCCACGTGCATCGCAGCACCGTGGCCGAGGCGCCGACGAACATGCGACTGCAGAGCTTCATGCGCGAAGCGCTCCAGGTGCTCTCCGCGGCGCTTGCCGTGGCGCAGGATCGGGATCGCGCGATCTACTGGTATCGGAATGCACCGATCCCGGAATTCAATCACCGGACGGCCGAGCAGTTGGTCGCGGATCACAAGACCGATGCGGTGTTGTCCTACCTGACGTCGATCAGCGGCGGCTCGACCGGATGATTCTGCGGCCGCTCGGGCCCGATGCGCCGTTCTATCGCGCGCTGATCCCGAGCTGGGCCTACATGCCGGAAAGCGGCGAGGGCGCTGCAAAGGTCGGCGGGCGCTTTAATCGACCTAATGTTGAAGCGCGCTACTTGGCCGATTCGCCCGAGGTCGCGCTTCTCGAGTACCAGGCCGAATCCGTACTCTTGCCGCCGGCGACCGTCGCGACCTTTCGCGTCACGGCGGATGCCGTCGTGGATTTCAGTGCCGGTTTCAATACCGAGCATTGGTCGCCCATCTGGGCGGAAGCGTACTGCAACTGGAAGGGGATGGCGTTTCTAGAGAACGTCGAGCCGCCGTCCTGGGTGATCGGCGATCTGGTGCGTGAAGCCGGCCACGCTGGAATTCTCTACCGCTCCGCTCGCGGCATGAACCACCTGTGCCTGGTGCTGTTTCCGGATCTTGCCGAACGATTCAAGGCACCGGTCTACGATCCGGAAGGCCGGCTGCCGAAGAACCCGGAGTCCTGGAACCAGCCCGAGCTGCCTGTAAAGCGTTGAGCGATTCCACCTACGACGAGCACGTCACAAATGAAGCTTTCCGAACTGGCAGATCAACTGTATCGGGAGAGGCCGACACAAATCCTCTACCACTACACGTCTCTCAGTGGCCTGCTGGGCATCGTCGCCAGCAAATTATTGCACGCAACTGAGGTTCACTTCTTCAGCGACGCGTCAGAGATGATGCACACCGCATCCCTTTTACAATTGGCAATTGCTCAAAGGCCAGTCACCGATAATTTTGCAACCAGACTATTCGATCAATTCCAACAATGGTTTGGAGGTCGTCTGGCCGCGGGGAACATACTATGCGCCGCCTGCTTTTCGGCCGACGGGAATCTGCTAAGCCAGTGGCGCAGTTACTGCGAGCCAGCGAAGGGCGTCAATTTGGGATTTTCGCCCGACAAGCTGTTGACCAGCGCCGAGCAGCAATCATTCACGGTCGGACGATGCGTGTATGAGCTCGCAACGCAGACCGCGTTGGCCGCTCAGATTCTTGCCGCGGTGGAATTACGAGCCAGAGAGAAAGGGGAGGTCACGGACCCGTCGAAGCGTCATCCTGACAACTCCTTTCACGACGTCTTCGAGGAACTCGAGCCTGACCTTCTGCGAATCGCCGCTTTGCTAAAGAATCCGACCTTTCGCGAAGAAAATGAGTGGCGGGCTGTTTCGCCCATCATCACGAACTACGTCACGAGCCCTATTCGGTACCGTGAAGGCTCCTCGATGCTGATCCCGTACGTAGATTTTGCACTACCGTCCGCTGTGGACAGGCGTCTAGACATAGAGCGCGTTTACCTCGGCCCAACCTCACACCAAAATAATTCAATGACGTCAGTCGGCTGGCATCTATCGCAGCAGGGCGCGAGCCCGAGAAGCGGGCTTGTAAATTGCCAAATTCCATACCGGTCGTGGTGACCCGATGTGAGCAGTCCAAAGGCCCATCATTTTGTGCCGCGCTTCTACCTGGCTCGTTGGACGGACAGTGATGGTCGACTCGTTGTCTATGCACGGAAGAACAATCGGATCGTGGTTGATCGTCTTAATCCGAAGAGCACTGCGTTCGAGCCCGAACTGTATTCGATTTCAGGCGTGGACGAGGACAAGCGGCAACTCATAGAGACCCAGTTCTTTTCCGAGCAGATTGACAATCCCGCTGCTCAGATTATCCAAGAGCTCGTTGAACAGCGCTTCGGAGGGTTGACGCCGGAGCAGCACGTACTGTTTGCTTGCTTTCTGATGTCACTCCGAGCGCGGCATCCAGGCGCCATCGAAATGGCCCGCGAGCAAGGTGCGAGTCTGCTGCGCAGCCACTTAGCCCGTGATCCAGAAGAATACGAAGCCCTTCGTGCTGAAGGCGACCCGTCCACCCTGAGTGAATGGGCCGACCACCATATTCCGGTTCGCGTGCAGAACTTCGGGCTCGATGTGGTTCAGAAGGTCATTATCCATCCGGAGGTCAGCCGACGACTCAGCGAGTCACGGTGGTCGGTTGTCGGCTTTACGTCAGCCGATGGGCGCCACCGCCTCCTTACCTCTGACCGCCCATGCATCCTGAAGGGAAACCTGGTCGACGGTTCGTTTCTTATCGTGCTTCCGCTGAGCCCCTATCACGTGTTTCTGGCATGCAATGATCTACGATCCGAGGAATATCTGCGTCATCTCCCACCGGATGACCTGGTCACCGCCATTAATCAGGAGGTGGTGTCCGGCGCCGCCAAATACGTTTATGGAACGGATGACAGCCAGGTGCAATTCGTTGACGAATTGCTTAAGCGAAAGGCCATCTGAACAGCCCGCATATGAATCGCTTGACTCACTTGCCTCTCGCCCTTAGCGCCGGCCGCGATGACCGTATTGACGAAAGAAGAGCTTTCCATGCCGCGCAGCGCGGCCGACATGCTTCCTTGGGCGTTGGCCGCCCACGGTCGATTCACCGGCACGCCTGCGCTGCGCGCGATGGCGCGTGACGGCCGCGGCTTTGCCAAACAGCTTGCGCAAGAGACGCTCCCCATGGCTCGGTTTGCATCCCGCTATTTCCACGCAAGCTCTGACGTACTCATCACGCATGTTTTAGGGAACCAGACCTATGACGGTGTCGTGGACGACAGGCGAAACCCCATCGGAGCTGTGCGCTTTATCGAGGTTACTGATTCGACATGGGACGAAACGGAAGCGCACCGCATGGAATTGCTCAGCAGAGACGGCTACGCGCCGGGATACGGCAAAGTGTATGCCGAGGGGCGAAAAGGCCGACGAACACGCCTGGAGGGCGAGGCGGAAATGCGCGACGTCAACGCTCATCCGGCGCAACACCTCGATCGCGTACGAGAAGTTGTTTGCGCAAAAGCGAACCGAAAGTACCCGGAGGGAACGGCGCTAGTCGTGCACGTGGACGACGCCATCCGATTCCGTGATTCGCTAGCTGTCGCTGCTTTGGAGTCATTCGCAATGATGGAATTGGTGCCGCTTCTGTCCGGACGGGAATTTCGCGTGCTAGTACTGGAGGGGTCGAATGGTTTGTACCGCGCTTACACGCTCTGAGTAATAGCCTGTCGTACTTCGCAGACACTATCGCAGCGCACAGTTTTTGCGTAAAACGATTTCACACGAGTTGAATTTGTCGCCCATCGCTACGCATCTGCAATAGCGAATGCGACGATTCGAGTCACCGAGGAGCAAGACCTGAATTGATCTAGGGAAGGATCGGCCGTGAATGTCGCGGCCGCCTCTAGGGGGGCGTCGCGTGTACACGCAAGTTCACGAAGAGTTTGCCGAAGGCCGGCAAAACTACCGATTGCTGTTCGGCCAGCCGAGCCGGCAGCGGACCGTGAACGTTAAAGAAGGCTACACCGCTCGCTCAAATTACTTTCGCCCGGACGCTCGTTTTGCACTCGATCTTTGGTCCCGAAATGAGTACGGGACCGTGCGCTGGCGCTGCTTCGTCTGCGAGACCGTTCAACCAGGGACAAGTGCCGAGCGCGTTCCCTACGTGACGCCGGCGGCGACTGTGCTTTTGAGCACCAAGGGCGCCGCGCAGTCGCGGCTTTTTCTCACCTGGCTATCGGAGCTCGAGGAGGAGGGCGTCGACCCGCTTGCCTGCCCGGCAGATCTCTTCATGGCCGCCCATTTTCGATTGCAGGGGAGCCGTGCGGATACCACAAAACCGGCGCGATTGAGTGGGCGCTTGTGAGGCTTCAGCTTCGCACCAGAACTCCAATTTACACCATGGCTTTGGTGGCGACTGGTGTCGCGACGGTGACCCTGGCGTGGCGCGCGTTGGGGGTTCCGATGGTCATCAATCCCACGGTGTCTGAGCCGCAAGGCTTCTACCGAATCGTCTCGCACGCGGCGGCGGATTACCGACGCGGAATGGTGGTCGTATTTCCGGTGCCGATGCCTTTCCGGTCACTGGTTTATGGACGCGGATGGCTCAAGACCGATGTCCCGCTGATGAAAAACATTGGTGCTGTGGCTGGCGATGAAGTCTGTGTGCGCGACGATCACTTCGAGGTAAACGGCAAAACCCAAGGACCGGTGGCCACCGTCGATCGGACGGGAGCGGAGCTGCCGCGATTGCGCGGATGTTTTCGGATTGCGGAGGGTTACTTTTTCCCGATTAGCCGGTATCACGAGCGGAGCTTCGACGGCCGCTACATGGGGGCTCAGCCTTTGGCGGTGATCACCGGAGAGGCGCGCCCGCTATGGACCTTTTGAACCTTGCGCTGATGTGCGGGCACCTGGTGGATCCGGCGATGACACTGCGCGTGATCCAGGTGGAGAGCCAGGGGCAGACCTACGCGATTCATGACAACACGAGCGCTCAAACCTTCGTCCCGAATTCACTTCCGAGTGCGGTCACGCTGTCATCCCAGTTGATCGCTCAAGGGCATCGGCTGGACCTCGGACTGATGCAGATTAACTACGACGTCTGGTTGAAGCCGGGATCCTTTCCGCTCACGAAAGCCTTCGATGCCTGCACCAATATCACCATCGGTTCGACCATTTTAAACGGTGACTACATCCAGGCTTTGCAGCACACATCGAACCCTTCCGAGGCTCTCTTTCGGGCGCTCAGTTTGTATAACACGGGGAGCGATTGGCGCGGTCTTTTGTACGCGAATCGGGTATTGACTGGACGCTTTGCGGGACCCCATTCACGCACCGAAAAGGGATCAATGGCAGAGAAAGCACGGGTGGCACCGGTGACGTTTTCGGAGCGTCCTTGATCACGCCAAACCTCTTGGGAAGTGGGGAGCAGCGGGACATGTAGAGAGGTCACGGCGTGCCGAAGCCGCGTTTCGCGCGGTGCGACGGATGTTCCGTCGCAGCACGTGGCCTGCGGTGAGCGCGTCGAGAGGCGCGGTCGGAGAGACGAGAAACGGAACCCCAGGAGTGAAGGGTACCGAGGACCAGGAACGAAGTGACGGAGAGGGCAAGATAAAAGGGTTGCTAGTGTTGGAGGTTAAGTGGCTGATTCCACAAGCGCTGTCTGTCTAGCAGTTTCGCGTGTGTCTAGCGCGGCGTGTCGAAGTCATTGGATGGCAACGGGCTTCTTGCTAGCAGCCCGTTCGCTTGCCGCGGAAATAGCCCTTTGAAGCCGAAATCCACAAGTGGGGCTCGCTCAGAGGCGGCAACCGCGGTGCCGACGGAGGGCCCTGCCTTTCGTGTGAGGATCGGTACCGCCCGACCGGCGGTCACGCGCGCAGCGCGCGTGAAATCCTTGAGCTCGCGCGTCAAAGCGATGGTGACGAAGCATGGCGGCGGAGCGGGGCGCAGTTCCGGCGCGATGCGCTACAGTCAGGCGGGGCGCGGCGGGCACGCCGCGGCACAGTTCGCCGCCCGCTCCGGGCGACAGCGCGTGGCCGTCAAAGCCCGAGTCGTGCGAGCGCGGCCGGGCGGGCAGTCGGCGGGAGCGCTCCGCGCTCACCTGCGCTACATCCAGGGTCGAGGCGAAGGCGTTGAGGATCGGGACGGCATGGTCTTCAACGACGCCGGCACGGTGAGCCGGCAGGACGTGCTCGACTTCGCCGAGCGGATGGAAGGCGACCGTCATCACTTCCGTTTCATCGTCTCGCCGGAGGGCGCCGAGCGATTGGATCTGAAGACCTATACCCAGGAACTGGTTGCCGGCATGGAGCGGGACTTGGGCACGCGGCTCGAGTGGGTCGCGGGCGTGCATCGTGACACCGACAATCCGCACGTGCATTTGATGATCCGCGGGAAGGATGAGCGCGGCGGCGATCTTGTGATCAACCGCGAGTACATCTCCTACGGGATGCGGGCGCAGGCCATGGAGGTGGCGACCCGGCACCTGGGCCCAAGGCTCGATGTGGAGGTCGAACGCACTCAAAAACTGGAGCTCACGGCGAATCGGTTGACCGCCCGGGATTTGCGGCTGGCGGCCGAGGCCGGCACCCGCGTCGACGGTTTGGTGACGCCGCTCAAGGGCCGAGACGGGTCGCTGGCCGCCGAGCGGCAGCAGGTGCAAACGCTCGCCCGCCTTCAGCACTTGGAGAGCTTAGGGCTCGCGCAGGAGCGACGAGTCGGGGTATGGCAGCTGGACCCCGAGCTCGTAGCGCGACTGCGGGCACTGGGGAGTCGGAACGACATCGTGAAGCGGATGCACGAGCGGATGCGCGGCGAGGATCGCACGCTCTCGCCCGTCATCTTCAGCAAGGACTCCCCACCGATTGAACCTGTCACCGGGCGCGTAGTGGATCGGGGCGTGGCCGACGAGCTCTACGATCGGCGCTACCTCCTGGTCGATGGCAGGGACGGCCAGGCTTACTACGTGCCGTTGAGTGAGTATTCCGAGCGGGCAGGGCACGAGGCGGCGGTGGGTTCCATTGTCACCATTGCCCCTGCGGCGAAGCAGACGGCGCGAGCGGCCGACCGGAATCTCGCCCGGTTCGCCGCCCGGCACGAGGGCGTGTACGACCCAGCGCTGCACACGCTCGAGGCCGCCGAGCGGCTGCGTTTACCTGAGGGCGTGAGCCCGGCCGATTACGTCGAGTCGCACGTGAAGCGCGCGAAAGCACTCGCGAGGCGGGGGTTCATCGAGGCGCTCCCGGAGGGGCGATTTCGGATCCCCGCGGACCTCTCGGATCGCGTCGCGCGCGAGGTTGCGCCCGGCCGCGACAGCGGCGCGGTGCTGAAAGTCGAACGCCATTCCCTGCAGGATCTCCGCGCCCAAGTGAACACCCAGGGCGTCACCTGGCTCGATCGGGAGCTTGCGCGCGGGGCGGATCCGCAGGCGGCTCCTCGGGTGGGCGCGACCCGCTTTGAACGCGACGTGCAGCACTCATTGAAGGCGCGCGACGCGACGCTCCGGTCCATGGGGATTGCCCACGACGGTCCGGCACCGCGGCGCGGCCAGTTTCTCGATTCGTTGTACGAGCGGGAGATCGCGGAGGCCGCGCGACGGCTTCGCGGTCAGTATGGCGAACTCGACCGGCTCGCGGCGGGGAGCCGCGTTCGGGGGAAGGCCGTGGCGGTGGAGCAGCTGCCGAGCGGCCCGCACGTGGTGGTCGTGAAGGCCGATCGCTTTTCCCTCGTGCCGGCGCAGGGGTCGCTCGCACAGCACGTGGGCAAGAGCGTGGAGATTGCCGTCGGGCCTGCCCGCACCGTCAATCCTTTTCAGCCGGCAGGGCTGCAGCTCGCCGTTCAGTTCCGGGCGCTCCAAATGACCCGCTCGCGCGGGTTGGGACGGTAGTGGTCATGCAAAACGATCCGAACGTCCAGGCTCCCCGGCGCGTCGGCGCTTTCACGCTGGGGCCCTTCATACTCTTCCTGGCACTCCTCCTGCTGATGTTTTGGGGGATCACCCAATGGGAGGCGCATCGACTGGGTTTTCAGGCCGAGCTCGGCGCCTGCTGGTTCTCGGTGGGGCGGGTCTGCTTCTACCATCCGTGGAGTTTCATTCCCTGGGGCTATTCGTACTGGTACTACGCCCCGGGCCTTTTTGGCGCCGGATACACCGCCGCCATGATCGCCGCTGCGGCGGCGACAATCGCATATCTGGTGCGGGCGGTATGGCTGGCGCGCAAGGCGCGGGTCGCCACCACACACGGATCGGCGGTCTGGGCGGAGCCGCCCGATTATCCGGCGGCCCGGTTGTTGGGACCGACCGGGGTCGTGCTCGGACTCTCCCCTCAGGGCGATTACCTTCGGGACGATGGTCCTGAGCACGTGGCCTGTATCGCGCCCACCCGGTCCGGCAAAGGCATTGGCCAGGTCATTCCGACACTCCTCACCTGGCCCGGGAGCGTGCTGGTCCACGACATGAAGGGGGAGAACTGGGCGCTCACGGCCGGTTACCGAGCCACGTTCTCGAATCCGATCTACTTCGCGCCCACGGATCCGGAAAATTCCGCGCACTGGAATCCGCTGCTCGAGGTCCGGAACGATGAAAACCAGATCCGCGATGTCCAGAACATTGCCGACCAGGTGGTGGATCCGCACGGGAAGGGCAAAGAGTCGCACTGGGATCGGACCGCGGATCAGTTCTTTCTCGCCGTGATTCTGCACGTCCTGCACGCGGAAGCCGACAAGTCGCTTTACGGTGTCGCCAAGTTTCTCTCCGATCCGAATCGCTCGTTCGAGCAGACGCTGCTGAGGATGAAGAACACGCCGCACAAGAGCGCCATGGCGCACGAGCGGATTGCCTCGGGCGCCCAGGCGATGTTCAACAAGAGCGATGAGGAGCGGGGCGGCGTCGTTAGTACGGCGCTGGGATTTTTGGGCCTGTACGCGGATCCGATTATCGCCCGCAATACCCAGGACAGTGACTTTGGAATTTCGGATCTGATGCAAGGGTCGGCCCCCATGAGTCTCTACATCGTGATCCCCGATTCCGATCGCCTGCGGTTGATCCCGTTCACGCGACTGATGATCACGATGTTCACGCAGCGCCTGGTCGAGAAGATGAACCCGGTCGAAAACAAACACCGGCTTTTGATGCTGATCGACGAATTCCCGCGACTCGGGCGCATGCAATTCTTTGCCGACGCGCTCTCGTACATCGCCAGCTACGGCATCAAAGTGATGCTCATCATGCAGAGCATCGGCCAGCTCGATGCGCCGGAGGCCTACGGTATCGGCAATACGGTGGTGGCATCGTGTAAGACCCGCGCGGTCATGACCCCGCAGGACCCGCGCACGGCCGAGTGGATTTCGGGGGAACTCGGCCCGAAAACCGAAGTGCATCAGCAAACCACGTACACCGGCCACCGGCTCGCTCCCTGGCTCGGACACGTGATGGTCGCCGACCAGGAAAGCGCCCGGCCACTCCTGGACCCGGCCGAGGTGGGCAAGATGCCGGCCACCGACATGATCGTGCTGGTGAGTGGGCACCGCCCCTTCCGCGCCAAGCGCCTCAAATACTTCGAGGCCCCGGAACTCGCGGCGCGCGCCGCCGTTCCAGCCCCAAAGCTCTCGCCCCAGCGACCCTACGCCTATCGGCCGGCACCCAAACCCGTCCCCTGGACGGCCGTGATCGAGCCGCCTGCGCCGCCACCGGCAGCAAAGAAGCCGAAGCCGTCCGAGTCGAAAGGTCCTGTGCCAGGGAGGTCCATCTCGATGGAATCGGGTCCCGCGGAAACACAGGCCGACATCGAGCGCGGGCGCCCTCCGGAGGACGGCGGGGACGAGGAGGGCGAGCAGCCCGAGATCGCATTGGATGAAGCCGCGCGCCGGCGTGCGCTCGACGAGCGTCAACAACACACGCGGCACCGGTCGCGCCACCGAGGGGTGTCCTAAATGCCACGATCAAAGGCCGCGAAAGCCGCCAAAACCCACGAACCGCTGCGCGAGCGCGGTGCCGCTAGATTGAAACCCGTGGGTATCCGACTGCCGGAGCCGTTGATTGCCGCGGTGCGCGAATTTGCAGCGGCCAGGCGCGTACCGATCAACGCGATTCACGAGGCTGCGCTGCGCGCGTATCTCGCGCCCGGTGCGCAGGATCAGCGTGATGCGATGCTCGCGCGGCAGTTGAGTCGTTTCAATCGCGCGGTGGAGGGAGTGGACTGGAATACGAAGCTCGTCGTGGGGATGATGAGTTATCTCATCGAGCTCAATCTCGGCTACGGACCCGAGGCCATCACCGACGAAGAGCGCGAGAACATCGAAAGCAAAGGTGCGCGGCGATTTGATCGCTTCGAGCAATGGCTCGTGCGTCATCTCGTCGATCCGGACAATCTTCACAACCGCCTGCAAAGCGCGGTCACGCCCAGTGAAAGGGATTTCGCGGAAGACGCGGCGTAAATATTTTCACTTTATTTTCGTCTGGATCTGGCGACAAGTAGGTGCGGCCGCGATTGTTTTTCGCGACGAATGAGGTCACGACGGAGGCTCTATTTCATCTCACGATGTGTGCGAAGTGTGTTGAACGATAGGACTTTTGAGGCCAACTATTTATCGCGAAAGCATGACGACAATTGCGCGTGAGAAGTTTGGTGTCGCAAAACGCAGCCACATTCTTCGCCAGTGATTGCTTTGTATAATTCGCGTGTATATTGTTTTCCAATAGAGTGGTTTTGGCGGTTCGGAGATGGATCTCTCTTAGAAGAAACCATTGACACAACTCCTCACCAGCATCGCGTGACGCTAGATGAAAGCTGTCGCCGCTATCGCCTCCGAGCCTGTGATCGACATCGAATGCAGCGGGCCGCGCAAAGCTTCTGCGCTGAGAGTGATGCGGATGCTGGAAACGGCGATGGGATCCACGGTTGCAGGCCTGCTCAAGAATCCCGATGTCATAGAAATCCGTTGTAACGCGGACGGCAAAATCTACGCCGACTGGTTCGATAAACCCTCCGAGTGGACAGGCGATACGTTGTCGCAGGAGATGGCGACTCAGGTCATTTGTATCGTTGCGGATGCGGTCGATCAGATCATTGGCGCGAGCGCCCGCAGCTACATCCTCGATGCGGAGTTTCCACTCCAGGGCTTTCGCTTCCACGGCGATTTGCCGCCGGTGGTGCCGGCGCCGTGCTTCAACATCCGTAAGCGCCCGCCGCGGATAATCTCGCTCGATGAGTACGTCGCTGCGGGGATCATGACCGATGGGCAGCGGCAGTCCATCGTGCGTGCCGTGCACGCACGCAAGAACATTCTGGTGGTCGGCGGGACAAAATCGGGCAAGACGACGCTGACGAATTCCGTCATCGATGAGATCCGCGACCTGCACCAGCGGGTCGCCACCATTGAGAAAGTGCTCGAGCTGCAGATCCGCGCGAAAGAGTGGCACAGCTACCGCGTCATCGAAGGGGTGCACGATGCGGCGCAGCTCGTGGAAGGGTGCCTGCGCGTCGCGCCCGATCGAATCATCGTCGGAGAGGTGCGCGGCGCCGAGATCAATTCAATGCTGGAGGCTTGGGGCACCGGGCACCCGGGGGGCATTTGTACGCTGCACAGCGATACGGCGACGCCGATTCAGGCGATGCGCCGCGTCGAGACGCTGATTCGAAAGTCCGGCCAGGTTCCGATCCCGGAACTGATCGCCGACACGATCAACCTGATCATCCCGATTCAAGCCGTCGAGTATGAGGAGGGCGGGGCGCGGCGCTATCGCCGGCACATCCCTGAGGTCGTGCGCGTGCTCGGATTTGAAGGCGGGAAGTACCAATTCGAGATCGCCGAATGAGGCGCGATGGCGTTGAAGTGTTCCATCAATCAAAAAGGGGATTAGCCATGGGAAAGAGGATCAGTGTGGTGTGGCAACGGGGGTTTGGCCGGTGTCTCGCGAGGTGCTCAACGCTCCTTGCGCTCTCAATCGGAACCGCGCACGCGGCAGGGGCGGGGATGCCGTGGGAGGCGCCGCTGACCACGCTTCTGAATTCTCTCACCGGTCCCGTGGCCCGGATCGCAGGCGTCGCAGCGGTCGTGATTGCGGGCCTCGGCATCGCATTCTCCGAAGGAGGAAGCGGCATGCGAAAGCTCGTGACCATCTTCTTCGGGCTTTCGATCGCGTTCTCTGCGACGACGTTCTTCCTGCCGTTGTTCGGTTTTGCCGGCGGCGCGGTGTTTTAGGCCGTGGCGCTCATGCGGCCAGAGGGGTTTGAATTGCCGATTCACCAATCGGTGATTAAGCCGCAGCTCATTCTGGGGTTGCCTCGCCAGTTGGCGCTAGTGCTCTACACGCTGGTGCTGGCGTTGTCCTTTCCCTTAAGCAGCTGGTACCCGATCCCTCTCGGTCTCTTTCTGCATCTCATCTTCGCGGCTGCGGCGAAGAAAGACCCTGCGTTTTGGGATGTCTTTCGCCGCTCTTTCCGCTACCACGCGTTTTACCGAGGTTGACGCATGAGCATCGGGCTGACGCTGTTTCTCATCGCCGGCATCCTGATCGCGGCCACGGGTGCCATTTATGGACGCAGGCCTTACGACGTCTTCACCCTTGCCGAGCACAAGAAACAACCGGATCGGTTTAGCGATCACTTGCCCTGGGCACTCCTGGTGGCGCCCGGCGTCGTGTTCAACAAGAACGGGTCGTTTCAAACGACGTTTCGATTTCGGGGCCCAGATCTTGACAGCGCGACCGACTCCGAGCTCGTCATCACGACCTCCCAGATTAACAACGCGCTGATGCGTCTCAAGGGCGGCTGGGCGATCTACGCCGACTCTCACCGGCGTCCCGATACGAGCTACCCGGAAGCGAGTTGGCCCGATCCGCTGACCCATCTGCTGGACGAAGAGCGGCGGGTCTTGGTCGGCGGCGCCAATTATTTCGACAGCACCCGGTACCTCACGCTTATCTATTTGCCGCCAGGCGATGTCAGCAGTCGGGTCGCGCAGTGGTTCTACGAGGGTGGTGAGCAGGTCTCGCACGCCCATAGCGATGAGCTCAAGCATTTCATCAAGACGCGCGATGACATCGTGCAGCTTCTCGACGGCGTCTTGAAGGAGATCCGCCCGCTCTCGGACGATGAGACTTGTACCTACCTGCATGCGTGCGTGTCGCCGCGGTTTCACCCGGTCACGGCGCCCGAGACGCCGATGTTTCTCGATAGTGTGCTCACGGATACGGCGCTTACCGGGGGCTTTGCACCAAAGCTCGGTGACCATCACGTCCAGGTGCTGAGTATCGCGGGCTTCCCGCGCAGTTCCACGCCCGGGATTCTGGATGTGCTCAATCGGCTCGACATCGAGTATCGATGGGTGACCCGATTCATCGTGCTGGATAAGCTCGATGCCGAAAAGCAGCTCAAGGGCTACTGGCAGCGATGGTTGTCGGCGCGGCAGTCCTTCCTCCAGCTCATGCGCGAAGCGATTACCGGCCACGGCTCAGCGATCCAAAACACTGACGCCCTCAACCAGTCCGCGGATGCAGACGCCGCGCTGCAGGAACTGTCCGGAGACCTGGTCTTCTTCGGGTATTACACCCAATGCATCGTGCTGCTGGACAAGGACCTGAAGCGCCTGCAGGTCAAGCAGGGGATTGTTGAGCAGGCCATTCAGGCACGCGGTTTCACGACCATGGATGAGATCGAAAACCGCAACTGCTTCGACGCGTTCCTCGGCAGCATCCCTGGCAATTGCGCGCACAACGTGCGCCACCCGATGCTCAACAGCCTGAACCTGGCGCACCTGTTTCCGCTCTCGGCCGTGTGGGCGGGCGAGCCAACGGAAACGAATCTCTACGACGCGCCGCCGCTCCTGCATACGGTGACCGGGGGCAGCACGCAATTCAAGCTCAATCTTAACTACGGGGACGTCGGCCACACGGTCATCATCGGTCCGACCGGGGCCGGGAAATCCGTGCTACTGGCGGCGATCGCCAGCGCGTTCTCGAAATACCACTCGCCTGCCGGAGACTGGTCCCAGGTCTACATCTTCGACAAGGAGCGCAGCTCCCGGGTGACGACGCTCGGTGTCGGCGGCGACTTCTTCGACCTCGCGGCCGATCAAGGGTCGTTGGCATTTCAGCCGCTGGCGGGAATTGATGAGGAGGGGAATCGGACCTGGGCCCTGGAATGGGTGCTGGCACTCCTCCGACACGAGACGAAGCAGGAAGCCTTTATCACGCCGGAGCGCAAGACCGCCATCTGGCAGGCATTGAGCCGGCTCGCCGCCTCGCCGGCGCGCGAGCGGACGATCACAGGTCTTCGGACCTTGGTCCAGGACAAGGGCCTTAAGGAGGCGCTCGCGGCGTACACGGTTGATGGCCAGTATGGGCAGCTGCTCGACGCGGAGAAGGACACGCTCGGCTATGCCCGTTGGCAAGTGTTCGAGATGCACGAGCTGATGAAGAGCTACCCAAATGCCGTGATGCCCGTGCTCACGTACCTCTTTCATCGGCTCGATCAACGATTCGGGAAGGCGCCGACGCTCCTCATCCTCGACGAAGGCTGGCTCTTCCTCGATGACCCGGTCTTTGCCCCCAAGATTCGCGAATGGTTGAAGACGCTGCGCAAGAAAAAGGTCTACGTCGTGTTTGCGAGCCAGAGCCTCGCGGATCTCACCAAGAGCACGATTCTGGAGACCGTCAAGGAATCCTGCTACACGAAGATCTACCTGCCCAACAAGACGGCGATGGCGAGCGAAGAGAACATGCAGTTCTATCGCAGCTTTGGCTTGAATGAAGCGCAGATCCAGATCATTGCCGCGGCGACCCCGAAGCGCGAGTACTACTACACCTCGCCCCTTGGCAACCGCCTGTTCACGCTCGCCCTCGGAGACATCGGGCTCGCCTATTGCGGCGCCACGAACTCCGACGACCAGCGGATCGCGGATCGCTGGGCAGCGGAGCCGACCGCGCGATTCAACGACCAGTACTTGCGCGCGAAAGGCCTGGATTGGGCAGCGGACGCCTTGGTGTCCACCGTCGACGCGGCGAATCGGAAAACGGCATGAATCTGACTACCCCACGACATAGGAGACCACAGCTATGAAGAAAATGATTGTCAGCGCCGTCGCGGCGCTCGTCGTACTGGTGGGTTCCTCGACTCGACCAGCCCACGCACAGTTTGCAGTCATCGATCCGGCCAACCTGATCGAAAACATCATCAGTGCGTTGCAAAACGTGGCAGCGGTGTCGAATCAGGTCACCCAGCTTTCGCACGAGGTCCAGTCGCTTGCCAACCAGGCCCAGAATCTACAGAACCTCCCGGCCTCGATCAGCGGGCAAGTATTGGGCCAGTATGTGCAGCAGTACGGCCAACTCGTGCAGGCAATCGAGGCCATCCAAGGAATCGCGCGCGACGTCGCGACGCTCACGCAGCAGTACGACGCGACGTTCCCGAACACGCCGCTGGCGGTCGGTCCGCTCAATTATCAGACCGTCATGGGGCAGCTCACCGGGTGGCTTGGACAGACACGCAGCGTCTACCAGGGCGCGTACCAGACTCAGGCGCAAGTCATGCAATCGCTTGGGGCGGATAGCTCGACGATTGAGGCCCTACTCACGCAGTCCGGCGCCTCGCACGGTGCGCTTGACGCGACACAAGCGGGAAACCAGCTCACAGGCCAGGTGGCGTCGCAATTGCTGAAAATGAACCAGCAAATGGCAACAATGAATCAAGCGCAAATGACCTGGCTCGCGCAGCAAACTCAAATGATCGCGGCCGCTCAGAAGCAGACGTCGGATGCGAGGGCGGGGTACACGGCGCCCGGGACTGGCGTTAGTCATCCAACTCTAGACCTGATGCATTGAGGTACGCCATGAAACTCTTAGTTGTAACGGGAATAGCCTTCGCGACGGTGCTCAGCGCTTGCGGGAGCAGCGTTCCGGGGCCTGCACCAAAATCCGAGGGTCCGGCGGTCGGATCTTTGACGCAGGCGCAAATAGAGGATTTTGATTCTCAGTGCTTCACAAAATTCGGTTCCGTGGACGACCCGCGCGTTCCCTATACGCAGAACTATTGTCGCCTCGTTGAGGTGGAGCGAAATCGGCGTTCGATGACGGTGCCTAAGGCGGAGCAGGACACGAATCGCTCACTGCTCAATTTGGGGAAGGGCAAGCCGGCACCTGCGGGAAGCAGTGGGCAGTGATGTACGCCGCAGCGCAGAGAGTTACTCAAGCGTGCCTCGAAACGTGGTGATGTGTAGTAAGTCATGAACGCTGATCCCGGAATCCTGACCAATCTATTGAACGCATTTGTGCTCGTCTTTTCGGCGGGCAGCGGGAACCTCTTGCCGGCGGCGTCCCGGCTTTTCTTCTTGATTGCGGGAATTGAGCTGACGTTGGCGGGGATTTGGTGGGCGCTCAAAGGTGAGAACATTCTCGTTGGGCTTCTGCAGAAGATGCTGCTGATTGGGATGTTCGCGTTCTTCGTGCTGAACTGGACGGTATTTTGGAATGCGGTTCTTAACGGTTTCGTTTGGGCGGGATTTGTGGCGGGCGGTGCGCCGCCGGCGGCCGGGATCGCGTTGATTAAGAATCCGTCCGCAATCATCAGCCAGGCTTTTGTCGTAACGCAGCCCATTGAGACGAAAATCGACAGTCTCAATTGGTACAACGTCGGTTCGCTGTTTATGTACGGCTGGGCCTACATCTTCACGATGCTGGCGTTCTTTTTCCTGGCGATTCAAGTATTCATTACTTACCTCGAATTCCACCTAGTCGCGGCGCTGTCACTCGTGTTGGTGCCTTTTGGAGTGTTCCGGCACACGGCGTTCGTTGCCGAACGCGCACTTGGGGCTGTCGTCAGCTTCGGCGTAAAGCTCATGGTGCTGTCCTTCATCATTGCGGCGGCTGGCCCGGTCTTAAACGCCATTGCTGTTCCCGCTAATCCGAACTACCAAGCGGCATACTCGGTGATGATCGCGGCTTTGGCGATCGCATTCCTGGCATGGCAAGCACCAGCCATCGCGGCCGGAATGATCAGCGGTGGACCTAGCCTTACAGCAGGATCGGCGGCCGGTTTCGGCGGCGCGGCTGCCCTTGGCGCGTTTGGCGCTGCAGCGGCCACGTCGGTGGCGGCTCGAACGGTCGCTTCCGCCGGGGTTGGGGCGACCCGGGCGGCGGCCGGAGCCTTCGGAACAGCACGGACCGCCGGTGCCATCGGAGCCGCCGCCGCTTCCATCACGAGCACGACTGCGATGGGCAGGGCCGCTGGCGCGCTGAGCGGAATGGGGCGTGCCGCAGTCGGCGGGCTCGCGCAGGCAGCTACTCGCCCGATTGCTGCCGCTTCGAGCTCGCTGCGCGAAGCCTATCAACGCGGTCAGGTACGGGCATTCACGTTCACGGGCGGCAAGGCACCCGCGTCCATGACGGCGGCGGCCGATCGTAGCTCCACCGCGCCCCCAGCTGGGACTTCCAATTCGCTTAAGCCGCAGAGCGCCATGCAAGCCGTCCACCTCGCCAAATCGGCAATTCCACCGGAAGGCCACGCGAGCTCAGGCATGCAGGCGCCGATCAAGCACGAATAGGGGTATCGAACCGTGAGTCTAGCGAGCGAACTTTTGACCAAGAGAACGGCGTTCAAACCGAAGACCTACCCGCAGACGTCCTACAACCGCGCTCAGGATGAATGGAATGACAGGACCGGGGCGCTGATCAAGCAGGCGCACAACTGGCGTCTCGCATTTTTCGCGGAATTCCTGATCGTCATCGTTCTCATCGCGGGACTCCTGTATCAGGCCGGCCGCTCGACGATTCAGCCCTACTTGATTGAACACAACGCCGCCACGGGAGAAGCCGTGGGGGTGGGAGCAGTGCCGGCGTGGAGCTACACGCCGCAGATCAATGAGTACCGGCATTTTCTCGGATCGTGGTTACAGATGGTCCGCGGGGTTTCAGTTGACCCGGTGGTCATCAAGCACAATTGGCTCGATGCCTACCGGTTCATGACACAAAGCGCGGCGACGCAGCTTAACGACTGGGCGCAAAAGGACGAACGGCTGACGAAGATCGGCCTGGAGACCGTCAGCATCGAGATCCTGTCAATCAATCCAATCGCGGAGAGCCACAGCTACCAGATTCGTTGGAAGGAAACAGTGCGCACCCGAGAAGGTGCGCTGAAAGAGGAAAGCGCGATGACTGGCGTGTTTCCAGTCAAGGTCGATCCACCCGATCCCCGCGATGAGCGGGGCCTCCAGGTCAATCCTCTAGGCATCAAGATCGACGGCGGCTTTCAGTGGAGCAAGGACATTTAGGGAATAGAGCCAACCGCATTTGGTGACGAGCCGGCGGCACTCTATTGATTTGCAATACATCGAGCGAAGCGAGGACGACATTATGAAATACAGTTCGCGCATAACCGTGATGGCAAGCGCTTTGACAATGAGCGCCGCGGTCGCTGCACAGCAGGCCCCCCAGCTCACGCCACAGCAGGTGGCCGACCAGCTTCGCGCGTACCAGGCAGCGGCGGGCCAGCAAACACCCGCGCCGACGGTTCCGGCGCCCTCCACAGTCACCGGGCAAACCCCTCCCGCGGCCGCAGCACCGATATCTGGCCGCCGGGCCCCGACGTGGCAGGACAAACGGCGCTTGGAGGCCGAGCTTCGGGTGGTGAACAGTTCACTGAAGGTCCGACAGGTGACCGACGCGAACACCCAGCGTGCGAGCGAGGCGATCGCCGCTAGAGGAAAGATGCTCTTTACTTACGCGGACGGGGGCATCTACGAGCTTCAAGCCGCGACCTTTCGGCAGACCGCCATCGAATTGCAGTCCGGGGAGATCCTGACCGGCCGCGACCTGCCGACGGCGGGCGATACCGCCCGCTGGACGCTGGCCATCACGCGCACGGGAACGGCTCCAGCCGAAAGCGTGGTGCTGATCGTCAAGCCGTTGGAGGCGGATTTGGAAACCAACATGACGGTTACTACGAACCGACGCATCTACAACATCGTGCTGAAGTCGACCGAGCATACCTACATGCCGCTCGTGGGCTGGGTCTATCCGCAGGACGAGGCGCGAGCCGCGCAATCCCTGGTGGAGCGCGTGCGCGACGTGGAGTCGCAGAGCGAGCCCCTGGCCGTCGCGCCCGACAAGCTCAATTTCAATTGCGCCGTCAGCGGCAGCAAGGTCGTGTGGAAGCCCCTTCGGGTCTACGACGATGGCACCCGGACGTATCTGCAAATGAGTCCGGACATGAACAGCTACGAGGCGCCGGCGATGTTTGTCATCGAGAAGAGTCAGCCGCTGCTCGTGAATTATCGCGTGAAGCATTCGGTGTACATCGTGGACCGGCTCTTTGAACAAGGGCAATTGAGGGTCGGGCCGAAGACAGCCGTCGATATCCACTGCGCGCGCCCGCTGGCACGCGCCGGCGAGTAGGGGCCTCGGATGCTTGATCAGAACGTGCCGGAGACGCCCGAAGGGGAGGGTCCAGGGAAGGCCCCACCCGCTGCGGAGGAATTCTACTCACCACCGGAGAAGGCCGCCGCGTTGACCGGGCATTCGCCCGCGCCGAGAGTCAAACGCTTCAGTCGCAAGGCGCTGGCCGCGATGAGCATTCTGGGGACCGGGATTGTCGCAGCCACTTTGTGGGTGGGATTGCAACAACCGAAACTCAAACCGGCGGCGTCTCCCGACACGGTCGCCAAATCTCCTGCGCTGGGAGATGCACCCAATGCACTGCCCTCCAACTACGGCGACGCCGCGGCGGCCCCCAAGCTGGGACCGGCGGGAGCCGGGGACTTCCGATCCGGGGCGGGCCTCGCCGGTGTCGGCAGCAATGGGGCCGGAGGTGGGGGACCGGGCGCCAATCAGCCGCTCACGCCATTGCAACAGTATCTGCAGCAGCGCGAACTCGATCGGATTAAGCGCGAGGACAGCGCGCGCGGCGCCAACGTTGGCTTCGCGGGCGGAGACGGTGGGGGAGGAGGGCCTGCAGGCCCGATCCCGGTCCGAGGCACCGTGGATCCTACGGCAGCACTCTCCGACCGGCTGTTGGATGCCGCCACCCGCTCGATGTCAGGGACAGGGGCTGGGTCGAGTGCGCGCGATGAGGACAACCGCCAGGACGACAAGAACAGCTTCGCGGACAAGGATCGGAACACGGATTTCGATTTGCATCACGGAGTGCAATACCCGCGCTCGCCATACACGCTATTTGCGGGAACCATTGTGCCCTGCATCATGACACAGGGCATCAACAGCGACTTGCCGGGGCAAATCGACTGCATGGTCTCGCAGAACGTCTATGACACGGTGACGGGGAAATTTCTCCTCTTGCCGCAGGGAACGAAGGCGATCGGCACGTACGACAGCCGTGTCGCCTATGGCCAGGAACGGGTGCTGGTCGTGTGGACGCGGCTGCTGCGGCCGGATGGCAGCGCCATTTCATTGGAAGGCATGCCGGGCACAGACCTCTCTGGGTACGCCGGTCTCACCGGCCGCGTGAACAATCACTACGGACGACTCCTGAGCGGCGTGGTGCTGGGCTCGATCATTGGTGCGGGCGCACAAATTGCAGCCGGCGCCAATGCGCAGAACCCTTCGTTCGGCCAGCTCGCCATGCAGGGCGCGGGACAAAATATCAATCAGGCGGGGCAACAAATCACGCGAAAGAACTTGAATATCCAGCCGACGATCGAAGTGAAGCCCGGCGAGCGGCTCAACATCTTCGCGACCAAAGACCTCGTTCTGCCGCCGTATACTAGGTGATTCCGTAATACTTATGATGTTCGTAAGACGGAATGGCTGCCATGACCCCCGCTCACTACTACATCGAGCATGGGATGAGAAATCTTCAGGTGAGCCTGCCGCGCTCCCTGCGGGCGAGTTTGACCCGAAGCGCTCGCGAGCGGGGCGTACCGCTCCGCACGATCTACGAAGAAATCATTACGCAATTCCTCAAGTACCAGCGCCGCCCCACGACGAAAGCACCGCGCAAAGCGTACTTGGCGACGCGACGCATGACGGGCGACAGCGTGCTGCAGATGTGGCTCGCGCCCACGCTCTTCCAGGAGATCGCAGCGCTCGCCAGGCGCGAGGCGGTCACCAAGCGGTCCGTCGCCTACACCGCCCTAAGCCATGCCTACGAGCACATCAAAGAAGGAACTGACCATGCCCAAGCCACCCAAGGCCAAACTACCGCCCATCGCCGTCGAAGATAAGAGCGAAAAGTTCGCACTGGCCCTTCCCGCCGGGCTTCACAAACAACTCGAAGACTTCAGCGAGTTCTTCGTCGCGGAATCCGGTCAAAAACCTTCCTCGCTCAACGCTGTCATTGTCGGAGTGATCACGGGATACATGGACAGTCACCGCGGCTTCCAGAAATGGAGCAAGACGAAAGGTCGCGAGACCGGTAGCGCCGCGTGAACGGACTGCCGCAGGCCGTGCTGTGGCTGCGCGGCCTGCACCGGGGATTCAAGTTTGGAATTCTGATGATCGCCGTGTGGACACTGGTCCTCGGTACCGCACATCCTTTTGTTGTCCTTTTCGTGGCCGGGCCGGCCGCAGCACTGTTCTATGTCTCCACTACGGGACCGCGGGCGAAGGCGCCGGCCCCAGAGGATCACGCCGATGCGAATTCGTAATGCCATTGCGCTCCTCACTTTCGGTTTTACCTTGGTGTCGTGTGTCGCGCCGGCGACGCGCGAGGGTACGCCACTCGCGATCAATCACCACAATTTTGAATACTCCGTGGTCGACCGGGAGGGCGTGCAGCTCGTGCAGGCCTTCGACGACGGCTCGAAGACCTACTTGCAATTTACGCACGCCCCCACCGAACCGGTCGTCGTCGCCAACAGCACGGACAACAAGCCGCTCGCCTATCTCGGCGACGGACCCTATCTGGTCGTCCCGGGTGTTTATGAACGCCTGGCGGTGTCGGTGGGTGCCCATGCGACCGTAGTCACCAACGACTTCGCAATCGCCCAGGCCGCGCGAGCGACCGGACCCTTTCCGGCGGTGGCGTCTGCCATCACATCAGCGCCGGACGACAAGGCGCGGAGCGCGGAATTGGAGAGCCAAATCGGTGCGCTGCAGGCGCGGATCAGCGAGCTCCAATCCGCACTCGCCGAAGCGCACGCGGCCGGTCGAGGGGAGTCGGTGTTTGTCGGCACGGATGGAGTTTCGCCGCGGGTGGTCATTCGCTTCGCGAATCACAGCAGTGTCGTGGACATCGATGACGGCTTACTACAAGCGCTGGGGAGCAGCGCGATGGCCGCCAAGCGTATTTATCTTCACGGCCGGACTGATTCTTTTACGCTGACCGCATCGGCTGCGGAGCTCGCCGTGCGGCGTGCGGTGGCCGTCAAACAGCTCTTGGTCGCCCAGGGTGTCGAACCCGAGCACATTCGCATCTTCTATCGGGGCGCCGGTGGCTTCGCGGCGAATAACGCGACGCGGGAAGGAAAGGCCGCGAATCGGCGCGTCGAGATCCAGATGATCAAGGGCTGAACGTGCGCAGGGCACGCCTTGGTGCTCGGCCCGCCCTTATGGGGCGACATGCATAGTCATTGTCGAGGGCCTCGCGCTCTTGAGAGTCCGGAGAAGACTTAAGGGGAATGGCGCTGAATTAAGCCGCTACACATGACTATGGGCCGCAATTTTCCATCGAGCTTGAGGACGTGGAACTTTCAGCCAAGGGTAAGGTTTGGGTCGACGTTTGCGCGCTCTGGGTTCGATTCTGCCGGGTCGATCGCCGACGCGTATTTGCGAGATCAATCCCAACAGAGCTTCGATAGTGCCCCCTCGACCCACTACACAGTCTTCGCCCGACCCACTGGGTCCAGATCTGCACGGCGTGCTGAGACTGTCAGAAATTTTGTGCTCTGAGCCGGTTCATCAACGATTGACCTCGAACCGATCGCCGAAGACGACGGCGAACTGCGCCTTGGCTGCGCTCCATTCCCGTGGCGGCATCTTCCAATTTTTCGTGATCTCGCGCAATTGCAGCCAGATTAATTTCATTGCCGCCTCGTCAGTGGGAAAGTGACCGCGGATTCGTACCGAGCGGCGCAGTTTCGCGTTGAGACTTTCGATGGCGTTTGTTGTGTAAATCATCTTTCGCACCTCCGGCGGGTAGGCAAAGAAGGGAATCACGTGTGCCCAATTTCTGCGCCACATGGCCGTGATGGCTGCGAATCTCTGGCCCCAGGGGCCGTCTTCAAAGTCCTGCAACGCCGCCGCAGCGCCCTGGGCGTCGGCGGCGCGGTAGATGGTTTTTAGCTCCTGAGCGACCGGTTTGCGGTCCTTCCAGGAACAAAAATCCAGGGAATTTCGAATCAAATGCACAATGCAGGTCTGAATCTGCGTCTCGGGAAATACCGCGTTGATGGACTCCGGAAATCCTTTCAGGCCGTCCACGATCGCGATCAAAATGTCGTTCACGCCCCGGCTCTTGATCTCCGTCATCACCCGCAGCCAGAATTTCGCCCCTTCGGTCTGCTCGATCCAAATCCCCAGCACATCCTTGCGCCCATCCGGGGTGACCCCGATCGCCAGGTACACCGCTTTGTTGCGCACCGTGCCTTCATCACGGGTTTTGACCCGCAGCGCATCGAAGAACACCAGCGCGTACAACGGATCCAACGGCCGGCTCTGCCAGCGACCCACTTCCTCCAGCACCGCATCGGTCACGGTGGAAATCAACTGCGGGGACGCGTCCATGCCATAGATCTCGGTCAAATGCCCCTGAATCTCGCGAACGCTCATGCCGCGCGCGTACATCGAGATGATCTTCGCATCAAAACCGGGAAAGTGGCGCTGGTACTTGGCGACCAGCTGCGGCTCAAAACTACCGCGGCGGTCCCGCGGGATCGCCAGCTCCATCGTCTCGTTCTCCGTCAGCACCGTCTTCTTACTAAAGCCATTGCGCCGATTTGCCGGTCTCTCGCCCTCCAAAACCTCATCCTGCGTCGAATCTGCAAGGTGATGGTCCAGCTCAGCGCTCAGAACTCGCTCTGCCAATGCCTTCTTCAGTTCCCCGATCAGTCCTCCCAAGGAAAAGATCGTCTTCGGATCCTTACCCTTCAGCAACTCATCCAATATCTCGTTCTTGATCGCCATACTCTGTGCCTCCTGATCTAAAGTATGACTCAGAAGCACAAAAAATCAGACACTCCC
>JBBSDP010000041.1:0-41243 GCA_038240605.1 Tepidisphaerales bacterium | reverse complement strand
GTAGATGCTGAGGCGCACGGCCGCGAGCGGGTCGGTGATGATCGGGATCATCGCCGAACTCTGGCGGGCCAGGCTCACGCTCCCCACCGTGTACTGGAACAGTTCCCCGACCTTCGACGCCGACGCGATCGAGGCGACGGATGAGTTGGGGTCGATGCCGTTGAGTTGGACCTGACGTCCTTCGCCCGAAATGCCGCCAGTCGGTGCCATTGGCGGAGCGGCACTGGCTGCCTTGGCCGCGGCCATGTTGCGCGATCGCTCCTGGAGTTGATCGCCGCGTCGAAGGCCATCGCGGTCCTGCGCCAGGCCGAACGCTTCCATCTGCTTATTTTGAAGGTCCAAGCCCGCCCCATACGTCTGCGGCTGAAGGCTGGCGTAGAGCTGGGGCTGCACGAACGGACGCGGAACATAGAGCGGCTGGTACAGGTCCTGGATGAAGCTGATCGGACGTCCGCTGACCAGCGAGAGTTGCACGTCGTTCCAGTCGCTGTCGGTCTGGTTCTCGACGATCGCCCATCCCTGCAACTTCGCCTCGGCCGCGCCGGCCGGCACCGCCGCCGCGCCGCCTGCCCCAGCCGGTTGCGTGGTGGGCGTGCGGAGCGGGTCGCCCAGGTCCGAATGCGGCGCGTCTGCGCCACCCTTCGCGCCACCACCGGCTGCATTGTCCGGCGGGAGCACGAGGCGGTAGCTGGTCTTCCAGACGGGCGCCTCAACGACGTAGCCGATCCGCACACGACGCTCTCCCTGCCCGCGGAAGTGGATCACGACCGGCTTGGTATCCTGGTCCCGGGCCTGGGCAAGCGCGACCAGTGCCTTGTTGAGCTCTTCCTGAAGCTGCGGATCGTCTAGCTTCAGGTCGGTGACGTGATCGAGATCGATCGGACGGATGTTGCCGTTTGTCCAGATGTTGAGCGTCCAGGAATCAACCACTTGCGGGTGATCCTTATCGCCAAGGTTGCGCTGCTTCTTCTCGACGCCGAGGACGATCCCGGAAATCGGACCTTCTTTGGTGGTGACGGTTACCTTCCCACCGCGCAGCTGGTTGAGCAGATCAGCCAACGGCGGATTGTTGCTGATATCCACCTGAAAGCTCTTGAGCGTGTGGGAGAGCGGACCCTGGCTGCCGTAAGTCACGCTGGAGACCTTGCCGCCATCCATGTCTTCCAGCAACAGGCTTTTCAGGATGTCGTTCACCTGCTCCTTCTTGAACCGCAGTTCGGTGGCGGCGTCGCCGCGGACCGCGCCGAAGTGCTCGAAGTAACCGACGCCGCTGGAGAACAGCACCACCTCGCGCACCGGCACCTGGGCATTGGCCGGCTGGGTCGCCGGGGATCCGGGCCGCTCCTGGGCAAGCACGGCGGAGGCGGAAAGAAAAAATACAGCAGCGAAGGTTGAGCGAGAGGCGCGCAGCATGATGGGGTTCCTTTCAGACGAGGCGTTGCCACTTTCGACGCGGGTGAAGTCGAAAAGTTCCGAATCTGCCGCAGACCATTCGCTTCGAGCATTGCATTGTTCCACACGACAGACGTTCCGCATAATCTAGAGGTAATGAGTGACGTGACGATCGATCCGATCTCAAAGCCGTTCATCGCTTCGATGACGCCGCCCGGCTCCAAGAGCCTGACCAACCGCGCTCTGGTCCTGGCATGCCTGGCGGAAGGCCGCTGTGAGTTGAACAACGTCCTGTTCGCCGACGACACGCTGGTGATGCTCGACTGCCTCGCGCGCCTCGGCTTCAATCCGCACATCGACCGCCCTTCCCATCGTGTGACGATCCACGGCCAAGGCGGGCGCATCCCGACGACCGATGCGGATCTCTTCTGCGGAAACAGCGGTACCACCCTTCGTTTCCTGACGGCCCTTTGCACGCTGGGTCGAGGAAAGTTCAACCTCGACGGCATCCCGCGCATGCGGCAAAGGCCGGTGGGAGAGCTGGTCGATCTGCTGAAAAACCTGGGCGGGCGGATCAGATACGCGATGGCAGAGGGCTTTCCACCCCTCATTGTCGACGCCGATGGGTTGCCCGGCGGACTCGGGCGGTTCGGCAGCGCGGCTTCATCGCAATACCTGTCGGCTGTCCTCCAGGTGGCTCCGTATGCCCGCAATGAGGTGCGGATCGATCTGGTCGGCGCCCAGACGAGTTGGCCGTACGTGGCGATGACGATGCGGCTGATGGACGAATTCGGGCAGACGCCGGAGGTCATTCGCGACCCGGACACTGGAGATGCGAAGAAGCTCATCATCCCGCGCGGCGCCTATCGCCCGACCCTCTATCAGGTGGAACCCGATGCCAGCAACGCCAGCTATTTCCTGGCGGCGGCGGCGATCCATCCCGGCTCCAGGGTCACGATCGGCGGCCTGGGAAAGCAAAGCATTCAGGGAGACGTGAAATTCGGTGATGTGCTGAGGCGGATGGGAGTGGAGGTCGTTGTCGCGGCCAATTCGATTTCCGCAACCGGACCGAACCGGCTGGCGGCAATTGATGTAGACATGTCGGAGATGCCCGATACCGCCCAGACATTGGCCGTCATGACCCTCTTCGCGGACGCCCCCTCCCGGCTTCGCGGATTGCAGACGTTACGGGTGAAGGAAACAGACCGGGTGACGGCGTTGACCACGGAACTTGGCAAATTGGGGACTTTGGTACAAGTGGAAGGGGACGATTTGCTGATCAACCCGCCGCCCGAAATCCGGCCCGCCGCCATTGCCACATATGACGATCACCGCATGGCCATGAGCTTTGCCGTGGCCGGCACACGGTCTGCGGGCATCACGATATTGGACGCCGAATGCGTGAATAAGACGTATCCGACCTTCTTCGACGACCTGCGAAACCTCACGCAAACGCCTGCGAATCATCGATGAATACAAATGTCAGGTGTTGCCAAGGGGCCAAGAATTTGCTGGATGGGGGTCAACAGCCCTGACAGGCGTGGCTAACACATATTGACCGGGTGGGGGCTTTTGGTTGGGAGTGTCTCTATGGGAAGTCTGAATCCGTTCGGGTTTTGTGGTGGTCGCGATCACAATGGGGTGGCGGCCCCGTCGCGCCGTAGCTTTCTATACGTCGGGATGATCGGCGGGCTGGGATTGTCGCTGGGCGACTTCCTGCGTTCCACCGCCTCCGCCGGCGAAGCTGAAATCGCGATGCCGGGCGCCACGCATCCTGTCAAGGAAGGGCCGGCCAAGTCGGTCATCCACATCTTCCTGCCGGGCGGCATGGCCCATCAGGAATCATTCGATCCCAAGCCCCTCGCTCCGGTCGAGTACCGCGGACCGCTGGGAACCATCGGTACCAAGCTGACCGGCGAACTCTTCTCCGAGAACATGAAGGAAACCGCGCAGATCGCGGACAAGATCTGCGTGATCCGCTCGATGACGCACGGCGAAGCCGCTCACGAGCGCGGCACGCACAACATGTTCACCGGGTACCGCCCGAGCCCCGCCCTCCAGTTCCCAAGCATGGGGAGCGTGGTGTCGGAGGAATTTGGGCCGCGCAACAACATGCCGCCCTACGTCTGTGTTCCCGGCATGCCCAACGTGTACGCCGGCAGCGGGTATCTCAGCAGCGCCTACGGCCCGTTCAGCCTCGGCGCCGATCCGGCGAACGGCAATTTCACCGTCCGCGACCTGGCCCTGGCGCAGGGGATCGATCCGACCCGCTTCGCCGGCCGCCAGAGCATGCTCGCGACGGTCGACAACCACTTCCGCCAGCTCGAGAAATCCGATTCTCTTGCGGCGATGGACACGTTCTACCAGCGGGCCTACAGCCTGATCAGCTCCAAGGAAGCCCGCGAAGCGTTCAACCTGAAGGCCGAGCCGGACGCGATCAAGGAACAGTACGGCCGCAACGAAGCCGGCATGCGGATGCTCATGGCCCGGCGTCTGGTCGAAGGTGGCGTGCGGTTCGTCTCGCTGACGTTCGGCGGCTGGGACCATCACGTGCGGATCAAGGACGGCATCAACACGCAACAGCCCCATTTCGACAAGGCGTTTGCCGCGCTCATCAAGGATCTCGAGCAGCGCAAGATCCTCGATTCGACGCTTGTGATGGTGAGTTCGGAATTCGGCCGTTCGCCCAAGATCAATGCCACCGAAGGCCGCGACCACTGGCCCAAGGTGTTCAGCGTCGTGCTCGCGGGTGGCGGGATCAAGAAGGGCCTGATCTACGGCAGCTCCGACCCCACAGGCGCAGAGCCGGCCAACGACCCGTTCACCGTCGAGGAACTGGCTAGCACGATCTACCACCAGCTCGGAATCAACCCGGAGAAGAAGCTGATTTCGCCCGGCGCTCGTCCCATCGATCTCGTTCGCGGCGCCAAGGTCTGCGACGACATCATCGCCTGAGGCGTGCGCGGCCAGACGCGGTAGGCGCGAGCTGCGTGGGGCATGAAGAGATCGCCCCATTTTCGCCCAACCGGGTTGGAAACCCGAGCCGCCGAATCCCATAACGCCACGCTCCCGTACAAATGCGTCCCGGCGGAGCCGGGCCGACCCGTATGCGAAGAATTGACCTCGTTTTTTCAACGCCGCCCGCTCGTGCGTTTGTCGTTGCCCTCGTCTTGGCGTGCCTCGCCGGCACGCTCCGCGCCGCCTCCCCGGACCTGAAAGTCGTCCTTCCGCGCGGCGGACAGCGCGGCACCGAGGTGGACCTGACGCTGGACGGCGACCGCCTCGCCGACGCACAGGAGATCCTCCTCTACTCCCCCGGCATTGCCGTAACCAAGCTCGACGCGACCAACCCCAAGCAGTTGAAGGCCCGCATCCAGATTGCCAGGGACGCCGGGATCGGCGAGCACCAGTTGCGCGTCCGCACCGCCAGCGGGATCTCCGATCTGCGGACGTTTTACGTGGGACCGTTCCCGATCGTCGAATCCAAGAAGCCCAATACGGATTTCAGAGAGCCCCAGAAGATCGACGTGAACGTGACGGTGTTCGGCGTCACCGAGAGCGAGGTCGTCAACTACTTCGCCGTTGATGCCAAGAAGGGGCAGCGCATCACCGCCGAGGTTCACGGGATGCGTTTGGGCGGCGCGCTCTTCGACCCATACGTCGCCATCCTAGATACCCGTCGCTTCGAGTTGGCGGTCTCGGATGACACGGCCCTCGCGCTCCAGGACCCGATCGCGTCGACCGTCGCGCCGGCCGATGGGCAATACATCATCCAGCTCCGCGAAACGTCGTACGGGGGCGGGGGCGACAACCGATACCTGCTTCACGTCGGAACCTATCCGCGTCCCCTGACCATTTATCCGCTGGGCGGAAAGTGCGGCGAGGACCTTTCGCTGCAGTTCCTTGCCGATGTTTCCGGTCCGATCTCGCAGACGATCAAGATGCCGGCCGTCCCGACGCCGGTGATGAACCTGTTTCCCGAACAGGGTGGCCTGATCGCCCCCTCGGCAAACTTTGTTCGCGCCTCCCCCTTCGCCAACGTGATGGAGGTCGAGCCGAACCAGGACGCCGCCACCGCGACCCGCTACGACGGGGAGCTTCCCGTCGCGTTCAACGGGATCATCGATCACCCCGGCGACATCGACTTCTTCCGCTTCAAGGCGAAGAAGGACCAGGTGCTTGACGTGCGCGTCATCGCCCGTGTGCTCCGCTCTCCGCTTGATTCGGTGCTCACGCTCTACAACGCCCAGGGCGGCGGCATCGCCAGCAACGACGACTCCGGCGGGCCCGACAGCTATCTCCGATTTACCGCCCCATCCGATGGCAAATACTGCATCAGTGTGACCGACCACCTTCACCAGGGTGGCCCGGACTACACCTACCGGGTGGAGGTCACGCCGGTGAAGGCAACGCTTGCGCTGAACATTCCTGAAGTGAACGTGAATTCCCAGGAGCGTCAGACAATTGCGATCCCGCGCGGGAATCGCTTCGCCACGCTGATCCGCGGTACGCGAGTCGATTTCGGCGGCGAGCTGGCGCTGGCCGCGCCGGACCTGCCGCAGGGCGTAAAGATCTCGGCGGAGAACATGGCCGCTAACCTCGACGTGACGCCGGTGGTGTTCGAAGCGGCGGCCGATGCGCCGGTCGCCGGAAAGCTTTGCGATCTGAATGCGAAGTCGGTGGATCCGAAATTGGTAGTCGAGGGGCACTTCAACCAGCGCGTGGACCTGATCGTCGGCAACAACAACCAGGCCTTGTACTCGTCGCGGACCGACAAACTCGCAGTCGCCGTGACGAAAGAAGCGCCTTTCAAGCTCCGCCTGGTTGCGCCCAAAGTTCCACTGGTTCAAGGCGGGGAGATGAAGCTGAAGGTCGTCGCCGAGCGGGCGCCGGATTTCAAGGGACCGATCTCCGTGCGCATGTTGTTCAACCCGCCAGGCGTCAATTCCACCCCATCAGTTGACATGCCGGGCGACAAGAGCGAAGTCGATTACCCGCTGAGCGCCCAGGACGATGCCCAGGTCCGCAAGTGGAAGGTCTGCGTCCTGGGAACGTCGGACGTCGGCGGTCCGCTCTGGGTCTCCTCGGAGTTGACAGAATTGGAAGTTGCCCCGGCGTACCTTCAGATGAAGCTGGAAATGGCAGCCGCCGAGCGCGGCAAGCCCGCCCAGGTCGGCTGCGCGGTGGAACAGAAGGTAAAGTTCGACGGCACCGCCACCGTAAAGTTGCTGGGGCTACCCCCCAATACCACTGCTCCCGATCAACAGATCACTGCCGCCGACAAGCGCGTGACGTTTACCGTGACTACCGACGACAAGAGCCCTCTGGGACAACAGCAGACGCTCTTCTGCCAGGTGATCCTCACCCACGACGGCGAGCCGATCGTTCACAACCTCGCCCGCGGTGGCGTACTGCGGATCGATCCGCCCCCGCCGCCCAAGGCCAATGCTCTGCCGGCCCAGGCCGCGGCGACCCCGCCGCCTCCGGCCAAGCCCGCGCCGCCGACCGAGAAGCCGCTCTCGCGTCTGGAGAAACTGCGACTCGAAGCGGGACAAAAGTAAGCAGCACTTTAATGGAATTCGACGAGCAGGAACCGCGATGAAATTCCGCTTAATGATTGCAGTGTGTCTGAGCTTCGGATGGGCGTGCACCGCACGCGCGGCCGATACACCGCCGGCCACGCAGCCGGCTCCCCCTGCCGCCCCAACGACCGCCCCGGCCACCACGCCCGCGCTGGTTTCGGCGCCTGCCGCGCCTGCCGATGGCCTCGTGTTCGAAGTCTTCCCCACCGACGTCAACCTTCAGACCAGCCGTGACCAGCAGCGGATCGTCGCATGCGTCATTCAACCGGACGGCGTCACCCGTGACGTCACCAGCGAAATTCAACTCGTGCTTCCCGAGCCGGCCATCATCAGCGCGGAAGGAAACCTCCTCCGCCCGTTCGCCGACGGGGCAGGCGAGCTGAAGGTCAAATTCCACGATCACGTCACGAGCCTGCCCGTCAAAGTGAAGGACGCCAAAACCGACCGGGCGATCAGCTTTAGGCTCGACGTAATGCCCGTCTTCATGAAGGCCGGATGCAACAGCGGCGCGTGCCACGGCTCAGCCCGCGGCAAGGACGGGTTTCACCTGTCGCTCTTCGGTTACGACCCCGATGGCGATTACCAGCGCCTCACGCGCGAGCTGGCCACCCGGCGCATCAACCTCGCCCTTCCCGCCGAGAGCCTGCTGTTGACGAAGGCAACCGGCAAGGTTCCCCATACGGGCGGAACGCGTTTCAAGGAAGACAGTCACCTTTACTCCGCCGCGATGCGCTGGCTCGAGGCCGGCGCACCGCAGGATCCCCCCACCGTCGCCACGCCCGTCTCGATGGAGATCCTGCCCAGGCAGATCGTGCTGGAGGGGGAAGGGGCTCGTCAGCAGATGACGGTCCGCGCCCACTACTCCGATGGCAGCGCGCGCGACGTGACGCCAATGGCGCTGTTCCTCAGCAACAACGACACGTCGGCCAAGATCTCCGAGGATGGGATGGTCACCGCCGGCACGCGCGGCGAGGCGTTCGTCATGGCCCGATTCGCCACCTTCACGATGGGCGCGCAGGCGATCGTGATTCCCAAAGGTGGGACGTACCAGTGGCCGGCCGACCTGAAGGACAACAACTACGTCGATGGCCTCGTCAACGCGAAGCTCAAGAAGCTCCGCATCCTCCCCTCTGCCCTCTGTAGCGATGAGACGTACATGCGGCGCGTGTACATCGACGTGATCGGCCTGCTCCCCAGCCGCGAGGAGCATGATCGCTTCATGACTTCGACCGATCCCCAGAAACGCGACAAGCTGGTCGACGAACTTCTCGGGCGCAAGGAATTCGTCGAGATGTGGGTCATGAAGTGGGCGGAGCTGCTCCAGATCCGCTCCGGGGGCGAGCAGAACTTCAGCTACAAGTCGGCCCTTCTCTATTACAACTGGCTCCAGGACAAACTCTCGCATGATGTCCCCATGGACAAGATCGTGCAGGAATTGCTGGGCGCCAACGGCGGCACCTTCAAGGAACCCGCGACCAACTACTACCAGATCACGACCGACACCCTGAAACTCGCCGAGAATACGGCGCAGGTCTTCATGGGCATGCGCGTTCAGTGCGCCCAGTGCCACAACCATCCGTTCGACCGCTGGACGATGGATGATTACTACGGCTTCGCCGCCTTCTTCTCGCAGATCGGACGCAAGCAGGCGGAAGACCCGCGCGAGATCATCGTGTTCAACAGCGGCGGCGGCGAGGTGGCCCATCCGGTCGGCGGCCGTGCGATGGCGCCCAAGTTCCTCGGCGGCGCAACCCCTGACGTGAAGGGGAAGGACCGCCGGGTAATGCTCGGGCAGTGGCTGGCGTCGCCGGAGAATCCCTATTTCGCGAAGAACCTGGCGAACATCGTCTGGTCGCACTTCTTCGGCAAGGGGATCATCGACCCGGTCGATGACGTGCGGGTGAGCAATCCCCCCGTGAACCCCGAGCTGCTCGATGCCCTGGGCCAGAAGTTCCAGGAATATCACTACGACTTCAAGCGCCTCGTCCGCGACATCTGCACGTCGCGCACCTACCAGCTTGCGGCCGAGCCTAATGCGACCAACGATCAGGACGAACGCAACTTCTCCCACTCCGCCATCCGCCGGATGCGCGCCGAGGTGATCCTCGACTGCATCGGCGAATCGACGGAAACCAAGGAAAAGTTCCGCGGCCTGCCGCTGGGCGCGCGGGCGGTGCAGATCGCGGACGGAAACACCTCCAACTACTTCCTGACCACCTTCGGCCGTGCCACCCGCGACAGCGCCTGCTCGTGCGAAGTGAAGATGGACCCCAACCTCTCCCAGGCACTGGCGCTGCTCAACGGCAGCACCGTTCACACCAAGGTGGACAATAGCCCGATCATCAACCAGTTGATCCAGGCGAAGCGCCCGGCGCCGGAGATCATCGAGGAGCTTTACCTTCGCACGCTGTCGCGCCGGCCATTGCCGGCGGAAGTCGCGTCGCTCCAGGCGCAGTTCGCCCAGGAGGGCGACCCGCACAAGGCGGTCAACGACCTGTTCTGGGCGCTGCTGAATTCACAGGAGTTCCTCTTCAACCACTGACCCTGCTGACGCTGGCCTTCGTGCTCGCGGCCGACGTTCGATCATCTTCCACACCATGACGATTCGCGCATCAACAACGGGCAGCCTCAGGCTGAGGCAGGCGGTGGCAGCAGCAGTCCTCTCGCTTGCGGCCGGCGTCGCGTCGGCTGAGGACAAGGTCAATTATCAGGACCATATCCTGCCGATCTTCCGCAACTCATGTTTGAATTGCCACAACCCCGACAAGAAGAAGGCCGGCCTGGATTTGAGCGCGTGGCAGCACGCGATCAACGGGAGCAACAACGGGCAGGTCGTGAACCCGGGCGACCCGGACGGCAGCCTGCTTTACCGCGTCGTCACGCATCAGGAAGACCCGACGATGCCGCCCAAGAAGGACAAGCTCCCCGACAAGGAGCTGGACTTGATCAAGCGCTGGATAGCCGGCGGCGCGCTGGAAACCGCCACCGGCGCGCCCGTCGTCTCCAGGAAGCCCAAGGTCGACCTGACCTTCACGGCCACCGCCGGCCAGAAGCCATCCGGCCCGCCGGCGATGCCGCATGACCTCGTCCTCGAGCCGTTCGTGCGCGGCGCCCGTCCCGGCGCGCTGGGAGCGCTGGCGAGCAGTCCCTGGGCGCCGGTCGTCGCGCTGGGCAGCCAGCACCAGGTCCTGCTCTACAATCCCGAGACGCTCACGCTGCTGGGCGTCATTCCCTTCCTTGAGGGCGAGCCCCAGGTCGTGAAGTTCTCGCAGGGCGGCGGTCTGCTCCTCGTCGGTGGCGGCCAGGCCGCCAAGAGCGGGAAGGTCGTCATCTGGGATGTGGCCGCCGGCAACCGGGTCACCGACGTGGGGGATGAGTTCGATGCCGTCCTCGCTGCAGACCTCAGCGCCGATCAGACGCGCGTGGCCCTGGGCGGACCGAGCAAGGTACTCAAGGTCTTCTCGACCAAAGATGGCGCTCTGATCGACGCGATCAAGAAGCACACCGACTGGGTCACGGCAGTCGCCTACAGCCCGGACAACGTGCTCCTCGCCAGCGGCGACCGGGCCGGTGGGTTGTGGGTCTGGGAGTCGAAGAACAACCGCGAGTTCTATAACCTGGCCGGTCACAAGGCGGCCATCACCGCCGTCGCGTTTCGCGGTGATTCCAACATCCTCGCCAGCGCCAGCGAGGACGGGACCATCAAGCTCTGGGACATGAACAGCGGCAAGGAGGCGAAGACCTGGCAGGCGCACGGGGGCGGCGTGTTGTCGCTGAGCTTCGCCCACGACGGGAAGCTCGTCTCCTGCGGTCGCGATCACTTCGTGCGCGTCTGGAAACCGGACGGCTCACAGTTGCAGCAATTCGAAGCGTTCGGCGACATCGCCCTCCGCTGCACGTTTGATCATGACGACGCGCGGGTGATCGCCGGTGACTGGACCGGGACGGTGCGCGTCTGGAACGTGGCTGACGGCAAGCGCATCGGCGAACTTCCATCGAATCCCCTGCCGCTCGCGCAGCGCATCGAGGCCGCGAAGCAGCAGGTCGCGACATTGCAGCCGCTCGCCGATAAAGCGACGGCGGAGCTCGCGGCCGCACAGGACGCGCAGAACAAGTCCGGCGCGGAATTGGCCGCAACGCAGAATGCGCTGGTCGCGGGGAAGAAGCAGATCGAGCAGTCCCAGGCAATGGTGACCGCCGCCACCGCTGCGGCACAGGCGGGTACTGGCGCGATAAAGCCCGCGCAGGACGCCGTTGCGGCAAAGCAGGCGGAAGCGACCCGAAAAGCACAGGCCATACAGCCGGCAATCGCTGCCCGCGACACCGCCACCAATGAGCAGAAGGCCCTGGCTGCGGCGCTTACTCAGAAGCAGTCTGGCAACGACGCCGCCACGAAGACCGCGGCCACGGCCAAGGCGGCCGCGGACAAGGAGCCGGCCAACGCCCAGCTTGCCACAGCCGCCCAGCAGGCGAAGGCAGCCGCCGACAAGGCCGCCGCCGAACTCGCCGAAGCGCAAAAGAACGCAACTGCCAAAGCGGACCAGGTCAAGTCGCTGACCGACGCGGCTGCCGCCGCTCAAGCGGCCTCCACCACCGCGACGGCGGCCCTCACCGCGGCGCAGCAGGCGGCGGCCGCTCAACAGAAGGCGGTCGAGCAGGCCAACGCGCAACTCAAGACGGTCAACGATGCATTAGCGAAAGCCAAGGCGGACACCGCCGCGGCCGAGAAGCAGATCGCCCCGCACACTGAGCAGGTGAAAGTCGCCACAGATCGAACTGCCAAAGCCAAGGTCGCAGCCGATGCGGCGGCCGCGCAGCTCATAGCTGCCCGCCAGGACGTGACGCGCATGCAGATTGGCGAGTTCTTTCTCGGGGTCTACGCCGCTCGCAAAGAGCTGGCGATGAAGCAGGCGGAGCAGGATCAGCTAACCCAGGGCTTTGCCGCCGCTCAAGCCGCGGTGGACAAAGCGAACGGCGACCTCGCCGCCGCTCAGAAGTCCCTCGCAGAGGCCCCCGCTCGCGTGAAGGCGCGCGAGGACGCCGTGGCCAAGGCGCGCGAAGCCGTCGCATCGACCAACACCGGCATCGGCGCGGCCCAGACAGTAGTGCAACAGAAGGAAGACCTGACGCGCCAGGCCAACGACGTCTTCCAGAAGATCGCCGCCGAGGCAGCCAAGGCCGCCGACAATAAGAATCTGGCCGAGGCCTCGTCCAAGGCCAAGGCCGCGCTCGACGCCCTGGGCGCAGACGTCGGCGTCGCGAAGCAGGTCGTCGCCACCCGCACCGACGCCGCCAAGACGGCGATGGATGCCATGGCCGGCGCCGAGGCGGCGCTGACGAAGGAAAAGGCGGACATCGATAAAGCCCCGGCGCAGATCGAAGCGCGGAAGCAGGCGATCGCCCAGGCAACGGGAGCAGTCGCCCCGAAGAAAGCGGCAGCGGATGAAGCCGCCAAGGCGGTCGCCGCCGCCAAGGCCAAAGCGGATGCGCTCAACGCCGAGTATCAGAAGCGAAGCCAGGAAGCCGGACTGAATCCCACCACCCAGCCCGCCCGAGCCAGCGCGTCCTAAGCAAGCCGCGCGCGACAAAGGCCGGAATGTTAGTGATTCGAATCGGGCAATCGAATTGAGGGACCTGCTACAAATCAATCACGGATTGCTTCTCAAAACGGTTGGCCTCGTTGAATCGATGCGTGAAATCCTGGCGCCGATGGCGGATAAGATTCAATTCGCTTTTGTATATGGGTCGATCGCATCGGCGAAAGAACAACCCGACAGCGATATCGATCTGATGGTGATTGGCTATGTGCAAAGAATGCGTCTTTCGCGACCTTTGCAGCAGGCGGGATTCCAGCTCGGACGCGAAGTCAATCTCAGCTGCTACAGCCTGCCTGAATTCAAGGCCAGACAGAAGCAGCATTTCCTGGCGGCGGTGTTGGACAAGCCAAAGCTCTTTGTGATAGGTACGGAGCGTGACTTGGCAAGAGCTTCTGAATAGAAATTTCGTCACCGCGTTAAACTATCTTGTCGATCGAGGCGTTACCGCGGCTCAGATCTTCTGTCCGACGATCAACTGCTTCGCCAAATCTGGCGGCAGATCCAGTGCGCCGCGTGCTTCGGCCGCAGCGGTGCGGACGTCGTTGCTCGCCGAGCCGTCGACGACCCTCTGAAGCGACGCGACCTCGTCTTCGCTCAGTCGGTTGCCGAAAAAGCGGGCGCTGGTCGCCAGGCTCTTGAACAACCCGATCTTCACGTCGTCAGGCGTCTTGTCATCCAGAGCACGGGCGATGATGCCCGGCTGAACCGCCTTGGAATCAAGCAGCGCCAGCACGTTGCCAACTGCCTTCACGACGTCAGGCCGTTTGTCGTTCAGCGACGCGAGCAGCGCCGGTTCGGCGGCGGACAAGTCGTACACCTGGGAATGATTGATCGCCAGCTTCTGGAGCAGGTCGGTCGCCCGCAGCGCGTAAGACGTGGCAACCTTCTCGTCCATCGGAAGCCCGCCCACCTTCTTGCGGGAGTCCTCGATCGCAGCGCTGAGGCCGGCTCCTTCGGTCGATTGAACGGTGAAGAGCAGCGGATCGTTGATGCCACGCTCCGCCCATCGCGACGCCTTGGTCCGCGTGATCACAACCCGCGCCGCACGCTGGAGGCGTGGCGTCTGGGCGGCGGCCGCGAAGACCTTCTCGATCTCCGCCGGCCCGAGGTCTTCGGCAACCAGGATGACGTCGACGAACGGCAGCGTGGCCGAATCGTTGATCGCGGACTGGGCGGTCGTCCCGCCCGCCGTCCCGTAGCTCTTGAGGTCAGCGGCGATCTTGGCCCGCTGCTGCTCCGTCGGGGCGACAATGAGCACGTTGGGCGTGCCGGTCTGCCCCACCGCTTCCGCCAGGAGCGGGACAACGCTCTCCTGTCCCTTGTAAGGCTTCTCCGGCATGGCACCGGCCAGGGCGAACGCCGCCTCGAACCGCACGAGGCGGTCCGGGTAGGCCATCGCTTCGACGAGCGGATTGATCCCTTCCTTTGCAAGGCTGCTGGGACCGACGATCTGGGCAAGCGACTTGATCGCCTTCAAAGCGACGGCCGCGTTGTGATCCTGAAGCGAGCGGGCCAGCACCGCGTCGACGTATTGCGCGCCGGCGTTCACGTTGAAGTAATTGGCCGAGAGCTTGGGGCCGCTGGCGTCCTGGCCTTCGCCCAAGTCCACCTCGCGCTTGTTGTCGGCGGCGAGCCAGAGGCTCAGGGCATCGGCCCGGCCGCTCCCCAGCTCCAGCGCCGTGCGTGCCTCACGCATTGCCATCCGGTCGTTGAAGATCGATCCGGGGATCTCCTTGGCGCTGAGGCTTTCCCCTTCCCAGGCCCAGATCCAGGCGGTCGGCGCAGCCGGGTCGCGACGGAGTAGCGCGTTGTCGTAGTAGAAGCGTTCGCCGAGCTTGTAGAACAGGTCGGCCACATCCTGATGCTGCGTGTCGCTTCCCATCGCCTTGAGGGCGTTGGTCGCGGCAGCACGCACGGTGGAGGAACGGTTCTTGTCCTGGGCGATCCGGGCCAGGTACGGGACCGACGTGTCGTAGCCGATCTGCTCCAGTATGCCGATCACCGTGATCAGCGTGCTTTCGTCCTTCATGTCGGTCGAAGCCAGGAGCGGCGAGAGGACCGAGCGGCCCAGGTCGATCAGCGCCCGGCGGATCGCATCGTGCTGCGGCGCCTTGGCCGGATCCTGAAGGGCGGAGATGAGGTACGGGACGGCCAGTTCCCCGCTCTCGCGGAGGCGATGCACGCCGTTGAGGTAAGCCCGCTCGTTCACGTTGAGGCGGGCGATATTTTCCTCGATGTACTTCGCGTCCTTACGGCGCTCGTAGCGGCCCTTCTCCAGGAGCTGCATGAGCTGATTGCTCGTCTCCTTCATCGCAACCGCGGGCGATCCCTTGGGCGCGTCCAGCGATTGCCAGCGGAGCATCCACTGATCGAGCACGTCCTGCTTGTCGGCGGTAACCGCTTCGAAGGTCTTGAGGATTTCCAAAGGCGGCTCGGTGCGGGTCAGGATCTTCTTCCCCATCGCGGCGGCCAGGTCGTAGCGGGCGATCTTGCCCCAGTGCCAGAAATCATCCACGTCACCGCGCAGGCTCTGGTTCTGCGGGATCTCCGGGGCGGCCTCGGCCGCGGGAGCAGTCGCCGGCGCGGTCGTGCTGTCGGGGACGGGGGCATCGGGCGAGGGAGCAGGCGCGGGGGCCGGCGCGGCATCGGGCGCCGCGGGCTTGCCCGGCCTTGCGGCCGGCTTCTTCTTCCCGGCGGGCTTCGGAGCCGGTGTTTCATCGGGCGCGGCGCTGGCATCGGGCGCTGGCGCGGGATCGGCGGCGTAAAGCAGCGGCGCGACCGCCGTCAGCGGCAGCACCATCGCCAAAGCGAAGCGCGGAAGGAATCGTCGGGCTGCGCGGACCTGGGTGCGAATCATGGTGCGGGCCTCCAAGGAAGGTACTTGCAGATAATCGACAGCGACCGGGCGCCGGAATCAGTCGGACAATCGTCTACTCCGCAGCGGCGTGTGCTCCCGGGCAGGGGAACCCTGAAGCCAGGGGATTTCATCGGCACCGGAGGATAAGTCTTGACGCCTGCGCAGTCAAGAAAAAGCCCCCGAGACGCCACGGGACGATCGGCTAAGGCCCGAAGTCCGCGCGTCTTGGATTATCGGTCGTTACCGACGCGGCGCGCCGTTCCCCTCTCGGCACTCAGCACTCAGCACTCAGCACTCGGCACTACCCGCCAAGCGAATTGCTTTGGTGGCGAGATTCACTACACTTCCCCGTCCCATGAAGGCGGAACGAAGGCACGAGCTGAAAACCAATGCGCTGGCCCGGGGCATCGAGAACGCCCCGCAGATCTGGCGCGACCACGGCAACAAGCTGATGCTCGTCCTGATCGGGGTCCTCCTGGTCATCATCCTCGTGCGGTATCGCATGGCCGAATCTGCCCTGCGCGAGAAGACCGCGAAAGATGCATTGAGCAAGGCGGAGGCGGAGCTGGCCGAGCTTCAGGAACTCCCGTTCTGGCGATATCCCGAAGAGGCGATCGCGGTCAACTTCAGCCAGGCCGCGGGGCTCGTCGAGGACGACGTTAACGCCGCCCTCAAGTCGGCTGACGACCCCGCCGTCCGGGCACGTGCTTACCTCGCCCGCGGGAACCTCAACCTGATCTGGGCACGCTTTCCCGCTCTGCCGGTGGCGGCGACACGGCCGAGCCTGAAGCCGCAGCACTCCCGCGAGGAATATCTGACCAGCGCCGAAAATGCCTACAACGAAGTCCTGCGAGATCCCCTCTCGCGCAACCACGAAGCCGTCTGGAGTGCGCGCTTGGGACTCGCGGCGGCGGCCGAGGAGCGCGGAGATTGGGACGCGGCAAAGAAAGACTACGAGGCAATCGCCAACGATTCGGCTGCGCCCACCGCACTGAAGGACTACGCGAAGCAGCGCGAGGAGATGCTCGCCGATTTACGGAAAAAGCCTTACTTCGGGACCGCCACCACAATTCCTTCGGTCCCGTCCACGCGCCGGGTAATCCTGGGTCCGGAAGCGCCGCAGACCACAACCGCGGTGCCGTCGACCGCGCCCGCCCAAAAGGCTCCGAGCAGCGCGCCGGTTCCCGTTCCGCCAACGCAGCCGGCAACCGCGCCGGCCCTCCAACCAACCTCCGCTCCCACCACGCGGGGCTCCTGATCAACGCCATCGCGCTTCCGGGAACGCTTTAACCGTACAATCAGACTTCAGTGGCTGAAGAACCTCTCCACATTCCGACCGCGGACAACGGCGACGCTGACGCCGGCATCGAGCGCGACGACGGCGCGGACGTCGAGCACTTTCACTTTCGGATCGGCAAGGACCTGACACGTCGGATCGATCAGTATCTCGTCGATCGAGTGCCCTATCTGTCGCGCAACGGCGTGCAGCGACTGATCGGCAAGGGGCACGTCAAGGTCAACGGCAAGGTGATCAAGGCCAGCTACCACCCCAAGGAAGCGGACGAAGTGGAGATGGTCGCGCCGCCCGAGCCGGTCAATGAGATCGTGCCGGAACCAATCCCGCTCGACATCCTATACGAAGACGATCACCTGCTCGCCTTGAACAAGCAGGCGGATTTGATGGTGCATCCGGCGCGCGGCCGGTGGACCGGCACGCTAGTCAACGGGCTGGTTCACTACGGACGGAACTGGAGCACGGTGAACGGGTCGTGGCGGCCGGGCATCCTGCACCGCCTGGATCGCAATACGACCGGCGTCATGCTCGTCGCCAAGAGCGACGAAGCGCATTGGCGCGTCGCTCGACAATTCGAAAATCGGACGATCCAGAAGACCTATCTTGCCGTAGTTCATGGTGTACCGGAGCTGCTGGCCGACGTGATCGACATGCCGATCGGCAAGGACCGATACGTGCGTGAAAAGCAGGCCGTCCGCAAAGAGAGCAACGGCGGGCGTGCGGCGGTGACGAAATATGAGGTGCTTGAGGCCTGTGAGGCCCCCGCTTCGGTCGCGCTTCGCGAGAGCGAATTCCCGGTGGACCGGCGTTTACCGTTGCCGCCGGCAAAGTTTGCCTTTGTGAAGCTGACGCCCAAAACAGGCCGGACCCACCAGTTGCGCGTGCACATGTCGACCATCGGCCATCCGATCGTCGGCGATACGATGTACGGCGGGCGAATCTTCGAGTGTGAGGCCGTTCGGCTACAGCGGCAGGCGCTCCACGCTTTCGAAATTACCTTCGTTCACCCGCTGAGCCTTGAGCCGATGACGATCCAGGCCCCCCTTCCGCCGGATATGCAGGCGGTATTGTCGGTTTTGCGGGAAGGTGGCGTTTCACGTTCGACCGCCAGCGACGTATAATGAATCGACGGGCCCGCCGAACGATGCCCGAATATTGCCCAAACCCAGGGCGAACCAACCGCGAAGGACCACCATGTTTCATACTTTAGCCATTGGCATGCCGGGGATGGGCGAATGGATCCTCATCGCTGCGATCGGCCTGCTTTTTTTCGGCAAGCGCCTCCCCGAGGTGGGCCGAAGTCTGGGCAAGGGAATTGTCGAGTTCAAGAAGGGACTCAAAGGAATCGAAGAAGACGTCGACGTTCAGGTCGATTCAGCCCAGCGCGAGCAGGACCAGCGTAAGCTGACGCAGACCAACGCCCGCTTCGATCCCGTGACTGGCAAGCCGCTCGCCGACGTCGGCCATAAGTTCGATCCGTATACCGGCGAACCCGTTCGCGATTCCGTCGCCGAATCGAGCACGCCATCCAATGGTTCGGCCACGCCCGCCCCACCGGCCACGCAAGGCTGAGCAGGTCGTCGTGCCGTCGGCGCCCCCCCTGTTCGCAAGGAGACACGCCATGCAGCGCTTCGCGTATCGCATTGTGTCGCTCGCCGTCTTCGCATGCCTCTTCATCAGTGCGCCGCGTGCGGCGGTCGCTGGGGTGATTCAGCGACAGTTGGCGCAGACTCTACCAGAGGTTCGTTTTGACGGCGTCGCGGTGCGCGACGCGGTCGACTTTCTCCGCGACGTCACCGGCGCCAACATCAGCGTGAATTGGAAAGCATTGACCGAAGCGGGCGTGACGCCGGATTCGACGATCACCCTGCGCCTCCGCCAGGTGAGCCTGCGCAAAGCGCTTGACCTGATCCTTTCCGAGGCAGGCGCCGGCAGCAAGCTGGGCTTCACTGTGGACGAAGGGGTGATCGAGATCTCCACGCAGGAGCTGATCGACGCCAGGATGTACACGAAGGTCTATCCGATCGAAGACCTGATCATGGTGATCCCGGACTTCGATGACGCGCCGGACTTCAGCCTGACCAACCAGACCAGTGGAAGCCAGGGTGGCTCGGGCGGTGGAGCCGGCGCTGGCGCGGGAGGCGGCGGCGGTGGCGGAGCGGGCGGCGGGTTGTTCAATACCTCGTCCACCAGCTCGAATAAGGAAGTCGTCAAGAGCAAGACCGAGCGCGCCAACGAGCTGATGGACCTCATCCGCAGCATCGTTCAACCGGATGTCTGGTCGGAAAATGGCGGCAAGGCGGCGATCCGATACTGGAACGGCAACCTGATCGTCACCGCCCCACGCTCAGTGCTGGAAGCAATCGGCGGCGGGTTCGATTGATCCGCGCGCACACGCGGGTCGCCAACGCGCTCCACTCCATCGCCAATTTATCTCCCCACATCGGCGACCGACGTGTCCCGACCACGTCTCAATTCGCGATCGAGGAACGCGCGAACGCTCGCGATGAAAACCGCGTCGAGATAGTTCGTCCGCTCGGGATCGCTCGCGATGATAAACGTCGGTGTTGTGAGCTCGACCGCGCGGATGCGTGACGGGTCCAGTTCATCGATGTCATACGATTTGTCCGCCGACCGGGCACGTCGGCTTGACCAACGGCCGATTGAAACGTAGGTTGTTCGTAGTTTGTCAAAGTAAAGCAGCGCGCTATTCGGCGCATGACCGTTTCAGGGCAGGCGGTTCGGAGAACCGCCCAGACTGTAACTGAACGCACCGCCCACTGCGGCGCGTTCGGAGAAAACCGAGGTCAAGGATGGCCAAAGGTAAGCACACCACGGCGTTATTTGAAGTCATTCATTCCAAGCCCCGGTTCGGCGGAAAATCTCCGCGGAGCGCGATGCTCACCCCCAAGTGGTGGTTTAAGGGCCGTCCCAAGACCGCGCCTCGCGCCGAGTGCGTTACGGCCAGCGCGGACGGCTCGACGCCGTTCGAGAGCGATAATTCGGCATACAGTCCAACTGCCGCGGATCTCGATGGGACCGAATCGATGATCGAACCGGCGCACGCCGCGCCTGCCCGTGATTCGTTCGCGGCCGATATGGTGACCCAACAGCCGCTGGGGCGGTCGGCGATTCAGCTCCACTTTGACCGCGACCGCCATGAACTGACGCTCCGCCTTCGTTACACGACGGCAATCGTCACCGGGTTTGCCGCGTGCGTGGCCCTGGGTCTCGCGTACGTCCTGGGTCGCCACATCGCGGGCGGCCCACAGAGCGCATCGGCAGCGACAACGGTTGAAGAGCTTGTCCATCGGCCGACGCAGCCTGACGTGCTGGATGTCGGCCGGCGTGGCAGCGCCTCATCGACTTCAGATCGTTCGACGACCGACGCGTCCCGAACTCAAAACACGTCGCATGCGAATGAAACGCGGGCGCAGGCGACGGGCGGCGCCACTGACGGCCATCGCGTGGTCCACACCAATTATCTGATCGTCCAAAGCTATCCGACCGAGAAGAGCGCCATCGAAGCGCGCGACTTCCTGAACAAGGCCGGCATTCCCTGCACCGCCGAAAAAGCCCCGCCCGGCTGGACCGCCGACGCCAATTGGTACAGCGTCATCACGACCACGGGCTTCCAGCACCCGCGCGGCCCCGAGGGCGACGCCTACCTGCGCTCGATCGAAAAGGCCGGCGCAACCTTCGCCGGCAATTCACATTTCAAGCGCTTCGAGCCACACTGGTATAGCTGGAAGTAATCTCTTCTCGCGATTTGAGCACATTAATTTACGCGAAGGGGCGAAGTAGACTGGGTGTACCGGCCCTGGCGCGCGGGGATATCGCGGCGAATTCATTTCTATTTCTATTTCAAAATCGGAAAATAGCGCGGGTATCGCAGGGACTCAATGTCCTCTTCGCCCCTTCGTCCCTTCGCGTTGATCAACGTGCTTCGCGCTGGAGAGGTTCTTGCGGGAGCCGGCATAGGTGCGAAGTTCGCGGACCTCGCGCGCGGTGAGTGGGCGGAACTTGCCGGGGGCCACGCCTTCCAGTGTCAGCGGACCCATTCTCGTACGGACGAGGTCTCGCACCTTGTGGCCGAGCTTGGCCAGCGTCCGGCGGATCTGCGGGTTCACGCCCTCCCGCAGCGTGATCTCGAGCACGCTCTTGTCGCGCATCTTGTTCACGACCTTCACGTGGCACGGCCCCGTCTTGGCGCCCCCGCTCCCGCGCGGGTCGGCGAGCCAGATTCCTTTTTCCAATTGTGCGAGGACCGCCGGTGAGATCTGGCCATCGACCGTGGCACGATACGTCTTGGGCACGCCGTAGCGCGGATGGGTCAGCCGGTTGGTCAGCTCGCCGTCATTGGTCAACAGAAGCAATCCTTTCGCTTCAGCATCGAGGCGGCCGACGGGGTAGAGCCGTGCGTGCAGGTCCGGCGGGAGCAGATCAACGGCGCGCACCTGTGCTCCCTGGGCGACGTTGGTGCTGTAGACGCCGCGCGGTTTGTTCAACAGCACGTAGACGCGACGGCCCGCGTTGGATTCGGCGAGGCGGACCCCTTCGCCATCCACTTCAACACGATCGTGTTCCGGGTCGATCAGGATCGGCAGATCGATGCGCACGCGCCCGTTCACCGCGACACGCCCGTCGCGAACCATCTCCTCGACCCTTCGACGTGAGCCGACGCCGGCGCTGGCCAGGAGCTTTTGAATGCGCTCTTTCATCGGGTCGGAAACGTGACCTGAAGCCACAGTGAATCGGCACGCGTCGTGACGATTGGGTTCTTGATCGCCGCCGGGAAGAGGATGGTCTCGCCTTTGACGAAACGCGTCGGCTCGCCGGCGCCGTCGGCGGTCGCCTCGGCCTCCCCTTCCAGCATGATCCAGACGGCGGGCCCGTTCATGGAGACCTTGCGGCGTTCGCCGTGCGGCGCGCGGGCACGCTCCATGTGGAAGTACGGTGACGCGACGAGTCGGGAGGTCAGATCATCATGAACATCGGCAGCGGCCTCGGGCGGCGCGCCGCTCTCGGTGAACGCGATGCACTGCATTGCCTGATCGACGTGAAGCGTCCTGAGCTTGCCCGTCGAAGGATCGACACGATTGAAGTCGTAGACGCGGAACGTCGTGTCACTGGGCGTCTGCACCTCCGCGACCAGCATGCCCGCGCCGAGTGCGTGGACCGTTCCGCTGGGCAGATAAAAACATTGCCCCGGCTTGGCATCGATTGCGGTGAGGTGCTTCTCCACCACGCCCGCATCGATCGCGCCGCGGAAGGCGTCGCGGGTCGTGCCGGGGGTCAGTCCCTTGAAGAGCCGGGCGCCCGGATCGTGCTCCATCACGTACCACGCCTCGCTCTTGAGGTGCGCGCCTGGGTTGGTTTTGGCGAACTCTTCGTCCGGATGCACCTGCACGGATAGATCTTCCCGCGCATCCAGGAATTTGATGAGGATCGGGAACTGGCCGGCGTTGGCGAGGGGTACGTCGCCGTACAGGTTGCGGCCGAGTTCCCCGACCGCCCAGTGGAGCGATCGGCCGGCGAGCGGGCCATTAGAGATCTCGGCGCTGACCCAGTCGGTCGATCGGTCGACGACGCCTGGCGGGAAATCGAAAAGCTCCCAGCTCTCGCCAACGTTTTGGCCGGGCGGAAGCCTCTTTCCAAGCACCTTCTCGATCTTCCGTCCGCCCCACATCTTCTCGACGAAGCGCGGGCGGAACTTCAGGGGGTACAAGGCCATGATTCAGGTATCCGGATTGTGTGTATTGCGTTCACGATCTCCGCTCGCCAGGCGATCGGGATCGAGGTTATATCGGCTCGCTTTTTCCAAGGAATAAGTGAAACTGGCGCCACGCACAACGGCCCGCCGGCGGAAGGCGTCTCCGACGCTCGTTGCCGTGCACCTGGCACCCCCTTTGACCCCCGATCACATGAGTGAAACGAACGGCGAAAATAAGCATTTCGTGGTCGATACGAACGTGCTCCTGCACAATCCCAATGCCCTTTTCATGTTCACGGACAACGACGTCGTGATCCCCTTCGACGTCATCGAAGAGCTCGATAAATTCGAGACCGGCAGCGACGACCTGGGCCGTAACGCCCGCACCGTGATTCGTCACCTCGACCGGCTCCGCGGCCTGGGGAACCTCTCGGAAGGCGTGCCGGTTGCGCAGACCGGCGGGCGCGTCCGCGTGGTGCTCGAAGAGGATCAGAAGCTCTGTCCCGGCCTCAATGCCAACACCCCCGACAACCGCATCATCTGCTGCGCGCTCACGCTCCAGCAACAGGGGGCGCGGGTCGTCTTCATCACCAAGGACATCAACGCGCGCATCAAGGGCGATGCGCTGGGACTGGTGACCGAGGACTTCGAAGCGCAGAAGGTGGACTTCGATCACCATTACTCGGGTTGGCGCGAAGCCGTGGTGCCGCCGGCATCGATCGACAAGTTGTTCGCCGAGAAACAGCTCACGCTGGAGTTGCCGGACCTCCACGCCAATGAGTTCGTCCTCCTCAAGGACGAGCGCGACCTGGCGCACTCGGCCCTGGGGCGTTATCGCGCGGAGCTGAGCGCGATCGTTCCGGTCCGGCCGCGACGCGGACCGGTTTTCGGAATTCTTCCGAGAAATCTAAAGCAGACGATGGCATTGGAACTGCTGCTGGACAAGTCGGTGAAGCTCGTATCACTGATCGGCGCCGCAGGCACGGGCAAGACGCTGCTCGCGATCGCCGCCGGGTTGACGAAGGTATTGAACGACCAGATCTACCAGAAGCTGCTCTGCGCTCGTCCGATCATGCCGCTGGGTCGCGACATCGGCTACCTGCCTGGCGACAAGGACCAGAAGCTGACGGCGTGGATGCAGCCGATTTTCGACAACATGGCGTACCTGCTCTCCAACCGGCTCTCGCCGGACGGCCATGCCTCGCACGCATCGATGTCGAGCGTCGAGCAGCGGATCCAGCAGCTCGTCGAAAGCGGGCAGGTCGTGCTCGAGCCGCTGACGTACATCCGCGGACGGAGCATCCCCAACCAGTTCATGATCGTCGATGAGTCGCAGAACCTGACCCCGCATGAAGTGAAGACGATCGCCAGTCGTATCGGCGACGGCACCAAGCTGGTTCTGACCGGCGACGCGACCCAGATCGACAACCCTTACCTGGACAGCAGCAGCAACGGCCTGTCGTACCTCGTCGAACGACTGAAGGGAAAGCCGATCGTCGGCCACGTGACGCTGGCCAAGAGCGAACGATCAGAGCTGGCGAGTCTGGTGACGGCGGAGCTGTAATTCAGAGAATCTCAAGGATTTTGAACTCATTCGTTCCGCGCGGCGCCTTCACCTTCACCGTTTCTCCAACGCGCGCTTTCATGAGCGCTTCGCCCATCGGGCTGTTGACGGAGACGGGCATGATCTCGCTGTCGCCGGTCGCGGGTTGCGCTTCTCCGACGAGGCGGACGATCTGCTCGCTGTCGTCATACAGGTCCAGCAGCTTCACGGTGTGACCGAGGAAGACGACGTCGTCCGGCACGTCCTTGTTGGAGACGACCGCCACATGCCGGAGCTTCAGCTCCAGGGCCGCCAGCTCGCGCTGGATGCTGCGGTTCTCCTCTTTGGCGAAGTGATACTCGGAGTTTTCCTTGAGGTCGCCCAGTGCGGCTGCCTTGCGGATGCGCTCCTGCACTTCGAGCTGGAGCTTGTAGAGCTCCTCTCGCTTGCGTTCCATCTCGACCTTTTCCTGGGCGCTGACAATCTGCATGTGACGAGCTCCCCGGGACATCAACCGCCCGGCGATTGCGAATTCGACACTCTCTAAAAACAGCACCACCGCGCCGGCGGCGCGGTGGCTGAGGTGTCAGGATCACATCATATATCAGCCTGCGTGAACCGCAACGCCGAAACGATAAATATTCAGGCCATTTAGCTTAGAAGAGCTGGTCCAGGACGTTCTCCATCGGCATCTGAACGCAGGTGAAGATGGGCGTGTCGCGGAGGGTAAACTTGCTGCTCTGCGTCTCGCGCAACTCCATCACCAGGTCAAGGAAATCCTTGGGCTCGTCGGTTTCAAAGGCGACGACGAATTCCTGGTCGTCCAGGCCGAAGCTGTAGGTCGTGTTGAGCTTCACGCTCGGGTACTTGTTCCCGACGCCGATGTGCCCGTCCATGATCTCCTGCCGCTTCTCCAGGGGCATCAGGTACCAGTCGCGCGTCTTCACGAACGGATAGACGAACAGGTATTTCCGCTTGCCCGGAATGATGTGCGTGCGGCTCTCGCTCGTGTGAAACGGATCGAGTTTGTCGATGTACATGCTCCGCTTGGTCATCGCGACGAACGAGTGCGGCGTCGTAAGGTAAGCGCCCAGCCGCGACTTATTGATCTGACTGGTCTGAGCCTGAAAATCGTCCGGGCTGGCGCCGATCCGCCACAGCAGGAAATCGCAGTCCGGCCGCAAACCCGCCGTGCTGTAGGTCAAGCACATGAGTCCCGGCCGCGGCGCCTGGAAGAGCTTGAGGAACTCGCTGCGAGCCTGGATTTTCTCGTGATCGTTTAGACGACGAAACGCCGGGTCGAGGCGATAGAAGGCAAAGTTGACGAACTGCCGCTGGATCGCCGGTGCGGATGCTGTGCTCGGCTGTGCAGGCGGCTGGCCTTTGGAATCTCTGGAATTGGCGGCAGGTTGCTCGCTCATCGGACGTATCCTTATCAAACTCGCGCATCATCGCGTGCGCTGGGCACACGCCACATTCTATGGCATTCGCGCCACAGACACGAGCGCGACACATGTAGTGGGCTAGGCCCACCACTAGAATCTGCCGGTGGGCCGAGCCCACCCTACGTTTCAACACCACGCGCGCTACTTGCGCGCCGCTTGCACGATCATCCGCGGTGAATCGTAGCGCAGGGAGGAGCCGTCGTAGTTGCCCCACATTCGCTCGATCTTCAGTCCATTGCGCTCGAGGAGGATCTGTAACTCGCGGGGCATGATGTAGGTCAGGTCGAACTCGGTCCGCGCTCGCTGCGCGACTCCGTTGCGGTCATGCCAGCGATAGTCGAACGTCAGGTGCTGCACCTGACCCGTCAATGCTCGACGGACGTGCGTCACCTTGTAGACAGTGCGCCCCTCACGGGGCTCGAAGAAGACGCTCGGATCGAGGTCGACCTGGACCGGCGATGCAATCATCCCCAGGTCCGGCTGAAACACGTCGATCCATAGTCGACCCGATGGTTTGAGGTGGGCACGGGCCGCGCTTAACACGCGATCCTGCTCAGGCAGCGTTGTGAAGTTGAGGAAGGTATTGAAGAAGATGCAGATGCGATCGAACTTCTTGCGCAGCTTGAGAGACAACAGGTCGGCCTGCACCAGGGACAGCTCGCGCTCCGACAGTCCCACGCTGTCGCGCTTTCGGCGGGCGATCGCGAGCATTTCGGCGGCATAGTCAACGCCGACCAGGCGGTGCCCCGCCTGCGCGATGGGAATGGCCGCTCGCGCGGTGCCGACCGCGAGTTCCAGGATGTCCAGTCGCCGGCGGCGCGGAAGCTGGCTGAGGAAGAACGGCACGTCCTCTTGAAGCATGCGATGGTGATCGTTCTCAGCATCGTAAAACTCGGCGATCGCGCGATAACGTTTGGACATCGTGGGAGAGTTTAGAGTTCGGATTAAGAATCTTGGGCGGAGCCGTCAGGAATTCGGGAGGAGGGCTTCGGGCGCTTGTTCCGGCGAGCGGGCGCTGACGTGCTGGCCGTCGTAAGCGAGGCGGATGTTATCGGGGAGCGTGCGGTTGGTTTCCTCGTGCTTCAGCAGGTGGCCAATGTGGGTGAAGAGGGTCTGGCGAGCGCCAATCTTCTTCGATGCGGCGACCGCTTCGTCCAGGGAAAAGTGGGAAGGATGCTTATTGGGCGAGAGCGCGCCCAGCACCAGCACATCCAGGTCCTCGAGCAGCGCAAAGGACGGCTCCGGGATTGCGCTCACGTCAGTGCAGTAGGCCAGGCGATCCATTCGGAAACCAAGCACCGAGCCGTGCCCGTGCAACAACGGCACCGGCTGCCAATGCATCGATCCGATCTGGAATCCCCCTTCGATCGTGCGTAGCTTCAGGTTGGGACGAAAGACCCGCTGCTCGGGCGGAGGCGGACCGAGGAATGCGTAGCCGAAGCTGCGATGCAGCGACACTTGCGTTCGCGCGTCCGCCCAGACGTCCAGGCTCTTTCCGCTGATCGCGTTGAACCGGCGCAGGTCGTCCAGGCCCATTACGTGATCGGCATGGCCGTGCGTGTAGACGACCGCGTCGAGCGCCTCGATGCCGTTCGCTAAACACTGCATGCGCAGCTCCGGCGTGGTATCGACTAGGACCGTGGTGCCGCCGCTGGAGATCACGACTGACGGTCGTGTTCGCTTGTCGTGGGGGTCGGGACTGGAGCAGACCGGGCAGTGACAACCGATCATCGGTATGCCGGCGCTGGTACCCGTGCCGAGAAAAAGCAGTTCGACCGCGGACATTCGCGGGAAGTCTACGCCAGCTTCGAGAAATGTTGAAACGCAATCGCTCGCAGGCGGCCGCTCATTCCACTTCCAGGTCCGTCTCGATCTGAGCCGGTGGCTCTTCGGCCTTGGATGCGCCGTTCTCCGACTTGCCGTCGCCGTTGAGACCGAGTTCTTCGATCAGCTTCGCGGGTACCTCCCCGGTATTGCGGCACTTGGGATAGCCGCTGCAACCGAGGAATCTGCCACGACGGCCAGTGCGGATGATCATCGGCTTGCCGCATTCGTCGCAGTCGATGTCGGTCGTGATCGGACCGGTCTTTCCGTTGCCGGCGGAGGCGGGGATTTCGCCGGTGATCTTGGCCGCCATCTCGCGCGCCTTGTCCCCTCCTTCTTTCAGCAGCGGAAGCAGCGCCTCGACCTGCTTGAGGTTGTCCCCTTCGAGCTTCTTTACCATCTTGGTGCTGCGGCACTTAGGGAAGGAGGAGCAGCCGAGGAATGGGCCGCGCTTGCTGTCCCGTAACAGCATCGGGCTGCCGCACTTCTCGCACTTCACGGTTGTCTTGATCGGCGGAGCCTTGGGCGGAAGCGGCTTGCCTTCCTTGTCCAGGTTAATGATCGTCGTGCAGGCGGGCGTCCCGTCCTCGTTCTTGGTCGAGTACCCGCTGCACCCCAGGAATTCGCCGAAGCGGCCACGCCGCTTGATCATGTCGCGTCCGCAGACCGGACACTTGTACTCCGAGACCTCGCGCAGCGTCGGCTTGCCCTGCTGATCGACCGGCTGCGTGCCGTCGCACTCGGGGTATCCGGTGCACGAGAGGAAGAACCCGTTCTTGCTGATGCGGTAGACCATCGGCCGCTCGCACTTGGGGCACTTGTAAGGCGATGCGGTGCCGCCGGCGTGCTCGATCTTGCCGAGCGCTCCGGCGACGGTCTCATGGAACGGGCCGTAGAAGTCGCGCAGCAGCTTGATCCAGTCGAGGTGCTGTTCTTCGATCTCGTCGAGCTTCAATTCCATCCCGGCCGTGAACTGCACGTTCATGATCTCGGGGAAGGCCTGGATCAGCTTGTCGGTCACGATCGAGCCGAGCATCGTCGCGTGGAAACGGCGATCGATCTGCTGCACGTACTCGCGATCTTGAATCGTCTGGATGATGCTCGCGTAGGTGCTGGGCCGGCCGATGCCGAACTGCTCCAGCGCCTTGACCAGGCTCGCCTCGGTGAACCGCGGCGGCGGCTGGGTGAAGTGCTGCGTCGGCAGGATCTCGATCGGGAAGACCGGCTGCCGCTCTTCCAACGCCGGCAACAACTGGTCCTCGCTGCTGATGCCCGCGACGCGCATGAACCCGTCGAAGACGAGCTTGCGGCCGGTGGCGCGGAAGACCGCGTCGCCGCCGGAAGTGGAGGCTGCAAGCGTCACACTGGTCTGGTCGAACTCCGCCGGCGGCATCTGGCACGACACGAACCGATTCCAGATCAACAGGTAGAGCTTCGCTTCGTCCGCCCCGAGCTTAGCTTTCGATGCGGCCGGAGTGAGGCTCACGTCGGTCGGGCGAATCGCCTCGTGGGCTTCCTGCGCGCTCTTGTTGCTCGAGGTGTATTGGTTCGGCTTCCCAGGCAGATAGCGGTCGCCGAACTCGGACTCGATGTACTGCCGCGCCATCGTCGTGGCGTCCGCCGACAAATGCGTCGAGTCGGTACGCATGTAAGTGATGGCGCCCGATTCATACAGCGTCTGCGCCAGCCGCATCGTCCGCTGCGCGCCAAAGCCGAGCCGGCTTGAAGCCGCCTGCTGGAGCGTGCTGGTGATGAACGGGGCCGACGGCTTGCTGGTCGTCCGCTTCTTTTCGATGGATCGAACGGCGAACGCCGGGCACTTGGCAAGATGGCCGGTGAACGCGGTCAGGTGCTGGGCGGCTCCTTTGGCCTCGGCGTCCTCAACCGTATTCTCCTCGTCAATGACGAAGCCGAGCAACTCCGCGGCACGACGCGCGTCGGCCCGATTGCCCGCCTCGAACTTCTTGCCCGCCAGCTCAACGAGTTCCGCCACGAAGGCGTTGTGCTCGCTCAGCCACTTCTCGCGTTCGACTTTGGTACGCTCGCCGTTGCCGGTATTGGTCAGGAAGTCGGACCACTTGGCGGCGAGCTTTTCACATTTGTCGCCACCGGACTCAGCCGTAAAGATCCCGCCGATCTTCCAGTGCTCCGCGGGAACGAACGCTTCGATCTCCCGCTCGCGCTCCACGACCAATCGCACGGTCACGCTCTGCACACGACCGGCGCTCAGGCCCCGGGCGACCTTGCGCCACAAGAGCGGGGAGATCTCGTAGCCTACGATGCGGTCGAGAATACGGCGGGCCTGCTGTGCGTTGACCCGGTCGATATCGATCGACATCGGGTTGCGGAAGGCCTTTTGGATCTCGTCCTTGGTGATTGCGTTGAAGATGACGCGGTGGGCCTTGGCATCGGGGATACCCAGTGCCTCTTTGAGGTGCCAGGCGATGGCTTCCCCTTCACGGTCCAAGTCGGTCGCCAGGTATACGCTGTCGCTGGACTTCGCCAGCTTCTTCAGCTCGCTGATGACCTTGCCACGGCTCTCCAGGATCTCGTAATCGGGCTGGAAGGTCACCAGGTCCACGCCCATCCCTTTGGAGGGGAGGTCGCGTACGTGGCCCATGCTGGCCCGGACGACGTAGTCATCGCCCAGGTACTTATTGATCGTCTTCGCCTTGGCAGGCGATTCCACGATCACGAGATGTTTTCCGCTCGATTTGGCCATTCCGATAACCTGTCCCCGCCACCGCCGACGTTCCAACGACCTATCGACCCGCGGTCGGGCCGACCTTAACGTTCTTGCCGCCTTTACCTTATTAGATGGGATGCCTCCGTTCCGGCTTGCCCGCTCCAAGGGGAGGCCAAGTTTGAACCGCCCGTCCACAAGCTGTCAAGGTGACGACAGCAACTCTTGGCTCACTTCCTACTACGATCCCGAGTTCGCCGATGTTCTACCCTACAGTGCTTGGGCTGCACGGACGAAGTTGCATAACTATAAGATTGGCCTTTATTTGCATTCCATAGCCCACAATGTTCCGCAGTACGACACTGTTGGACGCCCTTCATCACACATCGGCTTCCTGTATGGATGAGTCCGCTTCACAGGCGGTGCGCGACGCTTGCGCGACATTTTTTCACGGTAAGATTTACATAAATTTATGTGATAACGGAAATTATGTATTGAACCGCGCGCGACATCGGCGCGACATGTCGCGATCGGCGTGAGGTGTGCCGTCCTTCGTTACGTTGGAACCTCGCCGCCCCCATCTGGCCACACCGACCCAATAGATTACCGAGGCGGTGGATGAAGACTGATGATTTTCATCTGCCTGCATCTGCATTTTATCTGTGGCGAAATGCGCCTTCGTGGTTGCATTACGTTGCTTGTCGCATCCTGCCGCTCACCGCAGTCCATGCATCCGTTCGCGGTGTTCGGACATGCGCTTGGGGCGGACGAGGACGCCGCACTCGGTGCAGCGAGTCAGGTTGCCGACGATCATCGGGGCTGAGCCGTGAACGTTGTACTGGTGCGTTTGCATTCCGGCTTCGGAAGGGAACTGCTTTCCGCAATCAGGGCAGGCGTACATGGCCCCGCTCGGCACCGCATCTGGCGTGGTGCGCGGTGCGGCGGAGGAATTGGGCCGCCGGGCGCGGATGGGCTTGCCGGTGCGGCGGACGCCCGAGTGCTTTTGCTTGCGGCGCGGCCGAAGGCCGCCGGTCGGCTTCCCTGTCGACGGATGACGACCCCCCTGTGTTTTCTTGCTGCCTCGATCGGCCGCGGGCCAGTGTCGCATTGCGCCTATCCTTTCAGTTGCGTCGATTTCCGGAAGCGATTCATATCCCGACGGTTGATGTTACCACTGCGGACAGCCCAAAAAGTAGAACCCCGGCAGTTGCCTGTCGGGGTCCTTCGGTTCTTTGGACTACGCCACACGCGGAGCGGCGATCAGCTGCCTGCCTGCGGGACAGCTTCGCGCGGGGAGGGGGGGGCGGGCACTTCGACTTCGGTGGCCTCTTCACGCGGGGCACGAGCAACGGGCTCGGGTTCCGGAAGAGCCGGGGGCTCAGCCAGGTGCTTGATCTTCAGGTTCAGGTGCGGGTTGAACGCCGTACCCGCTGGGATCAGGTGGCCGAGGATCACGTTTTCCTTGAGACCGACCAGGGTATCGACCGCGCCGGCCAGGGCCGCCTCGGTGAGGACCTTGGTCGTCTCCTGGAAGCTGGCGGCGGAGATGAACGACTCGCTCTGTAGCGACGCCTTGGTGATGCCCAGCAACAGCGTCTTGCCACGGGCCGGCTTGGGCTTCCTGGACTTGGCGGGTTCCTTGCCGGCGGCCTCGGCGGCCTCGTTTGCTTCCTTGAACTCGCTCTTGAGCGCCACGTCGCCTTCCTTGTAGGAGGTGCCGCCTGGATCGGCGATTTTCACGCTTTGGGCGACCGTATCGTTCCCCGAACGGAATCGGAATTTATCCAGCACCTCGCCGGGGAGGAACTTGGTGTCGCCGGCGTCTTCGACCTTCACCTTGCGGAGCATCTGGTTCAGGATGATCTCGATGTGCTTGTCGTTGATCTTGACGCCCTGGCTCCGGTAGACGTTCTGGACTTCTGTCAGCAGGTACTGGTAGAGCGACTCCTCGCCTTTGATGCGGAGGATGTCGTGGGGGATGATCGGCCCGCGGATGAGCGGGTCGCCGGCCTCCACGTAATCGCCTGCGTGGACCTGGAGTTCCTTGTCCTGCGGGACGTGGTGCTCCTTTTCCATGCCGGACTCGTTCTTGATGTTGATCGTCATCTTGCCGCGTCGCTTGTCGGAGCGGAGCTCGACGGTGCCGGAGATCTCGGCGAGGACCGCCGGGTCCTTGGGCTTGCGGGCCTCGAAGATCTCGGTGACGCGGGGCAGACCGCCGGTGATGTCCATCGTGCCGGCCGCCTCGCGGGGCTGGCGGGCGAGCATCTGGCCGGCCTCGATCTTCTGGCCGTCCTTGACTTCGATACGCGCCTTGGCCGGCAGGTAGTGGAAGTCGAGGATCTTGCCGTCGGCGCCCTCGATGGTGATGCGCGGATGGCGCTCGCCCTTGTGCTCGATGACGACCAGCTTGGCCTCGGCGCCGCCGCCCTTTCGCTCCTCTTCCATGCGGGCGGTTTCACCCTCTTCGATGTCCTCGTAGCGGACGATGCCGCCCTTCTCGGCAAGGATGGGGGTGATGTGCGGATCCCAGACGACCAGCTGCTGCCGCGGCTTCACCTTCTCGCCGTTGCCGACGAGGATCGTGGAGCCGTAAGGCACCTTGTACTTCTCGAGCTCGCGACCTTTTGGATCGACCACGACGATTTCGCCATTGCGCTTCAGGGCGGTGAGACGCTTGTGACCTTCGGCATCGGTCACCTGGACGGCGTTGATGTCACGATGCTCGATGATGCCGCTCGTGGCCGCCTTGATGTCGTTCTCGATCAGGCTGCCGGTGGCGACGCCGCCGGTGTGGAACGTACGCATCGTGAGCTGCGTGCCCGGCTCGCCGATCGACTGGGCGCCGATGATGCCGACGGCCAGACCTTCCTCGACGACCTGGTTGGTCGACATGTCCACGCCGTAACAGAGGGCACAGATACCGCGGGTGCTCTCGCAGGTCAGCGGAGAGCGAACGCGGATCGACTCCAGCTTCAGTTCCTTGAGCTTGTCGGCGATCTCGTTGGTGATGATCTGGTTCTCAACGACGATCGTCTCATCGGTGATCGGGTTGCGGATCGTGTCGCGGGCGGTACGGCCGACGATCATGTCCTTCAGTTCGACCTCGACGGTCTCGCCCTTATAGATCGTGCTCTTGGAGACGCCGTTGAGCGTGCCGCAGTCGAGCTGCGTGATGATCACGTTCTGGGCGACGTCCGCAAGCTTACGGGTGAGGTAGCCGGAGTCCGCGGTCTTCAGGGCAGTGTCAGCCAGGCCCTTACGAGCGCCGTGGGTTGAGCTGAAGTATTCGAGCACCGAGAGGCCTTCGCGGAAGTTGGCCTTGATCGGCGTCTCGATGATCTCGCCGGACGGCTTGGCCATGAGGCCGCGCATGCCGCCTAGCTGACGGATCTGGTCGACGTTACCGCGGGCGCCGGAGATCGCCATCATGGCGATCGGATTGAGATAACGAAGCGTGCCCGAGGCCTTGGGGGCGACGGGACGCCCTTCTTCATCGCGGTAATCCTGCGAGAGGCCGGCCATCAGGTCTTCGGTGACCTGCTTGCGGGCGTGGCCCCAGACGTCGATCAGGGCCGCGTAACGTTCCTGGTCCGTGATCGCGCCCTGGCGGTACTGCTTCTCGATCCGGTCAGCCTTGGCCTGGCCCTCTTCCAGGATCTTGCCCTTGCTGTCGGGCGAGCGGATGTCGGTGATGCCGAAGCTCAGGCCGGCAAGCGTCGAGCGCTTGAAGCCGAGCGACTTCATGTCGTCCAGCAGCTTGATCGTCGCCGGCCGGCCCAGGAGGGCGTAGGTGTCGGCGATGACGCGGCTGGAGCCCTTGGCGGTCAGGGCGTAGTTGTAGAACGGCATCTCCGACGGAAGGATGTCGTTGAAGATGCAGCGGCCAACGGTCGTCAGGATGACGTTGCTCTGCACTTCCGGCGGACGCGGCTTGATCTCGTGGGCCGGGTTGCGGCGCTTGCGCTGCTCCTCGAGGTGCTTCCATGAGACGTCCTCGATGGGCGACGCGCCGGACTTGTCGTCGGGGACGACATCGGTGCGGTTTCGCAGGCGGACGAAGATGCGCGAGTGCATCGCGATCTTGCCCAGGTCGTAGGCGACCATCGCCTCCTGCGGGTTGTTAAAGAGCTTGAACTCGCCCTTGTCACCCTCGCGGTCACTGGTGATGTAGAACGTGCCCAGCACGATGTCCTGCGACGGCGTGATGATCGGCGTGCCGCTCTGCGGGGAGAAGATGTTGTTCGGCGCCAACATCAGCACGTGCGTTTCGGTCTGCGCCTCGATGCTGAGGGGCAGGTGGACGGCCATCTGGTCGCCGTCGAAGTCGGCGTTGAAACCCTTGCAGACCAGTGGGTGAATCTTGATCGCGTTGCCCTCGACGAGCACCGGCTCGAACGCCTGGATGCCCATGCGGTGGAGCGTCGGGGCGCGGTTGAGGAGCACCGGGTGCTGGAAGATCACCTCTTCGAGGATGTCCCACACCTCGGGGTCGCGGCGCTCGAGCATCTTCTTGGCGGACTTGATCGTGTCGGCCAGGCCATGCTCCTTGAGCTTGCGGATGATGAACGGCTGGTAGAGCTCCAGGGCGATCTTCTTAGGCAGGCCGCACTGGTGCAGCTTCAATTCCGGGCCGACCACGATGACCGAACGGGCCGAGTAGTCGACGCGCTTGCCCAGCAGGTTCTCGCGGAAGCGGCCCTGCTTGCCCTTGATCATGTCGGTGAGGCTCTTGAGCGGGCGGTTGCTGCTGCCCAGCACGGGACGGCGGCAACGGCCGTTGTCGAAGAGCGCATCGACCGCCTGCTGAAGCATCCGCTTCTCGTTGCGGATGATGACTTCAGGCGCGTTGAGGTCCACCAGCTTCTTGAGCCGGTTGTTTCGGTTGATGATGCGGCGATACAGGTCGTTGAGGTCGCTGGTCGCGAAGTTGCCGCTCTCCAGCAGCACAAGCGGGCGCAGATCGGGTGGGATCACGGGGATCACGTCCATGACCATCCACTCGCTCTTGTTCTCAGAGCCGCGGATGGCCTCGACCATCTTCAGGCGCTTGGTCAGGTCCTTGATCTTCTGCTTGCTGTTGGTCTTCTCGATGTCGCGGCGGATCCGCTCGGCCTCGGTCGGCAAATCGATCATGCCCAGGAGCTTCTTGATCGCCTCAGCCCCCATCTCCGCCTCGAACTCCGCGCCGTACTTCTCGTACGCGGCGCGATACTCGTCCTCGGTGAGGAGCTGCTTCTTCTTCAGCGGCGTCTTGCCGGGATCGGTGACGACGTAGTCCTGGAAGTAAACGATCTTCTCGATGTCGCTGGTCTTCATGTCCAGCAGCGAGCCCAGACGGCTCGGGAGCGCCTTGAAGAACCAGATGTGAACGATCGGGGCGGCGAGGTTGATGTGCCCCATGCGCTTGCGGCGCACGCGGCTGTGCGTGACCTTCACGCCGCAACGGTCGCAGATGATGCCTTTGTACTTCGTGCCCTTGTACTTGCCGCACGAACATTCCCAGTCGCGCTCCGGGCCGAAGATGCGCTCGCAGAACAGCCCGTCTTTTTCAGCGCGGTAGGTGCGGTAGTTGATCGTCTCCGGCTTCTTCACCTCGCCGAAGCTCCACGACCGGATGTCGTTGGGGCTGGCGAGCTGGATCCGCACCGAACCGTAGTCGTTAATTCGATCGTAGACGCTTTCAGCCATGATCGTTGTCTTTCTTCTGTGTTACGAACACCAACAGGCTGCTCGATGTTTCACTTCACAAATGGCCTGATCGAAAATCGATTCCGATCACTAAGAAGCGCGGCGACTGAACCGTCGTTTCCCTTCGCCAGGCCGCTCGATGGCGACGATCTGGCTGATTCGGATCAACACAAATTTGTCGCCACCTGGATACGCATAGAACAACTCGCTGCGCATCTCCACCAGATTTCCGGGCGCTTCGATCACGTTACGGTCACCGCTCGTCAGCACGATCGCAAACGGTGCAAAAGGACTCTGTGCCCTTAGCTCCCGGATTGATTCGAGGATGTTGGAACGCTCTGAATCCGCCATTACGCACCGCAAACCCGAAATCAAGTGGCCCACAACTAGTGCACGAGTCAGGCGCTTTGCGTCTCGTTCTGCTCCTCAACGCTGGCGATCTGACTCATTCTCAGATGAAGCGCCCTGTCCGATCGCGGCAGATAGTAATGAAGCTGACTACTGCCGATGGCCAGCGCGTCGGGATCTTCAATGAGAAACCGATCGCCACTCGTCATCACGATTCTGAATGGGGCGAACGGTTCCCGGCCCTTCAGGTCGCGGATGGTATCCAGCGTTGATTCATCTTCAGCCACCCTACACCTCACATCAGGTCTTCGTCCTCGTTCTCGCTGCCAAGGCCTTTCTTCTTCTCGAGCTGGATGTTCAGGCCCAGACCGCGGATCTCGTTGCAGAGCACGTCGAAGCTGACCGGCGTTCCCGCCTCCAGCGTGTTGGTGCCCTTGACCATCGACTCGTAGATCTTCGTACGGCCCTCGACGTCGTCGCTCTTAACGGTGAGAAGTTCCTGGAGGACGTAGGCGGAGCCGTACGCTTCCAGGCCCCAGACTTCCATCTCACCGAATCGCTGGCCGCCGGTGCGGGCCTTGCCGCCGAGCGGCTGCTGGGTGATCAGCGAGTACGGGCCGGTGGCGCGGGCGTGGATCTTGTCGTCGACCAGGTGGTGCAGCTTCATCATGTAGATGTAGCCCACCGTCGTCTTCTGCTCGAAGGACTCGCCGGTGCGGCCGTCGTAGAGCTGGATTTTGCCGCCGTACGGCATCTCGACATCCAGCGCGCGGTTGTCGATCGCGGTCTTGTCGTGCTTTCGCTGCTTGCGGCGTTCGCGAAGCGCCTTGTTGGCTTCCTCGATGGCTTTGTGGATCTCATCTTCGGTCGCGCCGTCGAATACCGGGGTAATCGCCTGGAAACCGAGGACCGCCGCCGCCCAGCCGAGGTGCGTTTCGAGAATCTGGCCGACGTTCATGCGGCTCGGCACGCCCAGCGGGTTGAGCAGGATGTCAACCGGGGTGCCGTCCTCGAGGAACGGCATATCTTCCTCGGGAACGATGCGGGCGATGACGCCCTTGTTGCCGTGGCGGCCGGCCATCTTGTCACCGACCGAAAGCTGGCGCTTGGTGGCGACGTACACCTTGACCATTTCGAGCACGCCGCTCGGAAGCTCGTCACCGCGCTTCATGTGCTCCATGCGTCGGGCCTTTTCCTTGCGGACGGCTTCGACGCGCGGCCAGAAGCGGGAGTAGGTGTTGACCGCCTGCTCCTTGGCTTCCTTGGAGCCCTTGATCCAGTCCTGGCTGAACCCTTCGATCTGCTCGAGCAGCACGTCGGCGATCTCCGACTGGCCGACCTTCTGGCGGGTGCCGGGGTCGACCATCTGCTGGCCGGTGACCTCGTTGATCTCGCCGACCATCTGCTTGAAGATTTCGACCGCCCGCTCGTTCATCTCCTTCTCGTAGCGATCGATGTCCTTGCGGAGCGACTTTTTCTGCTCTTCGGTCATGTGCATGCGGCGGCTGAAGCGCTGGGCGCCGATGACGACACCCTCCTCGCCCGCCGGCATTTCCAGCGAATCGTTCTTCACGTCCTCGCCGGCCCGCCCGAAGATCGCGTGGAGGAGCTTTTCCTCGGGGGTGAGCTCGCTCTTGCTCTTGGGGGCAATCTTGCCGACGAGCACCTCGCCCGGCCCGACGCGGGTGCCGACGCGGACGACGCCGTTCTCGTCGAGGTTGGCCAGGGCGCGCTCGCTGACGTTGGGGATATCGCGAGTGAACTCCTCGCGACCCAGCTTCGTCTCGCGGATCTCGACGTCGTACTCCTCGATGTGAATCGAGGTGAAGATGTCTTCCTTCACGAGGCGCTGGCTGATGACGATCGCGTCCTCGAAGTTGTAGCCGTCGAAGGTCATGAACGCGACGAGCACGTTGCGACCCAGGGCGAGCTCGCCCAGGTCCGTGGCGGCGCCGTCGGCGATTATCTGCCCGCGCTTGACGCGCTGGCCCTTCTTGACGATCGGCTTCTGGTTGAGGCACGTGCGCTCGTTGAGGCCGACGAACTTGCGAAGGATGTATTCGTCGGCGTTGTCGATCAGGATGCGCGTGGCATCGACGGCGGTCACGACGCCCGAGCGGTCGGCCCGGACGACCATGCCGCTGTTCTGCGCGACCGGCCGTTCCATGCCGGTGGCGACGACGGGCGGATCGGTCCGCAGCAGGGGCACGGCCTGCCGCTGCATGTTCGAACCCATCAGCGCGCGGTTCGCGTCGTCGTGTTCGAGGAACGGGATCAGCGACGCCGAGACCGACACGGTCTGCCGCGGGCTGATGTCGACGTACTGGATTTCCTTGCTGGGCACCGTCGCCAGGTCACCCTGCACGCGGGCCAGGACGAATCCTTTGCGCAGGTGATGGTCCTTCTCGACCACATCGGGCGGCGCAAGGACGGCTTTCATTTCCTCGTCGGCGCGGAGGTACTTATGTTCGCCGTTGACCTTGCCGTCCTTCACGACGCGGTACGGCGTGATCAGGAAGCCGTACTCGTCGAGGTCGGCGTAGATCGACAATGACGCGATCAGGCCGATGTTGGTGCCTTCAGGCGTCTCGATTGGGCAGATACGGCCATAGTGCGAGATGTGCACGTCGCGCACTTCGAAGCCCGCCCGCTTTCGGTTCAAGCCGCCGGGGCCAAGGGCCGACAGGCGGCGCTCGTGCGTGAGCTGCGCCAGCGGGTTGGTCTGGTCGACGACCTGCGAGAGCTCCCCGCGGCCGAAGAAGAAATCGATCGAGCTGCTGATGCTCTTGGAGTTCACCAGCTCGGCGATCCGGCCCAGCTCGTTGGGATCCTTGAGGCTCATGCGCTCCTGGACGGTGCGCTTCAGCTTCAGGAAGCCCTTGCGGAGCTCCTCGGCGGCCAGCTCGTCGATCGTGCGCAGACGTCGGTTACCCAGGTGGTCGATGTCGTCGACGTACCCTTCGCCGCTACGCAGCTTGAACATGTACTTCAGCGAGTTGACCAGGTCCTCGCTGCGGAGGGTCATCACCGTCTCGGGAACGTTCTGGTCGAACTTACGGTTGATTCGGAAGCGACCGACACGGCCGAGTCGGTAGCGATTCTCATCGAAAAACTTTTCCTGAAAGAGCGTCTGTGCCTTCTCCAATTGCGGCGGGTTGCCGGGACGGAGCCGAGCATAGATGCGCATCAGCGCGTCTTCGTGACTGGTCGCGTTGTCGTCGGCCAGGGTGTTGAGGATCAGCGGGTCGCTGACCTTTGTAACCACCTCAATGCTCTTGAGGGCCGAAGCCTGAATCTTGTTGAGCGCTTCGCCGATCTGCGCGCCGGCCTTGACCAGCTCTTCGCCGGTCTCGGCGTCGATGACGGCGCCGACGGCGTAGTAAGCGGGCTGAAGCTGGCCCACCTTCGACGTTTCGGTCGGATAGAACTCGCGGATGATCGCTTCGTTCGTGCCGTACTTCTTATCCAGAGCGCGGAGGAACGTCGTCGCGGGAATCTTGCTGCTCTGGTCGATGCGGACGGCCAGCGCGTCCTTCTTCGTAACCGAGCACTCGATCCAGCTTCCGCGCTCGGGGATGACGCGGCAGCCGTGCAATGGCCGATCGCCTTCCTGTACTTCGACGAGGAAGTCGACGCCGGGCGAGCGGTGGAGCTGGTTGACGATGACGCGCTCGGCGCCGTTGATGATGAACTCACCGCCGCCGATCATGATCGGGATCTCGCCGAGGTAGATGGAATCTTCCATCACCTCGTCCTTGTCCTTGCGGACAAAGCGAACGCGGATCCGAAACGGCATGCCGAAGGTCAGCCGCAGGGCGCGGCATTCGTCGGGGGTGTAGCGCGGCTCGGAGAGGTCGTAGCTGATGTACTCGAGCCGAAGGTTCCCGTCGTAGCTCTCGATGGGGAAGACTTCGCGGAGCAACGACTCGAGGCCTTCGTTCTTTCGTTTCTCCGGGTCGGCTTCCTTCTGAAGGAATCGCTGGTACGACTCGATCTGTACATCGATCAGGTTGGGGATCGGGAGGGCTTCGCCGCGCTTGCTGAAATCGCGCACCTCGTGGACTCGCATCTGAATGTCCTTTTCCGCAAGTGCGAAAGAGTGGGCCGGTCCCGCCGGGGCGACGACATCGCTCGCGCGGCAAGAGTGGAATTAACTATTGATCTCTACGACGTTTATCACCTACTGCGGCTTCACCGTCATCGTGCACCGCCAGGCGAAGTTGGGCGACAAAAGCAGCCGCTTTTTCGAAAGCGGCTAAGAGTTCCATGGGCAGCATAAGCGCCCATTTTCGCTGCATCACTGTCTGAACAGACGATCTTATCAGTCCTGAACAAAGAGTCAACAAACGCAGAAACAGAGCCTCCCCCTCCCAGCCGGGCGGGGTCAGTCTCCGTTCACGTCAGATGTTAATTCTTACGATCGCCAATGCGTTAGGGTAAATAATATCGAGACTGAAAACCCAAGTCAAAGCAATTCAAAATTTTTCTGCGGCTGAAGCAAAGCAGCGCCGCGCGTCAGCGCGGGGCTGCCTTGCAAAAGCCTAAGGGCGCTCGCTGTCGCCGATTACTTCAGCTCGACGGTCCCGCCCTGCTCTTCCAGCTCCTTCTTGAGCTTCTCGGCATCGGCCTTCGGGAGGGCTTCCTTGACGGTCTTGGGAGCGCCTTCCACCAGGTCCTTGGCTTCCTTGAGGCCCAGGCCGGTCGCGGCACGGACCACTTTGATGACCTGGATCTTCTTGTCGCCGGCGCTCTTGAGGACCACGTCAAAGCTCGTCTTCTCTTCGGCTGGCGCCGCGGCCGCCGCGCCCGCCGCCGCCCCGCCGGGACCCGCCATCATCACTGCCCCACCCGCGGCGGGCTCGATGTTGTAGGTATCCTTGAGGTACGCCGCGAGGTCGACGGCCTGCTTGAGGGTGAGGCCAACGATCTTGTCGCCCAGTTCTTTGATTTCGGTTGCGAACTCTGCCATGACTCTGATCTCCGGTGGGACGTCTCGTGTCCCCGAACGTGTCGAACGCGTTGATCCCGCGCCAAGAGCCCGTCTCACACTGAAACGGTTTAACCCCGAAAGGGGACAGTCGCGCTGTCGGATCTCCTAAACGTGGGGTGGGCTACGCCCACCGCAATGATCTGGTGGTGGGCCAAGCCCACCCTATCCATGAAAGGCTTTTTTCGGTCAACAAAAATCTCTCCTCACCGAAGCATTTTTTTTGCTTCGCGATTGGCAATCGTCTTTGCTCGTCGCGCGTCCATGCACCGGTCAAAGCTGGCTCT
>JBBSDP010000040.1:0-42364 GCA_038240605.1 Tepidisphaerales bacterium | reverse complement strand
CCAGTTCGACGCGCTGGTTGCCCATCGGCAGGTCCACGATAATCCGGTCATGGCAGACGTGCCGTTCGTCGCTCACTCCATGACAGTCGGGGCACAATTCGACGATTGCCTTGGGCACGAGCGTCAATCGCCGGACCTTTGCCCGACGGTCCCAGCTCGATTCCACGACCTCGAATTCATCCAGGTTCAGCAGTGACGAGAGCATCGCCAGTTCAATATCCGCGTCCATGCGTGATCCTCCTTGATCAACGCCTTCCACTCATACCCCAACAGGTAGTAGATTCCAATGAACCATCAGCGACTTTCGCGGAGAGCCCATTTTTCTGGGCTCATGGGGTTCGGCACCGGTCGCAGCTGGAGCAGAATCGACTACTTCGACTTCGGTCGGGTGAACGGTTACACGCCACCCCCGAGCCGGATAACCTCGCCGATACAAACGCTCTTCGACTCTTGACCGAGGACAACGTCTTCATCGGCTATTTACCGCGATATATCGCCGGCGACGCCCGCCGCCTGATTGACAACGGCGAGTTTGAGATCGTCGTTGAGCGCGTCAATGCTGAGCCAGCCCCACTGCAACAGCGACTACTATGCGATCTGCAAAGCTGCTGGCCTGATGGGTTCGTTCCGTTCAATACCGAAGCGTATCAACCCATTTCTACTACTACTTGCCAAGTGGATCCGACCATGGGGCCATAAAGGCCAGCACAAGTTGGTTGGAGTGGTACGCCGAGCACCCCTCAGCGGCTGATCTGCTCGACGGTTCCCGCTATGGCCGGAAGCCGCTCACCAATTCCACGAACATCCGCATTCCCACCGTCATCGCCGAATCGGTGAAGTCGTAGTGGTCGCTGTGCAGCGAGGGGTAGCCGTTGCTGTGCGGCGGTTCGACGCCGACGAGGAAAAAGCAGCCGGGCGCCTTCTCCAGGTAGTAGGAGAAATCCTCGCCCCCCATCGACGGGCGCGGCACGACGTAGAAGCGGTCGGGGCCGAGCGTCGCCCGCGCGACCTTGCCGACGTAGTCGGCCATCGCGGGGTCATTGACGGTGGGCGGGTATCCCTCGGTCCAGGTGAACGCGAGCGAGCAGCCGTTGGCGGCGGCGATGCCGGCGCAGCGGCGCTCGATCGCGGCGGCGATCTTGGCACGGGCGGGGTCGTTGAGCGTGCGAGCAGTGCCTTCGATCGTCGCAGTGTCGGGAATGATGTTGGTCGCGGTGCCGGCGTTAAACTTGGCCACGGTGACGACCGCCGAATCGGTCGGATCAAACTCACGGCTCACGAACAGCTGAAGATTCACCACGGCCTCGGCCGCCGTCACGATCGGGTCGAGCCCCAGGTGCGGGAAAGCGCCGTGACACCCACGGCCGGTAAAAGTCGCGGCGAACGTGTCGGTGGCGGCGAGCAACGTGCCGGCCTTGGTGGCGACCGTGCCGACCTTGAGCCCGGGCCAGCCGTGCAGGCCGAAGATGGCGCGCACCGGCGGACCGAGACGGCCATCCAGGACACCTGCGCTGACCAGTCGGCACGCCCCGCCGCCCCCCTCTTCGGCCGGCTGCCAGAGGAGCTTCACGCAGACCGGCAGCTCATCGGCGATCGACTTCAGGACCGCGGCGGCGCCCATCAGCGTTGCGATGTGTCCATCGTGGCCGCAGGCATGCATTCTGCCGGGATACCGACTCGCGTAAGGCAGTCCAGTCTGCTCGAGGATCGGCAACGCGTCGATGTCGGCGCGCAGCGCAACGCACGGCTGATTGGCGTCGCCGATGAGGGCGATCGTCGCGGTTGGGGCATCGGGTACGCCGTCGATGTGGGGGATCTTCAGCTCGTCCAGTTCAGCGCGGATGGCGTCGGCGGTCTGGAATTCCTCGTACCCCATCTCGGGGATCTGGTGGAGGCGGTGGCGCAGGTCCACTGCCCGCCGGCCATGCTGTTCGATCAGACCCGCCACGTTCATCGCCTCCACCGTATGCGCCGACGGCGGATTGGCAAGTGTGGTCGTGCGAGTCCGGCATTAAAAAGAGTTGGGCTATACCATCCGCGCAGCCATGAGAGCCATGAGCAGGATGACCCAGCCCGAGGGGAGGATGGTGAACACAATTCCCGCCCAGTTGAGCAGGAGACAGATGCGGGTCATGACCGATTTGCGTCGGCCGGTGAAGTAGCGAAAACTGACAATCGCAGTGACGAGCGCGGACGCCCAGATCAGCAGACCGACGCGCGGACCGATCCTCCAGGCGAGTTCGGAATGAAAGAGCAGTGCCCCCGCCAGCAGGCTGAATCCGCAGAGGCCGGGCAGCGCCAGAAGCGCCGCCCAGAGCGGATCAAACCGAGACCATTTTGGGTCGTCGCTGGGAACGCGATAGGACAGGATGGTGGAGGACGTTGCAATAGTCATATGGACTGCTCCCGCGGTCCGAGTCGCCGATTACTTTACCTGGTAAAGTAAGTGGCGTCAAGAAGGCCTTGGCGGTTAACTCGATAAAAATGAATCGATCAATCAGATGAATCGCGCTTGGTCGTGCGTGTCGGTCAGGGATTCAATCGCGTCACGACGAGGAAGCCTGAGATCGGTTTGCCCGCCTCTTGTCGGACGAGGATCGGATTGCAGGCGCGAGTCTCGAAACCGCAAATGGCGGCGATGTGCTCGAGGTAGGGGCGGGAGTGGGCGAAGCGCTGGCTCTGCTGAAGGATGAAGCGGTCGCCGCCGCACGCCTCGACGGTAAAGATGAAGACTCCGCCCGGCCGCAGCGCGCGCCGTGCGGCTTCGAAAAGGGGGAGCAGGTCGCCGAGGTAGATCAGCACGTCCGCCGCAACAAGCAAATCGAACGCCTGCGGAGACGACGAACGAAGCGTCGCAACCAGGTCCCCTTCCTCCAGACGGTCGTAAACGCCGCGTGCCGCCGCCTTGGCGATCATGGCTGGCGAGAGGTCAACGCCGACGAGAGTCTTCGCCATCGGGCGGAGCAGCGCTCCGCATAGTCCGGTGCCGCAGCCGAGATCGAGCACGTCCCATCTCCTGGTCGGGTCCAGCGCCGCAACCGACTCGGCAACAAGTTCCGGCACGCGGTATCCCAGCTTGCCCTGCAAATGCTCGTCGAAGCGATCGGCATAGCGCTCGAACAGATCGGTCACCTTGACGGCCGGAACCTGCGACGGCGGGACGACCTGCTTCCACGCCGCGATCGCCAGGTGCATCTCCGCCATCTCCGCGGTGGGCGTCAGCTTCCGTTCCAGGTCCGCCACGGCGGGCGACGAATCGGGCTCGGGTCGATCCGGAGAAGCTGAAGCCATGCGGCCCGCGCGTTCACGGCCGACCGCCTCGCGCAATGCGCGCACCGCCTCATCGGGCTTGCCGAGGCGGTCGAGGGCGCGGGCGAGGCCGTGGTACGGCGCCGGGTCGTCGGGCTCCAGGTCGATCGTGAACTGAAACAGGTCGGCCGATCGCTTCCAGTCGCCGGCCTCGAATTCCAGCATGGCCATCGCGTGCCAGGCGGGCGCCCAGCCGTTGCGGGCTTCTATCGCCTTCTGAAGCGATCGTCGAGCGGCGTCGTACTCCTGGCGGACGCGATGCACCAATGCCAGCTGCAGGTGCGCCGGCGCTGAAGCCGGGCCCTTTTCAATTGCGTTGCGACTGGCGACGGCGGATTCGTCGAGCCGACCCGCGATGAGGAATGTACTGGAGAGCTGAAGGTGAATTTCAGTTGAATCATCGCCCGCAGCGCGGGCGCGCTGGAGGAGATCGATCGCGATCGCCACGTCGCCCGGAGCGCGGCGCAGGAGATGTGCCGAGGCTAGCGAGGTCATCGTTGGCGCACGCGATGGGTCCAATTCAAGGGAACGCGTCAACGCCTCGATTGCCGCCTTTGCCAGTCGGCAGTCCAGGCAGGCGCGTCCCAGGTTGAACTGAACCGCCGGGTCGGATGGCATCAGCGTCGCCGCCCGCTCCAGAAGCGGTGTTGCCGCCCGCGCCTGCCCTGCCTGAACGAGGAGCACTCCCAGCCAGTGGAGGGCATCGGCATGACCGGCATCGGCGTCGAGAATCGCGCGGTAACCCGCCTCGGCCTGGCGCAGTCGGCCGGCACGGTGATGTTCGAGCGCGATCTGGAACGGTTCGTGTGGCATGTTCGTATGACTGTCGGTCGTTCACGGTTATCGGAGGAACGGTCGATAACACGCCATGGTGAACCCTCGCGCCTGCATCGCGCCGCGTGCCGAGTCGACCTCCGCACCGGGCACGCAGAATATCCTGAGTGGGCGCCGTGGGCACCTTGATTAGCTGAACGCGCGTTCTAAAATCGGTTCCAGTGCCCGGCGAGCGCGTCTGCCCGAGGGACGCCCTGACGTGGCCTGTCAACATCGGGGCAACCTGCTGGGTCATCGGTTCTCAACATGAGGAGCCGGCCAGGGCCGCCGGCTACAGGAGATGGACATGTTTGAACGGTTTACGGATCGAGCCCGCAAGGTCATGGCCCTTGCGAACCAGGAGGCCCAGCGCTTCAATCACGAGTACATCGGCACGGAGCACATCCTCCTGGGCCTCGTGAAAGAAGGGAGCGGCGTCGGGGCCAACGTTCTCAAGAACCTGGACGTGGACCTGCGCAAGGTCCGCCTCGAGGTGGAAAAGCTGGTCAAGAGCGGCCCGGACATGGTCACGATGGGGAAGCTTCCCCAGACGCCGCGGGCCAAGAAGGTCATCGAGTACGCCATCGAGGAAGCACGCAATCTCAACCATAACTACGTAGGTACAGAACACCTTTTGCTGGGCCTGCTGCGCGAACATGACGGCGTGGCAGCACAGGTGCTGATGAACCTGAATTTGAAGCTGGAAGAAGTTCGGGAGGAGGTTCTCAACCTTTTGGGAGCTGGTGTGGAAACTGAAGAACCCGCACAGGAAAAACAAGGCAGTAAAGGTAAGAGCAAGACCCCCGCGCTCGATAGTTTCGGCCGCGACCTGACCGAGCTGGCCCGCGAGGGACAGCTCGATCCGGTCATCGGGCGCAAGAACGAGATCGAACGGGTCATCCAGATCCTCTGCCGTCGGCAGAAGAATAACCCCGTGCTGCTGGGCGAGGCGGGCGTTGGCAAGACAGCCATCGTCGAAGGCCTGGCACAGATGGTGATCAGCAGCACGGTCCCCGAGATTCTCCACGACCGTCGGATCGTGGTGCTGGACCTGGCGATGATGGTCGCCGGCACCAAGTACCGCGGCCAATTCGAGGAGCGGATCAAGGCGGTCATGAACGAGGTCCGGCGTGCCAAGAACGTCATCCTCTTCATCGACGAGCTGCACACGCTGGTCGGCGCCGGCGGCGCCGAAGGCGCGATCGACGCCAGCAACGTGCTGAAGCCCGCGCTGTCGCGCGGCGAGATCCAGTGCATCGGCGCCACGACGTTCGACGAGTACCGCAAGTACATCGAGAAGGACGCCGCTCTGGCACGTCGCTTCCAGCCGATCACCGTTGACCCGCCCAGCAAGGAAGATGCGATTGAGATCCTCAAGGGACTCCGCGACCGCTACGAGGCGCACCACCGGGTGCAGATCCTCGACTCGGCACTCCAGGCCGCGGTCGAGATGTCCGACCGGTACATCACCGGCCGCTGCCTCCCCGACAAGGCGATCGACGTGCTCGACGAGGCGGGCGCCCGCATCCGCCTTCGCTCGATGACCAAGCCGCCCAACCTCGCGGAACTCGAGGAGCAGATCGAGCGCCTCTCCATCCAGAAAGACGAGGCCGTCAAGAACGCCGAGTACGAGGAAGCCGCCAAGCTTCGCGATCAGGCCGAGGCCCTGCGCTCCAAGAAAGAGGAGATGCAGCGGCAGTGGCGTGAGAAGGCGAAGGAAGTGGACGGCGTCGTCGATGAGGAAGTCATCGCGGAGGTCGTCAGCAAGATGACCGGCGTGCCGCTGACCCGCCTTGAGAAGGAAGAAGCGCAGCGCCTGCTCGAGTTGGAAAACGAGCTGCACAAGCGCGTCGTGTCGCAGGACGAGGCGATCAAGGCGATCAGCAAGACGATCCGCCGTGCCCGCAGCGGCCTGAAGGACCCGCACCGCCCGATGGGCAGCTTCCTGTTCCTGGGCCCCTCCGGCGTCGGCAAGACGCTGCTCTCCAAGGCGCTGGCCGAGTTCATGTTCGGCGACGAGGACGCCCTCGTCCAGATCGACATGAGCGAGTACATGGAGAAGCACAACGTCAGCCGTCTGATCGGCGCCCCTCCGGGCTACGTCGGTTATGAGGAAGGCGGCCAGCTCACCGAGCGGATCCGCCGTCGGCCGTACAGCGTGGTGCTGCTCGACGAGGTCGAGAAGGCCCACCCCGACGTCTTCAACATGCTGCTCCAGATCATGGAAGAAGGCCGCCTGACCGACTCGTTCGGACGGCATGTCGACTTCCGCAACGTCGTGATGATCATGACGAGCAACATCGGCTCTGACCTGATCAAGGGTGGTGGCCCCGACTTTGGCCTGCGGTCGACCAAGACCAAGGGCGCGGTCGAGGAGCGCAACTATCAGACGATTAAGACGACGGTGATGAAGGAGCTGGAGCGCTACTTCCGCCCCGAGTTCATCGGACGACTCGACGACGTGATCGTCTTCCGCCCGCTGAGCCGGCAGAACCTGGAGTCGATCGTCGAGTTCGAGCTGCGGAAGGTGACGCGACGGCTCACCGACCATGGACTGAAGATCGACATCTCGGCCGAAGCCAAGGAGTTCCTGATCGACAAAGGAACCAACTCTGACTTTGGCGCGCGTCCGCTCCGCCGGGCCATCGAGCAGAACGTCGAGGACCCCCTTTCCGAAGAGATCCTTCGCGGGAATTTCAAAGGAAAGGACATGATCCGCATCACTGTGAAAGCGGAAGAAGGCGGAGAAAAGCACCTTTTCTTTGAATCCCTCAAGGTCGAGAAGGAGCAGCCGGAGCTGGCAAAGACCGCCTCCGACGCCACCTGATCGATCAGTTTTGATTAGGACTGAAAAGGCCCGAGTTTGGCTCGGGCCTTTTCCATGCGCTGTCAGAGTGCGGCAGAGGCTGCAATTTCCAGCAAAAAAGAACTTCTGCCCAACGCAGCGATTGGACATAAACGCCGTGTTATAGCGAGCTTGCAACATTTGACCGGCGGGCAAAACGCCTCAATGATTGGATGTGCAGCGACCGATAACTATGAGGTGCTTTTCCTCTCATTCTTCATCGGATGCGCTCGCAATGCCGTGCAGGCAAGTCACGCACGGCGACTCACCGACATCAACCTGAAGAAGGCGGATCGGGAGCCAACTTCGTTCGCCGGCTGGTCGGGCCTGACCGCCGGGGGCGCCATGAAAGGATGCATTGCTTTCCTCGCCCTGATCGGTCTGGGGTGGGGAGTTTTGTTGCTATCTTCCAGCAGCCACGCCGCCGATGCCCCGGCAGCAGCCCAGCCGCAGCTCATCTTCCCGCTCTATTCCGCATCGCAACTCGACCCGACGAAGTTCTGCCGCGCGCCCGAGTCGCCGGCCGCTGGCACTGCCGCGCCCGCCTTTCCGACCCTGCGTGGGCACGAGGGGTTCTGGCGTATAGGACGCACGGCCGACGGGATCTGGTGGTTTCTCAGCCCGAGCAATCGGCCAGAGTTCATGAACATGGTGACGTCCGTTGAGCCGGTCGTTCACGGCCGTGACGCCGCCGGCACCGATTTCATTTCCAACGATTATGACGCTCAGGCCCCGGATGCGCTGGAGCACTGGGCGGCGACGACCGTTCGTCGGGTGCAGGATACGGGCTTCAAGGGGATCGGCGCCTGGTCGAACCCGGTTCTGCACCACCACGCGATCCCCATGACGCGCGACCTGAACATCTCATCCTGGGCACAAGCGTCGGGAGCAATGTTCTTCAGCCCGGGCTGGAGCAACGCGGCGGATCAGGCGATTAAGAACCAGGTCGCCACCCTGCGCGACAACAAGGACCTGGTTGGCTATTACCTCGATAACGAGATGAACTGGGACGATGAGGCCTCGGGACCCAGCGTCTACTTCGACGGGCTCGCCCACGACGATCCCAATCGGCGCGAGGTCGCCGACGTCATCCGCAAGACCTGGCCGTCGCTGGCGGACTTCAACAACGCCTTCAGCCTCAAGTTCACGAGTTACGAAGCGCTCAACCAGCTGCCGGCCCTGCCGCGGAACAACACGCCGGCGTACGAGCGGCTCACCAGCGCCTGGCTCTCGCACCTGGCGGAAAATTATTTCCGCACGACCTGCACGCTGCTGCGAAAGTACGATCCGAACCACCTGGTGCTCGGCATCCGCTACCGCGGGGCCGCGCCGCTGGAGGTCATCCGCGCCTCACGCGGCTGGACCGACGCCCAGTCGCTCAACTACTACGTCAGCGATGCGCGCCTCGACCCCGACACGTTCCGCACGATCACCGAAGAATCGCAGCAGCCGATTATTATCAGCGAGTATTCATTCCATGCCCTCGACGGCCGGAGCGGAGATCGAAACCTGATCGGGTTCGATGCACAGGTCGTCGATCAGCAGGCGCGGGCCGATGCCTACCGGCTCTTCACCTCGCGCGTTGCCCGCGTCCCCTACGTGATCGGCGCTGACTGGTTCCAGTGGGCCGACGAGCCGGCCAGCGGCCGCGCTGCCGACTCCGAAGACGTGAACTTCGGCATCGTCGATATCGATGATCAGCCCTACGAAATGCTCATCGACGCTGTCCGCGCAACCGCGCCCAAGCTCAACGACCTCCACCAGCACAGCGTCGCCGATCGTCAGGACGACGTGTGGCGGCAGAGCTTTGCCGTGAACCGGCCCGCGGCCCGTATCCCATGCCTGCCGCGTCCGGTACGACTCGACGGCCGCGTCGATCACTGGTCGAACACCTTCAAGATCTCCAGCCTCCACCCGGACCTGGCGGTCGGAACCGAGCGTTTCCACCTCCCCCCGCCCAACGTCTACCTGGCCTGGACACGCGAAGGGATCTACCTGGCGTTCGAAGTCTTCGATCACGATATCTCCGCCGCTCCGGCCGGCGGCTGGTGGTGGGCACGGGACAGCGTGGAGTTCTGGATCTCCACCCGTCCGCCGCGCGCCGATCAGGCCACCTACGACCCCTACTGCCACCACTTCTTCTTCGTTCCGGTGGACTACCCGACACGCGATGGGGTCGCGGGCGTGGTTGGTCAATGGCATTCGCCCGGCGATACGCTGAAGGAGAACCTGATCCCCCATCCGGACATCCGCCAGGTGACGCGCATCCTTCGCGACCGGTACGTGGTGGAGATGTTCATCCCGGCCAAGGCGTTGAACGGCTTTGATCCGATTGCTCATCCGCAGATCGCGTTCAACTTCCACGCCCGCGATTACCAGCACGCCGCCGAGTACTACTGGTCGGCGCCCAAGCAGGTGCTGACGCAGGCGCGCCCCAACACCTGGGGAACGCTTTACCTCGAGCCGCCCTCGGGATCCACCAGCGCCAAGCCGGTCATCGCCGGTACCGCCAGTGAGATCGCGAAGTAGCTGTTGCGATCAGCGGAACTCACCTCCATTGCCGCCGATTCAAAAGAAGCCCGGGTCGTTAAACCCGGGCTTCATCAGTGTGCATTCTGCGTGGTAGGAGGCGACCCTCAGGTCTCCTGTACTACCGAGCTGCTGACAGCAGCCGCGTTGTACCGCAGGATTCGCACCCGCGGAAGCTGCTACCGCAGCCCACACGTACAGTCACAATTGGTCACGGATCACCTCCATTTCACGGGAGCAATGGGTTCGCACGTACCGGTCCGCAATCCCGTGCCCGGGCCTTGCCCAGCCGTCGCGGGCGTCGCTTCGAGGGTGACTGTCGGTCGCGGCAGAGAGGCGATTCGCATCGCCACTGGGACGCCGGCCTTAGTAATGCCCTCTACTGTGCCCGCCGCCGGGCTCTACCTCCCGGCAACGCCTTGCCGGGAACGTTACCGGCTTTCCAGATCCGCATCTGAAGCCGGCTGCCGCACTGCCGAAGCCTTGCGACGACTCGGATTATACGGCAGGAAATCCAAAAAGATCGAGAAGAAAATGCGCGCCCCGAGCCGGCTATTGGGCCGCGATCGGGCGTCTGCCACGCGTTGGCGCATCGCGGGTACAATGGTGATATGCGTGACGCCCAACAGACCCTGGACCAGTATTTCTTGGAGATGCGCTGGAGGTGCCTGTCGCTGGCGGCGGACCTGGACCGCGTCGAACGATCTGCCGGAGGGAGTGCCGTCCTCTCCTCCGACCCGCGCCTCGCCAAACTGCGCGATGCCGTCCGTGTCCTCCTAACCCCGGGACCCAATCGGGCGGAACAAGTGCAGGCGATATTCAGCGATGAGAGTGCGGTTCCGGGAAGATAAGTCAGTTGTCCGTTGTCAGTTGAACCCCCCTCGCAACAACAACGGACAACTGACAACGGACAACTGACAATCAGCACCCATGAAATACATCGACCCCCATATCCACTGCGTGAGCCGGACGACGGATGATTACCAGTACATGTCGCGTTGCGGCGTGGTGGGAGTTTCGGAGCCGGCGTTCTGGGCGGGTTTTGATCGATCCAGCGCAGAGAGTTTCGCCGATTACTTCCACCACCTGCTCGACGTTGAGCCCAGGCGTGCCGCCCGGTACGGCATCGACCATTACGCCTGGCTGTGCATCAACGCGAAGGAAGCGGAAAACGTTTCGCTGGGGCGTGAGGTGATCAAGCTGATCCCCCCGTTGCTGGACCACCCGCGTGTTCTGGGCGTCGGCGAAATTGGGCTCAACAAGAACACGCGCAACGAGATCACGATCTTCGAGGAACAGGTGGAGGTGGCGGCGAAATACGATCAGATGATCCTGATCCACACACCCCATTTGGAGGACAAGCACAAGGGGACGTCGATCATCACCAGCATCCTGAAAAACGAGAAGCGCATCCGGCCGGAGCGCGTCCTGATCGACCATTGCGAGGAACATACGATCCGCATGGCCCGTGATGCCGGCTTCTGGGCGGGGTTGACGATCTACCCGGTCACAAAAGTCACGCCGCAGCGCGGCGCCGATATCCTGGAGATCTACGGCTCGAAGATGATCTGCGTGAATAGCGCCAGCGACTGGGGCGAATCGGGCCCGACCAACCTGACCGATACATGCCTGGAGTTCCTCCGCCGTGGCCACAGCGAGCGGGAGGCGATCGACATCTTCCACAACAATCCCTGCCGATTCTTCGGCCAGTCACCCAAGTGGAAGATCAAGCCGATCGAGTAGGCCCGCAATCGCCAAGCGGGTTTGATCACCATCTCCATGACGAGCGTGAGGCGTATCCAGACCGCGCCGTGCGCGTCGGTCTTACTGGCGAGGGCCTCGTCGTCGCCCCGCTCGCTCCAGCGGCCGGCGGGTGCGCGATGGCCCAGGCGTGCAGCGCGTCACGACGCCAAGTCCATGCACGCCAGTCATCGCTCTCAACCTCCAGGTCCTGTCGTAGCTCATTGTCGACGCGCGCTTCGGTTTTCGCTCGATCTCCGGTAAGCCGCGGAGCCACGCGTGCCAATGCAGGCAACGCCTCAGGACCCAGGCTACGGAAATATTCCAGATCAATGGGCACGCTTCCCGCGCCGGCGAATTCCGCGCCATGACGCGCATCGTAGTCGGCGATGAAGCAGGAGAAATTGATGAAGCAGCAGACGTAGAGAACGATGGCGGCCGTCGCCGTGTTGACGCCGAGGAGCCATGCGTTCGTCCGGTGGAGGAGGATCTTCATGACGATCCAGACGAGTCCAGCCGCGACGAGGAACATCCAGATTGCAGCCGCCACGCGCAGCCGGGTCAGAGAGTAGACTGAGACGTAAAGGTGCAGCCGTTGCGCGGCTGAAACCGTCAGCACCACGTTTTGCAGGATCCACAGATAGACCAGCCCACGCGCCGCGCGGGATCGGACGATCTCACTCTCCTGTCGAAATGTGACCAGCACGAAGACCGCGGCCAGCAGCGCCGTCGCGATCAGTGGATACGAACCGCGGTGCGCATACTGCATGTACGTCAACCCTTCGGGGAGCGTGCGGTGACCGTAGAGGTAGGTGAAATCCATCGTCGTCTGCGCAGCGAAAATAAGGTTGAAGAGCGTGAGGCAACGCACGACCGTTCCCACTGCCGGATAGAGCATCGCAACCGCCGGCGTCGACATCGGGATCGTCTCAATCGACCGCGCTTTCACACGGGCGGCGCGGGCGCGGAGGAACGCGTACGTGCCGCCGGCCGCCACCAGCCACACCACGACGCGCTGCGGGATGAGGACTTGATCGAGGTTCTCCATAAGCTTCGCAAGAGAGTTGACCAGGCGCGACAGCCAGCGCTCGACCAACGGGTTGGCCATCGTGAAGAGCGCGACGAAGATCGCCGAAAGTCCGATGGGAATTAACCACAATCGCACGATGCGCGCCGCCCGCATCGAGGCATGAGGATGTCGCGACATCCACCGCGACGCCAGCCAGCCGTCCCTCAGCGGACGCAGTCCGGCGAGCACGATCAGCCGCCACCATCGCCGCACCCAGGCCCCCACGCTCGAGGTCCATCCATTACGTCGCGTCATCGCCAGCGTGCCGATGTTTACGACTGCGAACATGATGTTCAACCAGGTCGGTTGCTGCACCATGGCCCACACCAGGCCGACGGTCGCCAGCGCGATAATGATCGCGGCGACGACCGATCGTCGAGCGCCCCGGCGGACGAGCAGCATCCCCAGCAACCCGGCGGCAAAGCACGCGCAGTTGATGCCCAGCGCGTGGTCGAAGAAAAGGAAGTCCGCGAGGGCCGCCGCACCTAGGCTGCATCCAATAACGACCCAGAGGCTGATCCGCCAATCACGCAATCCCTGCAACATGGTGCTCCTTCCGAATCGAGTTAAAGCTTTGCCGTATAAAGTAGACGTCGCTGAATCACGGGGTGGCTGACGTTTTTGAGCCACCTTTTGAGAGCCGGCAGATTTACTTTACCGTATAAAGCTAGTCGTTGCTTGGTGGGTGGTCAAGCAACTTGCGGATTCTCGCAGTTCGCAGGCATCGCAATTAGCACTACAGCGCGGGATTGATCGTGAGTCCTTATGACTCGTCACTTGCATCGCGATTCTTGATCCAAAATGGCCGAACCAGCGCTGTAGTGTTAGGATGTGCCCCATGAGCTCCAACCCGTCATCCAGCCTCGTTGATTCAGAACTGCTCGAGGTCCTGCGCTGTCCCCTGACTCACAGCCGGCTCAAGGCCGACGGAGAGTTCCTCGTCGCGGAGATCGGCGGTCTGGCCTACCCCGTCCGCGACGGCATCCCGGTTATGCTGATGGAAGAGGCGAAGTTGCCAGCGGGCGTCGTCTCTCTGGCCGATCTCAAATCGCAATTGAACCTGAGCGACGCTACGCCTCCCGCAGGTGATAACTCTTGATCATGTTCTGCTGGAAATCTGGATAGGCGCCGATGTCGTGCTCGGCCAGATCCAGCCCGTCGAATTCGTCCGCCTCGCGCAGCCGTAATCCGACCGTCGCCCTTAGTGTCCAGTAGAGGGCCGTCGCAAAAACGCCTGACAGCAGGACGATTGCCGCGATCCCGGCGCATTGCACGATCAGGTGGCGGAAGAATCCGCCGGTGCGGCTCGGCACGATCGACGCCGCCAGCGTTCCCCAAACGCCCCCCACCAGTTGCACCGCGATCATGCCACCCGGGTCGTCAATGCGAAGCTGAAGGTCGAGCATCACCGTCGCGAACGGTACGATGACCCCGGCGACCGCGCCGATCACGATGGCGGATCCCGAGCCCACTAACCCGGACGGAGCGGAGATCGCCACCAGCGCGCCGAGCAATCCCGCCAGCAGGAACGAGACGTCCGGCTTGCCGTAGCGGACCTGTCCGGCGAATAGCGCCGCCGCTCCTCCCGCAGCCGCAGCCAGAATCGTATTGGCCGCCGATGCGCCCAGCGTATCGACTGAAAACTGAAAACGGACGACCGATCCCGCGGTGTATGCAACCCATCCCACGAGCATGACCGACGTCCCCGCGCACGCCATGGGGATACTGTGGCCGAGGATCATGTTCGACGACCCATCACGGTTGAATTTGCCCTTTCGCGGGCCGATGAATATGGTCGCGACCACTGCGGCGACCGCGGTGGACACATGCAACGCCGTCGCCCCGGCCACGTCGGTGAACCCTAACCTGCTCAGCCACCCGTACCATGCCCAGTGAGCGCCGACGGGGAGGATCAGACCCGCCAATAGGATCGAACCCGCGCACGTCCCCCAGAAGCGCGATCGTTCGGCGGTGGCGCCGGCGAGCGTGCCGGTGGCGGTCAGGAGCGCCACCGCCTGGAAGAACCAGCGCGCGTCTCCCCCGCCGCCCAACAGCCTGCGCGGGTTCAGGCCGAACAGCGGGTTGCTGACCTGGTTCATCAGGGCCGCGCCGACCAGGGCGAACGCGAGGACGGAAAAGCAGAAGTCGGCGCTGGTCCGCATCATCGATGCGGCGGAGTTCTTCGACCGGGATTGGCCGGCGAAGTAGAGCGCCAATCCCACCCGCACAAGCAGGGCCGCGGCGCCCAGTCCCAGAAGCAGCGCGTTTTCCATGACGGCGAACATAAACGCCGCTTGGCAATTCGACAAAAGAGGGTTCCAATCGCGGCGTCGCACCTGGGAGCCCGATCATGATCCGTCACCGTCGCGGCAATGAATTTCTGCTCGTCACGCAGGACGATCACGCGGTCGCCGCGGGCCGGCTCGCCGAGCGGATCGGCAATGACCGATTCGCCCCGCCGTCTCCCTACGGGCCGACGATCACCGCGATTTGCATGCACGATGCCGGCTGGCCGTTGCACGATGACCGGCCGACGCTTAATGCAGCCGGCTTGCCGCTGCACGTCCTGGAGACCCCGACGCACCGGGCGACACGCATCTGGACAGAGTCGACGGCCCGCGCGACGGCGGTGAACGACTATGCGGGCCTGCTCGTGAGCCTGCACGTCCTGCACCTCTCGGTCCTCTCTGGCATTTCGCAACATTCGCGCGAGCGCGACGAGTTGTTCGAACTGAACAAATTCCAGCATCGCCAGGTCGAAGCGCAGGAGCAGTTGCGACAGCGACTGGGGCTGCGCATCGATCGACCGCTGCAACTGGGTCTGGCGGCGTTCGGCACCGATGCCGACGAAGACCAGTTGCAATTCAACTACCGGCTTCTGAGCGCAATGGACCGGATCAGCCTCGACGCCTGCTGTAGCGAACACTTGTTTCAATCGATCGACCGAATCCACCCGCGTGCCAGCGAGCCGCCGATCTCGATCGCAATTCGTCATGGCCAACCCTTTGCAACGACGCTCGACCCGTGGCCGTTTGATGTATCGAACGTCGAGGTACCGTTGAAGTGCCGATGCGTTTCGGCCGAGCCCTTTGACAGCCAGGAGCGCTTTGCCGAGGCCTATGCGCTGGCCCCGATCGAAGCCGCGATACTTCGCGTGGCGCCCGGCAGGTGAACCCTGGCGCCGGCTGGTTTGTCCCGCGCCAACCGCTACCATGCACCTTCGCTCGATTGCCCCAACGCAAGATGATGACCCAAGTCAGGACCGACCCCCCTCTCTTGTCCGGCCTACTCCGGCCCCTGCGAATAGTTTGGTGGCTGCTCGGCGTGCTGCTGATCCTGCGCCTGCTGGTCGGCGCTCGCCTGGAGCTGGCGCCCGATGAAGCGGTCTACTGGTCCTGGTCGCGGCATCTTTACGGGGGGTATCTCGATCACCCGCCGCTCATTGCCTGGATCAACTGGCTCTCGACGCACATCCTGGGATCGACGCAGCTGGGCGTCCGTCTCCCCGCCGCACTGCTGGCGTTCGGCATGGTCGCCCTGCTCGTGATGCTCGCGCGTCGGTTGATGCCCGACTGGGCAGCCGCCTGGGTAGGTTTGATGTGGCTGCTCGGGCCACTGCTGACCGTGATCGGCACGATCTCGACGCCGGATACGCCTGTCGTCTTCTTCTCCACCGCCGCACTGACGTGTGTCGCGCTCATCGCCTTGCGCGACGATGAGCGGATGGCGGGCGAAGGCATGGCGTCGAATGACTCTCCGTCGGCCGGCCTGTGGATCCTGTTCGGTATTTTCTGCGGGGTCGCGCTGCTTGCGAAATACACGGCCGTGTTGCTGCCCGCCGCGGTCTTCGTGGCGCTGGTGAGCTCCCCCGCGGGGCGTCGGCACCTTCGGCGGCCGTGGATTTACCTGGCGGCGCTGGTGGCGCTGGTGATCTTTTCACCGGTGCTGGTTTGGAACGCGCGACATGGCTGGGCCTCCTTCGCCTACCAACTGCATCACGGGACTGGAGGCGATGAAGCCGCACCCCCTTCGGCAGCGACCAGCCGTCTCGATCTGCTGCGCCCGTTCATCAACACCGCTGCGTACATCGGCGGTCAAGCGGCGGTCTGGACGCCGATCCTGTTCGCGCTGGTGATCGTCGTGCTCGTGAGCGGGTGGCGAAGATATGGCCGCTTGAACCACGTCGACCGGCTCCTGCTCTGCTGCGCATCCGTTCCGCTGCTCATCTTTGGACTGGCTTCAGTGCGGAAGGTCGGCGAAGTGAACTGGCCGATGTTTACCTACGTTCCGGCCAGCCTGCTGATCGGAAGGCGTCTCGCGCAGGATGCCGCCGGCCGATGGCGGCATTGGGTGTGGGAAGGATGCAAGCTTGCCCTCATTTTCACGATCGGCCTGCACCTCCTGCTCATGCCGGGATCGGCGAAGCTGCTTGCCCGCGTTCACATTCGGATCCCCCACAATGTCCTGGACGTGACCGGCGGCTGGCAACGATTCGGCAACGCGCTTGGCCGGGTCGCGGATGGCGCGCCCGCCATCTGCAATCGACATCAGGACGCGGGCGAAGCGGCATTTTACATGCCGGGCCAGCCGGACGTCTGGTGTGATAGCGTCGCATCGCGCATCACGGCATTCGACTTTTTCGACGGCCCGCCCGATTATAGGAACATCCCTCGCGTCCTCTTCGTCGGGGGGCACGTGAGCGCGTTCGCCACAAAGCACGGATACGCGCATTGGAAGACCGTTCCGCTTGGCATCGGCGATGCCAATGGCAAAGGCGAACGGACCGCAACGATCATGTGGCGATAGCGAGAGCCCGCAGCCTCGCGCGTCGCACCCGATCCATGAACCCACAAGCCGTTCGAAAGGTTGACGTCTGGCTCGGCAAGCCGCTCTGCTTCGCCCTCACCGCCGTCTGCAAACTCCTGGCGCCCTTCGGCGGACATCGCATCTCGGAGCCGCCCCGGAAGGTTCTCCTGATCAAGATTATCGAGCAGGGCGCCACGGTCCTCGCGTACCGGGCGATCGAGCGCGCGGTTCAGTTGGTGGGACGCGAGAACGTTCACTTCCTGGTCTTCCGCGAGAACCGCTTCATCCTTGACCTGCTCGACCTGATCCCACGGGAAAACGTCCTGGAGATCCGCGCCCATCACCCGACGACGCTCTTCCTCGATCTGCTTCGCTCCGTGTGGCGCGCCCGACAACTAGGGATCGATTCCACGGTGGACATGGAATTCTTCTCGCGCGCCTCCGCGATCCTGGCATTCCTCACGGGTGCGCGCCGGCGAATCGGCCTGCATCGTTTCACCAGCGAAGGCCCCTACCGCGGCGATCTCCTGACCCACCGCGTGCAATACAACCCCTACCTCCACACCGCCGAGGCCTATTACCTTCTCGTCGAGACGCTCCTCGCTGATCCGGCCCAGGTGCCGCTTCCGAAGATCCTGATCCCAAAGATCGATTTTTCACCGCCGCCGTTCGAGCCGACGGCTGACGAACTCGCCCGCGTGCGGGCAACGCTGGAGCGCCTCGCGGGCCATCCGGTCGAACGGCCCATCGTCTTGCTCAACGCCAACGCCAGCGACCTGCTCCCGCTGCGCAAGTGGCCGACCGATCGTTTCGTCGAGCTGGGCCGGCGTATCCTCGCCGAACATCCGCGCGTTACGCTTCTGCTGACCGGCGCCCACTCCGAAGCCGCTTCGGTGCGCGACATCGCCGCCAGCATCTCCCCCGCCGTCATCAGCGTGGCGGGCGAGACGACGCTGCGCGAGCTGATCGTGCTCTATACCCTCTGCGATGTGCTGGTCACCAATGACAGCGGCCCGGGCCACTTCGCCTCGCTCACGGAGATCCACTCCATCGTCCTGTTCGGCCCCGAAACCCCCGCCCTCTTCGGCCCCCTCGGGGCCGGTACCGAGGTGATTCGACTGAACCTCGCCTGCAGCCCCTGCGTCAACGCCTTCAACCACCGCTTCTCCCCCTGCAACGACAACGTCTGCATGAAGGGAATCACCGTCGATCACGTGTACGAGCGCGTACGCGCCGCGCTGACGAGCCACGGCATCACGCAGCTCACCGTGGACGGCGAGGTAGTCGGTTCCGCTGCGACCGGCGCCGCCGCGCATGTTTCGTAAATAGCAGCCTTCCACTGCTGCTGCTCGCCGAGTCCACCAGGAAGCGAGATGGCTGACGACATGATGCGCATCCTGCACAATCGCGGTCGACGATATGTGGATGTCACCTTTTCTTCGACCGTAACCAGCGGCAAGTCGTTCAACGCCGCACTTTCAACCGAGGATTTTCACTAAATGCGCCCGACTTGGCTTCGCGCGTGGATTGGCTTAAGCCGAGTGGCCCTAGGAACGGCGCTAATCCTGACGTTAGTGGCCGGTGGTATGTGGGTCCGCAGCTATACAATGTATACCGAACTTTCCTACGGCCGAGGGCGGAGCGTTTATTGTCTTGCCCTAGAACGTGGTCGTTTGACGCTTCTTTACGACGTGTACCCACGGATTATTAAAGCAGAATGCGGGGTCGGATGGAACAGCCGGCCAGCATACAGAGGGCCGTCGATCTTGCCCCCAACGTCAGTTGCCAACTATCTCGGGTTCTACGTCTTTTCGAGCAACTATCGCGACGGCGCTAGTTATGGTTCGAACTTTAGCCTTACCCTTCCGGCATGGCTCGCTTGGCTAGTGCCCGCAGGGCCTATCGCCATTGCCGTGATAAGTCTCCGATTGAAGCGAACGAAGCATTCTGGAACGCGCTGCTCCGCTTGTGGCTACGACGTCCGCGCCAGCCCCGGCCTCTGTCCGGAGTGCGGTGCACCCCGCAAGCGCGCGAGTCAATAGCGGGAGGCGGAAAGGACGGTCATAATTCAGAATGGGTGAACAAACTTGGCCATCGACCCCACTTCATCGCAATTGTCGTGAATCGCTCATGATTCTGGTTGCATAGCTTAGCCTGTGGATGCGAAAAGCGAACCAAGGAGGATGCCGTGCCAGAGAACCGGTCGAAAACGCTGGACATTGCTTTGGATAAAGTCGCTGACGAATAAACATTTATCGAGTTCCTTGATGCTCTTGCCGCAGATAGGGCAGACGAAGTCGCAAAGGAACGAGAGCATCCGAGTCCGCCGTTCGGGCCGGGTCAGAATGGTTGGGAGAACGTAACTATTGAGGATTGTCTTTATGCCGCCGCCCGCTGGGCCATAGATTCGGATGGTGCTCCGCTGCTGCCCGCCAAGTCACCTAACGCTTGGCGTCGGTGTGCCGACATTCTGGCTGCGGGCAAGGTTTACGAATGAACGCCTGACTCCTGTTTGAGTGGTCGTCGGTACTTTTCTTGTCAACTGGCGGCACGCACACGTTGATGTTGTCAACAGTTTGGCCGGGGACGGAGAAGATGATGAACGTTGATGAAAATTCTGACCCACCATCATCCATGTCGATGAACCGCTTCAGGACGGCGATCGCGGCACTTCGGGTCCAGAAAAGGTGACATCCACATATTCAGGTCGAGGCGAGTAACTCTTGGGCGTATTGCAATCGCCAAATATTGCAGGCCTTCGTGCGAGATATCGGCGCAGCGAGAATTGCGAAGTAGAGTCGCCGTAAACGATCTCTCGAAGGGTCGCTACGAAGAGTGTAATGGTCCGTATTGCTGAAGATGGAGGTCACTTGAAACCTGTCGGCCGTTGGCTGTTTGTCGCGGGCGTTTTCTTCTCCACGTGGAGCATCGCCGCGGAGCGGAAGTCCTATCGGCTACCGGCGGTCGAACTCAAGCAACCGATCATCTGGGACGCAACCTGCAAGTCGCCGGAAGGATTTGGGCTTGCGTTTGGTGGCCAGGATCAACGCGCTGAATCCGGCGCGGCCCTGACGCGCATCGAGGAAAACAGCGAGTGGAAATCGATCTCGGACTCACTGGAGCGCGACAATTCGTCGCGCGACGCTTATCTCAAAGCGCTGGATGCGGTGGCGGCGCAGAAACGATCGCTTGCCGGCGACCGTACGAACTTTTTCGAGGGAAATCCGCGCAAAGGCGTTTCGCTCTCCGCGGAATGGGCGGCATTGACCGCGTGCGAGCAAAGCGCCGAAAAGTTGGGCGCCCAGCCGCCGCCGCGGGCATTGTCTCCGATCGTCTATGATGCGAAGAACAAACTGTTCGTCCTTTTCGGCGGCGATCACCTCGATTATCTGACGAACGATTTGTGGACCTTCGATCCGTCGAAGACAAAATGGACGCGGCGGAATCCCGCCAAAGCGCCGCCGCCGCGAGCGAATCACACGCTCAGGGCCGCCGGCGATGGACGGATCGTGCTCACTGGCGGCTACACCTATTCATCCAGCACCGATTACATGGGCGGTCAATATGTCGATCTCAACGACGGAGAATGGACCTATGACCTGGGGACCGACCGTTGGAGCCGGGAGAACGATTGCGTGGATCCGTGGAGCCGGGTTTATCGCACCGGTCCATTTCTTCCGGGATTTTTTCAGGATGGCCCCGCGCCGGATCGGGGGACCAGCGCCGATTTCCTCAAACAGGTTCCGGACAATACCTGGGTTGCGACCCATCCGCCCCATTTGCCTCGACTGAATCGCGACTGGGGCTCGGCCATCCTCGATCCGGATCGCGATCTGATTCTCCGCTGGAGCGGCGGCCACTGTGCGCACGGCGGAACGGACGTCCTCCAGTACCATTGCTCCACCAATCGCTGGGAACTCACCGCGCCCGTCGAATTCCCGCTCGGCCAACTCTACTCCAATACCGACTATCCGCAAGGCGTCAGCTTTAACGGTCGCGCTTGGATCACCGGCCACACCTATCAGAATTACGGATACGAGCCGACGCTCAGGAAAATGATCTTCGCCGGCCAGCATCACTTTGCTTTTCTCTACGATCCCGTGCTGGGCGACTGGTCCGGCCGGCTGCCTGAAAAGCCAAACGGAATGTCCTACGACGGATGTTTCTACACGCTGACGAACTGTACGACGCGGCACGGACTATTCGTCTGGACCGAACCGGGTCAGCTTTTTCGATTCGATCCAGCCTCGATGTCCTTCATCGAAGTCAAGACGACCGGCGAAGCGCTCGCCCACGCTTCCGTGGATAATTCAACGGCCGTCTACGATGCAAAACGCGATCGACTTCTTCTCTTTCACAAAAGTTACGGTCAGGAACATTTGTTCGACGGCAAATTTCAGTCGGTCGATCTGAAGACATTCGAGGTCAGGACCGTGACTCCAGAGAACGCGCCCGCCGCCGCGGCGATTTCATATCTTTGCCAGATTCGCTACGACGCCGGAAACGACCTCTTCCTGGCCGGTTGCACGTTGCCGCCGGATTCGACCGGATTCCGGCGCACACCTGTTTACGATCCGGCTCAAAACCGCTGGATCACGCTTCACATCGGCGGCGACGACCCCAGCGGCAAACAGGGTCGGAACGTTTCCCTGGGAATGACGTACGATGCGAAGCGAGGCATCTTCTGGGCCGTGGATACCGATAGCAGAGTCTTCGTTCTGCGAGTCAATCGGGCCGCCGCACAAATTGTGCCGCTCGAGTGAGTCAAGGGGATGATCGATGGAACGTTGATCGCATCCGATTACGGTCGCGTCATGCGTTTGCTTCATTGATCGGACGTCTGCTCGCTATACTCTCGGCCGAGGAAAACCACATGAACACCACTTCCAGTCACCCCATGAGCGATCGGTCTTCAGCGTCCAAAGATTCGCAGCACGCCACCACCGCTCATCAATCCGGCCTTGTCCCCAACGGCACAGGTTCGCCGCCGGCCTTGCGAATCCTCGTGATCGAGGATGAGGCGAAGTCGGCCATGTCGCTGGAGAAGGGATTGGAGGAGAGCGGCTTCGCGGTGGGCGTGGCGTCCGATGGGAACGATGGCCTCCGCGCCGCGCTGGAGAGCCGCTTCGACCTGATCGTGCTGGACATCATGCTCCCCTACCTCGATGGTTGGTCGTTGCTGCGGGAGTTGCGCAAGCGCGGCAATCACACGCCGGTCATTTGTCTGACCGCGCGGGATGCGGTGGACGACCGGGTGCGCGGCCTGGAGCTGGGCGCGGACGATTACCTGGTTAAGCCGTTCGCCTTCTCTGAGCTGGTGGCGCGCGTCCGCTCGGTGATCCGTCGTGGCGCGCAGCGTCAGGTGGAGCCCTTGAAGGTGGCGGACCTGGAGATCGACCTGGCGCGTCACAAGGCGATGCGTGCGGGCAAGCGGCTGGACCTCACGCCCAAGGAATTCGCGCTGCTCTACCTGCTGGTCTCGCGGCGCGGCGAGGTCCTCTCGCGCACGATGATCGCGGAGCATGTATGGGACATGAACTTCGACAGTGACACCAACGTGGTGGACGTTCACGTGCGCCGGCTGCGCTCGAAGCTCGACGATCCCTTCCCCACCAAGCTCGTGCACACCGTGCGCGGGGTTGGATATGTCTTTGACGAAAACCGCTGATGCATCCGCCGTTTCGCCCGTCGTGTCCCGTGGATCGGCGTCCGCCGCCCTCGGGGCGGAGCCGCCTCGTGGAGCGAATACGGCGACGACTGCGGCGCCGTCGGCGACGCGTTCTTCTCCCCTTGCGCTGCGGCTGACAGTCTGGTACTCCATCTGTTTCCTCCTGGTGCTTCTGGCCGCGGTGGCCGTGCTCTACTTGAGCCTGGCCGAGAGCCTCCGTCGGGACCACGACCAGTTTCTTTCCGACAAGGTCCGGGTCATCCGCCAACTGCTGCACGATCGGCCGGCGGACCGGCTGGCGCTGCAAGAGGAAGTCGAGGAAAACTGGGCGCCGCATCAATACGTGCAGGTCGAAGCGCGCGTCTCCACGCAGGCCGGCACGTTGATCTGCGAGTCTCCGGGTATGGGCCAGCGCCTGCCCGCGAACATGTTCCCAGCGCCCGCCGGGGTTGACCAACTGCCGGCGGAAGGTCAATCCGTTCACGGAAATGCAGGCGGCCCCTTTCGGATCATGGCGGCACGGGCGGTGCTCGGAAGCGTCGCCCCCAACGTGCCGCCGATGGACGTGCTCATACAGGTCGCGCTCGATACGCAGACCGAGCAACGGCTCCTGGCGGATTACCGTCGCCAGCTCCTGATCGTCTCCGGCCTGGCGACCGTGCTGTCGGTCGTGGTCGGATACCAGGTGGCACGGCGCGGGCTGCGGCCGGTCTACGAGATCGCGCGCACCGCGCAGCAGGTCGGCCCATCCCGCCTCGACGCCCGCATCCGCGTTGCGGGCCTGCCGGCCGAACTCTCGGCGCTCGCGGAGACGCTGAACGGAATGCTGGAGCGCCTCGATGACGCCTTCGGACGGCTCTCTCGTTTTTCGGCCGACATCGCTCACGAGCTGCGCACTCCGGTGAACAACCTGCGCATGGCCATCGAGGTCACGCTGGGGAAGACGCGCACGCCCGACGACTATCGCGACACGCTCGGCTCGGCGCTGGAGGAATGCGCCCGGCTCGGCCGCATCATCGACAGCCTGCTGTTCATCGCCCGCGCCGAAGATCCGCGAACGCAGGTGTCGCGCGAGTCGATGGACGTGATGGACGAGCTCGAGCGCGTGTGTGAGTTCTTCGAGGCGCCGGCGTCGGAGGCCGGCATCGTGCTTGAACTTCGAGGCGTCCGCCCGCTCCGGGCGTCGTTCGATCGCACGCTCCTGCACCGCGCCGTGGCGAACCTGATCTCCAACGCCCTGGACCATACCCCGCGCGGCGGGCACGTCACGGTGAGCGCGCTGGCCAGCAATGGACAGATTGAGGTCGGGGTGGCGGACACGGGGCGCGGTATTCGAAGCGAAGACCTCCCACACGTGTTCGATCGCTTTTACCGCGCCGACACGTCCCGATCAGTCCCCGCCGGCCATTCCGGTCTGGGCCTGGCGATCGTCAAGACCATCGTGGCGCTCCACGGCGGGACCGTGAACATCCGCAGCGTCGCGGGGTCTGGCACGGAGGTCTCGCTCCGCTTTCCCCAGACCGTCGCACCGACGCCCGCGCTGGGTTGAACGGGGGCGTACGAAAGGCCCGGCAGGCATAGGCTTTTCGGCACATACCCCGCCAAATGGCTAATTGACCTCCGAATGGGGCCACCTAGACTAGAATGCCAACGACGAGCGGACTGGAGCAGAACGTCAATCGCTCTTTGGATAGCAGTCAAATCGCTTGCCACGCCAATGAGCACAACCATCGTCCCGCCCCGCCCGCCCGGAGCTGAGGTTAGGCCCGCCTTCCGCCGATGGCGAGCATGTCTTGCGCTGCCGATTGCCATCACGCTCCTGGCAGGTTGTGCGGTCAACCAGGAAAAAGAGGTCGAGCTGTACCGCAAGGAGCTGGACGGGAAGAACCCTCCCGCCGTTGCGGAATTCTACGAGGGTCGTCCGCTCTCGCTGGAAGAGGCGCTGCTCCTGGCCAACCGCCGGGACGAGAACCTGGCGAGCAGCGGCGAAACGTACGTGCAGGCGATGATCGATCGCGAGCGTGCCTTCGCGAATTTCCTCCCCACGATCAGCCTGGCCCCGAGCATCAACTACGTCGACAAGCGCAGCAGCTTTGGCAACGTCACGCAATCGGCAATCAAAGATGTGCCGATGACCGGGAGCGTGAACATCTTCAACGGATTTCAGGACACCTCCAACCTCCGCAAGGCGGGGTTCACATCTGAACAGAGGCGGCAACTGCTGCTCGACCTTCAGATGACGCTCTTCCTTAACGTCGCGCAGACCTACTACGCGATCCTCAGCAACGAACGCTCGGTCCTGGTGCTGATCCATTCCGCGGAAGTGCAGAACGAGCGCGTGCGCGACCAGGAGGGACGGCTCAAGGCCGGCCTTGCGCGTCCGCTCGACGTGGCCCAGGCCCAGGCCCAGGCGTCGGCGACGCACGTGTCGCTGATCACCGCCCAGAACAACGTGAACAATTCGCGGACGATGCTCGCGTTCCTGTTGAACGCGCCGGTGCGCAACGCGGTGCTGATCGACCGGCTCCAGGTACCCCAGCGCCTGCTCCCGATCGAGAATGCACTGTGGATCGGCCAGCACAACCGCCTGGACGTTGCCGCGGCGAGCGAAGGAGTCGAAGCCGCTCGCCAGGCCGTGAGCGCGGCGCTGGGGCAGTATTATCCCTCGGTGTCGCTGAACGTGGATTACTTCCTCCACAAGGAAAGCTTTCCGACGAACAGCGAATGGTCCGGCATCCTCTCTGCGAACGTGCCGATCTTTACCGCCGGCATCGTACACGCGAACGTTCGCACTGCCTGGTCGCAGCTTCGCCAGGCCCGGCTTGTCCAGCTCCAAACCATCCGGTCGGTCGATGAACAGGTGAAGACCGCGTACGAGAACCTCTCGCAGAGCAAGCGGCGGCTCGTCGAGGAACGCGTCGAGGTGCGGGCTGCTCGCGAATCCCTGCGGCAAGCGCAGGATAGTTATCCCGTCGGCCTCGCCACTTATCTGGACGTCATCACCGCGCAGGACCAGCTTCTCACCGCGCAGTTGAGCCTCGTCAGCGAGCAGATCAACTACAAGATCTTTTTCCTGGACCTGCTGCGGACGATGGGGAAGCTGGCTCGCCCCGATTCCATTCCCGCCCCGGCCACGCCCCCTACCTCGATGCCGTCGGATGAAGAACTCCTGACGCCCGCCCCATCGCGTGGGCGACAGCAGCCCGGCACCGGACGGGCCTTCGAGAGCCGCATTCGACCCGCGACGGAACCTGTCGATACGGAACCGGCAACGCAGCCGGCGCCGGTCGTGCCCCCGCTCCCGATCCCCGATACCCAGCCCGCGCCAAACGTGCCGCTGTTGCCAATACCAACAACCGAGCCGAGCCCGTAACAGCGTTGCCATGATGATCGTCCGCCACGTCGATCCGCGCGGCACGTTATACTGCGGCGCATGCCCATCTCACCCCTGGCTGGCAAGCCCGCCCCGGCGAGCCTTCTGGTCGACGTTCCCAGGCTTCTCGCCGAGTACGAGTCTCGCCGGCCTGACCTGGCCGATCCGCAGCAGCTTGTCAGCTTCGGCACCAGCGGTCATCGGGGTACGCCGCTCGATGGCTCCTTCACCGAGGCGCACATCCTGGCGATCACACAGGCAATTTGTGATTACCGCGACAAGAGCGGCGTGGACGGGCCGCTGTACATTGGCAAGGACACCCACGCCGTCTCCACGCCCGCGCAGCATACGGCGCTGGAGGTACTGGCGGCCAACGTCGTCGAAACGATTCTCCAGGCGGATGAAGGTTTCACGCCGACTCCGGTCATCTCCCATGCGATCCTCGGCTACAACCGCGGCCGCGCGGAGCACCTGTCCGATGGGATCGTCATCACGCCATCCCACAACCCGCCGCGCGACGGGGGGATCAAATACAACCCAACGAACGGCGGGCCCGCCGACGTTGACGTCACACAGTGGATCCAGGACCGCGCCAACGACCTGCTCCGCGCCAACAACTCCGGCGTCAAGCGAATTCCGTATGACCGCGCGCTGAGCGCCGCGACCACGCACGTCCGGGACCTGGTGCACCCGTACGTCAGCGATCTTCCCAGCGTCGTCAACATCGCGGCGATCCGAGACGCCGGCATTGAGCTTGGCGCCGACCCGCTGGGCGGCGCCAGCGTTGCCTACTGGCAGTTGATCCGCGAGATGCACGATCTGAACCTGGCGGTCGTCAATACCACGATCGACCCGACGTTTTCCTTCATGACGGTGGATCACGACGGGCAGATCCGCATGGACTGCTCCAGCCCCTGGGCCATGGCGAAGCTGATCACGCTGAAGGATCGGTACCGCGTCGCGTTCGGCAACGATCCGGATTCGGATCGCCATGGCATCGTGACGCCGTCGGCGGGTCTGATGAACCCCAACCATTACCTGGCGGTCGCGATCCGCTACCTCTTCACGCATCGCCCGCATTGGCGCAGCAGCGCCGGCATCGGCAAGACGCTGGTCAGCAGCGGTTTGATCGACCGGGTCGCCGCGTCGCTGGGACGCCGGCTCGTCGAGGTGCCGGTCGGATTCAAGTGGTTCGTTCCCGGGCTGTTCGACGGGTCGCTGGGTTTTGGCGGCGAGGAGAGCGCGGGCGCGAGCTTCCTCCGCGACGATGGCTCGGTCTGGAGCACGGACAAGGACGGCATCATCCTCAACCTGCTTGCGGCGGAGATGGCGGCCGTTACCGCAAAGGAGCCGGGCGAGCATTTCCTGGACATCGCCAACGAGTTCGGAAAGCCCGACTACGCCCGAACCGACGAGCCGGCAACTCCGGCGCAAAAGGCGATATTGAAAAAGCTCTCGCCGGAATCGGTTCGTGAGACGACGCTGGCGGGCGAGCCGATCATCGCCAGGCTCACCCGCGCGCCGGGCAACAACGCACCGATCGGCGGCCTGAAGGTCGTCGCCCCCAACGGATGGTTCGCCGCCCGCCCATCCGGTACGGAAAACGTCTACAAGATTTACGCGGAAAGTTTCCGAAGCAACGAGCACCTGCAACGGATCATGAGCGAAGCGCGTCAGATCGTGACCCGAGCCCTGGGCGCCTGAAGCAATGGCTCAGAAAGGCGAGGATAGAAGATGGAAGATTGAGGATAGCCTTTCGCGTACGTGCCATCCTCCATTCTCATTTCTCAATCATCCATCCTCGCCTCTCGTCCTCCGCTTGACCCGCGCGCTTGATCCGCTTCATTGGGCTCCGTACATTGCCGCCACGTTTTCCCCGGGCCCGGACGCGCATGAGTGAACCATCAATCGGCATCAGCCTGCTGGGCCACGGCGTGGTCGGCTCTGGCGTGGCAAAGATCCTCCTCGGCCAATCCGACCTGCTTCACCGCCGGGCGGGGTTGCGGTTTGACCTGCGTCACGTCCTGGTCCGTGACGGCACGCGCCACGCGGGGGGACGGCTCCCCTTCACCACCGATTCCCACGCAGCGATCGACGACCCGTCGGTTCGCGTGGTGGTCGAAGTGATGGGAGGCACGAACCTCGCGGCAGAGCTGTTCGAGCGCGCCCTCCGCCAGGGCAAGCATGTCGTGACCGCCAACAAGACGTTGCTCGCACAGCGCGGGCCGGAATTGTTCGCCCTCGCCCGCCAGCACGGCGCATGTATCGCGTTCGAAGCGAGCTGCGGCGGCGGGATCCCGATCATCGATGCGCTCACGCGCGGCCTGATCGCCAACCGGATCGACGCTCTCGTCGGCATCGTCAACGGGACCTGCAACGTCATCCTCACCCGCATGACGCGCAACGGCTGGTCATACACCGCGGCGCTGGCCGAAGCGCAGAAGCTCGGCTTTGCCGAAGCCGATCCGACGCTCGACGTCTCCGGCCGCGACGCCGCCCAGAAACTGGCGTTGCTCGCCGGCCTGGCCTTCGATGCCCGAATTGCTGAAGCAGATATTCACGTCGAAGGGATCGCCGGCATTCAGCCGATCGACATCCAGTTTGCCGGGGAACTGGGATACGTGATCAAACTATTGGCGATCGCCGAGCGCACGCCCGACGACCGGCTCGCCCTTCGCGTGCACCCAACCCTGGTTCATCACAATGACGTGCTGGCCGAGGTGGGCGGGAGCTTCAATGCCATCAGCGTCTATGGGCATGCCCTGGGCCATGCGCTCTTCTACGGGCGCGGCGCAGGTCAGATGCCTACGGCCAGCGCGGTCGTCGCGGACCTGGTGGGCGTGGCCCTCGGCACCACGCCTCTCGCGTTCCAGCGTCTGCGGATTTTTCCTGATACGGCCGTCCCGGTTCGGTCACTTCCCATCGAGCAGCTTGAATCGCGTTACTACCTGAGGCTCACCGCGCGCGACCTGCCCGGCGTGATGGCGCAGGTCGCACACGCCCTGGGCGAACATGGGATCAGTCTCTCGGCGATCCTTCAGCGTGAGGCGGCGGAAGGGACCGAGTTCGTTTCCATCGTGATCACCACCCACTGCGCCTCCGAGGGATCGCTCCGCGCCGCCCTGCGATCGATCGACGCCCTCCCCACCCTTCAACCGCCAACCGTTTGCCTGCGCGTGATCGACCAGCCGAAAGAATTTGCCAACGGATGAATCGAGTTACTTCTATACGTCACAGCCGTAATTTGGGGGATTTGAGATCGACTAGGTGCGATAACCACATCGCGCAGGCGGGTCACAAAAAGAATTAGTGCGATTTCGAAAAAATACGTTGTCAGGTAGTCCACCTTGTGCGATTCTCCGCCTGCCCCAAACGCACCAATTGCAACAAGCGGCCGTTTCGAGTGGCCTGTTCATGACGCCCCCTCCCGATGAACTTATATCAGCGCCTGATCCAGAGCTACGCCCAACGTGGTTTAGCAATGCTTGCTCCTCGTGTTCAGCATTCCCCGACGTACGCGCCGGAAATGCTTGAATCGCGACGCCTCCTTTCCCTGACGCCGGTGCAGGCGGCGAGCACCATTCCGTTCCAGCGGGTCGTGGTGGATCCGACACCGGGGACGGTCCCCGTCGTCAACGTCGTCGCCGACATTCTCGGGAACGGCAAGCTCGACGTGATAACCGGCCATGAGAACAACCTCGGTGGCGGCGGAATCTTCTGGTACGAATATCCCGCATCGGGCAATCCGCAGGATCCGTGGATCAAGCACACACTTGACGCCAATGCCAGCACCTACGAGGCGGCGTATCCGTTTGACTTGAACGGCGATGGCGCCGTTGACGTGATCTTCAGCTATTACAATCAGACCGTCTGGTACGAGAACCCCCGCGGCCACGGCGGCGATCCGCGCAGCCCGTGGACGTTGCACGTCATCGGAAATTTCAGCGCCCACGAAATCAGCGTCGCGGACCTGGACGGCGATGGCAAGCCGGACATCGCCACGAACTCGGCCATCTACTTTCAGAACTCGCCAACCGACTGGACGACGGTGGCGGCACCGAACTACGACCACACCGTCAAGGGAATGTCCCTGTTCGATTCCGGCTCGGGCCTCGGCAAAGTGGACATACTCGGCACTGGCAATACACGAGACAACATCACCTGGTGGGAGAACCCGCGCGATCACGGCGGCAATGCGCGCACCGACCTCTGGATCCCGCGCGTGATCTCGCGCGCCTACATTCCACAGGGCGCCCAGGTCAATGACCCCGGGCTCGGCGTTGCCTTGGAATCGATCGACGTCAATGGCGACGGGCGCGCCGACGTCATCTCGGTTGGCGGTGAAGCCACGCAACCTTATCCCGCCGGTGGCCTGATTTGGTGGGAAGCGCCGGTGGACCGACGGAATGGGACCTGGATCCCCCACACCATCGACCCGAACGTGGAGCTGGTGCACAACATCCGCATCGCGGACGCGAACGGCGACGGGAACCCCGATCTGCTCATCTTCGAGCAGGACCAAACCCCTCAGCAGCGCCTGATGATCGTCTACAACGAGGGGGGCACCGGCCAAAACTGGCTCGAGCAAACGCTGGCCACCACGGGTGGCCACAACGAATGGGTTGGCGATATCAACGGCGATGGCGCGCTCGACATCGTCAACTCACGCCACGGCTTCTACAACCAGGTCAACCCAATCGAGATCTGGCTGAACGGGCTGCCGCAGTCGGGCGTGGTTCGCCCCACCATTACCAGCGGTCCGGCGGCTTCGCAGGCGGTCGCCTACGGTGCGCCGGTGACATTCCACGTCACGGCCAGCGGCTCGGGACCCCTGGCTTTCCAGTGGCAGCGCGACGGACAGGACATTGTCGGCGCTACCGCGAGTTCGTACACGATTGCCGCCGCCAGCGCGGCCGATGACCAGCGCGTGTTCCGCTGCATCGTCTCGAACGCCGCGGGGTTCGTCACCAGCTCAAATGCAACGGTGACTCTCTCCAACGTACCCCCTCCACCCCCTCCGCCCGTCTCTGATGCTTCCGCGCCGACCGCGACCCTGACGATCGCGCCGCCACTCGAGCCGAACAGCGGCCTCCCCTATGAGTTAAGCGTTACCTATCACGACGACAACGTCGTGAGCGCAGCCACTCTGGGTAACGCGAACCTGCTCGTGACTGGTCCCGGCGGTTACAGCCAGGCGGCCACGCTCATCTCCTCCGGCCTGGTTGATTCCGCGACGATCGTTGCGGTCTACTCAGTTCCGCCGCCGACAGTGGCGGGCACGTACACGCTTTCGGTCGGCCCCGGCCCGGTCGCCGATACATCCAGCAACGTGGTTCTCCCCGGCCCCGTTGGCACGTTCGACGCCGCGTTTGACCCCATACCGGTCAGCGGTCCCGATCTGACCGCCACGGCCATCGGAACCCTCCCTCGCTCCGTCATTGGCGGGGCCACTGGCGTGATTCGAGTCAAGATCACCAACAGCGGCGATGGCACGGCCGACGGCACCATCCCCGCGCGCATTTTCTTTTCCGCGGACGGCACTCTCTCGACGGCTAAATCCATCGTCGATCCGTCCGCTGGCGGGTCGATCCGCGTAAAGCTTGCCCCGAGGGCATCCAGGACCGTCTCGCTCAAGTTCAGCTATCCGACCGATCTGGCGAGTAGCGCCTATCGGGTGGGCGTCTGGATCAACCCGACGAACGCGGTCACCGAGACCAACTTCTCCAACAACACCGCCGCCGCCGGCTCGACCGTTAACGTCGCTCCCCCACAGGCGACGCTGACCCCGGCCTTCAGCAAGCTTCCATCGGCGTTGACGAATGGACAGGTGTCCAGCTTTTCCGTCAGCGTGGGGAATACCGGCAACATTCCCTCGCAGGGAAAGATGACCCTCAGCCTCTACGAATCCCTGGGCAGTTCCACCAACAGTGCCGACATCTTTCTCTCTTCCGTCACCCGGCCGCGCGTGACCCTCAGGCCGGGCGCGCACTACACGTTCCGCGTCAAGCTGAAGGTCCCCGGCACGATCGCCGCCGGCAACGCCCGGCTTCTCGCGATCGTACAATCGGATAACTCGGCGGGCGACAACGTCACGAAAGTCGCCATCAGTCCGACGGACATCACCTTCGCTTGATGGGACTATTGAGCGCGGCGCGCTCTCCGACCGATGCGCCACTCATCGCGTGCTGCGCCGCGCCCAGCGGAGTTTGGCGGAGCGCGACCGTGGGTTGAGTTTCACCTCGGCCTCGTCGCCAACCAGCGGATCCGAACTGATCCGCTCGTAGATCCCGCGGGCGAGGCCGTCGCGGAACGCGGATTTCACACGCCGATCTTCCCCGCTGTGAAAGCTGACGATCGCGGCCGAGCCGCCGGGCGCAACACAGTCCGGTAGGACCGCCAGCAGGCGGTCGAGGTTCGCCAGTTCCCGATTGACGAGAATGCGCAGCGCCTGAAAGGTGCGGGCGGCGGGATGGAGCTTGGCTCCCGCCCCACGCTTGAGCGTGAAGTCGCGGGCGTGGCAGACGATGGCAGCCAGGTCCTGCGTCGTTTCGATGGGCCGGACTATCCGCCGCGCCACAATCTCGCGGGCGATCTGTGGGGCGTCGGTTTCATCACCCAGTTCCAGCAGCGCCGCCGCGAGGTCCCTCTCGCTCAACCGCTGGATCAACGCCGAGGCCGGCTCGCCACGACGCGGATTCATCCGCATGTCGAGCGGGCCCGGCTGTCGATAGGAGAAGCCACGTGCGGCGTCGTCGATCTGAGGGCTGGCGACGCCCAGGTCGGCCACGACCGCGTCAACGCCATTGACGACGCCCTCCTCCAGTAGGATGGTGGGGAGCGCCGCGAAGTTGTTATGAACGAGCACGAAGTTCGACCCGATGCTGGTCAGCGTCGCCCGCGCCAGTTCGATATTGGCGGGATCGAGGTCGATGCCGATCAACCGGCCGTCCGGGCCGATCCGCTCCAGCAGCGCCGCCGAATGTCCGCCGAGGCCAAGCGTGCAGTCGACGACGACCTGGCCCGGCCGCGGACGCAAGACCTCCAGCACCTGGCCTAGGAGCACTGGGATGTGGCGCGTGTCACGCTTCTTCATTACGTTTAGGACGAAGGTCGCGCCCGAGCATCTCGGTCGGGCCAAGGGTCCAGCCTATCACGCATCCGATGAACGCGACCGATTGCTCAATGTGATCGGGACGATCTAGAATACTTCGCCCTTCCCCCGTCGCGGAGTCGCTGCATGGACCTTCGGTCAATCGGTTTCCTTCAGTCGGCAAGCGCCATTGCCAACCTGGTCTTGTTCGTCAACGCGACGTCGGGCGCCGCCGTGATACCGGAGCCACCGCGATCGCCCGGCAATGAGGTGACGGTCTCGCTGTTCGCCTCGGAGCCTGACATTGTTACGCCGATCGGCGCCACCGTCGATGCCCACGGGCGATTGCTGGTGGTCGAATCGCAGTCCCACTTCCGGCCAAAGAACTACCAGGGCCCGCCGACGGATCGCATTCGCCTCCTCGAAGATATCACGCAGTGCGGCCATGCCGATCGGATTCGAACGTTTTACGAGGGGACGAACACTTTCATGAACCTCGCGACGAGCGGCGTCGATGGATCGATCGTCGTTTCGTCGCGCAACGAGATTTTCCGTCTCTCGGACATGGATGGCAGCGGCGTTGCCGGCGATCGCGTCACGCTTGCGACGCTTCAGACCACCGCGGACTATCCGCACAACGGGCTGCATGGCCTGACGGTGGATTCAGCCGGCAACGTCTACTTTGCGATCGGGGAAAACCGCGGAACGTTCTGGAAACTCGTCGGTGCGGACGGCGCTACGCTCAGCGACGACACCGGCTGCGGCGCGATCTTCCAGGTCGATGCGCGCGGCCATGGACTCAAGCGGTACGCGCGCGGACTATGGAACACGTTTGGCCTGGGCTTCGACCCCGCCGGCAACCTGTGGGCCGTGGACAACGATCCCGATGGAAGGCCGCCCAGCCGACTGCTCCAGGTCGTTCCCGGCGGTGATTACGGCTACGAATATCGCTACGGCCGAACCGGAATGCATCCACTCCAGGCGTGGGATGGTGAACTGCCGGGGACGCTGGGCATGGTGAGCGGCGTCGGGGAGGGTCCGTGCGCAGTCCAGTGGCATCGCGATGTCCTGCTGGTCAGCAGTTGGCGCGATCATCAGATTGAAGCACACGCCCCGACGCTGCGTGGGGCGTCGTTCGTCACTTCGATGCGGCCGCTGCTGGTGGGCGGCGAGCGATTCCGTCCCGTGGCCATCGCGTTTGCATCGGACAAGACGATGTACCTGACCGACTGGGGCTCGGCCAGCTATGCGATCAACGGCATCGGCCGAGTCTGGAAGGTCACCTTCAACACCAATCCGCCCGCACAAGCCGCGGTGCTGACATCGGACGCGACGTCCGGCGCCGCGCGGTTGCGCGACTCGCTCGATGTCGCGGAACTGACGGCGGCGCTGGACGACGCGGACCCCGCCATATCTCAGGCTGCGCAATACGGGCTCGCCCGCCTGACCGGTGCCGAGAAGATCGATTGGAACACGCTCCGCTCGCCCCGCCAGCGCATCGCGCTTCTCGCCTGCCTGCTGTTGAGGGGCACCGACCTGAGGCCGTATGTCGACGCGGCACTAAAGAACCCTGACGACCGAGTGCGGCAGATGGCCGTTCGAGTTGTGGCCGAACAGGGAATCGTGGAAGCGAAGGACACGATCGACGAAATGCTGCGATCGCAGCCGATGTCACCTCGTCTGCTCGGGATGGCGATCGCCACGCGCAACCAGCTCAACGGCGACCGCAGCGCTCGCATCGATTCCGCGAAGATGCAGTCCGTTCTCCTGGCGCGCATCAATGCGCCCGGCGCGACAGATCAGTCCAGGGCCGTCGCCATGCGCATGCTCCAGGCAGGTCACGCCCGCGTTCCCCTGTCGCAGGTCGAGCCGATGCTTCGCTCGCCGCACCTGCCTCTCCAACTCGAAGCGGCATCCTACCTTGCTGACGACACCGACCCGTCGCGCCTGCAGATCCTGGCGGATCTTGCGGCCGATGAGAAGATGGACCCGGCGGTGCGAGCCGAGGCGGTGGCCGGCCTCTCCGATGATGCCGCCGGACGGATCGACCTGCTGCTGAAATGGGCAACTGGCGACGATGCGATCCTGCGCGCCGAAGCGCTCCGATCGCTGCGCACTGCCGCCGCGGCGCTGACGGCGGCACAGCGCGATCGCCTCACTTCGGCGGGGGCGGCGGCGCACCCCTCCGAGGCCGACCTGGCTACACGCCTTTTGGGAGGGCCGGCTCCGGCGCGGCCCCAGGAGTCGGACCTGGCCGGGTGGGAAAAGGTACTTGATGCCCGGCCGGGCGACCCAGCGGCTGGCCGCCGGATCTTCTTCCATCACGCCGGACCCGCCTGTTACCGCTGCCACGTGATCGAGAGCCGTGGACGTGCAGTGGGTCCCGACCTGACGATGATTGGCGGCTCGCGCACGCGCGGGCAGGTGCTCGAATCGATCCTCGACCCCAGCCGGGAGATCGCCCCGCTTTACTCGCTGTGGACGATCACCACCCAGTCCGGCGAGCGAATCGACGGGATTCTGCTGCGCCGCGAAGGGCAGGCGGTGGAGGTGTACGTTGATGCGAGCGGGCGCGAGTTCAAGGTGCCCGAGAGCAAGATCGTCGATCGAAAGCTGCGCCAGGAATCGCTGATGCCTTCAGGACTGGCGCAGGGGCTGACCGATCAAGAGTTTCGCGACCTGCTCGCGTTCCTGCTCGAGAAACGATGACGGCCGTCGGGGCACCGGCCAAACCGCGTCAGGGAAGTGAGGGATCCCAATATTTGGGGCTGATGGAATCCTTGCGGCTGATGAACTCGCAATGTCCGTCGACGAACGCGACGTTGCCGCGGCCGGCGTTGGGATCAGAGCTATTTTCCTGGCTGCGATCGTGGCGGTTGCTCAGAAGGTTGTGCCCGTCCAGTGCATAGTTCTGCGGCGCCCAGCAGGCGTCATCGATCGTCTCGCTGCTCTCATCGATGATCAGGATTTTCTGAGACGGATGATAGATCTGCGACAGGTTGATGGCTGGTATCCGCGGCACGTTCTGGCGGTTGAACCAGTTGCAGATCTTCTCGTTGACCGAGTAGCTGTATTGGTATGCGTTATTCAGGGCGTGCAGACCGAAGTTGTCGCTGGGGCACTTGTAGGAGTCGGGAATGAAGATGCCGCCCATGTACGGGACGAGCGCCCCCTGGTTGGGATCGCGCCCGGCCTGCCAGTAAATCCAGTCATCGGGCAGCGCACCGACGCCGGGCGCGGGGTAGCGCCCTTTGTTCTGATCGACGTACATGATGAACGCCATGTCGAGCTGCCGCATGTTGCTCAGGCAACTGACCTGCTTGGCCTGCTCACGCGCTCGCAGCAAGGAGGGGAGCAACAGTGCGATCAGCACGGCGATGATGCCGATGACGACCAGCAATTCAACGAGCGTGAACCCGCGAGGTTTACGCATATCTTTTGACGCCCCCACAGGTCCGACGTGCGTCGATTCCACGATTGATAATACACTCAGTTGACGACAAGGCAAACTGCAATATAGATGTTGAGGGACGTTTATGCCTTGTCGGACCATGCCTTGTCGGACGACTAGCCTTGGGCCCGCTGCTTCGATACAATCCCAGCGCTTTCGGGCATTGGAGGGACATGTGAGATCCTTCCGAGCCAACTGGGCGCCTGCTGTCGATGCACGCTTCTTGGGTCGTGCGTCAACGGCCTCGGTTCAGGCCGGCTTATGCATCACCATCACGCCGCGGCAACTTCGCATACCATCACTCCGGACGTGGTATTCGCGCCTGCGCTGAATGCCAACGTCCTGGTTCTGAACAAGTTTTATCAGGCGATCCGGGTCATCAATGTCCGTCGGGCGTTTTCGATGCTCTGCCGCGAGATGGCGGAGGTCATCCATATCGAGACCGATCAGCGCGGCCAGAGCCAGTGGCAGAACTTCAACTTCGAGGGGTGGCGGGAAATCTCGGCGCTCAAGGCGAGCTTCCAGCCCGATGAGTTCGAGTGGATCCACACCGTCCGATTCCAGATTGCGGTGCCGCGGATCATCCGTCTGCTGGGGTACGACAAACTCCCCCGGCAGGAGGTGAAGTTCAACCGGCGGAACATCTACGCCCGCGACGGCAACCGCTGCCAGTATTGTGGGAAGAAGATGCCGACGACCGACCTCTCCCTCGACCACGTGGTCCCCAAGAGCCAGGGCGGCCGCAGCACGTGGGAGAACATCGTCTGCTGCTGTATCAAGTGCAACGTAAAGAAGGGTGGACGTACGCCCGAGCAGGCACACCTCCACCTCGTGACCAAGCCGGTCAAGCCGCGCCGCAGCCCGGTTATCAACATCCGTCTTGCCGACGAACGCTACCAGAGCTGGAAGCAGTTCCTCGATACCGCGTACTGGACGGTCGAGCTGAAGTAACATTTCATCGCGCTCCTCGTTTCATAAAAAACGGGCGTTGATTTTTTCGGGCGAGTCGCTGAAATGGCGCTTCTCTTCTATCAAGGAGGCCGGCATGTCGAACGACGCACGCAAGAAGGAAAAGCAGCGACTGAAGCGCCAGAAGAAAAAGGAATCGGCACGGCGTGCCGCATCGGCGAGCCCGCTGCGCCGCATCGCCACATCGGGGTTATCGATGGAATGCTGGATCGGCGCGGACTGGCGCGAGACGGGGCTCGCCGACATCATCATCTGGGGTGCGGTCCCGGGCGGGAGCGGCGTGATAGCGGGCTTCCTGGTCGATCTGACGTGCGTCGGCCTCAAGGACGCCTGGGGCCGGCGCAACATGACGCGCTCGGAGTTTCGGGATGATGTCCTGGCGAAGTGGGAGAGAGGCCGTGGCGGAATCGAGCAGATCGATCTGCAGATGACGCGGCGCCTGGTCGCGGGCGCGATGCGTTTCTCGCGACAAAACGGGTTTCGCCTGCCGCCCCACTTCGAGCGATGGACGCCGATCCTGGGCGAGCTCGGAGACATCGCCGAGGCGGACCTTTCTGAATTCGGCGCTCCAGGTGGAGAATTGCATTACGTCGGCACGCTCGAGTTCCTCCGCCAGCGATTGATCGGGTCGACGCCTGACGTATTCCTCGCGCGGCCGGACGTGAAATGGATGATGCCGGCAGAGGAACTCGACATTGACCAAGCCTATGTCGAGGACGATGAGGACGCTGAGGACGACGAAGACGTCTTTGACGCTGAGGACGACCGCGCCTCGGCCGAGGCGTTGGCCAGTTCGCTCAAGGCCACGATCAATCTGCTCGTTGATCGCGTTCGCCAGTGGTGCTTCGGCCGGCACGTCATTCCCAGCCGCCTGCTTGAACAGGGCGTTACACTGATGCTGACGAAAGCCGCATGGCAATCGTTGAACCCCGATGCCGACGCGGACCGAGAGGTTTCCTTCCACGACGCCATCGATCTGCTGTCGGTTGGCATTCCTGAGGCTGATCGAGAAGAAATCGCCCTGGGGATGCTACAGGTGTCGGAGTACATGAAGGACTTCAAGACGCCCGAGGAGATGTTGGAGTCGATCGGGGCGGAGGCACTGGAGACCCCGGTTGGTGAACTTGGGCCTCTGCCACCCGTATCGCCCAACCGCGTGGAATCAGACTTCGATCCCGAGCGCGGAAATTTGCGAAGCCCAACGGAGGCCAGCAAAACTCATTCACCTGATCCCCATTCAGCCCCATGACGCAATTTATCCGCGCCGCGATTGTCGTTTTCGCCTTCTCGAACGTCGTCAATTCATCGCGGGCTGAAGGACCGCCGGCAACGCAGCAAGTCCCACCCGCCACGCAAGCGTCAACTCCGCCGCCCCCCGCTCCGGGAGGCGACAAGCTTTCGGTGACCGAACACGAGATCACGCTGCCGAGCGGGCCGCTGAAGTACCGGGCCACCGCTGGCACGCTGGTGGTGAAGGACGAGGCCGGAAAGCCGAAGGCTGACTTCTTCTTCGTCGCTTACGAGAAGCTGCCTCGGCCGGACAACGTCGCGGATCGACCGATCACCTATCTCTTTAACGGCGGCCCTGGCGCTGCCGCGGTCTGGCTGCACCTCGGGGCCGCGGGACCACGGCGCGTCAACCTGGACGACAATGGCGACGTCCCCGCGCCCCCCTTCTCGCTGGTCGACAACCCCGCGACCTGGCTGACGTTCAGCGACCTGGTCTTCATCGATCCCGTTGGCACCGGATACAGCCGGCCCGCGCCGGGAGAAAAAGCCGAGCAGTTTTACGGCGTGCAGGAAGACATTCACTGGGTGGCCGACTTCATCCGCCTCTACACGACCCGGTACGAACGCTGGCCCTCCCCCAAGTTCCTCGCGGGCGAAAGCTACGGGACCACCCGCGCCGCCGGTCTCAGCGCGTACCTGGTCGATGAGTACGGGATCAGCCTCAACGGAATCGTACTGATCTCGTCGGTGCTCAGCTTTCAGACGCTTCAGCCGACCGCCTCCAATGACCTGCCGTTCGTGCTCTACCTGCCGAGCTACACCGCCGTCGCACGCTACCACAAGAAACTGCCGGCGGACTTGATGTCGGCCGACTTCGCCAAGCTGCTCGACGAAGTGCGTGCCTGGTCGCGCCAGGTCTATCTGCCCGCGCTCGCCGCCGGCGCGGCTCTGGCCGACGATCAGCGCAAGGCGGTGATCGAACGCCTCGCCCGTTACACGGGCCTGAGTACCGATTACATCGATCGCGCTCATCTGCGCATCGATCCGAATGGCTTTGAAAATGAACTCCTCGCCGATACGCGCCGAGTCATCGGTCGTTTCGATGGCCGTATCACCGGCTTCAATCCCAACACCCTTGGACCATTCCCCGACTACGATCCAAGTTTTTCCCCGTATCTCGCTGCTTATAGCGGCACGTTCAACGACTACGCCCGGCGGGCGCTGAAATACGAGAGCGATATTCCGTATGAAGTCGTTTCCGGAAAGGTCAATCCCTGGAACTTCGGGCGCCCCGGCAGCGGCCCGCTCGATGTCTCCTTCGATCTTCAGGAAGCAATGCTCAAGAACCCGAGCCTCAAGGTCCTCTTTGCCAGCGGCTACGAGGATCTGGCGACGCCGGGCGAGATCGCGACGTATACCATCGATCACCTGAAGCTCTCCCCCGCCCTTCGCGGCAACCTCGATCACAGGTTTTACGAGGGGGGACACATGATCTACCACTTCAAGCCCTCGCTGCTGAAGCTGAGCGCTGACGTCGAGAAGTTCGTCGCCACCGCGATCCCCAAATCCGTTCCGGCCACTCAACCCGCGCGGTAGCCTTTTGCGTTCAATCCAAATTGATTAACTTGCTTGAATGACAAATCATTCAATCGGTCGGCGAGAGGGTTAATTCCTGGGTTAGTCCGACTTTGAGCGCACGGATCGCGAGGAACATGGGGATTTCCTTGCGTGCCTGGTTTTCAGCGGCGGCGCGCGGGCCGCTGTCGCTGTGCTTGTGACTGGGCCATTCCTCGATGGCGTCGATCAGCAGACCGGCGTTTCGCAGCGCCTTTACGTACGCCTCGATCGGCTTATGAAACGACCACGTGTATTCGCTGGCGTCCTGGCCGGGGTGAGTGACGATCGGCGCTTTACGCGGGAGCAGGTATCGATCGACCCGGCGGTACTGCACGTTTGCCGCCGCATCCCATCCCCAACTCGTCTCCTTAGGGCCGCGGAAACAGGGATGCATCATCACCAGCACGAAGCGGCCACGCGGCCGCAGCAGCCAGCTCACTCCCGTTAAGACCGGCGCGATGGGATGGATGTTCTGGATGGCCAGCACGCACGCCGCCGCGTCGAACGGTCCGGCAGACAGCCCGATCAGCTCGCGGGCATCGCCGACGCGGTATTCGATTCCAGCCGGTCCGCGCTCACGGGCGGCGTGGATGAGTTCGGATGCCGCATCGACCCCGACGATTTTCACGCCGCGCTCATTGAGTGCACGGCAGAGGACTCCCTGTCCGCAGGCGATGTCGATGGCCGACGCGCCTGCTTCGAGCCCGAGGAGCCGGATGACGCCCGGCAGGACGACTTCGCGATGAAATTCGCTTCCCTCATCACCGACCAGCCCGTCGTACCACTGTGCGACCGGGCCCCATGCGGTTGTGCGTCGGCCGGCAACACGCTGAGCTTTGGTCTCTTTGGGAGGTCGGTTCTTCGACGCCATCGCGACGCATCTTACCGGCTCAGAGCGCGCGACGCGTCAGGATGATTTCATCGTGGCGATTTCCCTCAGCCCACCGGCGACCAGGCGAAGATCGGCGACGAACCCCGCGAATGCGTCATCCCGCGCCGCGGGATCGGGGATTCGCAGGATGGACGAGGCGTGCACCGTCGCCAACAGGTGATCGGCGTGACCGCTATCGCACATGACGCGGCCGCGGTTCTGCGTCACCCGGAAGCCGGTGCCGAGCAGTGACTGTGCGGCGGATGCGCCGAGGCATACGCCGGTCCCTCTCCGAACACGATCTGCGTGGCATGCCCGTAACGCGGACATCCGCGGCACGTCCTGGCGGCTTCGGCGAGCACGGGCAGCTGGCGATCGGGCGGGACGAACGCCGATGCCGGTTCCGCGGACGCCGCATGGGCCAGCATCGTCTCCACGCGGCGCGGTGCGGTTCGGAGCAATTCGTCGATCACCTGCGTCTCCGGTAGTGTCGCCCAGTGTCGCACGGGCATCTCCCGGCGCATCGCCTTCAACTTGATCCGCGCCGGATTGAAGATGGCGGCGTAATAGGTGCGCCAGGTTTCCTCCATGTCGTCCGACCAGGGCGCCGCGGTCCTCGGCACACCACGCCCAAAGCGCAGCTCCGCACCGTCCCAGCTGACCGATTCATCCGGCGTCAGGATCGTCCAGCGCATGACACCCGGCAATGAGTCCGAACTTCTTTCAACAATTTCGAAACGACGCGAGAGGGAATGGGCTCTATTGGCTCGCCAGTTCCGCCAGCGCTTTCTGAGCGGTCTCGGCGAAGCGAGTGCCGGCGAACTCATCGATGACTTGCTGATACTTCGTCCGCGCGGCATCGGTGCGACCGGCCTTGCGGTAGTTGTCGGCCATGCTCAGCGCCGCCTTCGCCTTCACCGAGACGGCCGACTCCTTCTGCTTCGCCATGAACGACGCATCGGACTCGTACGCCTTAACCGCCGT
>JBBSDP010000039.1:0-42665 GCA_038240605.1 Tepidisphaerales bacterium | reverse complement strand
CGGAATCGACGGAGGCGGCGTTTGACGTGTTCCGCCGCTGGGTCAAGCGCCAGGGCTTGCCGCGGTCGCTGTATGTGGACCGTCACTCGATCTACCGGGATGAGGATCATCCCGATCGCCCGACGCAGTTCGGCCGGGCGAGAATATCTCGGGCGTAAACAGCTCGACGGGTGCCATCAATACGTCGTCCGGCCAACAGGGACTCAAGACATTTCTTCAGAATGTCGGCACCTACACCGTGCTTGACAATCATGAGCTCGGGAACAAGCAGCTTCAGTCGGGCGGGGCGCCGACCAGTGCCGCGTCGCCGAACGCCAACCCCCTCCTCGACGTCAATCCCACCGGCAGCTACAATAACCAGACGGTCGCATTCCAGACGACCGAAAAGTCGGCGTTCAACTACCACCCGACGGCCGTTGACATTCAAGGCACGCCGACAGCCGGACTTGCGATTAGTAATCTCCAGCAGGGGAACAGCACGGTTGTCGCTCCCACCGATCCGCGCAGCAACGGCACCGCGCAGAACTATTTCAGCCGCAACTTTGGATCGAAGGCGACCTACGTCCAGCTCGACGACCGCTCCTACCGCGACGTACGTCTTGACGTGATGGATACCGGCGCGGGCAACGCGAGGGCGGACAACGCCACTCGCACCATGCTCGGTGCGACTCAACTCAGTTGGGTCAAGAATCAGATCGACTCAGCGAAGACGGCGAACACCCCCTGGCTGGTGATTTCGGTCTCCACACCGATCGATCAGACCGGGGGCAACCAGGACAGCAAGTCTTGGTTTGGTAATTATCGTGCAGAGCGCAATACCCTGTTGAAGTACATCGCCGACAGCGGGCTTCAGCACGTTGTGTTCCTGACTACCGACGACCATGAGATGCGGGATGTTCGACTACAGTATGAGCCGGATCCGGTGGGCCATCCGGGCGTTTTCAAGCTGATGGACAATGCGTTCCAGATCGTCTCGGGCCCAATCGGCGCCGCCGGCCCGGATGCGATCACCGATCACAGCTTCGCCAACATCCAGAACTTACTGAACTCACCGTCAACAACCGTTGACAATAATCCCGATCTGCTCGCACACGGCGATCCGGCAATCGGATTGCAGGGTATGGCCGGGCTCACCAACGTGTTCCGTCAAGGCGACGGCGCCGCGTCGAGCACTCCCTCCAGCATTGACTTCTACTCGCCTGACAAATTCGGGTACACGACGTTGAACTTTGACCCGACCGGCAATCTGACGGTGGAGACCTGGGGAATTGATTCCTACGCGCTGAATACCTTCCCACAATCCACTGCCGCGCCAAGCCTGGTCATGTCGTACACCATCGCCGTTCCGGAGCCTGCGTCCCTTTCGCTGGTTGGTCTTTGCGGTGTTGGGTTACTCCGGCGACGCCGATCCCGGTGATAAGTCCGAGGCGAATTCCAACAAACGGCGGCCTTGAGGGCTGAAGTTCAAAATCCGATCGCTTTATTCGACTCGCCAGTGATGACGGTCGCGGGATTAACGTCTGTCGCCTGCGGCCACGGCTCGGTCGCCGGCGAGTCGGTGGGCAATTGGGGCTCGTGGGTGATATCGGCCGTCTCCACGATCGCGCACACCACCGTCATGTCATCGATCAGGTCGCGGGATTTGCGGAAGTCGGTGACGGCTCTGACGACGTTGTCGACCAGTTCCTGAGAGGAGCCGGTGGAATTGGACATGGCGCTGGCGAGGCCCTCGACGCCGAGGCGGGTGAGGTCGGGGGCTTCGGCTTCGACGACGCCGTCGGTGTAGAGCAGGAGGCTGGTGCGCGGGGCGAGGTTGAAGGTCTGGGTCTTGTATTTGGCGTCGCGTTCGACGCCGAGGAGCAGGCCGGAGTCCATCGGGAGCCGCGCGAATCCCTGGCCGACGTCCACCAGCGGCGCGGGGTGGCCGGCGGAGGAGATCTGGAGCCTTCGAGCGTCGCGATCGACGATCGCGATGAGCATGGTGACGAACTGGCCGTTGAACATCTGTATGCAGAGTTGGCGGTTGACTTCGGCGAGGCAGGCGGCGGGATCGCAGTAGCCGGGGAGGCCGGTGCGGACCAGCAACTGCGCGGTGGCCATGAGGAAAGCGGCGGACATGCCGTGGCCGGTCACGTCGCCGATCACCAGGGCGGTGCGGCCATCGGGCAGGTCGAAGAAGTTGTAGAAGTCTCCTGAGATGTGGCTCGCGGGGTGGTTGACGGTCGCGATCTCGAGGCCGGGCGACACGCGCCCGCGTTCCGGCAGCCAGGCGAGCTGGATCCGGCGGGCTTCCTGCATCTCGCGCGTCAGCACCTCATGCCGCACGCGTTCGAGGCGGGCTCGGCCGCGGATCAACTGCACGGACGTGGAGACGAGGATCGCGGTCATCGAGCAGACGACGAAGATCGCCCAGTACAACGCCCGGCGGAAGAGCTGTGACACGACGCCGTCTACCTCGCTGAGGGGCGAGGAGATGAGCACGAACCAGCGCTTGTCGCTGACGCGGACGGGCTGGGCCGTCAGCAGCGACGGCGCAAATCGTTCGGCGCCGATCGAGAAGCCCTCGGCCATCACGCGCGTTCCCCGGCGGTTGTCGCTGACCAGGCTGGTGAGGGCGGACTTGAGCGGTACGCCGGCCGCCTGCGCGAGCGACGAGCCGACGAGGTCGTGGCGGGCGGCGGCGACGAGGGTCAGGTCATCGTCGATGAGGAATGCGTTGCCGACGTTGTGGCGGTTGAGTTCATCGAGGAAACGCCGTTCGATCCGCCAGACCGGGATCGCGGCGACCAGCACGTTGAGCTTGCGCGGGCCGTTGAGGGGGATGCCGATCAGGTGAACGCCGCGCTCGCCGAAGAGCTGAAAATCGCTGATGGCCGGGTCCTGGAGGTTCTTGATCCAGTTTCCAGTGCGGCCGACGATCTGCTTGATCGACGGCGCCGATTCGGTTGCGCCGATTCCGACCCATCGAGTGCGCAGCGTCTGGCGATCGACCACGAACAAATGCGAGAGACGGCCCTCAAGCTGTTGTGAGAGGACCGCGGTCGGAAAGACCTGCCGCGGCGGGACCGGGGCAGCGGGCCTGCTGTCGGGCAAAACCGGGGGCGTGGCGTAAGAGCTGTTGGGGTCGTCGGGATCGACCGGGTGCATCAGCTCCAGGTCGCTGAGCACCGATTCGTAGAGGCTCTGGATCCCGCGGGCGGTCTGTTCGGCAAGCAGCGCTTGGCGCTGTTCCGCCTGCTGAAGGGTGTGGGCGCGGGCGGTGTGATAGACCTCGCGCGATGCCAGGACCATCAGCGCGAGCAGGGCGACCAGCAAGGCCAGATGGACGAGCAGGACCTTCCTCGCGAATTGCTTAACGGCGTTTTCCATCCCGAAGCATCCATGCCGGCTCAGCCGGTGTCCCGGTCAAGCCCACCAGCCATACAACGCCGACAGGAATGAGTTGTTGACCACCTCCGTGTCAGTTGTCAGTTGTCCGTTGTCAGTTGCAGGGGAGTCAGTTGTCCAAAGATTGTCAGTGGTCCGTTGTCCGTTGTCAGTTGTCCGTTGTCCGTTGTCCGTTGTCAGTTGTCGGAAAGCGGACGCGGCCGCCGCTGGCTCGCGTGTACCCGCGTCCATGCGTAACGGGGTCGGTCGCATTAACAACGGACAACTGACCCCTGACAACGGACATTCCCCAATGGACAACGGACCACTGACAACGGACATTCCCCCAACGGACAACTGACATCCACGAAACAAGACGACCCGCCATCGCGCACATATTGCGCGAAAGCGGGCCGGTTGCTTGTGCCCACCGGCGACCGTCGTGAGACGATTCACTCGAGCGGGCAATGATCTGGTGTTCGTGTCAGGCGGCGTCGAGCTGGCCGGCGATGCTGGCGAGGAATTCCACGCCGGCCTCCATCCGACCATTGCGGCCGGCGTTGCGGTTCACCCAGACGACGCGCGCGGGCATCATCTGCCGCCGGTTGGCGAGCGACTGGCCGCTGGCGCTGAGCCCGACGTGAACGTTGAGCGCCTCGCCGGGCCGCACCGTCGCCCAGGCGGGCAGCTCGATGCGCAAGCCGGTGGTGCTCACGTCTTCCGTTTGCCCGCCGAAGTAGCGCGCGCCGGTCGGCTCGTAGACCTTCACCGGGCGGTTCTGGCGGATGCGCAGACCCCGGCGTCGTTCCAATGACGATTCCTCGTACGCCGCCATGTGATCGCTGAGCAGTAATGTCATAGCCACAACTCCCGCAAAATCTGCCCCAATCCCCGACATCCTGTTTATCGGAACACTTGAGCGGCAATTTAGAGAAAATTTTGGATCGGGCGTCGGAATTCGTTATCGGGCGGGGGAATGTCAGTTGTCCGTTGGGGAATGTCCGTTGTCAGTGGTCAGTTGTCAGTTGTTGCTGCGAGTGGAAGGGGTGACGCGGGGACCCTTTCCTACCCGCACGGGCGTTTCCCCCCGACAACTGACAACGGACAACTGACAACGGACATCCTCGAACAACTGACAACAAACATCCTCTCCCGCTATCATCTTCCCCATGGCCTATCCGTTTACGGCGATTGAGAAGAAGTGGCAGCGGCACTGGCTGGAGAATCACACGTTCCGCGCGCTGGATCCGGAGGAAGCCGGGGCGATGCCGAAGGCTTACGTCCTGGACATGTTCCCCTACCCCAGCGGGTCGGGCCTGCACGTGGGGCATCCGGAGGGGTACACGGCTACCGATATCGTGTCGCGCTTCCTGCGCATGCGCGGGTACAACGTATTGCACCCGATGGGGTGGGATGCGTTTGGGTTGCCCGCCGAGCAGTACGCGATCCAGCACAACACGCATCCGCGCGAGACGACGGAACGGAACATCGAGAACTTCCGCCGGCAGATCCAGTCGCTGGGCCTGAGCTACGACTGGGAGCGCGAGGTCAACACGACCGATCCGGCTTACTACCGCTGGACACAGTGGATCTTCCTGCGGCTCTTCAACAGCTATTTCGATCCGATCGAGCAGAAGGCGATGCCGATCGAACGGCTGGAGCGCGAGCTGTTCAACGAGAACCTGGTGGTCGGACCGGACGGGTCCGTCCGCCTCAACCCGGTTCACGAGGGGATGCAGGAGCTGAGCGGCGGGATGCGCGTGGAACGACTCTGGCGCGAGCTGACTCCTGAAGAACAGCGCGACGTGATCGACGGCCAGCGACTGGCCTATACCGATGAAGTGCCGGTGAATTGGTGCCCGGCGCTGGGGACGGTGCTGGCCAACGAAGAAGTGATCGACGGCAAGAGCGAGCGCGGCGGGTTTCCCGTCGAGCTGCGGCCGATGCGGCAATGGATGCTGCGCATCACCTCGTACGCCGATCGACTGATTGCGGACCTGGACGTGGTCAACTGGCCCGAATCGCTCAAGGAAATGCAGCGCAACTGGATCGGGAAGAGCGTGGGGGCGGAGATCGATTTCGCGATCGCGCCGCCGGATGCGAACGTCATTGCCACCGACGCTGCCCGCGGCGAAGTGACCACGGGCGCTGAGGACGACGACGAAGAGGACCTCTCGATCACCGTCTTCACCACGCGTCCCGACACGCTCTACGGCGTCACGTACATGGTGCTGGCGCCCGAGCACGCGCTGGTGGACCGCATCACGCCCGATGCGCACCGTGAAACGATCGAGGCCTACCGCACCCAGGTGGCCGGCCGCAGCGAGCGCGATCGACAGGTGGAAGTGAAGGAAAAGACCGGCGTCTTCACCGGCGCCTATGCATTGCACCCGCTGACCGGCGAGCGAATGCCGATCTACATCGCGGATTACGTGCTGATGGGTTACGGGACCGGCGCGGTGATGGCCGTCCCGGCGCACGATGAGCGCGACTATGAGTTCGCGACGAAATTCAAGCTGCCGATTCGCCAGGTGGTGATTCCCCTCAACGGCATGACCCCGCCCGAGAATGCCGCCTTCACCGGCGAGGGCGTCGCCGTGAACTCCGATTTGATCAACGGGGTCACGACGGCCGAGGCGAAGGCGCGGATGATCGAGATCCTCGAGGAGCGCGAGCTGGGGCACCGCTCGGTCACGTACAAGCTGCGCGACTGGCTCTTCAGCCGACAGCGTTACTGGGGTGAGCCGTTCCCGATCCTGCTCGATGCGTCGTCGCGGCCGACGGCCTTGTCGGATGCGGATCTGCCGCTGACGCTGCCGGAGGTGGCGGATTTCAAGCCGACCGGCACGCCCGAGCCGCCGTTGTCCAAGGTCAAGGAGTGGACGCTGGTGGAGCGTGACGGCGCCGCGTTCGCGCGCGAGACGAATACGATGCCGCAGTGGGCCGGCTCTTGCTGGTACTACCTGCGCTACATCGATCCGAAAAACGCGAACATGCTGGTGGATCCCGCGAAGGAAAAGTACTGGATGCCGGTGGACCTGTACGTGGGCGGGGTGGAGCACGCGGTGCTGCACCTGCTCTACGCGCGGTTCTGGCACAAGGTGCTGTTTGACCTTGGCCACGTTAGCACGCCGGAGCCGTTCGCACGGCTCGTCAACCAGGGATTGATCCTGGGGGAGACGGAATTTCACGTTTTCGAAAATGCCGCGGGCGAGTTGGTCAGCCTTTACGATGTGCGCGACATGGACGAAGAGGCAAGCACCGATGGCACGCGGCTCGTCGCGTTGGACAAGCGCAACGGTGCGAAGCTGATCGGACGTCGCCTCACCGAGCAGGACGTGGAAAAGGCCGGCGAAGGGTATCGGCTCAAGAGCAACCCGCGGGTTCGCGTTGACGGGCGCAACTTCAAGATGAGCAAGAGCCGGGGCAACGTCGTCAACCCCGACCCGATCGTGGAACACTACGGGGCGGATACGTTCCGCCTTTACGAGATGTACATGGGCCCACTGGAGGCGCAGAAGCCCTGGAACACGCGGGACATCGTCGGCATGTACCGCTTCCTCAACTCGGTCTGGCGACGTCTCGTCGGCGACGAGGGGGATGGCACGGAAGCGGGCGCGGCACCGGCGGCTCAAGGACCGAATCATTCAACGGCGCCGACGACGGGAACGACGCACGCGCTGCGCGTACACGATGTGCCGATCCCCGAGGCGCTCGACCGGCAGATGCACCGGACGATCAAGAAGGTCGGCGAGGACATCCAGTCGTTGCGCTTCAACACGGCCATCGCGGAGCTGATCAAGTTGAACAACGAGATGGGCGGTTTGCAGGCCGTTCCGCGGGCGCTGGCGGAAAATTTTATCCTGATGCTCGCGCCGTTCGCCCCGCACCTGAGTGAGGAGCTGTGGGAACGGCTCGGCCATCACAAGAGCCTGACGCGCCGGCCGTGGCCCGAGTACGATCCGGCGAAGCTGGTGGAATCCACGATGGAGCTGCCAGTGCAGGTGAACGGCAAGGTGCGCGACAAGATCGCGGTGGCGGTCGATGCCAGCGAAGAACAGATCCTCGAGGTCGCGCTCAAAGCCGAGAAGGTGCAACCCTGGATCGACGGGAAACAGATCCGCAAGAAGTTGTACGTTCCGCAGAAATTGGTGAACCTGGTCGTGGCGTGATGTGCGCGCGGGTGGAGGTGGTAACCCCTCCGTCCGGCGACCTTTCGACTTGGCTCAATGCGGGCAAGTCGCTCGGCGCTCTCAAAAGGCATAAGAGGAATCATGGCCGTGGAAATTGAAGCGAAGATGTCGGTGCCGGATCACGAGCGGGTTCGCTACGTGTTGCGCGAGCGCGGAGCGCGCGAGGTGGGGAAGGTGCTTGAAACCAACACGTTCTTCGATGCCGAAGACCGGACGCTGCTGGCGGCGGACAAGGGACTGCGGTTGCGGACCAATCACGACCTGGCCACTGGGACCGACCGGTTCGTCATCACTTACAAGGGACCGCGCCAGCCTGGGCCGCTCAAGAGCCGGGAAGAGGCCGAGCTGGAAGTGAGCAACGCGGGCGATGCCGAACGCCTGCTCGAGTCGCTGGGGTACAAGAAGCTGATGTCATTTGAGAAGCTGCGCGAGACGTGGGAGCTGGGGGGCTGCAAGGTCGAGCTGGACGAGGTACCGTATCTCGGAAAGTACGTCGAGGTCGAGGGGCCCGCCGAGCAGGCAGTGCTGAAGGTGCGGGAGACGCTGGGGCTGGCCGAACGGCCGATCGTCAAGTCGAGCTACATCTCGCTGCTGCTGAGCCATCTCGAGGAGAACCGGCTCCGCCACCGCGAGATCAAGTTTCCCTGAGCGCTCCGTCGCGCGCGACCTGCTTGAATGGCGCGGAGACGTGGAGCCGTCGGAACATGAGCTGGCGGTCCAGTGCCTGCGAGAGCGGGGAGATGGCCGCGAAGGTAGTGAGCCGTCCCGACGCATCGCTCACCCGTATCTCGCCCGCGCCACCAGTCCGCTGCGGCTCATTGCGCTCGTAGGGCGTGTCGGCGGGCTCGTCGTAGAAGAGGTCGTAGGCCGGATCGCCCCCCGCAGCTGCCACCGCATCCTGAGCTGCCGTCATCGCCTGCTGAGCCGCCGCGGCGTCGAGGTGGCTCAGGTCGATCACCTTGAACAGCGTTCGGAAGAGCAGCCCGCGCGACAGTGCCGCGAGCGGCACGTCGTCGCACGCCGTCCAGAGCTTGAAGCAGTGAAGCATCGAGATGTCGTCGAGGTCGGTGAACTCGACGGCGTCGAGCCGCTGGCCGAGGAGCGCCTTGGCAACGACATGTTCGCGCGGCGGCCACGGGAGGCGATCCTGCACCGCCAGGCGCTGTGCGCGCTGAAGCGCCAGCTTGACCATCCCTTCGGCGCTGCGCACGACCTTGTGAAAGTAGACGTTGCGGTACATGTGGTAGCGTGACTGGAGGTACGCTTCGACCGCGCTGACCCCCTTCCACGCCACCGCGAGCCGTTGTGACGCCCCGCCGCTGATCGTCAGCGCGTGCAGCAGCCACGCGAGGTCATAATCGCCGTAGCCGCTCCCGGACATCAGGTTGTCGCGGAGCAGGTAATCGAGCCGGTCGGCATCGAGCTGGCTGGAGAGGATGTCGTCGATGAACGTGGGCTCGGCACGACCTTCGACGAGTTGGGCAACCCGGGCCGGGAGCGCGGCATCGTGCTCGGACAGCAGGCGGTGCACTTCGCTTTCCGGGTCGCTGATGATCTGCCGCGTGTAGGCTTCATGATTGACCCCGGCCACGCGTTCGAAGACGTGGCTGAACGGTCCGTGGCCCAGGTCATGGAGAAGCGAGGCGACGAGACAGACGACCCGATCTCCCTCATCGATCGCGTGGGCGCGGGCGAGCTGGTCGAGCATCTTTCGCGCCGTTTCCATCACGCCTAGGCTGTGGCTGTAGCGGGAGTGGTCGGCGCCCGGATAGGCCAGGGCGGCCATGCCGAGCTGCCGCACCCGACGAAGCCGCTGGAATTCCGCGGCGTTGATCAGTCGGAAGAGCAGCGCCTCCGCCGGCCGATCGGTGCGGAAGGCAATCACGTCGTGGACGGGATCGCGGATGATCTTTTCGGCCATAGTGCTCCTGAGCGGGTGCGAAGCGGGTGCCCCGTGCATGCGTGCGCCGTCCGAGCTTTTATCGTAGAATCTTATGCATTACGAGATTAAGTAGGGTGGGCTAGCCCACCGCTCGACTCTGGCGGTGGGCCGAGCCCACCTTACATCCAAGACGAGGAAGTTCATCAGACCGGGGCACGCGAATGAATCGCCATCGAATGATCGCGTTGTTGATCGGATGTGGGGCGACCGTCACCTGGGCGGCGGCGGAGCGTGGCGGCTACGCTCGTCAGGAGATTTCGATCGAGGGCCTCCAGTACAAGCCGGCGGAACTCACCGTCCACACGGGGGACACAGTCGTCTGGACCAACAACGACGACCGCGATCACACGGTGAACGCCCGTGACAACTCCTTCCGCTCGGGAAATCTTCGGGCCGGCATGAGCTTCGAACACACGTTCGGCAAGGCCGGGCGCTTCCCGTACGGCTGTACGTATCATCCGCGCATGAGCGGGGTCGTGATCGTCAGCGCGAATTAAAAAGCGCGCGCAGCGCGTCGCAGTCCGCGCACATTGTGCAAATTCAACACACCCTAGGGGGCGGGGTAGTAACGGTCGGCCCCTGGAACGTCGCGGGCGTTTCGGGCGGGCTTTCGCGGTTCTAACGAGCGGACCGAGCACGCGCGCGGGCGTTGGCCGGCCAGACCGTTTCATCCATCCTCCCTTTTCGGAGTTGCGTCATGTCCAATCAACCTTCAGGTGCGGCCCCAACGGCAGACCTGGAAGCAGTCGGGCAATTGTCCAAGGCCTACAAGATCATGGCCGCCGAGCTCGGCAAGGTCATCGTGGGCCAGCAGGAAGTCGTCGAGCAGGTGCTGACGGCCATGTTCTGCCAGGGCCACGTGCTGCTGGTCGGCGTCCCGGGTCTGGCCAAGACCCTGCTCGTCAAGACGATCAGCGACGTGCTGCACCTCTCGTTCAAGCGCGTGCAGTTCACGCCTGACTTGATGCCCTCCGACATCACCGGCACCGCCGTGCTCGAGGAAGATCACACGACCGGCAAGCGCGCCTTCCGTTTCGTGCGCGGCCCACTCTTCGCGAACATGGTGCTGGCCGACGAAATCAACCGTACGCCGCCAAAGACGCAGGCCGCGCTCCTCGAGGCCATGCAGGAACATCGCGTGACCTCCGGCGAGACGACCTTTGATCTGCCCGAGCCGTTCTTCGTGCTCGCGACCCAGAACCCGATCGAACAGGAAGGTACGTACCCGCTCCCCGAGGCCCAGCTCGACCGCTTCATGTTCATGACGCTCGTGAAGTACCCGACGCCCGCCGACGAAGTACAGATCATGAAGCAGGCGACGAGCACCTACCGCGCCGACCTCACGCGCGTCTTGGACGGCGAGAAGATCATGGAGTTGCAGCAGGTCGTGCGCCGGGTGCCGGTCGCCGAGCACGTCTACAACTACGCCCGCGACCTGGTCCGCGCCACGCGTCCGGGCGAGCCGGGCGTGCCGCCATACATCAACGACCTGGTTCAGTGGGGCGCCGGCCCTCGCGCCAGCATCTACCTGATCATGGCGGGCAAGGCCCGTGCGATCCTGCACGGCCGCGTTCACGTGACGACCGAGGACATCGCGAAGGTCGCCCACCCGGTGCTCCGCCACCGCATCCTCACCACGTTTAGCGCCGAGGCCGCGGGCATGAGCAGCGACAAGATCATCGATCGCCTGATCAAGGAAGTGCCGCGCACGCAAGCCGAGGCGGCCTAGGGTACGGAGTTTGGAGTTCAGAGTTTAGGGAAGCGACCGCTTTGAGGTCTGCACTAAGCTCCAAACTCTAAACTCTAAACTCTTCTCATATCATGGTAACCACCAACACGCCCCCCAACGTCGTCAACACCCGGGCGCCCGGCACATCGCTGCTGGAACCGCACGTCTTGCAGAAAATCAGCAAGATGGAGCTTGTGGCCAAGCAGCTTATGGACGGGTACGTCCAGGGGATGCACCGCTCCCCGCACGTGGGCTTCGCCCTCGACTTCGCGCAGCACCGCCAATACGTGCCGGGCGATGACGTGAAACGCATCGACTGGCGCGTCTACGCCAAGAGCGAGCGCTATTACATCAAGCAGTACGAGGTCTCCACGAACCTCCGCTGCCACATCGTGCTCGACGCGAGCGGCTCGATGGCCTACCAGGGCCCTTCCGACGCGATGAGCAAGTTCCGTTACGCGCAGTTCATCGCGGCGTGCCTCAGCTACCTGGTCCTGCACCAGCAGGACTCGGCCGGGCTGGTGACGTTCGACACGAAAGTGAGGCAGTTCATCCCGCCGCGATCGGCGCCGTCGCACCTGATCCGCATCCTGCGGGCGCTGGACGCGACCAAGCCGGAAAACGAATCGGGCATCGCCCCCCTGCTGCACGATGTGGCCGAGCGCATCGGGCGGCGCGGCATGGTCGTGATCCTCAGCGACCTGTTCGACCGGTCCGACGCTTTGATCGAAGCGCTGCACCACCTGCGCCACAAGCGGCACGAAGTGCTGCTCATGCAGATCATGGCCAACGACGAGCTGGAGTTCCCGTTCCGCAAGTGGAGCCTCTTCGAGAACCTCGAGCGGTCCGGCGACCGCCTCAAGCTCGACCCCGCCCTGATGCGGACGCGCTACCTGGAGAACGTGGCGACGCACCTGCGGACGATCCGCGAGGCGGTCAGCAAGCTGAATGTCAGTCACGTGCTGCTCAACACCAGCCGTCCGTTCGACGACGCGCTCACGGTCTTCCTGGCGCAGCGGATGGGACGGAAGTAGGAGATTGTCAGTTGTCAGTGGTCAGTTGTCCGATGTGAAGAGGGCAATCGGCATTGCAACTGACAACGGACAACTGGCAACTGACAACGAATCAAAGGGTTTCCCATGTTTTTAATGGGCTCATTAGGCTGGTTGATTGCCACAGCGGCGGTGGTCTCCATCCCGGTGATCATCCACCTGCTGCACCGCCAGCGGACCACTCCGCTGCAGTGGGGCGCCATGCAGTTCCTGCTGGAATCGCCGCTACAGATGAAGCGGCGCAAGCGCGTGGACCACTGGATCCTGATGGTCCTTCGCATGCTCGCGCTGGCCGTGCTGGCGATCCTGCTGGCCCGTCCGCTGTGGATCCACGGAAAGTACAACCCGCTGGGCAGCAAGCTCTCAACCGACGTCGCGGTCGTCCTCGACCATTCCCTGTCGATGGGCCGCCATAACGGCGAGAAGACGCTCTTCGACCAGGGCGTGGGCGTCGTCGATCGTCTCACTCAGGGAGCCAACGGCAAGGATGCGCTGCTGGAAGGGGGCGATACGGTCGCGGTTGTCCTCGCCGAACACACGCCGCGCATCCTGAGCCACCCCCTGCCCGCCCGCGCCGCCAATGAGGTGCGCGACGCACTGCACCAGATGAAGCCGGGCCTCTCCGATGCCTCGATCCCCGACGCCGTCCGCACCGCGCGCGAGCTCCTCGAGCGCCATGGCCACAACCTGCGCAAGACGATCATCGTCGTCTCCGACGAGCAGAGCAGCGGATGGCAGGCCGAGGACGATGCGGCGTGGCGGCTGGCGGTTGGTTCGTCGGCCACCGGGGCGGAACGAACGCTCTCGGTCCACGAGCTGCCCCTGACGGCGGACACGAAGTCGTCGAACATCTCCGTCGGCGGGATCGCGATCGAGCCGACGCTGATCGGCGTCAACCGGCCGGCGCAGATCCGTGCCACTGTTGCAAACAGCGGCCCTAAGGAATCCGGCCCGCTCACGCTCCGGCTGGTCGTCAACGGCAAGACGATCGACCCGCCGCAACAGATAACGAACCTGGCCGGTGGGCAGTCGGCCACGGTTCGCTTCGATTATGTCTTCACGACGGCTGGCTCCAATTGGGTGCGGGTCGAGACGGACGTGATCGACGCGCTCCAGGCCGACAACAGCGCCGTCGCCGCCGCCAACGTCTGGCAGAAGATCCCGGTGCTGATCATCGATGGGCAGGTCACCAGCGCCGGCAACGTGAAGGGCGGCAAGGTCGCCAGCGGTCCGGTTTCCCACGGGAACTTCAAGTCCAGCGACTTCCTGGTGGCGGCGATGCAGCCAGTCGAGATGTCGCGCGAAGACACCGCGCTGATCCAGCCGGATGTGGTAAGCCTCTCCGATGCCCAGTCCATCAAGCTCGAAGACTACTTCGTCACCGTCGTCAACGACTGCGGGCAGCTCCCTCGCGCGTTACAGGATAAGCTGGCCGACTATGCCCGCTCGGGCCACGGCGTGTGGTTCATCCTGGGTGCGCGCACCGCGCCCAACTTCATCTCCAAGCAACTGCGCGATTCCGGGCTGTTCACCGCATCGCTCAACGACAACGCACCCAAGAACGAAAAAGTGCCGCCGTCCATGGAGATCAAGGACGCGAGCAACCCGATGGTGGCGATGCTGACCGCCGCCGAGCGCAACGCCCTCTCCGGCGCCGTTACCAGCCAATGGTGGTCGATCCAGCCCAGCGATCCCGACGCTCGCATCGTGCTGGCCAACACCGGCGGTGACCCGCTGATCATCGAGCGCCCGATGAAGAACGGCGGGCTGGTCGCGATCTGGGCGACGTCGGCCGATGCACAGTGGAACAACTGGCCGTTCATGCGGAACTTCGTCCCGCTCGTGAACGAAACGGTCAACCATTTAGCGAGCGGCCAGACGCGCGGGATGGAGAATAAGATCCTCGAGGCGGGAGCCGCCATCGTTTGGAGCGGACCGGGAAAACCGGCGGTGCAGGCGGTCGACGTCACACTGCCCGACGGCACCGTGGACGGCAACAAGCGGGCGGTCCTGACGAACAACCGCTACGAGTTCCGCTACAACAACGCGTTCCTCCCCGGCCTGTACCAGCTTCGTTTTAAGCCGACGGAAGTGCAGCCGCAGCCGATCTTTTACGGCGTGGGCATCAACAGCAAGGAACAGGATCGAAACACGCTTTCGGCCAAGGACCTGGATCGGCTCGTCTCCGCCGGCTACCTCGACAAGCGTTCCAAGATCGACGCCGACGAAATCCCCGCGGTCATCCGCCAGCAAAACACCGGCAGCGACATCTGGAAGTGGCTCGCGCTGTTCGTGCTGGCGAACCTGCTTGTGGAAACCTACATGACCTACCGGATGGTCGGTCTCCAGAACCGGGTAGACGTGGCCGGCGCGGGCGTAGCGCATCCGCAGCCAGTGTAGTGGCGGTGGGCTGGCCGGCGCGGCAGTGCGGCCCACGTCTTCGATTCAATATGTCCGCGGCGGTGGGCCGAGCTCACCCTATCGAGATCACCAAACATGCCCTCACTCTCGCACATACTCGCGCAGGAGACGCAGAAGCCAATCATCCGCTGGCTGACGTTCGACCCGGCGTTCTCGCACTGGTACCTGCTTGTCCTGCTTGGCATCGCCGCGATCGCCGCAATCGTCTACCTCTACGGCGCTCAACAGAAGATCGCACCGACCCGCATCGTCCGCGCGCTGACCGGTATCCGCATCGCGTTGATCGTCCTGCTCCTGCTCCTGCTGCTTCGGCCGGTCCACCAGTGGGTGAACCCGAACAAATCGGGCGGGACGTTCTGGGTCGTCGCCGACCATAGTCTTTCGATGATCAAGAAGGACCCGCAGGCGACGAAGATCGAGCGCCTCCGCTGGGCGGATGCCCTGGGCAAATTGCCGCCGGAGGTGCGCACGAGCAAGCTGGATCGGCTCAACGCCCGGCTGGTCGCGCTGCGTGATGACCTGCGGCGGATGCAGGATGACGCGAGCGTTCCTTACGGCGAGAGCGACGCCGGCAAGCGCGTCGAGGAGTTCGCGAAGTCCGTCAAGGACTGGAACGACAAGCTCCAGGACGTTGCAACGAAACTCGAGAAGGATCCCCACGGCCAGTCCGGCGATGGCGCCGCGATCGCCAAGGACCTGCGCGACACCGCCCAGGCCGTTTCCGCGGGCCTCCTTCAGGCCGAAGGCAAGCCCAACCCCAAGGACGCCGCCAACGACGTCCCCTGGCAACGGGCCGAAAGCGCGCTGGAGGACGATTCCAAGCGTCTGGCGATCGCCGCCGACAAGGCCGACGAGGAGTTCATCAACAAATCGGGTACCGACCCGCGTGTGGCGCAGGCGATCAAGGACGTCGCCAACCTGAGCCGGGCCGACCTGGCCTTCGCCGCGCTGAGCGAGAAATCACACGATGGAATCAAGTCGCTGGCCGAGGTGATGGCCGCCCGCAACACCAAGGTACTGGCCTTCGCCGGCACGCAGCAGGTCGTTGCCACCCAGGACAAATCGGATCTGAAGAACTCGATCAAGACCGCGCTCACTCCCGACGGATCCTCCACCAACATTGCCGACGCGCTCAAGTTCGTCGGCGAGCAATTGGGAAGCGGAGAACAGGCCTCGGTGCTGGTCATCTCTGACGGCCGTGAGAACGAGGGTGGCGACATCACCGAGCCCGCCGCTCGGCTGGCGGCTCAGGGTGCACGGGTCTACACGCTGGGTGTCGGGTCGCGGCAGATCGTCCGTGACGCCGCGGTTGAATCGGTCGATGCGCCCGACTGGATCTTCAAGGACGACACCCTCCGCGCCTCCGCATTGCTGCGGCTGGACGGCCTGGCCGGGCAGACGTGCAAGGTCGAGTTCCGCCGAGGCGACACGCTCGTCGATACGCAGAGCGTGACGCTGGGGAACACCGAGGCGGACAAGCGGGCGATGAAGGTCGTGACCTTCGCGGATAAGCCGCCCGAGCCAGGGCTGTACGAATATGAGGTCCGGATCCAGAACATGCCTGACGAAGCGGTCCTGGAGAACAACCGCCAGAGCGTTCGCGTCTCGGTCAAGAAGGAAAAGCTTCATGCCCTGGTGATCGAGAACGAGCCGCGATGGGAATATCGATACCTGACCAATTACCTGTCGCGCGACAACCGCGTGCAGTTGCAAAAGGTGCTGCTCCAGCCGGCGAAGGTGCCGGACGTCAAGCTACCGCCGCCGGTGAAGGCGTCGCCGACCAATCCGTCTGAAGAGGCGCAGCGCCTTCCGGAGACGAAAGAGGAATGGGCGGCGTTCGACATGATCGTGTTGGGCGACATCCCGGTTGAATCGCTCTCACCGGAAACGCAGAAGAACATCGCGGCTGCGATCAACGACCGCGGCGCAGCGCTGATCGTGATCGCCGGCGCGCAGAACATGCCTTCCCGCTACGCCGGCACGCCGCTGGCCGAGGTGCTTCCGGTGAGCCTGAATTCGGCGTGGAGCGGGCAGGACATGGCCGATCATCTCAAGCGCGGCTGGCGCCCGCAGCGTGCCCGCGAGGGAATGGGGTCGATCCTCAGCCAGTTCGGGCTGGACGAAGCGAGGAATGACGAACTGTGGTCGTCCCTCCCGCTGGAGTTCTGGCACAGCGAGCAGACACAGGTGAAGGCCGCCAACGTCATCTGGTCCATCCCCGAATCCGCCGTCACCGACGCGACCACCAAGAAGGCGGCCGATGGCGACTCCCTGGAGAAAGAGCGGCAGCACGCGCTGCTATGCAGCGGCACGTACGGCTCCGGCCGCGTGCTCTACCTGGCGAGCGATCAGACGTGGCGGCTTCGGCAGGTCAACGGCCAGAACCTGCACGAGCGCTTCTGGGGACAGGTGGTCCGCTGGGCGGTTGGCAACGATCTGCCGGCGGGAGGCAAACTCGTGAAGTTCGGCACCAACAAACCGCGCTACGTGGGCGGCGAACCGATCGTCGTCACCGCGCGCGTCCTCAAGGAAGACCTCACGCCCCTTCGCGGGCAGGCGTTTGAGGTCGTCGCCCGCACCGCGCCCGACAAGGACACGCCGGGCGGCGGCAAGGAAGTCCAGCGGGCGAAGATGTTCGACACGCCGGAAATGCCCGGCTCCTATCGCGGTACGCTGTCGAACCTTCCGCCCGGCCCGATCGAGCTATCGCTCGAGGGCCCGGAGATCGAAAAGCTGATGGCTTCGGACGCGTCCCTGACCAGCAAGACGATCGGCGTCGACGTCTCGGCGACGTCGAACCAGGAGATGCAGAACATCAACGCCGACCCGATCGCCCTGGCGCGGCTGGCGCACGCGGGCGGCGGCATCGCGCTGGACGCGGCGTACTACGACGTGCTCGCCGACCAGATTCCGCAGGTCAAGCAGGACCAGACAGTCGTCGAGCAGATCGGCCTCTTCACGGATCCGCGCAGCCCCTGGACGCGCAAGGCGCACTGGATCTTCCTCATCGCCTTCGCCGGGCTGATCACCGCTGAATGGGTGCTGCGAAAAGTGGGCGGCCTCGTGTAGGCGAGAGATACCGTCCGACTCACGTCCTCCGGATGTCGATCGTCAGATCGTCAATTGTTACAAAAATGGCGATGTCAAGCGCAGATAGAAATGTCCGCTATTTCCGGCCGATAAGAATGTCCGCTTCGCGCCTCAGCCGGTCCGGCGCCACGGATGGGTAGGCGCTGGACGATACGCTTCTTTTCCTCTACCCCATGAACCGCCGCCGGGAGGACAGGGCTCCGCAGGAGTGCGACCCGAGCGCCCGGCGGCCCGATGTACGGCAGGAGGCCGAGCCGATTCGTCGGCTCGGTCTTTTGCTCGATGGATCCCACGACTGACTGCTGCCGGGATCGGCTCAAGCGGTAAACTCCGGGGGTTTGCGGGCAGAGCCCCGTCCAGCTCCGACAGGGCCCGCGAAAACTGCGTCAGCACTGGGTTGTCCTGGGCATCCTCGGCACGGAAAATCCCATGACGATCGCTGTACCACGCCAACGGACGGCCATGCTTGCACATCACGATCACGTTGGCTCATCTCGATTCGATCCTTCTCCATCCTCCTTCTTTAAACCGGACATTCCTATTTGCCGAAGACCGGACATTACTATCTGCCGATGACATTTTACATTTTCTCAGTAGACAGCCAGAGCAATGAGCTATAGGATTTAGATGTCGGTCGTGCTGTGGTTCGACACGTCGCTGAACTGGAGCAGAATATGTTGCGGTCTGCCTGCCTCGCCGGATTCATCTGCGCAGTGTTTGGAAGTTCGGCTGCGAAGCTAAGCGCAGCCTTGCTTCCGGCCGCTGGCACAACCATCCCGGGTACGACAACCGAATCGGGGTTACTGCTGACCACCAGCACGCAGGGCTTTACCGAGCCCACGTACACCGGCAGCCTGACCGCAGCTGTTTATCGCGAAAAAGATGGAACCATCACATTTTCCGATCAATTCACGAATAACGGTCCGACCGGCGACATCCTCATCCGCCTGACCGACAGCAATTTCAGCGGGTACGCGACGGACGTCAGTTATGAGCTAACCGGCGCGGGCCAGATCACCCCCACCAAGGCCACGCGCACCGCCGATGGAAGCCAGGTCCTCTTTTACTTCCCCGACGCCCTCGGCGTACACCCGGGCCAGACCAGCGCGCTCCTGATCATCCGCACCGACGCGACTGACTTCACCGCCGGCACGACCAGCGTCCGAGATCATTACACGGCTACCCTCACCACCTTTGCCCCGACGGGCGCCGTACCATCCGTCCCCGAGCCGGCCGCGGCCGCGCTGATGGGTATCACGGCGATTGGCGCCTTAACGCGTCGGCCCTTTCGCCCCCGATGAGCTCCGGTCCTCAAGGCTTCGGGCGCTTCGCGAGCGACGGGTCGTTTCTCCAGGTGCTTTGTGGCAACCGTCCCGTCCAACCACGCATCAGCGGCGGTACTTCGCACGGGGACGTGGCGTGGTCTGACCAACCGGCACTTCGGCCGAGCGGATCGTCAGCCAATATTCCTCTCGTACGTCGACATCGATTTCCACCGATCCTCCGTAGAGCCTGTCGCCACCGCATTTCTTGCAACCCGAAATCCAGTATTCTTCGTCCGTCTCGACGTCAAAGTAATTCGACTTGAAACCTGTGCCCCGCAAGGACTGAAATTTCCGACCGCCATAGTAAATCGTCCTGCCCGTCTGGGAGAACGAAACGCGGCCGATGCGCGCAGGGCCACTCAATCCATCTGCCTTTCGCTCGATGTACATGATGCGTGACTTCATCTGGTGCTTCGCGCGCGATCAACGCATGTAATCCCTCGTCGCATTTGATTGTGCTCCTTCCATAGCGCAATGACAACCGACTCTGCGTATCCCCCGAAAAAGGCGGAATTTAGCAGAGTAAATGCTGTCGCTGCTCTTGGGACGTCATTTTTCCACTTAAGTGATTCATAAACTGCTCATCGCGCCGTCGGGTATAGCCTTGTCACACGGTTATAGTTGGTGGACGGGAGCGGCAAACAGTACACTTCTTTCCAGTAAAGCATTTCAGGGTCATCGGCCCTTCACAAGGGGGTCGCAATGGATACGCAATGGCTGCTCGGTTGGTGGAACCTGGTTTTCACCGTGCCGTTTCTCCTGGCCGTTCTCTACTTGGGCGTGTACGCCGTCAGCGGGGTGACCTTTGGCGATGCCGACGCCGACCATGATTTCGGCGCCGACCACGACTTGGGGGCGGAACATGACCTGGGGGCGGATCACGATCTTGGCGCGGATCACGATCTCGGTGAAGGCGGCGCGGATCACGACGCCGATGTCGATGCGCACGATCACGACCTGGACTCTGCACAGAGCGGCTCGGTCCCTGCCCATGTGGCGGTCTTGAGCTGGCTCGGCGTCGGTCGCGTTCCGGTCAGCCTGATCCTGATGGTGCTCCTGCTCTCCTGGGGTGCGATCGGGTTTTCCGTCAACCAGTTGGCGCGGCCGCAGGTGGCCGAGAGCCGGACCGTCGCATTCATCTCCATGCCGGCGGCAGCGGTCGGAGGCCTCCTGACGACGCGCCTGATGGTCTCGCTGATGGTGCGCTTCTTCCCGCTCTATGAAACCAACGCCAAACGCCGTCATGAGCTGCTTGGGTGCGTCGGCGAAGCGATCTTTCCCGTCAACGAGCGGTTCGGGATGGTGAGCGTCCGCGATGAGAACGGCGAGCTCCACCAGGTTCCCTGCCGGGTCGCGCCGGACGTGAGGGACATCGCCAAGGGCACCCGCGTCCAGCTTGTCGCTTACAACGCGAAAGCAGATTCATTCCAGGTGCGGCCCGAGGGATAGGGCGAAGTCGCTTCAACGGACCGCTGGCAACGGACAACTGACAACTGACGACTGACAACGGACAACAATTTAACCGGGGATTCCCATGCTAATCATCCTTTTCTTCATCGTTGGTGCTGCTCTCGCGATCGGACCGTGGATCGCGCCGCCAGCCACGCTCGCTCCCAGCGCCCGGTTCCTGCTGCTGGGGATTGGGTGCGTGGTGATGTTCTTTGCCTCCGTCATGGCGGTGATCAAGAACCTGTACCGCAAGGCATCGGCGAACATGGCGTTCGTGCGCACCGGCATGGGGGGCGTGCGCGTGATCCGCGACGGCGGCACGATCGTGCTCCCCGTCGTGCACCACGTCATCCCCGTCTCGCTGGAGACGATGCGCTTGAACGTCGAACGGCGCGGCCCGCACGCGCTGATCACGCGCGACAACCTGCGCGTGGACCTGTCGGCCGAGTTCTACATCAAGGTGGACGCCAACGCCGACCACATCCTGCAGGCCGCGCGTTCGCTGGGCGGGCGGAACGTGCAGCCCGATGCAGTGAGCGAGCTGGTGCAGGAGAAGCTGGTTAGCGCGCTGCGCACGGTGGCGGCAACCAAGGAGCTGGTGGAGCTGCACGCCAAGCGGGACGAGTTCGCCAGCGCCGTGCAGGAGATCGTGACGCACGACCTGGCGAGCAACGGGCTCACGCTGGAATCGGTGACCATCTCCGCGCTCGACCAGACCGACCCCGCCGCATTGCAGGAACGAAATGTGTTCGACGCCCAGGGACTGCGCAAGATCGCCGAAATCACGCAGAAGGCCCGCATCGAGCGCAACATCATCGAGCGCGAGGCCGAGCGAGCCGTTGCCGAGAAGAACGTCTTCACCAGCAAGAAGATCCTCGACCTCCAGCGCGACCAGGCGGAGTTCGAGGCCGAACAGAAGATGAAGGTTGCCAACGTCCGCGCGGCCCGCGAGCGCGAGGTGGCGGCGTTCAAGATCGAGCAGGACGAGGCCGTCGCACGCCGGGAGATCGAGAAGACCCAGGCCGTGGAGACGACCGAAGTGCAGCGCTCGCTGGCGGTGGAACAGGCCAACATTGCCCGCAAGGTCGCCCTGATCGCCAAGCTCCGCGAGCAGGAGACCTCCGAGATTCAGAAGAAGCAGGCGGTAGAGGTCGCGGACCGGGCCAAGGAAGTGGCCGTCGCCCAGAAGGAACAGGAACGCGCCGCCGCGCAGGCCGGCGTGTTACTTGCCGAATCGGAGCGTGAAGCCGCAAAGCAGAAGGTCATCACCGTGCAGGTGACCAGCGAAGCGGACCGTGAGGCGGGCAAGAAGCTGATCGCCGCCAAGCAGCTCATCCAGGAAAACAAGATGCGCGAGGAGACGGTCGCCGACGTGCAGGCCTACACGGCGGTGAAGAAGGCGGAGGCCGAGCGCCAGGCCGCCGACCTCCAGTACCAGGCGAAGCTGAAGCTGGCGGAGGGCGACGCGCAGTCCGCCGTCAAGCGGGCCGAGGGCGAGCGGGCGATCAAGATGGTGGACGTGAACGTCGAGCGCGAGCGCGTCAACGTCGAGCAGGCCCGCGTCGAGGTCGAGCGGCAGAGCCTCTCGAATAAGCAGGAGTTCGAGGACGCGGCGCTGAAGTTCGAGCTCGAGAAGCTGCGGATCGACGCCGACCGCGACGTCCGCGTCCAGGCGGCGCAGGCGATGGGCACGATGTTCGAGAAGGCGCAGATGCAGATCTTCGCCGACCCGGCGACCATGGCCAGCATGGCCCAGCAGTTCATGAAGGCGGCGAGCATCGGCAACTCGATCGATGGCCTGCTTCGCACCCTCCCCTCGCAGGGACAGGAACTGCTGGGCAAGGTCACCTCGGCCCTGGTGACGCAGTTGTCCCCCAGGACCGACGACGGCGTCTCCCCCGGCCTGGCCGGGACAGGGACAGGCAACGGCGCCAGCCCCGCAGCGACTGCGCCAGCATCGTCCGACGAGCCCCCCGTTCACGCCCAGGTGAAGCCGGCGGTTTCGGGACGGAAGGCATAGCGTCACCACCCGCGCGCTCGCGCATCTTCTCCCTCTCCCAGTAATCTGGCTTCGGCTCTGAGGCTCAGGCTCGAAGAGGAGAGGGTCGGGGTGAGGGCGAGTAGAGAAGGGCGTCGCTCAAGACCTGCACATCGCCCAGTACGTGCCCGAAAATTGGTGAACCATGGCCCTCAAAGATGACCTGCTCGCCCTCGGCCTTCGCCTCCCCGCAGATTTTTCCCTCGATGATGCGCTGGCGAAGCTGACCAAGTCCCCCGCGCGAAATAACGCGGCCACCGTCGCGCTCAGCTCATTGCTCTTTTACGCCGCCGAGAAGAACCACAATCCCAAGGTGAATGACCTGTGGGACGCGATGATCTACTGCTCGACTTGCCTCTCCGTCGGGTACGGCGACATCTTCGCCAAGACGCCGGTCGGGAAGATCCTCGGGACCACGCTGATGACCTTCGGACCCGCCCTTTCCGGCGCCGCGCTGGACGGCCGCGCCAAGGATCGTGACGCCGCGCAGGAGAACACGCAGGAGCAGATCCTGCAGACGCTTCAGCAGATCCTTCAGAAGTTTGATGTCGCGACTGCCTCCTCCCCCTCTCCCGGTACGCCGGGAGAGGGTCGGGGTGAAAGTCTTGATTGATCCTCCGCCTTTCCCAATGATGTCTCCGAAAGAAAGACCCTCACCCCAACCCTCTTCCAGAGTACTGGGAGAGGGAGAAAACGCCTCAGCTCTCTTCCGTCCGAGGATGCTTGGCGAGGGGGGAAGAGAGTCGGCCTCTCGATGAGTACCTCTGCCGACATCGCTTTTCGCGCACCGCGCCCCCCACTCGTCCCCCCCGGCGGCGTAGACCTGCACGAGCGGGACATGACCGCGACGTTCTCGGTTGACCTGACGCTGGCGGACGTGCAGTCGCGCCTGGCGGCGATCGGGCAATGGCTGCCGATCGATGGCGACCCCTCGGCGACGCTGGCGGCGCTCGTGAACGCCGACTCCACCGGCCCGCTCCGCCTCGGATACGGCGCGTGGCGCGATCTGCTCCTGGGCGTTCAGTTCGCCAACGGCATGGGCGAGCTGATTACCGCCGGCGGGCGAACGGTGAAGAACGTCGCCGGTTACGACCTGACGAAATTCATGGCCGGCCAATCAGGCGTCTTCGGGACACTGATCACGATCACGACGCGCACGTACCAACTCCCGGCGGGCGCGGTATTGGCGCGGCACGCGCCGGATCCGTCGCTCCTCGGCCCGCTGCTGGCCACGTTCTTCCGCCCGCAGTGGGCGCTGCTTGAGCCGGAGGCCCTGTGGCTCGGGTATGTCGGGGACGCGCGGACGATCGATTATCTGGTTGAACACCTGCCGGATACACGCCCGATCGAGCTGACGCGGCGCGACTCCTCAACAGACATGGCAGATCGTGCCCGCCTCTGGCGTGCCGCGGGTCCGGCGGTGTATCGAGCGAGTGTGCCGCCAGCACGTATACTCGAATTTGTGCAAGGTGTACGGCTCACGAGCTGGATTGCCGATCCGGCGTTCGGGATCGTGCTCGGTAGCCTCGAAGCGATCGATGCGATTGCGCCCGTTCGCGCCGCGGCGGAGGGCGTCGGCGGCAGCGTGCGTGTCCGCCGCGGTTCGAGCATCGGGCCGTTCCTGGACGTCTCGACTAACGTGGTCGAACGCCAAATAATCGAACGGCTGAAACGGGCATTCGATCCGGACGAGAAGCTGACCCCACTACCCTGGCCAACGCATTGAACACCCCCGCCGTCACCACGCCCACCGCAGATCGGAAGTCCGCCGGCCTGCCGCTCGACCCGCGCACGTATGACCGAGCCCTCTCGTGCGTGCACTGCGGCCTGTGCCTGCCGGCCTGTCCGACGTACGTGCAGACTGGACAGGAAGCCGATTCGCCGCGCGGCCGGATCCAGCTCATACGCGGGCTCGCCGATGGCGTCATCGAGCCGACCGAATCCGTCCGCCGGCATCTGGATCTGTGCCTCGACTGCCGCGGCTGCGAGACCGCCTGCCCGAGCGGCGTCGTCTATCACGAGCTGATCGAAGAGACCCGCGCCCTTTTGGCCCCCAGCCAGTCGGTACCGCTTCAGGGCCGTCTGATGCGCTGGCTCTTCTTCCACATTTTCGTCTATCCCACCCGGCTCAAGCTCGCCCTGCTCCCCGCGCGCGTCCTCCAGAAGCTCGGCATCTATCGCCTCCTGCGCAAGAGCGGTCTGTTCGGCGTGCTTCCTACGCAGCTCCGCAAGATGGAGCAAATGCTCCCCGCCGAAGGCCCCCTTTGGCCGAAGAAGTTCGCTTCGCCCGTAGGGTGGGCTCGGCCCACCACGGAAACACAACGGGGTGGGCCGAGCCCACCCTACGTTGCCAAGCCGCGCATCGGCTTTTTCACAGGGTGCATTGGCTCGGTGATGTTTGAAAAGGTGAACCGCCAGGCGGCCGAACTCCTGGCTGCCGCCGGCGCCGAAGTGCTGCCTGTTTCGTCCCAGATTTGCTGCGGCGCGCTCCACCAGCACAGCGGGTTCCCCAGGCCGGCGATGGAGTTCGCCCGCCGGAACATCGACGCATTCGTGCCGAAAGACGGGCCGGCCGTCGATCTCATCACGACGACCATTTCCGGCTGCGGCGCCATGCTGCACGAATACGATCACCTGCTGCGCGACGACCCCGAGTACGCCGACCGAGCGCGCATCTTTGCCTCGAAGGTCCGCGATATCAGCCAGGTGCTCCTGGAGCTAGGCGTGAGCAGGCTGCTGAAGTATCCGGTCAATGAAACGGTCACGTATCACGATGCCTGCCATCTCGCGCATGCCCAGCGTGTCACCGCCCCGCCCCGCCAGCTTCTCGCCGCCATTCCCAGTTTGAAGCTTGTCCCGCTGCCTGAAAGCGATCTGTGCTGCGGAGCGGCGGGAACGTACAACCTCACGGAGCCGGAAATGTCGGCGAGCCTGGCTCAGCGCAAGGTGCGGAACGTCGCCAGTACCGGTGCGGCAATTTGCGTAACGGGAAACGTTGGATGCGCCATGCAGATTCAATCGCAGGCGGACTCCGATGGTGTGGCCGTTCGCGCGGTACATCCGGTGGAATTGCTGCATCGAGCCTGTTTTGGAAATCGGGCGGACTTGCCGGCGAACTGATGCCGGGAGGGATGCGCCGGGTTTTTCGCCGGCCACAGACGTTGTTCGATTCAAGGCTGGCGATAAGATCAATTGGAAGCTTTTATGCGGCACCGTTGTCGATCGATTGATGCCTGGCGGTGGATTCTCTGCCTCGGCGCAGCTGTCAGCGGTTGTGATTCTCGCTCGACTTCGAAGCGCCCGCCCGTTCCCAGCGTCACTCCCAACGCCCCCCCAAAGCCCATCGCTCTTTTTCAGGAACTCCCCATCTCCGGATCGACGCCGACGGATCATGGAACCTGGCCGCCCGGCAAAGGATTTCTGCCGGATCTCAATCCCGGCGGCGTTGCACTGATCGACTGTCGGAACGACGGGCGGTTCAGCATTATCCAGGTTTGTCATCCGCCTCCCGGCGATCCGACCGCGCCTTCTCCGTGCCGGCTCTTCAGACAGCAACCAGACGGAACATTCGTCATGGTGCCGGGAGCGGGCGGGCTGGATTGCGCCGCATTCGGCCAGGGGATCGCCGTCGGCGACTATGACAACGATGGGTTTCCCGACGTCTATTTCTGCAATTACGGCGTCGATGAGCTTTACCACAACAACGGCGACGGCACCTTCTCCAACGTCTCGCTCAAATCCGGAATTTCGCGAGAGTCAAACTGGAGCACCTCCGCCTCGTTCTTCGACTTCGACCGGGACGGCTACCTCGATCTGGTCGTCCTTCACTACGTTAAATTCGACTATTCGATTGTCTGCAATGACCTGGGCGAGCGCCAATACTGCAAGCCGGCGCTGTACCAGGGCCTGCGCGCAACGCTCTATCACAACAACCGCGACGGAACGTTCGCTGATGTGACGGAGAAAGCCGGCCTGATCTCTCCCGGCCGCGGCCTGGGCGTCGTCTGCGTCGATTTCACGGGCGACGGATGGCCCGACATCTTCGTCGCCCGCGTTGGCCGTCGCGTCGGTGAACGCTCCACGACCGTTTCCCATAAAAACTAAATTCGGTTCGGCGTAGTCGTTCCAGAACGGCGTGAGATTGGCGTTGGGCCATCGCCTGCCGCGGGCGACGGCTCCGTTGACGAAGGCGACGTCGAGATTGCCATCGTTGTCCAGGTCCGCGAACCCGCATCCCCAGCCGGTGTAGGGCAGGTCGATCGGCGCCATGCCGGCATCGCCCGATCCATCCCGATACAGCCCCGCGGTCGTCGGGACGTAGAGCGTGTTCTTCTCATCGCGGAAATGGGTGATGAACAGGCACAAGCGTCCATCATTGAATACGTCGCCAACGGCGACCCCCATACCTGCCTCCGCGCGTCCCATGCCGCTGAACGCCACGCCGCGCTCGATGCCTTCATCCTTAAATGTGCCGTCATGCTGGTTGACGTAGAGGTTCTGTTGCTCGGCGTCGTTGGCCACGAAGAGGTCCACCCATCCGTCGCCGGTGAAATCCGCGGCCACGACCCCCCACCCGCGGCCGTGATAACTGATACCGGCCTTTTCAGTGACGTCGGTGAACGTGCCGTCGCCGTTGTTGTGATAGAGGGCATGTCGAATGCCCGTGAACCTCGACGGTCCGCAGTAGCTCGGCTTGCCATCCGCTCCGAGGCAGACCTGCTTCGCATCGAAGTTTGCGAAATGGCAAACGTACAGATCGAGGCGACCGTCGCGGTCGTAGTCCACCCAGGTCGCGGAACTGCTCCACAAGGCCTCGCTCGTCGCCAGACCGGAACGGTCGGTGACATCCGTGAAGGTGCCGTCGCCGTGATTGTTGTGAAAGAGATGGTTGTGCCCAAAGCCGGTTATGAAGACGTCGGGATAGCCGTCCCCGTCGTAATCCCCGATTGCGACGCCCTGGCCGTACTCGACGCGGTTCATTCCCCCCGCGCCGGCGACCTCACGGAACGAACCGTCCGATTCCTGGTGGAAAAGTCGGCATGCGGCCGTGTCGCTCAACTGCCCGGGCTTTGGCCGACAAACCTGGAGGATGTCCAGGCGCCCGTCATCGTCGAAGTCGAAAAGGGCAACGCCGCCGCCGGTCACCTCCGGGGTCGCGAGCGTCCCGTCAGGCCAGGTGAACGGCATTACCGGGATGCCACGCTCCACCGTCACGTCCCGGAACCATTCCATGTTGGCTTCCGGTTTGGTGGCAGCGGGCGTCGGCGCACGGCGGCACGCCGTCATTGATGCCGCCAGAGAAATGATCAAGGCGATGCGAAACATGCGATGAGGCAATGTCCGAACTCGCGACCACCGGACCGCCTTCATTGGTCGCCATCCGTTTACACAGGTGATTCTGGTAGGGGCAATATAATATCGCGGCGCACTGGATTTGACAGTCGTCGCGCGCAGCATTGCAACGATGTCTTTCCGTTTTGCCGCCGGTGCCGCGGTCCGCACGCTTGAGACTTCGATCAAATCCACCGCAACCGCGCCAAGCAAATCGACAAGACGTTTTTCTGAGATGTCATAAGTGATTGCGGCAGTAGAAGATAACGGGTTGGCGCTACCGGTTTCGAAAACCGGCAGGTCGATTGCCCTGAATAATTGATGTCATCACTCTCTTCGGCAGGACTTTGCCAGATGCACGAAGAATCGGGAGCGCTCGTGGCGATGCGGTTTGAGCAACAGGCACGAAGAGATGAACGCGCAACTGAAGGTGCCGCAGCACGAGGGAAGGAAGCGACTCATGAAAACGCGCATCATTTGCGGAGCATTGGTATTGGTATTCGTGCTGGCGATCAACGGATGTCAAGGGCTGGAGGACGATAAAGATCACAAGCCCGTATCCCCACACATTGCCCGCAGCCTGGAGGACATCCCTCTCGCGGACTTTGAAGGCACGACCTACGGCGATTGGAAAACCACTGGTGAAGCCTTCGGCCCTGGACCCGCGCAAGGTGCGTTTCCGGGACAGTGGCCCGTGACCGGCTTTAAGGGCCACGGCCTGGTGAACTCCTACCTCGGCGGTGACGGGCCCACGGGCACGCTCACCTCCCCACCTTTCAAGATCGAGCGCAAATTCATCACCTTCCTCATCGGCGGTGGTGGTTGGCCGAACACGACCTGCATGAACCTCATGGTAAATGGGAAAGTGGTGCGTGCGGCGACGGGTCCGAACACACAACCCGGCGGCAGTGGAATTGAGCAGCTTGAGCCGGCGTCCTGGGATGTGAGCGAGTTCGCCGGCCAGAGCGCCACGATTCAAATCGTGGACCAGGTCACCGGCGGCTGGGGACACATCCTGGTGGACCAAATCGTCCAGTCCGACCAGAAGATCGCTCCCGTGTTCTCCGGTGCTTCCCGCGAGTTCACCATCGAGAAGCAGTACCTGAACATTCCGATCAAAAACGGTGCGCCCCTGCGATCGATTAAAACGCTGGCGGACGGCAAAGAGGTGATGGTCAACCCCATCGAACTGGCGGATGGCACACCGGATTGGTGGGCCTTTAGAGATGTCAGCGTATTAAAAGGCAGAACCATCACGCTCCGGGTGGAGGCAATGCCCGACAACTTCGCGTCGCTGAATGCGATCGAGCAGAGCAACGACATCAAGAATTCCGAAAACCTCTACCACGAATCGCTTCGCGGACAATTTCACTTCTCATCCCGCCGTGGGTGGCTGAATGATCCGAATGGCCTCTGCTATTTTAACGGCGAGTATCACCTTTTTTATCAGCACAATCCCTACGGCTGGACGCACGGCCCCAACATCCACTGGGGCCACGCCGTTAGCGTCGACCTCGTGCATTGGAAGGAACTCACCGATGCGCTGCCGCCCGATGCCTGGAGCGGTTCGGCCGTCGTCGACTGGAAAAACACCAGCGGACTGGGTTCACCAGTCAAGCCTCCGCTCATCCTGATCTATACCGAAGGCGGCAGCACGCAATGCATCGCATCCAGCACAGACGGGCGCAGCTTCACCAAATTCAGCGGCAATCCTGTCGTCAAAATGATCACCTCCGGCAACCGCGATCCGAAAGTCTACTGGAACGAGTCAACTCAAAAATGGGTCATGGCTCTCTATGTCGATCACCCCAATGACGAGGGAAAGCTCGATAAGAATGGTCGGCTCATCCATGAAGACACGATTCATTTCCTCACCTCGCCCGATCTGAAGAACTGGACCGTGACAAGCCACGTCAAGGGCTTTTACGAATGCCCCGATTATTTTGAACTGCCGGTCGATGGAGATGTGAAAAACAAGAAGTGGGTGCTCACCGCTGCCAATACCGACTACATGCTCGGCTCTTTCGACGGCTCCACCTTCACACCGGAAACACCCAAGCTGAAGGGCCATCTTGGTCAGTCGTTCTACGCGCCGCAGACCTTCTGCGATGTCCCTCGGCAGGATGGGCGTCGCATTCAGATCGGCTGGTTGACGATCGGAACAAAGGCAATGCCGTTCAATCAGTCCATGTCGATACCCATGGAATTGAAACTCGTCAGCACGCCCGAGGGCCCGCGCATGAGTCGGACGCCCGTGAAGGAACTCATCGCTCTGCGCACAAAAACACATGCGATCGACGCCATGAGCTTGCCGCCCGACGCTGCCAATCCTCTCTCAAACTTGAAGGCGGAATTGGTGGAGCTCCGCACCGAGTTTGAGCTAGCCAGCGCGGAGCAAATCATCCTCAACGTGCGCGGCGCCACGATCATTTACGATGTCAAGAAGCAGGAGCTGGTCGTCAATGGCCACCGTGCTCCCGCCCCGCTGCGTGGCGGCAAGCAGCGCCTCACGATTTTCTGCGATCGCGTTGGACTGGAAGTGTTCGCCAGCGATGGCCTGACCTATATGCCGATGCCGTTTATTCCCAGGGTTGACGATCTGTCGATTGGAATTCAGGCCAGGGGTGGCGCAGTAAGGATCAACTCACTCGAGGTCCACGAACTAAAGTCCATTTGGGAACCCCGATAGCGCATCAGCCATCGCATACCGCACGGCAAACCTTCTACCGAATGAGCCAATCATGAACTGGGCCAAACGAGAGACAATCGAAAGATTATTCGAAGAAGCGTGTGGCATGGGCGTTGTCGACTCGCGCACGCACATCCAAGAACTATCCCAATATTCACTTCGAATACATTGTTGCGCACGAGCAGCTTTATTCAGATCTCGCAAATGCGGCCAAGCAGGTGGGCAATGTATCGGTCGGGCCGTGGTGGCATTTTTTCCGGAAGCACAAGATTGCCGCGATGATGTCCGACCAACTGAGTAGGGGCCCCATCAGCGTCATTGCCAGCGGCTTCACGGACGCGCGGTTCGTCGAGATGCTTGCGGCAAAGTACCGCAGCGTCCGCTGGGCCGTGGCTGCGGCGCTAGCCCAGTCGGTTGACGATCCGGCGGCGAGCATGACCCATGATGCCGCCATCGGAGTCATGCGCGAAATTCTCATGGAGAACCCCGCGAAGGTGCATCACTTGCCGCTGGAGGCCGCCGGGCGGTAGGGAAATCGATGAATGCCCCCAAAAGGTCCATCAGGAGTGTGACGGCCCGCTAGGGGTGCGGAAGGAAACAAAATTGATCGGCGTCGCATCTGTTTATCATCCTCACGATGCGATTGGCGTGAAGCCACATCGTGCCAGAAGGCGATCGATCTCCGCCGGACGCGCGCTGAGCTTCCCCGCGGCGCCGCGCAGGTCGTCCGCCAGCACGGGGAACCAGTTGCGCCGCGACTCGGCGCTGAGACCGGCGATGTCGAACGGCTCGATCGCTTGCGTCACCCTCTGCATCACCCGGTTGCGGACCGCCGGATCGGATGTGCCGCCGGACAGCACGTCGTCGCAGCAGGCGCGAACCGCGGGGCCGAACGTCGGGTGATCGTGAAGGAGGAACGACAGCGGCGGCCGGGTGCGGCCGAGCCGGCGAGCCACCTCGCTGAAGCTGGCGGCGGCGAAGTAGAGGAGCGTGAGCCGGGCGAAGAGCGGAAAGTCGGACATCGACGCATAGAGCGCCGCGACCAGCCGGGCGGCGGCGTCCACCTCGGCGAGCGTCTGGTCGGCGTAGTGGTGTAGGCGATCGTGCATTTCGTCCGGGCGGCGCCAGGTTTTTTCCAGCACTTCCGCCAGACGGATGATCCCCAGCAACGTCAGCGGAAACCCGGTCGAGAGGAGCGGATCGACGAAGCCTGCCGCCGAGGGGAGCAGCGCCCAACGGTCGCCCGCGGCGGCGCCACTACGGAACGAGAGCCGGGGCGCGTGCGTGAAGTGCGTGACAGGCTGTGCATCCGCAAACAGCGGTGCCACGGAAGGCAACTCCGCCAGGAGACGCTCCCAGGCCGCGGCGCCATCGGCCAGGCGAAACCGGCGGGCAACGGTCGCGGTGCAGGCGACGCCGGCGCAGGTGATGCCGTTGTTGAATCGCAGGACCCAGACCCAGCCCCCGTCAAATACATGATGAACCGCGGCTTCGTCCGGCGGGAAAGGCGGGATCTCATTTGTCCGACGCCACTCATCCGATTCATCCATGCGTCGTACGTTGCGAAAATGGGCGTAGAGCGCCTCGGTGGCCGGGTACGCGCGGAACGAATGCTCGGAAAGGCGCAGGACGCGGTGCAGGAAACCACGCGGGCCGGTGGCATCGACGACGAACTCCGCGTCAACCTCGATTGGCGCGCCGTTGCGCCGGCCCGTGAGGCGCACGCCGTGCCGGCTGAAGTCGGCGCCGGTCAATTCCACGCGATCGTGGTAGATCGCGCCGAGCGTCTGCGCCTCGCAAACGAGGAAATGGTCGAAATCCGGGCGATACCAGTGGGTGTCCCCGATCGCATCATGGGGGCTGGCGCCGACGAGTAGCTCATTGACGCGGTCGTTCGCCGGCATGAAGGATGCACCGAACGTGTGGCGATAAAAGCTAAACCCGCGCTTCAGTCCCACCGCGACCTGCGGATAGTCGCGCTGCCACGTCCCCCACTTGCACAGCGGCAGGAGGCGCGGCAGGTCGTAACGGCGGGCGATCTCCTCGAGCAGCAGGTTGGCGAGCGGCGTCGACGATTCGCCGATCGCGAACCGTGGATGACTCCCGCGTTCCAACAGCACGACCGACCGGCCGAGCCGACGGAGCACCATCGCCAGCAGCGAGCCGGAGAAGCCGGAGCCGACGATCGCGATGTCGCAGGACTGGGTCATGTTATTGGATGCGATTCATCGTTGCCAGGCGATCAAGTCGGACGGCAAAGTCGGCCTCGCCCCCGGCGAACTGTCCCAGATCCCACAGGTCGATGAAGACCCGGCCGCGCCGCAGGCCGAGGCCGTAGCCCGCCGCGGCTTCGATCTCTGCGAGGGTGGGCGGGATGAATTGCCCTGCGCCACGCAACGCCTCCATCGCGCCGTTGCCGCCGCGCGTGGGGATGAGCGAGACCGCCGTCGCGCCGCAATCGAACGCCAGGTCGACCGAGCGGCGCAACCACTCTTCCTGCTCGGCCACCGGAATGAACGGCGGGCAGATCAGCAGGAAGACGCGTAATGCCATCGAATGGACGCGCAGGAAATCGGCCGCACGCCGGAACTGATCGACCGTCATGCGCTTGTTCAGTTGCTGGAGCGCCGATGGATGGACCGTCTCCAGCCCGATCGCCACTTCGAGGCGCGTCTCGCCGAGATGTTCGCGAAAGTCGATCGTGCCTTTCCCAAGCAGCGCGGGATGACATTCCACGATCACGCGATCGTACTGCCGCATCCGTTCGGCGATGACTGCGTGATCGTCAGGTGGAATAGCGCGGGGATCGAAGAAGCTTCCGGCGTTGTAAAGCTTTACCTGTTGTACCGGCGGAAGCTGCGCCAGAGCATGATAGATCTGCTCGACGATATCCCCCGGCGCAACTGTGTCGGTGAGCGTATTTCGCCACAAGTCGCACATCACACACTTCCACGGGCATTCGCGATTGGTCAGGAAGATCGTCGCGATCGGCACGATGTGCCCGCTCTCATCCGGCTCCTCTTCCCGCAGCCAGGCGTACGCACGCCGGGGATCGAGCCCCTCGTTCCGCGGCGGTCGCAACGAAACGGTCCACCGATCGCGATCGGTGTTCGTCCGCGGAAAGATCGGGTTCACGTGATGCGTCATTTCTGCGCCTGGGAAGACGGGAACGGTCACGGAGACCACATAGCGACGCAGAGATCACCGAGAAGAAATTGAAACTAAAAGCTATTGACCAGTGTAAATGCTCGCGTCGTGCAGCGCCTTGTAGGCTCTGTGATCTCTGCGCTCTCTGTGTCCTCTGTGACCATTTTCCAATGTGGCAATCCCTCACGAATACAAACTCAAAAACTGCGTTCGGTAGTCGGCTTCGCGCGATCCGAGACGCTGGTTCATCCGTTCCGCCGGCATCGCGCCGTGCTGAAAGCGCCGCTTGGGAAAGACGGGCATTCGCAGTCCGGTGACGGCCTGCACGCCCCGTGAGACGATCTCTCCCTTCAGCGCATAGAGACGTTCCACCGAGTAGTTGGTAAGGGCGACGAAGGGGATCGCTTCGGCAACCTCAATCACCGACGGTCGCGTGAACGGGCTGAAGCCTTCGAATCCGAATTGTCGCGCGGGGGCGTAAGTGCGGGCGTACGAGCGGCTCAAGCCGCCGCTGTACGTGAGCGAATGCTTGATGCGACCGACGCCCCATCCTTCCTGGTACAGCATCAGGTTGTTGACGACGCTGCGAACGGTGAGCTCGGGGTTTTCCTCGATCGGGTAGTCCTTGAGGTTTTCATCGCCGCCGTCGCCATCCAGGAGTAACCGCCAATCCGGGTAACGGGCGCGGATGCCGCGGCAGAGGGCCAGTCCCATCGTGGCGCACTGCACATCGAGCGGCTTGTAGTCTTCCGTGATGCGGATCGCCTCGGCGACATCGAGTCCCGATTCGTCCTGGGCGATTTCCTCCAGGAATAGTTCGAGGTCCAGGGCGCGTAGAAACTGCCGCGCCTGGGCCAGGTCCGGGCCCTGGCCGCAATTGAGCGTGAAGGCCTTGAGGCGAGCCGGACTCATGCCGAGCTTGCGGAGCACGTGATAGGTAACGAGGAAGACGGCGCCGCTGTCGATCCCGCCGGAGAAGCAGACGCCCACTGGCGCCTCGGTGGGGACGTGTTTCACCCACTTGACGATTTCGTCGGACAGCGCGCCGACGTACGCCGTCCCGATCGCGTCCAGGTCGGCGGGGAGCGCGTTGCGCTCCGGCGTGAAGAAGCGGGTATACGTTGGATCGGGATCGGGACAGCCGATGAGGTGAAGCTCGACGACGTAGTGCGCCGGCACCATTCGCGTGTAGGCGGGATGAAACTGGCCGCCGAGCCCTTCGGTTTGGAGCCAGTGTGCGATCGCATCAATGCGATCCGCGACGATGAGCGCCGGCCCCTCGCTGCGCTTAGCGAGGAAGTAGCGCAGCGGCCGGTCGAGCGAGCGGGCGAGCCGGACGCGCTTTCCTTCGCGGGCGACGAGCGCGAACGACCCCTCGATGGCCCGCACCGCTTCGGGCGGCTCATGCAGCAGCCGGCGGGTCGCCTCGAGCGCGGTCATGTTGTAGATCCGGTTGAGCGATGGGTCGGTCAGATCCACGACCCGCTCGATATATTGATGGTCCATAAATTCACCTCGTTCTTCCGCAAAACTGCGTTACCCGCCTCTCTGTCGCACCTGCCGCGATTCCAACTCGCTCCCCAGTTTATAGCGATGCCGAACGGCTCACCAACTTGCTCGCACCGCTCGTGTCAGAAAGGGTGTACGGGAATAAATACAACGCTTTTCTTGGAGATGGCCATGAACGCGATTCTCAGTGGATTGGTGAAGAAGTGTGTGGCGCCCGCCGGCGTGAAGGCGATGCTTGCCGTGGCGGCGCTGGGCGCGATTCCGACATCGGCGATGGCCGGCCACGACCGCGATGATGACCGGCACTATCGTGATGATGACCGCCGCTATTCGGAGCGCCACGAAGATCACGGCGCAGTTCGTTTTGACGTGGGCCGCGTGGGCTTCGACATTCGCTTTGGCGAACGGCCGATCATCGTGGCGGCGCCTCCCGTCTGCGAGGAGCGGACCACGCAAGTGTGGGTGGAGCCGGTCTATCGCACGGTGTCCGACCGCCGCTGGGTGGAGCCGCAGTACACCACGGTGACCGAGCGCGTCTGGTGTCCGGACCAGATCGAGGTCCGCGAGGTGCGCCACGGCCGGCGGATCGTCCGCGAACGCGTCTGCATCGTCCCCGGTCACTTCGACCTGGTGACGCGCCAGCAGCAGGTGTGCGACGGCCGTTGGGAAAATGTCGATCGCCAGGAATGCGTCGCGCAGGGCCACTACGAGACGCGAATCGTTCGCGTCGAGCAGCCCCGGTAATCGAAAGAGAGAATTGAAGATTGAGAATCGAGTATAGCGGAAGGCACGCAACAGCAATCCGCTATCCTCTTTCTCAATCCTCAATCCTCAATTCTCTATCCTCTCCCCATCGATCACGGCTGGACGACGAGGATCACAAACGTATCCGGCACGATCGGCGGCCGGGGACGCGGTTGGGTGGGTGAGGAGTCGGGCGTCGGGCCGAATTCCGCCGTGGCCAGATAGATCTTGTGCGACACCGTGTCCAGGGCCATTGTCCGGGCGCCCTTGCGCGTCGGCACGTTCTAGACCACGGCGAAATGATCCTTGTCAATCTCGTGAACAACGGTAAACGTGCCATCGCCGTTGGAACTGAAGGCGAGAGCGGGTCCCGGATCGAACCCGTTGGCGTCGACGCCTTCGCCGATCGGAAGCGTGGTGACGACCTTCCCCGAGTCGGCGTCCATCACCACCATCAGTTGATTGCCGCACCCGATGAACAGTCGTCGCGTGGCGGGATCGATCGCCATGCCGCTGGGCTCTTCGCCCGGCGCCACCGGCCAGCGGCCGGTCACCTTCAACTGTTTGGAATCGATGCGAACGACCTCGCTCTTGTCTTCGAGGTTCACGTACACGTTGCCGCGGCCGTCGGCGACCGCGAACTCCGGGTTGCCGCCGAGGTCGAGGCTCTTCGAGACCGCCTCGCTGTTGGCATCGACCGCCACCCCGGCATCGACGGCGCTGACGTCATGACTCTTTCCATTGAAGGCGAAAACGCGCTTGCTCGCCGGGTCGTAGATGATCGCGTCCGGGCCTTCTCCGGCTTTCACTTTGCCGAGCGTCTGAAGGGACTTGAGGTCGAAGACCGTGAGCGTCCCCTCCTTGCCATTGCTGGTGAAGCCGCGATTCAGCGCCGGGACGAGCGCGACGCCGTGGATGCCCTTTGTGTTCAACACCTTTCCGACGGGCGCGCCATCGTTCGTGTTGAGCACGAGCAGGTAGTCGGAACGCGACACGTAGAGTCGGCCCGCGGCGGGATCAACGGTGACGTAATCCCACCTGCCGTCCCCGCCCACGTGCCAGGTATCCGTCACATGATAACCCGGTGCGACTGCGGCGACGGCTCCTTTCGTCGTGGGGCCGTGATGCGACGAATGGGTACAGGATGTCAGAGCAAATGATGAGAAAACGATGATGGCGAGCGAGAAACAAGCCTTAAGCACGTTTGCCTCCGTCCGGTGAAATGTGTCCTCAGTTTCCTCACGGTGGGCACGACCTTTGCATGTTGAGCCTGCTGGGGAGTTTAACGAAAGGATCTGCCATGAACACCACGCGTTTCTTCAAGCCGTCCCGCATCGGCCGAACGTTGTTGGGCGGCGCCATTGCGACTGGACTGTTTGTCGGAATCGCCGGCTGCTGGCACGACGACGATGACCACGACCACGATCGCGGCCGCGCCCGGTCGGTTTACTATCGCGAAGACGTCCGACACGATCACTATGATTACGATCGCGATCGCGACCGTGATCGCGGTTATCACGATCGCTATTGAATCAGTAGCCTCGGTGGAGTGACCGCTCGTGGGCTATCGCGATGTGTCGTTTAGTGTCGCGACAGCTCCGCCGCCGTGCCGAGACGCGAGAGCGTATGAAGCCGGCGGTCGTAGCGGTAGACGATTCGATCGCCTTGCCCGTGCGCCGCAAGGTAGTGGAACAGCTCAGGCGCACGGGCATCGCCCAGGTCATGGCAGCGTAAGATGCGATTGTCCTCCGGCCACGCCGCTTCCGTGTTATAGACCGGATCCTCCCCCGCCTCACATCCCGGACTGAATCGAAACAGAACTGCTGCCCGCGCCCCTTTGGGAAGGTCTCGCATCGCCTGCTCGATCGGCGTCAGCTCCGGTGTGCGATACGGATCGTGCTCCTGCGGATTGGATTCCGGCAGCGCCGCGATGCAAAGCGTCGCGATCGCCACCGCGACGATGGCTTCCACCGACCTCCGCCATCGCGTCGCGACGCCGCGCGTAAACGTCTCCGCCCCCACCAGCGTCAGCACCACCATCATCGGCAACACCGCGACGGCGTAGTGCACGAAATAGAAAACGTAAGTCGAGTAAAAGGCGAAAAACAGAAGCAGCGCGATCGCCAGGATCCATCGTGGCCGGTCGATCAGCCCGAGGAATCCCAGTGGCAGCAGGAAGAGCAACATCAGGTGCGAGGTCACACCCAGGATCGTGAAATGCAGCCGGTTGTCGCGCCACTCCGGCCAGATGTTGGCCGGCGTGTGGCGGGCATACTCCCCGTTCACAAAGACGTTATCCGCGCGCTTCTCCTGCAACTGAGGCACGGGGATGTGCGCCCAGTCGATGTGATGGAATCCCATCATCGGGGCCGGATAGGTTTGCCTGACGTAATCGTCGCTGGGGAAGGTGCTCACGCTGCCCGTCATCGCGACGTTCTGCCACACCTGAAGTGCAAGGAACGGACTGGCCGCCAGCGCCAGCGCCAGCACCGTGCGCCCGATGCGCCGTGGCGTGCTGCCGCGCAGATCGAGGAGCATTGCGATGCCCAGCGGCAGAACGAGGCAGAGCGCATCGGCCGGCCGGGTCGTCCCCGCCCACCCCGCGAGCAATCCGATCACCGCCGCACTGCGAAGTGAGCGGTCGCGCCGCCAGCGGAGGTAAGCCAGCATCAACAGGATGTAAAAGAGAATGATCGCCGGCTGCGACAGCAGCATGTGCGACTCGACGCGGAGCTGCGCACACCCCAGCGCGATCAGGACGGCCAGCACCCCCGCCACTCCATCGATCATCAACGATACCAGCCGATACAACAGGCCGATCGACAGCGATGTGATGACCAGCGGCCCGCTCCACCACGGCAGGCCCGCCGCCACGAACGGCGTGTAGAGCAACGCCGTCCCGGGGAAATAGATCGACCCGTATTTCGGATAGACCATCATGTTGAAGCTTTCCACGAAGTCGCGCAGCGGCTGCGGGACCGGCGGCAGCCACAATCGCCCCGTCGCCAGCGCCCGCAACTGGAGCATGAAGCTGTGCTCGTCGTGGAAATAGAGGATGAAATCCGTCCCCTGCCGCCGTGCCGTGGCGCAGAGGTAGTGCCCCGACGCCACGGCGCAGACCGCGGCGATGGTCCACGCCATGCGCGGCGTCGGCCGTCGCATCCGCTCCATCACCCGCATCACGCGCGCACGTAGCGGGCCGAAGAACAGGGCCGCTGCCGTGATAACCGCCGCGATCGCCCCGGCTTCCGGGTGATAATTGAAGACGTGAAAATCCGCCGGCATCTCCTGGTAAAGGCGGTACGTCAGAAAAAGGAGCAAGACCACCGCGATGCGAAGCAGGAGGGAAAGGGGCGGAGCCGACTCGGGGCCGCGCGTCAGCGGGCTGCCCGCGATCTCGACGGCAGCCGCCGGATCCCGGCTGGGTTTGGCACGTTGAGATTTCACGCGTCGGGGATCACGCTTGCCGGCGACAGCCATAAGTCCGGCCGATCATCCCTGATCGATATAGGGCAATGCAAATGCACGACCTCCACCGTGATGCATGTGATGTCGCGCTTATTGCCGGCGGCGTGTGCGCTCTTTCCTTGTGGCACGGGCGCCTCGCACGTGTGGTTCGAAAAGCACGGCCGAGGCGCGCGTGCTACGTGCGTCCAGTAGCTCAGCATCCACGCGGCGCACATTCCAGTCGCACCGCATGACACGCGCGATGTTTTACGACTGCCGCTCCAGCAGACGGCTCGCCCACTCGACCACACGCTCGTGCAACGGCCGATGACTCCACTCTTCGTATGTCACGCGCTGGCTCTTCGCGAGGTCGGTTTCGAAATCCTCGTGAAGGCGCTGGGCGAGGCCGCTGTCGGGGGCGGCAACGTTGACCTCGTCGTTGAGCCCGAACGATCGGTTGTCGAAATTGGTCGAGCCGACGACGCACCACAGCCGGTCGATCACCATCACCTTTGCGTGGATCATGCTCGGCTGGTACTCGTAGATCTCCGCGCCGGCGTGGAGCAGTTCGCCGAAGCGCCGCCGGCCGGCCCGGCGGGTCATCAGGTGATCGGCGTGGGCGCCGGGCGTCAGGATGCGCACCTTCACGCCGCGCTGGCGGATCGCACAGATCATCTCACGGCGGGCACGCTGGTCCGGCAGGAAGTAGGGCGTGGTGATGACGATCGACTCGCGCGCGCTCGCCAGCAGCAACTGGAAGAGCACCCGCGCCCGCGTCGCCCGCCCCGCCGACGGCGAGCTGATGACGACGATCCCCGATACGCCGGTGCCCGTTTTTGCCCAGGGATGCTCGGAACAGATGGGGAAATATTCGTCGCCGGAGAGGATTTCCCCGGAGCTTTCCAGCCAGTTTTCGGCGAACGTGGTCTGCAAGCCGGCGACGAGCTTTCCTTCGATGCGGAACATCGTGTCTCGCCATTGCGGGTGCCTGGCATCGCCGGTGAGCCACCAGTCCGCCACGCCCGCGCCGCCAACGAAGCCGATGCGCCCGTCGATTACCATCAGTTCCCGATGGGTGCGGTTGTTGAATCGCTTGGCGGAGCCGAGCCGGAACGGCGGCTGGTACCACATGACCTTTCCGCCGGCATCGCGCAGGGGTTTGAAATAGCGGTCCCATGTCGTGAAGCTGCCGATGGCATCGATGACCAGCTTCACCTTGACGCCGGCCCGCGCCCGCTCGGCCAGGGCTTCGATGTACCGTTGTGCTACCGCCCCTTTGGCAAAGATGTAGCGCTCCATGTTGACGGTCTGCTTGGCCGCACGGATGGCGGCCAGCTCCGCCTCGTAAAAGACATCGCCGTTGGTGAGGACCTGGATAGAGCTGTTATCGTGGATCTCGGCATCCGCCAGCGCGCCCAGCAGGCAGAGATATTCATCGGAATCGAGCGAAGCCTCGGGCGCCTCGACAAGGTATTCGAGCCCCGGCTCAAACAGGATCAGGAAGACGAGCAACCCGACGATCACCATCGAGATGATCGCGTAGACCAGTAGAGCTGGATGCATGAATTGTCCTCGTCCGCTCCTCGGAACCGATCGAAACCGAGAGGGCAACACTCCGCCAGTTATCGCCGACGTCCGCTCAATCCTTGAAGACCCTGGCGCGCGCCTTAAAGAACTCCAGCCAGTCGAGCATCACGACATCGCAGATCTTCTTTGAACGTCGAAGTTCTTCGGGCGGCGTTCCCCAATAAAACCCAATCCACCCACCGGCGTGCTTGTCCGATCGCTCTACGAACAGGCCGAATTCGTCCATCGAACACTTCAGGGGGAACGTTTCCTCAATCAGTACCGGCTTGCCGACCGCAAATCCCGCCAGGGTCTTCAACGCCTCATCGATCTTCCCAGTTTCCGGGTAGAGATGCACGCTCAGGAAATCCAGGTCGCCGGCCACCTTCTCCGGTACGAACCCGGAGGTCAGGCCCGGACGATCCAGGCTCCAGTCCACCAGGCCGACCGTGATCAGGTGTTGTTTGTCCTCGCCGCGAACGGCGGCGCTTAACCGCCGGACCCACTGGCTGGCAATTTCGGGCCGAGGTCGGTCGTTCTGATCCCCTGTGATGAACTGGACGAAGTGCTTGCCGGCGAATGCAGGCCCCAGCCACTCGCCGTTGGCTCGCTTTCCACCCGGCACAACGGGTTCGTTCATCAGATCGTAGCAGAAAATCGCGGGGCTTTGATTGCACCGCCCAGCCACGGCCCGCCAGAACCGAGCCTGAGCACCCCAGCGATCCGCCTCCGTCAGGGCATCGTACCAGCCGGGCACGTCTTCCTTCTGGTAGCAGCCAAGCCCGGTGAGGTCGAGGTAGAGGCCGACCGATTCGGCCAGCCGGACGAGCTTGCCCAGCCGATCCAATGCTCTTTTGTTCGGCGTGTCGGGGCCGTCGAGAAACTTTCCCACCTGCAAGTGGATGCGGACGACGTTCGCTCCCATCATCTTCATCGCCTGGAAGTCGAGCTCGACCTTTGGCCAATCCACGTTCCAGTAGTCCTCGATCAGCCGTCCCGCCTGGTCGTGATCGTAGTTGAAACCCCAGACGACGAACCGCTTGCCCGACGGCTCCAGGACAAATCCGTTCTTGTCCCTGGAGACGCCGACCCGTTGCATCTCGTTGGAACACCCGAGCGTGGGCAGGCAGGCGAATACAAAACTGAAGAAAAAATGCGCTCGTCGGATCATGGGCTTTCAAGTCATTTGCGACGCACTTGTTGTTTCGACGAGCGGCGGATCGCACATCTGTCCCACTTCTCGCCGCCGCCGTGATCGATCCGCACGGGCAGCGCCGCGTTCATTGCTGGAATTGTCCCATGATCGATGGAGACAAAGCCAGTCTTTCGCTCCGCAACAGATCGCTCGGCCGGGAGACATCACAACGTCTATCTTCCGGACCTCATTCGTCAACCGAACGCCTGCAATCCCCGGCTTTTGACCTGTTTCCCCGCTTTCGCTAAATTCACCGTACTCCCCGGAGGAGTGGCAGAGTGGTCGAATGCGCCGGTCTTGAAAACCGGTGGGCCCGCAAGGGTCCCGTGAGTTCGAATCTCACCTCCTCCGCTAGAAAACATTCTTGAAGGATGTGACCGGTTTCACCAACTTTGGCGGCGCCCCCCAAGGGCGCGGCTGAACCGTGTTGGG